>JBFOMB010000085.1:0-3444 GCA_040830545.1 Paracoccaceae bacterium | reverse complement strand
TTGAGGCCCCGGATCAGGTCCGGGGCTGAGGCGTGGCTAAGGATTGGGTGCGTTCACGCCCTCAGCGGGGTTGGAGCCCGAAGCGGAGAGTCAGGAGCGACAGGGCGGAGGTGATCAGGAAGCCGGCAGTCAGCGGCACAAGCGTCTCATCATAGGCCGCGCCGATGGCCATACCGATGGGGACCGCCATCAAGGTCGCGATACCGCCGAAGACGGACGCACCCAGACCGGCTTCGGAGTCGACGGGTTCCATGGCGAGGGCAGCCACATTGCCAAACCCGATACCGCAGCAGAAAACCAGCGGCGCAAGGTATGTGAGCGTCAGCCAGAGCGGGGGTTGTCCGGCGAAGGGCATGCAGAGAAACAGGAACAGCAGCGACAGGGCGGACATGCCGACAAAAGCTGCATAGATCAGACGACGCATGCCCAACCGTTGCACCAACCCGGCATTGATCACGCCTGCCGCTCCGATGAACAGGGCAAGTGCCGCGAAAACCAGCGGGAACAGCGTGTCGATGCCATAGATGTCGAGGAAGATGGGCTGTGATCCGCTGAGATAGCCGATGAATGCGCCCAGCAAGAGGCCCTCGACCGCTGTACCGACCAGCAGTTGGCGATGCCTCAGCACGCCTTTGGCTGCGGCATAGAGCGCGGGCAGATTTGGGGCGACCCGGCTGTCTGGCGGCAGGGTTTCGGGCTGGCGCGCGGCGAACCAGAGCGTTGAGATCACCGCGAACAACAGGAACGCGCCGAAGATGGCGCGCCAGCCTGCGAGACCGATGATGCCCTGCCCAATGAGCGGAGAGATAACAGGCAGCAGGATGAAGGCGGTCATGATCCAGGAATTGATCTGCGCCATGTCCCGCCCGGAATAACGGTCCCGTATGATGGCGAAGGCCACCACGTAGGGCCCCGCCGCGCCCAACCCCTGTATCACGCGCCCGGCCAGCATGTGGGGCATGGTCGCAGCCGTGACCGCCACCAACGTGCCAAGCAGGTAGATCGCGACAAAGCCGAACACCGCCCGCCGCCGCCCGATGATGTCACTGATCGGGCCGCTGACGAGCTGGCCAATCGCAACCCCGATGAAGATGGAGCTGATGATCAGTTGCTTGGCGTTGCCCGGCGCGCCCAGCGCCGCCCCCATTTCGTCTAGCGCAGGGAGCATCGTGTCGATGCTGACCGCTTCCAGCGCGGTCAGCACGGCCATCAGGCAGACAAATTCCCGGATGCCCGGAAAGGTCCGGGGGCGCAACAGACCTGTCATTGCCGTCCGCCCCCTTTTTTGCTTGGCGTGTCAGATCACCTTGACGACCTGCTTGCCCACGTTTTTGCCCTGGAGCAAGCCCATGAATGCAGCAGGGGCGTTTTCCAGACCTTCGGCGATGTCCTCGATATACTTGACCTCGCCCGTGGCCAGTTTCGGGCCGACCTGCTGCAGGAATTCGCCGTAGCGGTCCCAGTGGTTGGAGATGATGAAGCCGTTTACGGACAAGAATTTCACCAGGATATTGCGCCACAGGAATGGGCCAGGCAAAGCGTCGGTGGCCCCTGCACCCAGATTGCCGGTGTTGTACCAGCTGATCATGCCGCAGATCGGGATGCGTCCGAAATTGTTCATCAGCGGCACAACCGCTTCCAGCACCTTGCCGCCGACGTTTTCGAAATAGATGTCGATCCCATCCGGGCAGGCCTCGCCCAGCGCCTTGCGCAGGTCCGACGCGGTGTCATAGGCGCGGTGATCCAGGCAGACGTCAAAGCCAAACGTGTCCGTGGCCAGTTTGCATTTGTCTGCCCCACCCGCGATGCCAACGGTGCGTAGACCAGCGGAACGGGCAATCTGTCCGACCATCGACCCCACGGGACCTGTGGCCGCGGCCACAACCAGCGTTTCACCGGCCTTGGGACGTCCGTATTCATTGAGCCCAAACCAGCCGGTGAACCCCGGCATGCCCATCACGCCCAGCGTTGCGGTCAGGGGCACAACATTCGGATCAACCTTGCGCAGCATCTTGGCCGGTTGAATGCCATGGGTGGCCCAGCCGAACATTCCAAAGGCAAAGTCCCCGGGCTGGAAGGCGGGGCTGTTGGACGCGATGACCTCGCCCACGCCGCCCGCTTCCATGGTGCCGCCGATAGGCACGGGGGCAGAATAGGATTTCGCGTCATCCATCCGCCCTCGCATGTAAGGGTCGAGCGACATGTAATGGACACGCACCAGCACCTCGTCTTCGCCGGGGGTGGGCACATCGCAGGCCTCGTAGCTGAAGTTTTCCGCAACCGGCGCGCCGGTGGGACGGCTGGCCAGCGCGATACGATACATTTGGTCGGACATGTTTCCCTCTCTCCTTTACCTTTGCGCGTACCGTGACCCGGCCATGCATTGCTGGCAACAGGTGACGCTGCGGCTGCATCGGTCCCTTGGCAAAGGCGCGCGCGGGGCGTATACGCCCGCTCTGATCCAGCGGAGAACGGATATGATCGGTAGCGCGAATCTCAACATCATGATCAAGGCAGCCCGCAAGGCAGGCCGGTCGCTGGTCAAGGATTTCCGCGAGGTCGAAAACCTCCAGGTGTCTATGAAGGGTGCCGGGGACTTTGTGTCCAGAGCGGATATTGCAGCCGAGGCGATCCTGAAAGAGGAATTGATGGGTGCGCGCCCGACCTATGGTTGGGTCGGCGAGGAAAGCGACGAGATTGCGGGTGAAGACCCGACACGGCGCTGGATCGTGGACCCGTTGGATGGCACGACGAATTTCCTGCATGGGATGCCACATTGGTCGGTGTCCATCGCGCTGGAGCACAAGGGCAAGGTTGTAGCGGGCGTGGTCTATGACCCTGCCAAAGACGAAATGTTCTTTGCCGAAAAAGGCGCTGGCGCTTGGATGAACGACAGCCGCCTGCGGGTGTCCGGGCGCCACCGGATGATTGAAAGCGTGTTTGCCACGGGCCTGCCCTTTGGCGGACGGCCGGAATTGCCAGCGGTGTTGCAGGATCTGGCGCGGTTGCTGCCTGCAACGGCAGGTGTGCGGCGTTGGGGATCAGCGGCGCTGGACATGGCATACGTCGCGGCGGGGCGATTTGACGGCTACTGGGAACGGCGGCTGAATGCCTGGGATCTGGCGGCGGGTGTGATCATCGTGCGCGAGGCGGGTGGTCTGGTCGAGGCGATGGAGCCCGATGCGGATATCCTGGAAGACGGCAGCGTGATCTGCGCGAACAATGCGGTGTTTGACCAATTTGCGAAGGTCATTCGGGGGTAAACATCGCCGACACCCTTCTTTAAAGCCATTCCTCCGGAGCCGCAACGGCGCCCGACCTCGGGTGGGCGAATTTCCGCTTCAGCTGAACACTTTAAGGTGCCGAGTTCTGCAACTATAGTGGAGTGTGCGACCTCGCCAGAGCGCCCTCCCCGTGGGTAGGTCGGGCGCTGGCGCGGCGGGC
>JBFOMB010000084.1:0-2229 GCA_040830545.1 Paracoccaceae bacterium | reverse complement strand
GGGGAGATCACGCGGCCCGGCCCTGGGTCAGTGTTGTGGCGGGGCGGTGACCCTGGTGACCGAGGTCTGGGATGCCACGCGCTACCGGGCAGAGGTTGACGCGGCGGATTGGTCCTATGACGGGATTTACCGGCGGCGCGTTGAAGGCGGCGCGGACCTGCCGGACAAGCTGCATCGTCAGTTGTCGTTGGCAGCGCGGACCTCCGCAGAGGTTCAAACGCAGATTGTCGACGGGTGGCTGGTGGAGCAGGTGTGGCAGGACCGTCAGCCGGTCTACATCTACGGTGCGGGGCATGTGGGGCAGGCGCTGGCGGCGGTACTGGCCCCAATGCCGCAGTTTGAGGTCTACGTGGCTGATGTACGCCCGCATCAATTGGCGGCGCTGCCGGATAACGTCTTGCGCAGTCATGACATTCCGCCGACTGAAGTAATGGAGCAGGCGCCGACGCACGCCATGCATCTGATCATGACACCGGAACATGACTACGATCTGGAACTATGCCACACGGTGTTGCAGCGACCCTTTGTCTATGCGGGTCTGATCGGGTCTGCCACCAAATGGGCACGGTTTCGCAAGCGGCTGGCGGCCTTGGGCCATGCGCCTGCACAAATCGCGCGCATCACGTGCCCGATTGGGGACCCTTCACTGGGCAAACATCCCCAAGCCATTGCAATTGGGGTTGCGGCAGAGCTGTTGAGCGTCGCTAATTCGGCCAGCAGCAAAGCCTGCCACAAAGAGGTGAAGACAGCATGAGCGACGCGCTTCTGAAAATCGAAGGGCTGACCAAGGCCTATCCGGGCGTTGTCGCCAATGACACTGTGTCGTTTGATATCGGGGTTGGTGAGGTGCACGCGCTGCTGGGCGAAAACGGCGCGGGAAAATCCACGCTGGTGAAGATGATCTACGGGCTGGTGAAGCCTGACAGCGGGCGGATGGTGTTGCGTGGCCAACCCTTTGCCCCGCCCGAACCGCGCGCGGCGCGGGCGGATGGGATCGCCATGGTGTTCCAGCACTTTTCGCTGTTCGACGCGCTGAACGTGGCCGAGAATATCGCGCTGGGCATGGAAAACCCGCCGCCGATGCGCGATCTGGCCCGCCGCATTCGGGAGGTGAGCGAAACCTACGGCCTGCCGTTGGACCCCTATCGAACGGTCGGCGACCTGTCGGCGGGTGAACGGCAGCGGGTCGAGATTATTCGCTGCCTTTTGCAGGACCCCAAGCTGTTGATCATGGACGAACCGACCTCGGTCCTGACCCCGCAGGAGGTGGAGATCCTGTTTCAGACCTTGCAGAAACTGCGGTCGGAGGGGACGTCGATCCTTTATATCAGTCACAAGCTGGAAGAGATCCGGACGCTGTGTGACACGGCGACGATCCTGCGGTTGGGCAAGAATGTGGGCACCTGCGTTCCAGCCGAGACCACCGCGCGCGACATGGCCGAGATGATGGTGGGGGCTTCGTTGCAGACACCGGAACGGTCGGGGCGGGCGTTCGGGGAGATCGCATTGGACATTTCCGGCCTGTCCGTGCCGTCGCCATCGGCCTTTGGAACCTCGCTCAAAAACGTGCATCTGACCGTGCGCAAGGGCGAAATCCTGGGGATTGGGGGCGTTGCGGGCAACGGGCAGGACGAATTGCTGGGGGTGTTGTCGGGCGAAGTAACGACCGAGCCGGATGCGGTGCGTCTGCATGGGCAAAGCATCGGGCGGCTGGGACCGACAGCGCGGCGGCGGCTGGGTCTGTTGGCGGCACCCGAGGAGCGGCTGGGACACGCAGCCGCGCCTGATATGAGCCTGACGGAAAATGCGCTGCTGACCGGGGCTGTGCGCGAAAAGCTGGAAACCAGCGGGTTTCTGAAATGGGGCGCAGCGCAGGGGTTTGCGGAACGGATCATTCAGGCCTTTGACGTTCGCACCCCCGGTCCACAGAACGCCGCTCGGTCGTTGTCGGGCGGGAACCTTCAGAAATTCGTTATTGGGCGAGAGGTGTTGCAGGACCCCGACGTACTGGTTGTGAACCAGCCAACCTGGGGCGTGGACGCAGCAGCGGCGGCGGCCATCCGACAGGCATTGCTGGATCTGGCCGCCAAGGGTGAGGCGGTGATCTGGCTCAGTCAGGGGCTAGACGGGTTGATGGGAATCTCTGGTAGCTTTGTTGTGCGGGAAGAAGGGGGGCTGGAGGCGGCACGGGAGACCGCCGGGTTGTGGGGGGGGGGGGATGGGCTGGTG
>JBFOMB010000083.1:0-3122 GCA_040830545.1 Paracoccaceae bacterium | reverse complement strand
GAGGCCGAGGCGTGTGACGATTACCTCAAAACGCAGGGTTTGATTGTGCGCCGTGTTGCGGGCTACAACCTGCCGAACGCCCTGCGGCTCACCGTGGGGGATGAAGAAGCCTGCCGCCGAGTGGTTGCGGCCATCACCGCGTTCAAAGGGGGCGCCGCATGAGCCAGATTTACGACCGCGTGGCGCTGATCGGGCTGGGTCTGATCGCATCCTCCATGTTCTGGGCAATCAAACGTGGCGGCTTGGCAGGCGAAGTAACCGGCTATGCCCGGTCTGAGGCAACCCGCGATACGGCGCGCCGTATCGGTCTGTGTGACCGCGTGTGTGACACCGTGCAGGAGGCCGTCGAAGGGGCGGATCTGGTCGTGCTGTGCGTGCCGGTCGGGGCAATGGGTGCAGTGGCACGAGAGATCTCGCCGGTGCTCAAGCCAGGCGCGACGGTGACGGACGTGGGTTCGGTCAAACGGCATGTGATTCAGGCTGTCTCGCCGCACATTCCTGAAGGTGTCCATTTCCTTCCGGCGCACCCGCTGGCGGGGACCGAGCATTCAGGGCCGGAATCCGGCTTTGCCGAGTTGTTCGACAACCGCTGGTGTTTGCTGGTGCCGGTTGAGGGGTCTGATCCCGACGCGATTGCCCGCCTGCGTGGCCTTTGGGAAGGCATGGGGTCGAACGTTGATGAAATGGACGCGGATCACCACGATCTGGTTCTGGCGGTGACATCACACGCTCCTCACCTGATCGCTTACACGATGGGGGGCGTGGCGGACGATCTGCGCCGTGGAACCGATACCGAGGTGATCAAGTATTCAGCCGCGGGTTTTCGGGATTTCACTCGGATCGCAGCTTCGGACCCGACCATGTGGCGCGACGTGTTCCTGACGAACAAGGACGCGACGATGGAAATTCTGGGACGCTTCACCGAAGAGCTGGTTGCCTTGCAACGTGCCATCCGCACCGGTGACGGCGATCATCTGTTCGACTACTTTACCCGAACACGCGCGATCCGGCGCGGGATCATTGATGCCGGTCAGGATACGGACGCGCCAGATTTCGGACGGGGGGCAGCCAAACCATGACACGCGGCTGGAGGTGGATGCTGATCGGATTCGTGGCCGCAGGTGCCTCGTTGTCCGACGCGGCCCCTTTGGAAAGTTCGCTGTTTCCCTTGGCGCGACCCTCGACTGAGACTGTGTTGGCCTTTGCCAGCCCGGTTCCTGACGCGACAATCCGACCCGAATTGCGTCCGACTTCGCCTCAGGTGTTGGCTGCGGCCGCGCGCTCGGCCGATTTGCCTCTGCTTGGACCAGACACGTCCCTGATGCCTTACCTGCGACCCAAGGCGCTGGAACAGGAGGCGTTTTTCAAAAAGCGTAAGCTGCGCAAAAGTTCGGTTTGCGGTGACATTGCAATTCAGGGCAAACCTGTGGGCCGGGTGCCGGGCAAGATCAAGGCGTGCGGGATCATAGATGCCGTGCAAATAACCTCGGTTTCCGGTGTCGCGCTCAGCCGGCCATCAACAATGGATTGCGGCACAGCGGTCGCATTGAACAAATGGGTCGACCAAACCGTCAAGCCCACGTTCAAGCGGCGCGGACCTGTGGTCGAATTGCAGGTGGCGGCACACTACGCCTGCCGAACCCGCAACAACCGCAAAGGCGCGAGGATCTCAGAACACGGCAAAGGGCGCGCGATCGATATCTCGGGCTTCAAGATGGCGGACGGAGAGGTGGTGACGGTTCTGAACGGCTGGCGCAAGAATCCGTCACAGAAACAGTTGATCAAGGTCTGGCGCGGGGCCTGCGGGCCGTTCGGTACGGTATTGGGGCCAAATGCGGACCGCTATCATCGCGACCACTTCCATCTGGACACTGCACGCCATCGCCGTGGGCCTTACTGCCGTTAACGCAGGATCAAGCGCGGCGCGGGCCCAAGGGGCAGGGGGCCTAGCGCGACAAAGCCATCGCGGAAATTTAGCTGAAGGTCTAAGGCGTTTGGATTGCCGCCTAACCCAGCCATGAAGTTCAGCGCCCGTGTGACCGGATCAACCGCCTGATCGGGCAAAGCACCCGCCGCGTTGGCCATCGCGATCATGTCACGCCAGTTCTCGGCCTTGACGGCAATCTCGCCGGTTGGAATGCCCTGAGGGTCCACGTCCAGCTCTCCGGCAGCGAACAAGCGCAACTCACCCCATTTCATCTCGGCAAGGCGCAGGTCGATCTTCACCGGCTGCGGTCTGCTCTGTTCCAATGCGGACCGGTCCCAGGCCTTGTCGAATGTGGCGGTCATATCCAGTTCGAGCGTCTCGAAGGATTGCGGCAGCGTGGTCGCCGACCGCATCAGGTCCCGCAGATCTTCTCCGGGAGTAAAGCCGTCCATGCGGGCACTGACCATGTATGCTTCCGGCGTGGTGGTCTGTTCCATCACAAGGGCCAGCGTGTTGCCGCCAGCCAGCGCCTCGGTCTCATCCGTGATCAACCACTGATCGGCAGTCAGAGCCATCTTTTCCAGTGTCAGCGCAACACCGGGTTTCAGTTGCAGTTCTGCCTGAAAGTCGCGGGCTTCAATGGTCGCGGTCTGATCGAAATAGGACAAACGCTGCGGCGTGTCGGCAAAGCGCAGAACCTGACGACCGGGCCAGATCGCGGGGCTTTGGAATTCGATCCAGTCGGCGCTCCAGGCGGTGCCGTTAACCGGATCGGCCAGTGCGGGGTTGTTCAGGCGCGTCACGTGATGCAGCGGATAACCGGCTGTTTCAACGTCGGAAAAGTCGGCTTGCCAGCCCTGTTCCTGTTGCGCGTCGAACCATGTGGTGATGGCGTTTCGCAACCCAAATCCGGCGATGAACCAGTAGGCGCTCCATGCCACAATGATAAAAATGATAATACGCACCAGACCGCGCATGACATATGGCCCTTTTTCCCACCTCGGAATTGATGTTTATAGGCGCAAACGGGCAAGGACCAGTGCTATGACGATGTGGGTTTTCGGATATGGATCTCTGCTGTGGAACCCGGGCTTTCCCGTGGCGCGCAGTGAACACGCCACTTTGCATGGTTATGCGCGCTCATTCTGCATGAGTTCGATCCATCACCGCGTCACCGAGGAACATCCCGGTCTGG
>JBFOMB010000082.1:0-7987 GCA_040830545.1 Paracoccaceae bacterium | reverse complement strand
TTTCTGCGGCCCGGTTTCCGAGACACGCCGCAGCACGGCGTTCACCAACCCCCGCATGTTGCGAAATTTTCGATGATCCGCCGTGATCTGCACCATGGCGTTGACCACGCCATGCGCGGCCTCGCCTTGACACAGTTCCAACGCCCCGAGGCGCAGGGTATTGCGGACGGTCAGGGCCGGGGGACGCTGCATATGGGCCTGAAGCAAGCGGTCCAGACGTTCGAGTCCGCGCAAGGTATCAGCCGCCAGCCGCTGTGCCCGCGCACGATCCGAGGGGGAAAGCCCCTCCAAAGCGCCCGCTGCGATGGCGTCAGACAACATCTGTTGATGGCCCAACACCTGATCCAGAAGGGCGATGGCCCCGCGCCGTGCGGCGGTTGCGCTGCTTGCCATTTGGTCGAGATCCCTTGCTCTGCGAAGTACATGGCGTATATCAGCCGGTATGGAAAAGAAACCCGGCAATACTCAGGACCTTCCCCCGGCGGCACAGCGTGCATTGGCCGAAGCCGAAGAGCGTCGTCGCAAGGCTGAAGAAACCACGGAGAGCCTGCCAAAGGAATTGGGTGGGCGGGATGGTCCGGAACCCGTGCGCTATGGCGATTGGGAGAAGAAAGGGTTGGCGATTGATTTCTGATCGCTGACTTTAAATCCACGGTGGTCGGAATTGTCGATAATTCCGGCATTTTTCGTTGACGAAAAATGGTGCGCCGTGAGGGTGATGTTTATTGGTAACGTTTCCGGGGGCGCTTCCCCCGTCGCGCGTTGCGCGACTCCCCCGGAGTTTTTGAACCAAGAAGAAGGGTCAGCGCAGGGTGAAGTCTGCGAAATCACCTGTCCCTTTGTCCGAGCGGAAGCGGATTTTACGTCCGTTGGTGCGAACTTCTTGACAGTTGTAACCAAGGTCACGCTGACCCCAGGTTAGATCCCGGCAGAAGTACCCGTCTTTCCACGCCCATTGCCCGCTGACCGGTTGGGTCCCGCCCCTGCCTTCGATTGCGCCCTGCGGACTAACCTGCAAACGGATCAGAGGGCGCGTCAGGGATTTTCCGGTCACAATTTGCCGGAACGTGTCCGCATCGGTCACACGGGTGAATTCAGTGGCGGTGACGGGGCTGGCGGCAAGCGCCGAAAGAAGGGTGATTGTACGGAACATCCGAGTATCTCCGGGCAGGATATGACCAGGATACGGGGCAGTGCCGCGATTGGATCACTTGAGGCCGAGCACGTCCAGCATGTCATATTGCCCCGGCTTGCGACCCAACCCCCAAAGCGCCGCCTTTAGTGCGCCACGGGCAAAGATCGCACGGTCCGTGGCCTGATGCCGGATCACGATCCGTTCACCGGGTGCCGCGAACAGGACGTCATGTTCGCCGACGATGTCGCCACCTCGGATAGCGGTAAATCCGATGTCACCGCGTTTGCGCGCGCCTGTGATCCCATCGCGCCCACTGTCCCGCACATCTGCCAGCTGTACACCACGCCCTTCGGCGGCCGCCTCGCCCAGCATCAGTGCCGTGCCCGAGGGTGCGTCGACCTTTTTGTTATGGTGGCTTTCGATCACCTCAATGTCGAAATCCTCGTCCAGCGCGGCGGCGACCTTCTTGGTCAGTTGCACCAGCAGGTTCACGCCAAGGCTCATGTTTCCGGCCCGCACGATCACCGCATGGCGCGACGCGGGTTCCAGCGCGGCGATCTGTTTATCTGTCATGCCAGTGGTGCCGATCACGTGCACCGCGCGTGCCTGCGCGGCGAGCGCCGCGAACGCCAAAGTTGCCTCGGGCGAAGTGAAATCCAGAATAGCCTGCGCCTGCGCGAACACCGGCAGCGGATCGTCTGTAACAGTCACGCCCAACGCACCGCCTCCCGTGGCCGCGCCCACATCCTGTCCGACCCAATC
The DNA here is from genome assembly GCA_040830545.1 of Paracoccaceae bacterium. Lineage (GTDB taxonomy): Bacteria > Pseudomonadota > Alphaproteobacteria > Rhodobacterales > Rhodobacteraceae > HXMU1420-2. The sequence continues at coordinate 6,090 of JBFOMB010000082.1, read as the reverse complement.
GTGGCCTTCACGTTCTACCGCGCCGACCAATCGCACGCCATCATGTGCCGTCACCGTTTTGATCAGCATCTGACCCATACGCCCCGACGCTCCGACAACAACAATTCCTGGCAGGTCCGACATTTGCATTCTCCGCATATCCGCCCACCTCCCCTACCTGTTCCGCGCGCCTTGGCAAAGCCCCCCTTAGCGCGTAGATGAATGCCATGGCCAAGAACACCTTTCATGACGGACCCGGACCTTCGCAGCGGCAGCTGCGCGTGGGTGAATTGATCCGCCGCACCCTGTCCGAGGTGCTGCAGCGGGGAGACATTCACGATCCGGATCTGAACCGCATGTCGATCACGGTGGGCGAGGTGCGGACCTCCCCCGACCTGAAGGTCGCGACCGCCTATGTGTTGCCGCTGGGTGGCATAGGGCAGGACGAGGTTCTGGACCTTTTGGCCCGCAACAAGGCCGAGTTGCGCCGGATCGTGTCAAAGAAACTGGCGCTCAAATTCGCGCCCGACCTGCGGTTTCGTCTGGACGAGACGTTTGACCGGATGGATGACACGCGGCGGATGCTGTCGCAGGACGCGGTGCGCCGCGATTTGGACTCGTGATCCGCATGCTTGCCGCTTTTGCGGCACTGGTTCTGGCATCCACCGCGTCGGCGGAGCCCTGTCAGAATGTCAAATATGAAAACAACCGGTATTCGATCTGCACCTTCGACATGGCCGACACTGATCTGCGCCTGTTCCTCTATGACGGGAATGGAGAGGTGTTTGGGCACTTCTCGACCCTGCGCGATGCGTTGGCCGAGCAGGGGGAAACGCTCATCTTTGCCATGAATGCAGGCATGTATCACGAAGATCGCGCGCCTGTCGGACACTATGTCGAGGATGGCGAAACCGTGATGCGCGTGGTGCCGAATGCGGGGCCCGGCAATTTTGGCATGCTGCCCAATGGCATCTTCTGTATTCGCCCCGGTCGGGCGGATGTGATCGAAACCAGCGACTTCGTTGCGCGCAAACCCGATTGCACCCATGCCACTCAGTCCGGGCCGATGCTGGTGATCAATAACAACCTGCATCCGCGATTCCTGCCGGACAGCACGTCGCGGTTCATCCGCAATGGCGTGGGGACCAGCGCAGATGGGTCCAAGGTCGTGTTCGCGATTTCTGCCAACTCGGTCACGTTCCACGATTTTGCAACGATGTTCCGGGACGGGCTGGGCCTGCCCAATGCGTTGTTCTTGGACGGCAATATCTCGCGCCTCTATGCGCAGGATTTGGGGCGCAATGATGCCGGGTTTTCGCTGGGCCCGATCGTGGGTGTTGTCAAACCGGCGTCTGACGACAGTTGACGGTTGCCCAGGCTTCGCGATAAGCGGCGCGCTCGCAACAGACAGACGGAACATCAATGGCACGCAAGGGACGCGACATTTCGGGCTGGATCGTGATCGACAAGCCCGCCGGCATGACTTCGACCGCCGTGGTCAACAAGGTGCGTTGGGCTTTTAGCGCGAAGAAGGCCGGGCATAGCGGGACATTGGACCCGGATGCGACAGGTGTGTTGGCCGTGGCGTTAGGCGAGGCAACCAAGACCGTGAATTTCGTCACGGACGCGTTAAAAGCCTATGCATTTACCGTCCGACTTGGGCAGTCCACGAACACCGATGACGCCGAAGGCGAGGTTTTTGCCGAAAGCGACGCGCGCCCGGATGACGCGGCGATCAAGGCTGAACTTGGCGCGTTTGTCGGCGACATCATGCAGGTGCCGCCCAAGTTTTCCGCCGTGAAGATCGACGGGCAGCGCGCGTACAAACTGGCCCGAGATGGAGATGACGTGGAACTGGCCGCACGCCCGCTTTGGGTTGAGGAACTGGTGATGACAGGTCGCCCGGACGCGGATCACGTGGATCTGGAAATGACCTGTGGCAAGGGCGGCTATGTCCGCTCCATCGCACGTGATCTGGGCGCGGCGCTGGGGTGCCATGGCCATGTGCGCCAATTGCGCCGCATCTGGTCTGGCCCGTTTGAGGTTGAGGATGCCGTGACGCTGGACCGGATCGAGGAACTGGCCAAGACGCCTGAGATTGACGACCTACTCCTGCCGCTGGAAACCGGGCTGGTGGATTTGCCGGAACTGCGTTGCACACCGGAAGGTGCGGCGCGTCTGCGCAACGGGAACCCGGGCATGGTGCTAGCGTCAGACGTGGAATACGGGGAAGAGGCTTGGGCGTCGCTCGACGGGAAGGCTGTGGCGGTTGGGATTTACAAGGCTGGGGAACTGCATCCGAACCGCGTGTTTGTGCGGTAAGCCGATCACTCCACCAATTCGACCCGCACGGTCGCACCAACTGACCGCAACTGCTGTGCAAATGCGTTGGCCAGATCGCGATCCAGCCCGGCAGCGACCACAGCATCGGGCGTCTCCACCAGGTCCTTGGTCTCTTTCAGCCCCAGCCCGGTTATCGCCCGCGCCTCCTTGATCACGGCAATTTTGGACGTGCCAATCCGGTCCAATACAATTGCGTGGCCCGGCTCCAAATCCACATCTCCGAACCGTTGCCCGATCCCCCCACGCGGCACCAGCGCGGTTTGTCGGCCATAAGACAGTTCCGTTTTCGGGATGAAGCTGCCGCCTTCCGCCCCGTCGCGCAGGCGTTCTTCTTCAAGTTCCGCGTATTCGATGATCTTCTCGGATTTCAGATTGGCCAGCAGCCCGATGTCCACCATGAACCGCAGCCGCTGCGCGCGAGTTTGGTCGTCATCTTCGGCCAAAGCGATGTTTATCAGGTCGAAAGAAAACTTCTGCTGCGCCAGAGACTGCTGGCCCTGATTGTCAACCGTCTTGCCCTCGATCTCGAACTTGCCCGTCACAGCCGCCGCGCCCAGTGACGCCGCCGCCCCCACAAAAGCAGAAATCACCGACACAACCGCCATATTCGGCCCGGAACGTGGCGCTTCCCCCTCCTCGGCCAGTTTGCGTTCCTCCAGCGCCAGCTCGCGTTCCCGCAATTCGCGGCGGTTGCGTTCCTTTCGCTCTTCCAGTTCCAGCCGCCGGTGCTCGATGTTGACACTGTCCTCGGTCACATTCAGGACTCCTTGAACCGCGCCACCGCAAAACGTGATGGCCTCACGCAATACTCGCCAATAAGGATACCGCATTTTGGGCGCAAAGAATACCGTCACCCGCACGCACACCAAGGGCGATGCGCCATCAACCGCCGTCTATTCGGATTGCGACCGGTATCGCTACGCGCTGACTCGCATCTGGGAACCAGAGGGCAAGCGGGTGATGTTCGTCATGCTGAACCCCTCCACCGCGACCGAGGTGCAGAATGATCCGACCGTGGAACGCTGCGAGCGGCGTGCGCGCGCCTTGGGCTATGGCGGGTTTCGCGTGACCAACATCTTTGCCTGGCGCGACACCGACCCGAAAAAGATGCGCGCGGCGGCTGATCCGGTGGGGCCGGAAAACGACGCGGCCATATTGGAAGGCGCGGATTGGGCAGACGCGATTGTTGCGGCGTGGGGCACGCATGGGACCCATCTGGCCCGAGGGCCTGCCGTAGAGCAATTGTTGCGCGATGCCGGCCATCCTTTGTTGCATCTGGGTCTTTCCAAGGCAGGCCACCCGAAACACCCGCTGTACATCGCGTATGCCCGACAGCCCGAGGCCTGGTTTACCTGACCCTAAGGAATTGCACCTAGGCTCGGTTCAAGACCTCTGTTGGACCCTGTCGGCGGCCGACGGGGAATTGTTGTGTCGGGAAGGGGATCGGGATGTTGTGGCTGGCCAGCCTTATGGGAATGGTTGCCATGGGCGCGGCGGCAATCGGCGCCGGGGCGGAGGTTTTCGTTGAGGAGGATGAAGACAACGCCCTGCCGGACGAAGCAGAGGGATTCGATGATGAGGTCAGTTCCGGCGAAGCAGCACGGATCGATCTGCTGGAACCACTGCCAGAGACGACATTTCCAGTAACAGAAGACCAGATGCACACGGATAGTGTCCCGCAAACTGCAGTGTTGCCGGATGAAAGCGCGGAACCTGAAGCTGATAGCCACGCAGAAGAGACTGATCCGCTGGCGGATGCAGTGCACTCGAACAAAGTGGATTCTGACGTCATCGAATTTGACGCCAAAGATGACTCCTTACTATTGGTTTGGGATCTGGATGCCGATCCTGATCCAGATGTTGAAATCCTGCCGGACGAGGTCGAAATTGGGCTCAGCCATATTCTCGTGAACGGTTCCGTCTTGGCCTCAGTCACGGGCGATGAACCACCGGACGTTCAGGACATCGTTCTGGTGGACGAAGAAACCGCCGCATTGGAGTTTGGCGCGAGCTGACCGCCAGCCCCAACACAAACCTTTTGCCATCTAACTGAAATGCGCCTATACGCGCGTCTTCGGTTGGAATCACTTCGACCGGATCACCCTCCACGGGCCAGTGCTGGACGACATCCCGGCCTGCGCCATCACCTTCAACTATCAGGAGACCCCGATGTCGATCACTGCAGAAGACAAAGCACGCGTAATAAAGGAATTCGGCACCAAGGACGGCGACACCGGTTCGCCAGAAGTTCAGGTTGCCATCCTGACCTCGCGGATCACCACGCTGACCGAGCACTTCAAGACCCACAAGAAAGACAACCACAGCCGTCGCGGCCTGCTGAAGCTTGTTGCTCAGCGCCGGAAGCTGCTGGATTATCTCAAGGGCAAGGAAGAAGCGCGCTATCAGGACCTGATCAAGCGCCTCGGTATCCGCCGCTAAAGCAGAAATCGGTAAATCTGAGTCCCCTGACGCTGCCTGAAATCAAAGATTTCAACGTGCCAGGGGATGCTCAAGTTATCAGATAGAACCGAACTCGCCCAAAGCCGGACGGAGCGAAGGGACAGAAAAGGCCGCAGATCGCTCTGCGGCCTTTTTCTATTGATGAAGATCAGTGTCAGCCCGACGACGCGCGCTTCATGATCTTCGCGGCGCGTTTTCCAATCTCGGTCGAACCCTTGATCGACGGGTGGATCATGTCCAGCGAGTGAAAGCTTCGGTCGCCATCGGGTACAAGGCTCGCCACCGAGACGAAGTAGACGCCGTTCATACCCTTGGCCATGCGCGCCAGTCGCTTCTCCAACTCGTCCCCGTCATCGCGGCAATGTTCAATAATGGACCCGACGCCGGGACTGCGCAGGTAACCCAGATACACAACCTTGGCCCCGGTCGCGCGCAGTTGAGACACCATTGTGGGGATTTCGCCCTGCGCGCCGTCGGTTGAGATCATCCGGTTCATGCGTTTGGTGCAATCGTTACATCCACAGCCCAGCCAAAGATCGTTCCCGCCACCATTGACGACAACCCAATCCCATTCACCCTGCACATACTGATTGGAAATCTTGTACCCGGCTGACCCGGAGATCGGCAGGTTGTAGATGATATGCGCGCCTGAAATCGCCCGGCTCATCACCGGTTGACCCAGCTCCTGCGCGATCACCTCGGGGATGGAATTGTCCGCACCCCCGTTCCACGCCATCATGGAATCGCCCATGGCCAGAATGCGCGGCTGGGTGGTGGTCGCGTTTGGCCCAACCGTGACACAGCCCATAACAACAATGGCCAGCAGCATGGCCAGCCCGATTTTCAGTTTCCGTCCAATCCGCATCATCTTTGCCCCGTGCTTCGCCCGCAATGCTAGCCGAATACCGATCAATAGATCGCGGTAAAATTGTGCCCGAAAGGTATCTTTTCGGTGAATACCCCCAAAACGTACAAAACTGGCAAAGGGAATGCGCCGGATATACCCCAAAACTGACTCTTTCAATCTGGGGAAAACTCCTGTAAGGGCCGCGCATCTGAGACGTGGCGCGAAGACCCCCGCGCCGTGAAGAAGGATGATGGGGTCGGCGGCAATGGGGCCGCCAGTCAAACGGGAGACCCGGGAGGGCCCGGGAGTGCTCCCTCACAAGGACGCAGAATGTTCAACACAACTACGAAAAGCATGCAGTGGGGCGAAGAGACGCCCACACTGGAACCGGGCACGGTTGCCCGTCAGGCAGCCGGTTCCATGATCGCCACGCTGGGGGCAACCAGCATCATGGCCAACGG
>JBFOMB010000081.1:0-12229 GCA_040830545.1 Paracoccaceae bacterium | reverse complement strand
CAGCCCTTGGGTCGGCTTCAACTGCCGCTATCAACCCACCTGTTCCGCTTATGCGCTGGAGGCGCTGGAAAAACACGGTGCCATCAAGGGCGCGTGGCTGGCAGCGCGGAGGATCGGGCGCTGCCACCCGTGGGGCAGCGACGGCTATGACCCGGTTCCCGATAAGGATGACCACGCCTGACCGTTTGTTAGACTTGACCGGTGCGCGCCTGCGCTGAACAGTTAACCCTGTTCAACCCGAGGTCCAGATGACATCCGACGCGCGCCAGTCCCTGCCCACGCATGACGTGCTGAATCAGCCACCCGCACGTGGTGACATTGACCTGTGGAACGCGGACCCGGTCCTGCGTCATGCCATGGGGCTCGCCGGTGATCACACGGAAACACTTGCTGCATACGGGGCCACACTGGGCCGCGCCGAAACCCGCGCACTGGGGCGCGACGCCAACCGGTATCCGCCTGAATTGCGGCTCTTCGACTCCGGCGGAAGGCGTCTTGACGAGGTGCGGTTTCACCCGGCCTACCATCAGATGATGCAGATCAGTCAGACTGCGGGCTATGCTGCGTTTGCCTGGGGCAACCAGCCCGGCGGCCACGCCACCCATGCCGCGATGGTGTATATGGCCAGCCAGGTCGAGCCCGGCCATTGTTGCCCCCTCACCATGACCTACGCCGCAGTACCCGCGCTGGCAGCCAACCCGCAGGTCGCGTCCGTCTGGACCCCACCTTTAACCGAATACACGTATGATCCCTCCACAAAGCCCATCGCCGAAAAAAACAGCGCCACGCTGGGCATGGCGATGACCGAGAAACAGGGCGGCTCGGACATTCGGGCCAATACCACGACCGCCCTGCGGGACGGGGAACACTGGCGGTTGCGCGGGCATAAATGGTTCTGCTCTGCCCCGATGTCCGACGGGTTCCTGACATTGGCGCAGGCCCCCGGCGGGTTGACCTGTTTTCTTGTTCCCCGCTGGCTGGATGGTTGGCGCAATCCCATCCACCTGATGCGGCTGAAGGACAAGCTGGGCAACAGGTCCAACGCCTCGGCCGAAATCGAATATCACGATGCATTGGCTTACCAGTTGGGAGACGAAGGCGCAGGTATTCGCACCATTCTGGAAATGGTGCATCACACAAGGCTGGACACTGCGATAGCTCCCGCAGGTCTGATGCGTGCGGCGCTCTCTGAGGCACATCACTGGGTCAGCCACCGCAGCGCCTTTCAGCGGCGGTTGATCGACCAACCCCTGATGCGCGCCGTCTTGGCCGATCTCGTTCTGGATTGGGAAGGCGCGCTGACGTTGGGAGTGCGCGTGGCGCAGGCCTTCGATGGTCAGACGCCCGAAGAAAAGGCCTTTGCCCGGATCACCGTTGCGCTGGCCAAGTTCCTGAACAACAAGCGCTGCCCTGTGGTTGTGGTCGAAGCGATGGAGGTGTTGGGCGGCATGAGCTATGTCGAGGACACGCCCCTCCCCCTGCTATATCGCGAGGCCCCTTTGAACGGCATCTGGGAAGGATCGGGCAATGTGATTTGCCTCGACATCCTGCGCGCTTTGGCTCGGGAACCACTGACCGCCGAAGTTTTAGCAGCGGAACTGGACGCGGCAACTGGCGTGGATCGCGGCTATGACGCCGCGCTGAAGGCCCATCGCGCGCGCTGGCCAGCCCTGCCGCCCGAAGCCGAGGCGCGTTGGTTCGCGGAACGCACCGCGTTGCTGCTGACGGCCGCACAACTGATACGCCACGCGCCCAGCGCGGTTGCTGACGGGTTCGTCGCCACCCGAGTGACAGGCAACAGTGGGCACATTCCCGGATCGGTGCAGGGGCTGGACACAAGCGCCCTATTGGAGCGGCTGGGTTGACCAGACCACTTGTCCGGTTGCCCCATCTGCTGTAGGGGCTGCGCATGTTTGACGAAGCTGACGATATCCACCCGCTCTTTGCCGGCGCGCCCTCGACCACCGAGTTCAAAAAGCTGCGCAAACGCATTGTGCGCCAGACCCGCGAAGCCATTGAGCACTACGGGATGGTTGATCCGTCAGCGCATCACAAAGATGGCAAACCGCCTCGCTGGCTGATCTGCCTGTCGGGCGGCAAAGACAGCTATACCTTGCTGGCAGTACTGTATGAGCTGAAATGGCGCGGCCTACTGCCGGTTGATCTGCTGGCCTGCAATCTGGATCAGGGCCAACCGGGTTTTCCCGCCAGCGTCCTGCCCGAGTTTTTGGAACGTATGGGCGTCCCCCATCGCATCGAATACCAAGACACGTACTCCGTCGTGATGGACAAGGTCCCGCAGGGCCGCACCTATTGCGCGCTGTGTTCCCGCCTGCGCCGGGGGAACCTGTACAGGATTGCGCGCGAAGAGGGGTGCTCGGCCGTGGTTTTGGGCCATCACCGTAACGATATCCTTGAGACATTCTTCATGAACCTGTTCCACGGCGGTCGTCTGGCGACGATGCCGCCTAAACTGGTGAATGAAGAAGGTGATCTGTTCGTCTTCCGCCCCCTTGCCCATGTGGCCGAGGCCGATTGCGAGAAATTCGCCAATTCGATGAGCTACCCCATCATTCCGTGTGATCTGTGTGGCAGTCAGGACGGCCTACAGCGCCAGCAAGTAAAGCAGATACTGGACCAATGGGAAAAGAACAGCCCCGGTCGGCGGCAGGTGATGTTCCGGGCGCTGACCAATGCGCGGCCCTCGCATCTGTTGGACCCCAAACTGTTCGATTTCGCGAACCTCGCCCTGAACCCGAACAAAAGTAACGAAAATTCGGACGAAATTCCGCAATTGCGTTAACGTCTGACTCAGATTGGTTTTCTACGGTTGCCCGGAACGTGCCATACAAAACGTAGGGGTCCAGAAAACCGATGTGGAAACATATCAATGTCGAGCGTCTTCTCGATTCTCTCACCTCTGTTCTGAGCGGGCCTGCCGCATTGGCCTTCGCGCCAGCGATCAGTTTGGCGGCGTTCTGGATCGGTGGTGAGCGGGTTTTGGTTGTCGTCGCATTGGGATTGCCGCTTGTACTCGCGGGCCTGTCCGCACTGGGTACACGGGTCGAACGACCTCACACTCGGCGCGGTCCATCTAGTGGCTTGATGGCGCGTGATGTTTTCGCCGCTGAGATGGAGGGGGTTTTCAGATCAGCCGGTGTGCGTGGAGCAGATTCAGCCTGCATGATTGTCGCGCTGGATGGTTTCGCTGACTTTCTGGACCTTCACGGCAATGCTGCGGCCAACCACTTGGCTGAGCAATTCGGCAACCGCATTCTGTCGGTCGTCCGTTCACAGGACATCGTGACACGGCTGGATCAGAACAAGATCGCAATTGGCTTGCACCCGTCTCATCAGTTGGATCTTGAAGCCTGCATTCAGATGGCCGGGCGCATTCAATCCGTCGTGGAAGAACCGGTTACGCTCAATGGCACCGGGGTTTATGTTTCCTGTTCGATCGGGTTCAGCCAACTGTCCAGCGTGGCAGACGGCCCGTATGAGGGCTGGATTGACGCCGCCTCAGCCGCGTTGGGCGAGGCGCAGCGGAACGGGCCATCCACCATCCGTGCGTTTTCCAGCGAGACCCGCCGCCGCTCACGCATTCGAACCAACCTGCGCGAGGAATTCGACGCCGCGTTGGACAGCGGTGAAATCCGCCCGTGGTTTCAGCCCTAAATTTCGACGGATACTGGGTGCGTCACTGGATTCGAAGCGCTGGCGCGGTGGGAACACCCTCAGAAAGGTGTTTTGGGCCCTCAAGTGTTTCTACCCTTTGCCGAGCAGGCCGAGCTGATGGAACGTTTGGGTCAGGCGATGCGCCACCACGCCTTTGCGGCCATGCACGATTGGGTTCGCGCGGGTGTTGTTGTGCCGAGGATCGGCGTGAATTTTTCCTCGGATGAGCTGCGCGACCCAACCCTGATCGACCGCCTCAAATGGGAGTTGGACCAGAATGATCTGACACCGGACCGGCTGGCGGTAGAGGTCCTGGAAACGGTTTTCTCGCGCCGCCCTGACGACGTGATCACCCGCAACGTGACCAGCCTGTCGCAGCTGGGGTGCTGCATCGATCTGGATGACTTTGGCACCGGACACGCCTCCATAGCATCAATCAAACGCTTTGATGTCTCACGGATCAAAATTGACCGCTCTTTCGTGGCCAAGGCCGACCGGGATGCCAGCCAGCAGCAACTGGTCAGCGCCATTCTGACCATGGCCGAGCGGCTGAACGTCGAAACGCTGGCCGAAGGTGTCGAGACACCGGGCGAGCACGCTTTGATGGCGCAATTGGGATGTGACCACGTTCAGGGCTTTGGGATCGGCAAGCCAATGCCCTTTGAAAAGACGCTGGACTGGATTGCGGCACACCAGAACAAGGTCAACGGCGTGCCGAAGATTGGGCGGAAGACCGGCCAATAATCGTCGGTTTACGCCACAGAATCGCGATCCGTGACGAAATGATAGGCGATTCCGCTTGACCTTTGGGCCTGCACTCTGTTGAACCCACCGGGTGTGTTTCCCTGCTTAAGGTGGCTGTCCCCGATGGACGATCAGAACAAGAATCTCATCCTTGCAACCGCGCTCAGCTTTCTCGTGATCCTTGTCTGGTTCGTGCTGTTCCCCCCGCCGGAACAAACACCCACGACAGAACAGGCCGAGATCACAGCCGTCGAAGGCACGGAGGTTCAAACCCCCACCGCATCGGGCACCGGCACTACGGGCGACGCCTCGGCCGCCACCGAAGAAGCACTGCCCGAAGAGCAGGCCGCGCGGGTTGATATCGATACCCCCCGCCTGAAAGGCAGCCTGTCGCTGTCGGGTGGTCGGATCGATGAGCTGTTCCTGAAGGACTACAAGGTCTCGATTGACGAAGGCGCACCGATTGTCGAGCTGCTGTCGCCGGTCGGCACGGAATCCGCATATTACGCCCTGTACGGCTGGGCGCCTGGCACCGGCGTAGGCGGAGATGACGTGCCCGGCCCCAACACGCTGTGGACTGTCGAACAAGGCGAAACGCTGGGCGTTGACACACCGATCACCCTGAAATGGGAAAACGGCAAAGGGCTGACCTTCCGCCGCACGGTTTCGGTGGACGAAAACTATATGTTCACAGTCACCCAATCGGTTGAGAACACGTCCCAGTCCACGGTCGCCATGGCCCCCTACGGCATCCTTGCCCGCCACGGCATTGGCGAAGATGGCGACATTCCGGACCTGAAGAACTTCTTCATCCTGCATGAAGGCCTGATCAGCATGGCAGACGGCACCCTCACCGAGGTCGACTATGGCGACCTTCAGGATGAGACCGAGTCGTTCGAGAACATGAATGACGGCTGGATCGGATTCACGGATCACTACTGGATGACGACGCTGATCCCGGAACAGGGGTCGGTTTTCACCGCGTCGGCGAAGTTCAACAACCAGAACAAAGTCTATCAGGCCGACATCAAGACGCCGACGCTGACTGTCGCTGCTGGTGAAATCGCAGAAGTCACCACGCGCCTGTTCGCCGGGGCCAAGGAATGGGAAGCCATCCGCGAGTACCAGGCGGAAGGTGTGCAGAAATTCATCGACAGAATCGACTTGGGCTGGTTATTCTTCCTGACCAAGCCGATCTTCTGGCTGTTGCACAACATCAACGCTCTGATCGGCAATATGGGCTGGTCCATCATTGGCCTGACCCTGATCATCAAGGCGATCCTGTTCCCGCTGGCGTTCAAATCCTATGTCTCGATGGCGAAGATGAAGGAATTGCAGCCCCAGATGGAAGCCCTGAAAGAAGCTGCAGGCGATGACCGTCAAAAGATGCAGCAGGGCATGATGGAGCTGTACAAGAAGGAAAAGGTGAACCCGGCTGCGGGCTGTCTGCCAATCCTGATGCAGATCCCGATCTTCTTCTCGCTGTATAAGGTGATCTTTGTCACCATCGAACTGCGCCAAGCCCCGTGGTTTGGCCCGTTCAAAGACCTCAGCGCACCGGATCCGACCTCGATCATGAACCTGTTTGGCCTGCTGCCCTGGGCCGGACCGCAGCCAGATTCGCTCATGGCGCTGATCTTCATCGGCATCCTGCCTCTGCTGCTGGGTATCTCGATGTGGCTGCAGCAAAAGCTGAACCCGGCACCAACAGACGCGACACAGGCGATGATCTTTGCCTGGATGCCGTGGGTGTTCATGTTCATGCTGGGCGGCTTTGCAAGCGGGCTTGTGGTGTACTGGATCGCGAACAACACGATCACATTCACCCAGCAATACCTGATCATGCGCAGCCAGGGGTATACCCCGGATGTCTTCGGCAACATCAAATCCGGCTTCAAGCGCACGCCCAAGACGGATGACAAATGACCGCTGACGTCACCCAGCTTTGGCGGCATCCGATCAAAAGCCATGGTCGCGAAGCCGTCCAGACCGTTACAGTGAACCCCTGGCAGACCATGCCCGGGGATCGCGTTTGGGCGGTCGCGCATGAGGCGTCCAAAGCGGACGGATCAGACTGGGTGCCCTGCGCCAATTTCAGCCGCGCGGCCAAAGCGCCGATGCTGATGGCAATATCAACGCAGTCTGACGGAGACCGGCTGACACTGTCCCACCCGAACCGCCCTGATCTGACCTTTGCCCCGGACACCGAGCAACAGGTGTTTCTGGACTGGGTCAAACCGCTGATGCCCGAAGACCGGGTCGCATCAGCGCGGGTCATCCGGGTTCCAGGTCGTGGCATGACGGACAGTGATTTCCCCTCGATCAGCCTGTGCAACACGGCAACCCATCGTGCGGTCGCGCAAAAACTGGACCAGGACCTGTCGATCCATCGCTGGCGGGGAAACATCTGGTTCGAAGGCCCGCCACTTTGGGAAGAATTCGAGTGGATCGGCCGTGAGGTTCAGATCGGCGCGGCTGTGTTCCGCGTACGGGATCGCATCACCCGCTGCATGGCCACAACGGCCAACCCGGAAACAGGTGAGCGCGACGCCGACACGCTGGGCGCGCTTGAAACGTGGGGTCATCAGGATTTCGGTGTCTATGCCGAGGTTCTAAAGGGCGGCGAAATCTCGGTTGGCGACAAGGTAGAATTGCTATGAGCACCCTCCCCTTTCCACTGGTCGAAAACCCGGATGAGTTCGCGCTGGAACGCGGGCGAAAGCTGTTCGCAGGTGAATCCGAGTTTGTCAAAGGTGTGGTGGCCATGAACGGCCTGCCCGCACCGGATCGGCTTGAGGTTTGCTTTGCCGGTCGCTCGAACGTAGGCAAATCCAGCCTGCTCAACGCCCTGACGGGCACCAAGGGGCTGGCACGCGCATCGAACACGCCGGGCCGAACGCAAGAGATCAACTTTTTCACCCAAGGGCCAGAACTGTATCTTGTCGACCTGCCGGGTTATGGCTACGCCAACGCACCGGTTAAGGTTGTCGAAAAGTGGCAGCGGCTGCTGAAACAGTACCTGAGCGGTCGTCAAACCCTGCGCCGGGCCTTTGTCCTGATTGACTCGCGCCACGGGGTAAAGCCCGTGGATGCTGAAATCATGAAACTGCTGGACACAAGCGCCGTGACCTTTCAATGCGTTCTGACCAAGGCCGACAAGGTCAAGGCCAAGGACCGCGACAAGGTTCTGGACCAAGTGCGCGCAGCGCTGTCAAAACACCCCGCGGCGTTCCCGGAAATCGTCCTGACCTCGTCCGAGAAGGGTGACGGCATTCCGGCCCTGCGCTCGATCATCGCCCACTTGGAATGAGGTTTCCCGTCCGCCTCCTGACGCTGCTGACGACACTGGCGCTTTTGGCGACCGGTGTGATCCCGCAGGGGTGGATGCCAACAATGGGCGACGACGGCAAAGTGCTGCTGGTGCTGTGCACCGGCGACGGCATTGTCGAGCAATGGGTCAATCTGGATCCGGACGATCCGGTTCATGAGGATACCGACACCCGAACCATGTGCCCGTTTGCTGGCCTGACCGCCGATGTCGATCTGCCGCTGATTGGCGGCATCGTTCCCTATGGCGCTACGATCCAGCCGCGCTGGGTCCATCAAGACTTCACCCATCGCAGCGCCGGGTTTCACACCCGCTATGATGCGCGGGCGCCACCCTTCTTCTCCTGATTCACGTCTCATCTAAGCGACCTGCGCAGGCGATGCGCGGGGCAATTATCGAATCCGGAGAACAAAAATGGCAATGAACAGCCAATTCACGGGGGACACCCCGGCGCAAAACACTGCCGCGCAAAAATTTTATTTCGCTGCCTGGCGGTGGCACTTCTATGCGGGGATATTTGTCATCCCCTTCATGATCATTCTGGCCGTGACGGGGTTGATGATGATGTTCATCACCCAAGTCGACGGGCGCGATGGGGAAAAGATCGCGGTCGAGGTTCAGGGAACCGCCCTAGCCGTATCGCAGCAGGCCGAGGTAGCACTGGACGAAGTACCGGGCACCGTCGTCGAGTGGATCGGCCCGAAAGCCACCGATCTGGCCACCGTGTTCCGTATCAAAACCGACGCGGGCCAGCGTCTTGTGGCAGTCGATCCCTAGGCCGGTCAGGTTCTTGAAACCTGGGACCGCCGTGCGGGCTGGTACGATCTGGCAGACAACATCCATTCAACATTGCTGATCGGCACCACCGGAGACCGCATACTTGAGATCGCCGCAGGGCTTGGACTGCTGCTGGTGTTCACAGGATTGTACATGTGGTGGCCGCGCGGGGACATAAAGGCGGCTTTGATCCCCAATTTAAAGGCGCGAGGCCGTACCCTGTGGAAATCACTGCACTCTGTGATCGGGTTCTGGATGTCACTGCTACTGGTTGTGTTTCTGATCTCGGGGATGTCCTGGACCGGGGTCTGGGGTGGCATGTTCGTACAGGCTTGGAGCAGTTTCCCGTCCGAGAAATGGGACAGCGTTCCCCTGTCGGACGACCTGCATGCCAGCATGAACCACGGTTCCCAGAACGACGTCCCCTGGGCGCTGGAGCAGACGCCGATGCCTGCCTCGGGCTCCGAGGTTGGGTCTGAAGGCGTACCGCAGGGAACGCCAGTAGATATCGACGCGCTGGTGGCGCTTGGCACCACGATGGATATGTCGGGGCGGTTCCGGGTGGCCTATCCCAGCGGCGATAGCGGTGTCTGGACCCTCAACCGCGACAGCATGAGCAGCGATTCAACCGATCCGGTGAACGACCGCACGGTCCATGTCGACCAGTACACGGGCAAGATACTAGCGGATGTCCGGTATGAGGATTACTCGCTAATGGGTAAGGCCATGGCCGTTGGAATTCCGTTGCACATGGGTCTGGTGGGCCTGTGGAACTTTGTCCTGAACGTGGTGTTCTGCCTGTCTGTCATCTTTGTCTGCGTCTCGGGCGTGGTGATGTGGTTCAAACGTCGGCCCACGGGTGCCGTGCGACTGGCCGCGCCTCCAATGCCCGCAGAGATGCCGCTGTGGAAAGGTGCGGTTCTGATCGGTCTATTCACAGCGATGGCTTTCCCGCTGGTCGGGCTGACCGTGCTGGCCGTGCTGGTCTTTGACCTTCTGCTGGTCAGCAATATCCCGGCGATGAAACGGGCGATGACCTGAAAAACAGGGCCGCACTGCTTTGGTGCGGCCCCTTCGCCCCGGCTGTTTCCACTATCCGCTCTTGGCAGCATCGCCCAAAGGTCCTAACACGGGATGCCAGAGGGACCGAAACCATGAAGACAAGAGATATGAACCGGGACTGGATCGCCACCGCCGCCACTTTGAACAGCGCCTTGCCTTACCTGCAGCGCTATGACGGCGCGATCGTCGTCATCAAGCTGGGCGGTCACGCCATGGGCAGTGATGAGGCAATGGAGAGCTTTGCCCGAGATGTCGTTCTGATGCGGCAGGTCGGCGTAAACCCGGTGATCGTGCATGGTGGCGGGCCGATGATCAACGCGATGCTGAAGCAGTTGGATATCCAGTCCGAGTTCGTCAACGGCAAGCGCGTGACTGACAAAGCGACCGTTGAAGTGGTCGAGATGGTGCTGTCGGGCCTCGTGAACAAACGCATCGTGCAGGCAATCAATGCTCAGGGCGGTAGCGCTGTGGGGCTGTCTGGCAAGGACGCTAACCTTATTGTCTGTGATCAGGCCGATCCATCGCTTGGGTTTGTCGGCTCTCCGTCCGAGATGAACCCGGCCATCCTGCACAACTTGTTCTCTCATGATGTGATTCCAGTGATTGCGCCCTTGGGGGCAGGCAAGAACGGCGAGACCTTCAACATCAATGGCGACACCGCCGCCGGGGCCATCGCATCCGCGCTCAAGGCGGACCGGCTGCTGCTGCTGACAGACGTGTCGGGCGTCAAGAATGCGGGCGGTGAGGTTGTGACCGAGTTGAAGGCCGGTCAGATCCGCGAAATGACGATGGACGGCACAATTGCGGGCGGGATGATCCCCAAGACCGAAACGGCGCTGGATGCCCTGCACAGCGGCGTGCGCGCGGTGGTTATTCTGGACGGACGTGCGCCCAACGCAGTATTGTTGGAGCTGTTCACTGAACACGTCGCCGGTTCGCTGATCCGCCCCGATTGACGCAGCCCGCAGAGGAGCGATGAACGGACATCCCCCACCATCCTCTTACGCGGCAGCAATCAGCTATGGCTGGGTAATGCGCGCGGCGTACCAAGCGGGCCTGATCGTCATGGGCGCGACACATCCACGACAAAGTGGTGCCAAGGGGCTGGA
Organism: Paracoccaceae bacterium; assembly: GCA_040830545.1. GTDB lineage: Bacteria > Pseudomonadota > Alphaproteobacteria > Rhodobacterales > Rhodobacteraceae > HXMU1420-2. Next base: position 1,534 of record JBFOMB010000081.1, on the reverse strand, counting down.
CGGGGGAACTCTGGTGCTTCTGGGTGCGGGTGCGGCCTTCTGGCCCGTCTTGAAAGCGTCCGCAGAATGGTCGGGGCCGGACCCGGTGGATCGTTGGTCCGGTCGCGTCATTGGGCAGATGGCAGATGATCTGGGCGCACAGGCCTATTTTCCTTTCGGCGGACCACCTTACGCACCCTTTATCGACTGGGCGTTGAAATCCGGTCGTACCTTTAGCAGCCCTGTCGGCGCTTTGGTGCATGATACGGTGGGTATGATGATCTCATACCGCGGAGCGCTGCATTTCGCGCGGGAATTCGACATCCCGGAAGGCGGCAACACATCACCTTGCACAGGCTGCCCCGCGCCCTGTGCAACCACTTGCCCGGTCGGTGCGCTGAACACGCACAGCTTTTATGATGTTGAGGCGTGCCACGGGCATCTCTCGACACCCGAGGGCCAAACCTGCATGGCCGGCGGCTGCCTTGCCCGTCTGGCCTGCCCCCTAAGCGTGGGAGCCGAGCGTGACCCAGAGCAGTCCGCCCACCATATGAAAGCGTTTCACCCGTCATGACCCGCGTATTGATCCTGACCCGTCATGCCAAATCCAGTTGGGACAGCCCCGCGCTCAGCGATCATGACCGCCCTCTGAACAAGCGTGGACGCAGATCAGCCCGAGCCATTGCCGGTTGGCTGCGTGAACACAACCACCTTCCGGATGAAGTTCTGAGCTCTACCGCAACCCGCACCCGCGAGACATGGGATCGTATGGGGTTGCAGGCCGACAAGATTTGCTTTCACCGCACGCTTTACCATGCTGAACCCAATGACATGCTGATTGAACTGTCCGGCGCGACAGAACCTACTGTGCTGATGCTGGGCCACAATCCCGGCATCGCGGGATTTGCCAGCCGAATTGTCCGCAATCCCCCCAGTCACCCCCGGTTCCACGACTATCCCACTTGCGCAACCACGGTGATCCGGTTTCCGTTCAACGACTGGGCGCACGTTCAGTGGCAAACAGGAGAAGTGCTGGATTTCATCATTCCGCGCGAGTTGCTGGAATAAGAAAGGGCGGGACCGAAGCCCCGCCCTTTTGCAATCCTGTCAGGCTTTAGTGGCCCAGAATCTGGCTCAGGAACAGCTTGGTGCGTTCGCTCTGCGGGTTGTTGAAGAACTCTTCCGGTTCGTTCTGTTCCACGATCTGACCCGCATCCATAAAGATCACGCGGTTGGCGACCTGACGGGCAAAGCCCATCTCGTGCGTCACGCACAGCATGGTCATGCCTTCCTCGGCCAGTTCGATCATCGTGTCGAGCACCTCTTTGATCATCTCAGGGTCCAGCGCCGAGGTCGGTTCATCGAACAACATGATCCGCGGCATCATGCAGAGCGAGCGGGCAATCGCCACACGCTGCTGCTGACCACCGGACAGCTGGCCGGGATATTTCAGCGCCTGATCCGGGATTTTCACCTTTTCCAGGAAATGCATCGCGCGCTCTTCGGCCTCTTTCTTGGGCGTCTTGCGCACCCAGATCGGGGCCAGCGTGCAGTT
>JBFOMB010000080.1:0-54548 GCA_040830545.1 Paracoccaceae bacterium | reverse complement strand
ACGGGGCCCCCCCCCCCCACCCCGCCCCTGGGGGGCGCAGCGGGGTTTATTTGGTGGGGGGGCCGGGCGGTGGGAAGGGGAAAAACCCACCCGGGGGGCCCCCCCCCAAAAACCAACCCGGGGGCCCAAAAGGGGGCAAAACCAACTCCCCTCCCTCCCCCAAACCAAGCCCCGCCCCCCCCGCCAGTCGGTTTATGTCCACCTCACCCGCCGAGGCAGAATGCGCCCGCGCAGGAAATCCCAACAAACGGATGTAGCTGGCGATGACGTTGGCGACTTCGCTGCCCAACAGGCAGGCGCGATGGTCCTGCGCGTCCATGATCCAGTCGCTTCCCGGTTCGTCCTTGCGAGGTGCACGCGGGTTTTCCATCAGGAAGACGATGGCATGGGTGTGATCGTCAATCGGCCCCAGCGGCTTGGCGATGCTGTCCTTCAGGTCCGCCATGATCATGTCGATACCCGAGGCGAGTGTTTTGGTCTGGCGCGTGTTCAGATCATGGGCAAGCCGCTGGATATGCGGGTTTTTCACCGGCATGTCCAATCGCGCCACCTGCGGCAGACGGCAAATGCCAATCATGGTCGCGTCGTGGAAGTAGCCAAACGCCTTGATGTGGTTCGCACGCTCGGTCGGGTCGGTGGGGATCTCTGCCTCAGCCGGATTCACTAACCCATCCCGGATCACATCCAGCATGGTCTGATATTCCCCCATCGCGTTAACAATACTCTCCGGATGAGCAGGCCGATCAAAGGACAGCGCTTTCATCTGCGGGACTTTCGTCCCCTCTGGCACCTTTGCAACCCGCTCCAGCCGCTCGGCCGGGAAAGGTCCCATATGCACCGGGCGGGATTTGTCGGAAAAGAGGCGGATTGGCATGGGAGTCCCCTGGCTGTCATTCGGTCGCTATCCGAACGAAAGCGGTCGGAAATGTCCATGGCTGACTTGTCAGATTTTTTGCTGTCTGATCGAGTGGGGGCAGACGAGTAAGGGGTGCGAATGAAACTGATCCATCTGACAGACATCCATATGGTTGGCGGCGGGCAACGGTTGTACGGGGTGGATCCGGCGCGACGGCTGAACCTCGCAGTCGACAGCATCAACGCCGAGCATTCCGATGCCGCCTATGTCGTGGTCACGGGCGATTTGACAAATTGGGCGGATGCCGACGCTTACGGTGTCGTGGCGCAAGCATTGGGTAGGCTGACCCCCAAGGTCCAGCTGTTGATTGGCAACCATGATGACCGGGACAACTTTGCCCGCGCCTTTCCAACAGCACCTTTGGACGAAAACGGGTTTGTGCAATCTGTGTTTGAGACTCCGTTTGGCCGCGCCCTGTGCCTCGACACGTTTGAACCAGGGACGGCCGTCGGGAGTTACTGCGAAAAGCGATTGAACTGGCTGACTACCCGGTTAGAGGAAAAGGACGATCCCACCCTGCTGTTCATGCATCATCCGCCATTCAAGATCGGGCTGCACATGATGGATCAGTTGAACCTGAAGGACTCCGACACCTTCTGGGACGCAATCGCTCCGCATGCCCACCGCATCCGTCACCTGTTCTTTGGCCACGCCCATCGTGCAATCAATGGCAACTGGCGGGGCATCTCGTATTCCTGCATGCGGGGCATAGGCCAGCAACTGGCGCTGGATCTGGAAGGCTCGGACCCGGATATTCCCGGGGACTTGGCTGAGCCTGCCTATGGTGTGATCCTGTTGAGCGAAGACTCGGTCACCGTTCACCTCCACGAGTTCGCCAACCGATCTCCACGCTTTGCCCTGCTGACACCTGACGGGATGGACCCGGACCGCTACGCGCTGGACATGCGTCACGATGGGTTTGACGAGCCATAGCGCATTCAGAAGGCACACGGACAGTTCGGCTGGCGCAAGCCGTTTCGAAACGGCTTCCCCCTCTCAATCGTTGTCGATGTTTCCGGCCCCTGCCCCGCGTGCGCGGGACAGTTCGGTTTCCGGCACGTAAGTGCGGGCGGCAACGCGCGACAGCCGGGACCAGACATCCGCATCCACATCACAGGGTTCTGGTACCTCAGTCCCATCCCGGCTGGCACAAAGCGCAGTCCATAGCGCGGTGCCATCGGTCCCTTGGCCAACTTCACCCATGGCGCGAATGTCCAAATCCAGCGACATCCCCGTCAGAACCGCCGCCCCATCCGAGCGCGCCAACAGCGCAACCAACTCACTCAACGCGTCCGGCCCGATCCACGGCGCAGCCATGGCAAAATCTTCCGCCGTGCCCAGCGGCAACCCTGCCCCTCGCCCTGCCTTCAGGATTTCTGCCCGCAACTCTCCGACCGACCGCCTCATGCGTCACCAAAAGCAGGCAGCCACCAATCGTCAGCCCGGTCCAACTCGTCAAACAGCGGCGCGCCTTGGGCAAGTGTGATCCGTGTCCAACGGTCGGATTTCGGATCAAATCGCGCCGCTCCGAAAAACGCCAGTTTGCATCGCAGCATGTCGATGGGTTTGCACGCCGCACCGATCAGGTTGTCGCGGATTTCGGAGTATGGGTAATGCCGGGCCGATTGCACCCGACGTGTCGCCGCCCGATGCTGCGGGTGAGATCGCAGGAAAGCCATGAGCGATCCGCCCTCTGGCAGGTCCCGCGTCATCGCTTGCACCTGCCGGGCAATGTCCAGCGGGCTTTCCAGTTCCGCCCCGGGTTCTTCGTGGCGCAGACCAAGTCGCGGTTCGAGTTTTTCTTCCGACACATACCAGAACTGCGCCGTTTCTTCTTCCTTGGTGAAATCCAACTCCAGCGCCCAACTCCAATCCTGATCTAACAGCGCCCGCAATTCGTCCAAGGACATGTCTGGTTCCAAGACCGGTTGGAATGGCGTCGCCATACATTGTGTCAGCCCATCCACCAGATCGCCAAAGGGCTCGATCAGGTAGGCCGCAACAAGTTCCTGCAAATCAACTGACCCATCAAGGCTGAGCCCATAGAGTGCATCAATGGGAGCATCCCCTTCAAGCTGCGCAGACAAACCCGCGCGAAACGCCGCCCATTCCTCTCGCAGTTGTTCGATCCTCGCCTGCGCCTCTTCATCCGGCACGGACCACTGCGCCAGATGACGCGTCACGCGTTCTGCCAATTCGATCAGACGCGCCTGTGTCGCCTCGGTCAGCTCGCCCGTCGCCCGCACCCGCGCCAAAGCGGTTTCGCGCACCTGCATCCAAGCGTCCAGCAGCAGCGGGTGGCTGACCAGAAACGGTGCCATGCCCAGCCCCGTGGCATTGCCGATCCCAAGATGACGCTTCAGGGACCGATCTAGAGGCCGCCCGCCCAGATGCTCCGCCAGATCATGGGTAAAGCCACGGATCAGCCAGACGGTCAGCATCTCGGCCATGAAAGGGCCGGACAGGCCCGGGCGATGTTCAATTCGGGCGCGGTCGGCGATACCGAACTTGCCATTGCCGTAAACGGCAGTGGTCCGCATCAGGTAGCCGGTACTTTGGATGCGCTCCGCATCTGGTTGCTGTCCGGCCCGCAGGGCATCAACAACATGGGCAAACAACCGCACGGATTTGTTCGCCCGGCTCAGCACCAGGTCGCGTTCAGTAAAACGCCCTGCTTCCTGCTTTGGCGCGGCGGCACAGATGCGGGCCAACTCTTCCGCATCCGGCACACCATCATATAGCACATAGGCCGTGTCCCACGCAGTCGCGATCACGCGGTCGGTGCGCTGATCCTCGGGGAGGTCGTTTGACACAGCAACCAGCGAATAGACATGCCCGCCCAGCGTGACGGAATAGACCGCATGACCAAATCCATCCGCGCCGATGTTCCAGACAGGTCGGGTGACCGCGGCACCCTCGTCCCGCAATTGCCGCAACAGCGTGGGCAAGAACGACAAGCGTGTCGGGAACGCCGCGCCCATGCGGCACAGCCGCATGACATCGGATGGCGGGCGCATTTCTGCCTGAGAGATCGGTGTGTGCGTATTCATGACCTACCCTACTCCGCCGGACCGAAGCTGGTCTCATAAAACCGCAACCAATTGCCGCCCATGATCCCGTCCACCTCTGATGTATTGAGCCCGGAGGTCAATAAGCCCTCGCGAATGTTCCCGAAATCTCGATTGTCGCCAAACCACTTCGGCATTGGCGGAAAACCCGGATTGTCCGCGCTGCCCTCGCCGTAATCCATCGCCTTGGACCAGCGCCCCACACGCATCCATTCCACGATGCTGTCCGGTTGATCCTGACACAGGTCGGTCCCGATCCCCAGATGTTCCGCCCCGTAGCGCGATGCAGCCTCGGCTACCATTTCGCAGAAGCCTTGCAGTGTGCAGGCAGGGCCGTCTTTGAGGTGGTGCGGATAGACGGAAAAGCCCAGCATGCCACCTCGCGCCGTCAAGGCGCGCAGCACGGTATCTGATTTGTTGCGCAGCGCCGGATGCCACCAGGCCGGGTTGGCATGTGTGATCGCTATTGGACGGGCGGAGGCATCGATGGCCTCCAGCGTGGATCGCTCTGCCGAATGGCTCATGTCGACAACCAGACCGACACGATTCATCTCAGCCACAGCCTGCTTGCCAAACCGGGTCAGGCCGGTGTCGTCATCTTCGTAACAGCCCGTCGCCAGCAGCGACTGGTTGTTATAGGTCAGCTGCATGAACCGCACGCCCAGTTGGTGGCAAATTTCGATGAGGCCTATGTCGTCCTCAATCGGGCTGGGGTTCTGGAAGCCAAAGAATATGGCTGTACGGCCGGTTTGCTGGGCAAACACTACGTCAGCGGCAGTTGTGCCTTTGAAAATCAAATCCGGGTGGCGTTCGAACCAGCGGTTCCACGCCTCAAGGTTCAGAACCATCTCGCGGAAAGACTCGTGATAAGCGATGGTCACATGAACGGCGTCCACCCCACCTTCGCGCATTTGGCGAAAAATCTTTTCCGACCAGTCGGCGTATTGGAGGTTGTCGATAAGTAGTGCTGTCATGGCAGGCAGAGTGGCCCGGTCCTGGACCCTGTGCAAACGGATTCGCGACATCGACCGTTGGCAAATCCGACTTGTCGACAAGTCTCATGCAATTCGTTGACGAATTGCCCCGCCCAAAGTTTCGCGATAGCACATCCCGGCTGAGGTTTTCCAAACGGAGTATGTCGCATGGCCTTACTGATCGCCACCGGTCTCACCGACTGGATTCCCGATGAGGATATTCGTGCAGACCTCCTTCGGATTGCCCCTGACGCCGACATCCGAACCGCTGAGACACTCGGCGACGAAAGCGAAATCACGATGATGGCTGTCGCATCCATGACACCCGGCCTGCCCGACCGCCTGCCTAATCTGCAACTGGTGCAAAAGCTCGGCGCAGGAGTGGAAACCATCGTCAACCACCCTGCCTTGCCGTCGCATGTCCGCGTGACGCGCCTGAAACCCGACGCGCCGGCGCGGGAGATTGCAGAATTCTGTTTGGCCTACATCCTCTGGCGGCAACGCAACATGGCCTTCCACGAGGCGGCCCAGCGCGACTGCGCCTGGCGCTCCATCGCGCCGCGCGAAGCTGACAAGACGACGGTTGGCGTCCTGGGCATGGGCCATATCGGGGGACGAACCGCGGGCATGCTGCGCGACATCGGGTTCAACGTCATCGGGTGGAGCCGTTCGCCCAAAACCCTGGAGGGAGTGGAGTGTCGCCACGGGCTCGACGCGCTCCCCGAGATGCTCGGCCAATGTGACTATGTCGCCGCCATCCTGCCCTCCACCGCCGAAACACGTGGGCTGTTGGACGCGGGAATGCTGGCCAACATGAAATCCGGCTCTATGCTGATCAACGCCGGACGCGGCGATCTGGTGGATGAACCTGCCCTGATGGCCTGTCTGGACAATGGCCCGCTGGAACACGCGGTTCTGGATGTGGTCAGCCAGGAACCTTTGCCTGCTGACAACCCGCTCTGGACCAATCCCAAGGTCACGATCACGCCGCATGTGTCCGGCTGGCATCTGGGTGACGCGATGAAAGATGTCGTGGAAAACTACAAACGCCTCAGCACCGGCGACGCTCTGTTACACGAAGTGGACAGAGCGCGCGGCTACTGACATGACAACGGGGTTGAACCCGGCCCCCGAGGCCGCTACGCCAAACGCCATGCGGATCATCAGAGATTATCAATACGTCGACCCGGAAGATCGTGGCGCCAGTGTGGCCATCGGCAATTTCGATGGCGTGCATGTCGGACATCAATCCGTGATTGAATTGGCCCGCAATGCGGCCCCCCACGCCCCGCTGGGCGTGCTGACCTTTGAACCGCATCCGCGCCAGTATTTCGCGGCCGAGGCTCCGCCGTTCCGCCTGATGAATGCCGAAGCGCGCGCCAGCCGGTTGGAAAAGCTGGGTGTTCGTCGCCTTTATGAGTTGAACTTCAACGCCGCTTTGGCGGGTTTGACACCCGAAGCGTTCGCCGCAACTGTCATCCGCGACGGGCTGGGCCTGACCCATGTGGTGGTCGGCGCGGATTTCTGCTTTGGCAAGGGTCGGTCGGGCACGGCAGAAGACCTGCAAAATTTCGGGCAAGACATGGGGTTTGGCGTAACATTGGCACCACTTCTGGATTTTGGCGAACAAACCGTGTCATCCACCGCAATCCGCGCCGCCCTGCAAGAGGGTCGTCCGCGTGACGCAGCCCAAATGCTGGGCCACTGGCACCGGATCGAAGGCCCCGTCATCACCGGCGAACAGCGTGGGCGGGAGCTGGGCTATCCAACTGCAAACATGTCGATTGACGGGCTGCACCCTCCTGCCTTTGGGGTCTATGCGGTGTTGGTCGATGTTCTGGATGGCCCGCACGCTGGCACATATCATGGCGCAGCCAGCATGGGCGTGCGGCCCATGTTCGGCGAAAACCGCCCCAACCTTGAAACCTACCTGTTCGATTTCTCCGGCGATCTTTATGGTGCGCAGCTGTCCATCGGTCTGGTCGATTACCTGCGCCCGGAAGAGAAATTCGACAGCCTCGATGCACTCATCACGCAGATGGACGCGGACTGCGAAAAGGCCAGAACCATTTTGTCCGCCTTATGACCGACCCGATTGACCGAACCGGGCTGGGCAAACGGTTCTGGGAACGCAAACCGCTCTCCAAACTCTCGGACAAGGAATGGGAAGCGCTGTGCGACGGTTGCGGCAAATGCTGCCTGAACAAGCTGGAATATGAAGACACGGGCGAGGTTGAGCTGACCCGTGTTGCCTGCCGACTACTGGACGATGACAGCTGCCGCTGCGCGCAATATGACATCCGTCATCAGTTCGTGCCCGACTGCATAGTTTTGCGCCCCGACAATCTGGACAGCCACGCCTATTGGATGCCGCGCACTTGTGCCTATCGGCTTTTGTGGGAAGGACGCCCGCTCTATGACTGGCACCCCCTGATCTCGGGCACACCTGACAGCGTGCATCGCGCTGGTGTTTCGGTGCGCGGCATGACAGTTTCCGAATTCGACACTCCTGAGGAGGAGTGGGAAGACTACATCATCGAGGAGCCGTCCTGACATGTATTTCGCATCCGATAATTCAGGACCCGTGCATCCCGAAGTGATGCAGGCATTGGCCGACGTGAATCAGGGCTACATGATGCCCTATGGGGCGGACGCCCCCATGCGCGAGGTCGAGGCAGAGCTGCGGCGCATTTTTGAGGCGCCAGAAGCTGCGGTGTATCTGGTGGCAACTGGCACGGCGGCAAACTCGCTGGCTTTGGCGACGCTGACGAAGCCCTATGAAACGATTTTTTGCTCACCCGTCGCACATATTCAGGAAGATGAGTGCAACGCGCCTGAATTCTACACGGGCGGGGCCAAGCTGACGCTGGTGCCCGGTGGGGACAAGATGACGGCGGGAAGCCTGCGCGCGGCAATTGCGGGCGAAGGTGTGCGGGGCGTGCATGGCCCGCAGCGTGGTACAGTGTCGATCACACAGGTGACTGAACGCGGCGGGGTTTATACGCTGGACGAACTGGCGGCCCTGACTGCAGTGGCCAAAGAATTTGATGTGCCCGTGCATCTGGACGGCGCGCGGTTTGCCAATGCCTTGGTGAAACTCAACGCGTCCCCTGCCGAGATGACATGGCGGCTGGGCGTGGATGCGGTCAGCTTTGGCGGAACCAAGAATGGGTGCATGGGGGTCGAGGCGGTTTTGCTGTTTGATCCATCGAAGGCCTGGGAATTCGAGCTCCGACGCAAACGGGCGGCACATCTGTTTTCGAAACACCGCTATCTGTCGGCGCAAATGCAGGCGTATCTGGCCCATGATCTTTGGCTGACCTCGGCCCGCGCGGCCAACGACAATTGTGCGCGGCTGGCCGAAGGATTGGAAAAGGCGGGCGCAGAGTTCATGCACCCGCCGCAGGCCAACATCATCTTTGCCAGGTTCCCCCGCGCGGTGCATCAGCGCCTGCACGAGGCAGGGGCGCTTTACTATGTCTGGGACGGATCGCTGGAAGGGGATGATCCGGACGAGATGTTGGACGCGCGGCTGGTTTGCGACTGGTCTATTCCACACGAAACCATCGACCGGTTCCTAAGTTTTTTCTGACGCGCTGACCTCTCGGGATACACCGTTTTTGTGAACAAAAACGGACCGGAAAAATCCATTTTTCCGCATCGGATTTGTAAACAAATCCGATCCCCCAACGTTGTAGCACGCACGTAAGGTTGACCTTGTCCTGCTCAAAGCCCAGACAGGACAGGTAACATGTCAACCTTCGGGGCAAAGATGGCTAAGACCAAGAACATCCTTTTCATCATGTTCGACCAATTGCGCTGGGACTACCTCAGCTGCGCTGGCCACCCCCATCTGCACACGCCCCATATCGACGCGCTTGCAGCCAAGGGTGTCCGGTTCACACGTACCTACATCCAATCCCCAATTTGCGGCTCATCCCGGATGTCGACCTATACGGGCCGGTATGTGCATTCCCATGGCGCAACCACCAATGCGGTTCCCCTCAAGGTCGGTGAAATGACCATCGGCGATCACCTGCGCCCGTTGGGCATGAACACCTGGCTGGTTGGCAAAACCCATATGCGCGCGGATGCCGAAGGCATGGCGCGACTGGGCCTTGCACCGGACAGCATCATTGGCGCGCGGGTCGCGGAATGCGGGTTCGATGTGTTCGAACGCGACGACGGGATGCGACCCGAAGGACCGGACGGCCCCTATGACGCCGATGGGTCAGTGAAGTACAATGAATGGCTGCGCGACAAGGGGTATGACAGCGACAACCCCTGGCATGACTTCGCCAATTCGGCCATCGATGCAGACGGCAATGTCCTGTCCGGCTGGTTCATGAAGAACGCCAATCAGGCCGCCAATATCGCGGAACCCGACAGCGAAACGCCCTATCTGACCGGTCGCGGGATTGAATTCATGGAGCGGACAGACGAACCCTGGCTGTGCCACCTGAGCTATATCAAGCCGCACTGGCCCTACATCGTTCCCGAGCCTTATGCCAGCATGTACGGCCCGGAACACGTGATCCCGGCCAAGCGCAGCGAAGCAGAACGCAACAGCACTCATCCAATCCAGCGCGCCTTCATGGATTCAGTCATCGGCAAATCCTTCAGCCGCGATGATGTGCGCGAAACCGTGATCCCGGCTTATATGGGCCTGATCAAGCAGGTTGATGACCAGATGGGACGACTGTTTGCCTGGATGGAAGAAACCGGCCGGATGCGGGACACGTTGATCGTACTGACCTCGGATCATGGGGATTTCCTGGGCGATCACTGGATGGGGGAAAAGACGTTCTTTCAGGATAGCTCGACCAGAATTCCGCTCATCATCTACGACCCTTCGCCCGAAGCCGACGCGACGCGTGGCACCGTCTGCGATGCCCTGACCGAGTCGATTGATCTGGCCCCAACCTTTGTGGATGCCATTGGTGGCGAGGTGCCGGACCATATCCTGGAAGGTCATTCCTTGATGCCAATCCTGCATGGCGAGGCCACCGAAACACCCCGCAGTCATGTGTTTTGCGAATATGACTATGGCGCGTCCGGCGTCGGCAGAGTGCTGGAGGCCAACCTGAAAAAAGCGACCATGTTTATGGTGGCCAACAAGAAATGGAAGCTGGTACATTTTGAAAGCGGCGATCGACCTTTACTGTTCGATCTCGAAGCAGACCCAGACGAGGTGAATGACCTCGGCACTTCCAACGCGCATGCCGAAGTGATTGCCGGGCTGTACGACGTCCTGTTCGAATGGGCTCGCCGCCCGTCACAACGCACGACACGGTCGCTGTCTGAACTCAAAGATATGCAAACGAAAAGCCGTGGGCGTGGTGTTGTCTTGGGGGCCTATGACGAGGACGACTATCCGGCAGAGGCGACAGTCAAATACCGCAACCGCAAGGCCCGACCCTGGACCGAGATCCTTTCGGACGACTAACCGCCCAACTTACGCCACAGGTCAGTGACATGTTCACCGCCAAGACGTGTTAAGCGGAGCCCGGGACATACCGGGGAGCAGTAATGAACACAGAGAATAAAACACCATCGGGTGGGAACCCGGTGCGCGTGGGCGTGGTACTGGGCCAAGGGGACATGGAAAGCGGCCCCTTGCGACTGCTTGATCATTTGACGGCCGATGCCCGTTACGAAATCGCGGGGCTTTGGCAGGCCGACCACGTTCCACCTGCACACCCGCGCCTGCTGGCGATAGAGTCACGCTTGGTCCCGCTGCCCCAGGTTTACAAACCACAACACTGGAAGCCTGAACCCGCCACAGCGCTTCCCTCAACGCCCGTGATTTGTGATCTGATCGTTGATTTCAGTCACAATGCTCTGGTCTTGCCGCTCGCCCAATCAGCGGAGTTCGGGTTGCTTCGGCTCAGCGCTTATGACGAAGACAGCGGCGTTGAGGCAGCCCTCGCCGGTGATCCCGCAACGCGCGTGAAAATGGATCACTGGGATAGCTCCGGGCAAAAGACGACATTGGCAAATGCTGTCTACGACACCAAGTTCGCGGCGTTTCGCAATGTCGGCTACGTGCGCGAAAAATCGGTGCAGTTGATCATACATCTACTGGCACAGCTGCATAGGGATCGGGCTTTGCCAGTCCCGGAAATGCTTCCGGTAGACGAACAAAAGAACGTCAACTTCTTCGGTTATGGCCTGCGCACGGCACAGGAACTCGGCAGTCGGATCAAAGAAAAGGTCATCGTTAAAAGCGGGGGGACGCCAGGCGGCTTCGGACTGCGTATAGGAACAGGAGACGTCGCAAATTTCGACCCTGCCAGTGGCATCGACCTGCCCATGCCCAAACGCCATTTCTGGGCCGACCCGTTTCTTCTGGAACATGAAGGCAAGGTCTACTGCCTGTTCGAAGACTACGACTATGAACGTCATCTCGGCCATATCGGAGCAGGCATTTTGACCGATGACGGCATGGACTATCTGGGTCGCGCGCATGTCGTGCCGCATCATCTGAGCTTCCCCTATATCTTCAAACACGGTGGCGACATCTGGATGATGCCCGAAACACATCAGGCCAAGCGTCTGGAATTGTGGCGAGCAACTAAGTTTCCGTTGGAGTGGGAACTACATTCCACGGCGTTCGAGGGGCGCGGCCTGGCAGATTCGGTTCTTTTTGAACACGCGGATGATTGGTGGCTGCTCACCGGGTATTGCACCGACGGATTCGGGGATTTCTGCGGGGAACTACATCTGTTCCGAACCAGCGGGCTGGATATGGCCTGGATGGAGCCACACCCGTTGAACCCCGTGGTTGTCGGAGCAGACACCGCGCGCCTGGGTGGCAGGATACACAAGGTCGGTGACCGACTGCTGCGCGTCAGTCAGGACAATTCCGGCGGCATTTATGGCTGGGGCCTGAACGTGATGGAGATCGAGCGCCTGACCCGTGACGACTATGTCGAACGCCGCATCAGGCACATAACACCTGATTTCGCTCCAGGCCTTGTTGGATGTCACCATTTCGACTGTGCCGGAGGCCGGTGGATCATGGATGTGCGGCGACCTTAGAACTTGAAACGAATCGCCTCAATCGGCAATCTGTTTTGCGGTAGTAGGGACAATTGTACCGATGACGCGAAAGTTCCGTGATGCATTTCTGGATGCGCTGGAAACGTCCGGCCTGTCGTTGCGTGCCGTCGCAATCGGATCTGACGTATCCGAAAGCCAGCTCAAGAAACTGAAACAGCGCGAAAACGCGACGACAAACGTAGACGACGCTAAGAAAGTCGCTGCGTTCTTTGGGCTGGGACTCGATGCGTTTCTGGATGATCCCGGACTGTCAGGCCCAGTTGAGATAGTTGAGCTATACTCCCGACTACCTCATCGGCTAAAGCAGGAGTTCCAAGCTTACGTGCGAGCATCGACTGAAGCCGAGGATCCGACTGATCCAGCAGCGCCCGAAGGACAAGACTGACTAATTCCTGCTCACTCATAACGATAGCTCCACAAATTTAACTATACCAAAAATCATACACCGCCACGTTGGAAAAATGGGCCCTTTGTGTCAACATACGTAGATTGTGAGTCTACATATGTAGATTTTCACAACCTAAAGGACGAAGTGGCATGATCGAACAGCGAATCAAATCGCTCTGCGACAAGCATAACGTGTCTTTGAAGGCAGCGTGCCAGGCAGCTGACGTTTCTTACGGAACGTTACATGGCCAACTGAAAAATGGTCGCGAGATTCCGTTTTCGACCATGGACCGGCTCGCTCACTTCTTTGAGGTACCACTGGCCTACTTCTCGGAAAAGCGGTCCAGCATGTCGATCGTCTCCGAAGGGGGTGAAGCACAACTCAGCGAACGTGCGGCCACGGCCTACTCAGCCGCGCTCAACTCCGCACAAATGGACTTGATGCGCCATGGTTTTGGGATCGGGACCGAACAGATCCTCGACTGGCTGGCGTCCGAAGGCGGTGTGTTGACCAACTTCGACGCCATTCGTGACCGGGTTGACCTGTTTCATCCGATTGAAGTGACGGACAGCATGATGCGCCCCAAGCAAGTTGGTAAGAACAGCCTCATCTCCAAACAGTTGGGACTGGAGAACGAACAGCACTACGTTGATGTCGTCGGCAAGTTCGACCGCTCGCTGATAGATCGGGTGATGCAGGATCACAAACGCGCAGAACAGCAGCCTTACATAGTGTCAGACCAGGCGATAGAGGTTGTATTTGCCAATCAACGAGTCAGGCATAGTTACCGTCGGGTACTGGCGTCGGTTCGGGATTTGCAAGGCAACCGATACACACTGGTTCACGCCAAACCGATTTGAACCTACATGTCGAACGGCTCTTCCCCGGACCAGGCGTGGGCAAAATCCTCGCGAAATGTCGCCACCAGCCAATGATCGTTTAAACGTCCCTCGGGCACCGGATCAGCCCAAGTTATGGCACGCGGCACCTTCCAACTGAACCCATAGCCGTCGGCAAGTTTCAGATGCTGTTTGGGTACAAATGCGTAAAGCGCGTTGAAGTTCGGCCAACGCAGCACCGCCATGCCCATCATGATCCGCGCATACCGGTAGAGTTGCCAGGGGCGACCACGATGATCGGGGTGAAGTTCCAGTTCTCCGAGGTAGATCAAGCGCCCCTGCAACGCTGACACGACGGGTGGCGCGACGGACAGAATCGGATCCGACTGTCGCCCGTATTGTTCCTTCGACGTGCGGCGCAGATAGCTGTCAAAGCTCTCTCCACCCAAATCCGTATAGCGCGCCGCCGTACCTGCAATCGGCTGCCCATCTTTCATGAGAAACAACCAGAATGCGTCCCGATTGGTAAAGTCGTTGCGATTCAGCGACAGCATCGGTGTCTGCCGGTTCCTGCCGGTGGCCTCCACCATGTCAGCGATCTGTGCAAAGTCTGTCGGCGCGACCACTTCCAACCCTGCTGCGGTCAATTCGGCCAGATGCTTACCGCTGTGGCGGATTATGTTCAGTTCTACCAGATTTTGCGCCATGACCTGACCGATTGGCGGGATCACATGTCTATGACTCGCACGATTGCCCTCATCAAGCACACCGATTCGCCTTTACCGCGAGTGAGCTATTTAGAACACGTCGCCAATTAGCGACAGTTGGCGCAGGTACGCGATCCTAACCCCGCAATGATTGGGCAAAGCAACATTGTTTTGTTGGCCACGGGTGTTAGAGTTGAGGCGCTTAGCGGATGGAAACCGGCCATTCCCAATTGATGCCGGGTGCATTTTCACCCCTCCGCGGGCGGCGACAGCAACAGAAAGGGACGGGCAATGGCAGTGCAGGCAAAGGTCGCAACGGTCGTGAAACGCGGTGAACGCGGGCAACTGGTGCTGCAGGCTCAGTTGTTGCTGAATGCCCATCTGGCAGAGAAAGACAAGCTTCAAGTCGATGGTGTTTTCGGCCCCAAGACCGAGGCCGCCCTGAAGCGTTTCCAGAAACAAGCCAAGCTGGAAGTAGACGGTCTGTTGGGCCCCAAGACGCTTGCCGAATTGACCAAACGCCCGTTGCCCGAACAGGCAGCGCTAAAGAAATTCTATGGTTCTCTGGGGTCGATCGGCGATTTTGTCAATCACCTACGCGAATTGGAAATGACCTCGTCCGGCATCCATGAAACAGTGGGCAAACTGAAAGGGTTCAGCAAAACCCGTGGTGGGTCGCGGTATTATATCACCACCTCGCAGCCCCGCGTTGTCGATTTCCAACATTTCTTCGCTGCGTTCATTCAGGCCTATGACGGGCGGATGGCGTTTGGATTTGCGCGCGGACCGGGCAACGCGATGGCTCTGGGCGTTGCATTGGAAATCAGCCAGTGCGTTCGGAAAGCATTGGGATCGGAGATCGACAGCTGCTTTTCGCCTGAGGATCTGGGATCGAACAGGCTGGGCGCGCATTTTGCAAACTACGTCCGCAATGAGCAGGACAACCGCAAATACACCAGCCTCGCCGGGGCATTGAACGCGTATCTCAGGAAGGTTGCACCGGAGCAGAATTCGGCCCAGCAGGTGGCAAACCCCGTCGTTCTGCCTGGCATTCCACGGCAACGCCAAGAGGCGCTGTACGCCATGTCGGTGTTTGTCATCGACATTTTTAGGTCACGGTACAGCTGGTACTGACTGTAGTTTTTTAAACCAAAAGGTGGAGGCCCCGGATCATGTCCGGGGCTGCGGCGTGACGTGCGACGTGTTGCGTGTCTTATGCAAGCGTACAAACCTGGGAGATAACATACTCCGTTTGCGCATCGGTCTGTGCCGGGCTCATCGGAAGGCTTAGCGTTTCCTCGGCCAGTTGTTCGGACAGGGGGAATGCCCCTTTAGTGTGCGCCCCTTCGTAAGCTTTTTGCAAATGCGGGGGGATCGGGTAGTGGATCAGGGTGCCGATGCCAGCCTCCTCCAGCCGCGCACGCAAGGCGTCCCGGTTCGAGTGGCGAAGAACGTAAAGGTGCCAGACAGGCTCGGCCCAGTTCGGCACATGCGGCACGGTCAAACCAGCAGCGGAAAACGCTTCGGTGTATCGAGCGGCAATGGCACGACGGCGGTCGTTCCACTCGTCCAGAAGGGTCAGCTTTACGCCCAAAGCCGCTGCTTGCATCGGGTCCAGTCGACTGTTCACGCCCTGCATCTCGTGTACGTATTTCTGCGAAGATCCGTAGTTCCGCAGCAGCGTCACACGCTCTGCCAGGTCCGGGTCTTGTGTGGTCAGCGCGCCACCATCGCCCAACGCACCAAGGTTTTTACCGGGATAGAAGCTCCATGTCGCCGTCCCGGTACTGCCCATGCGTTGCCCCTTGTAACGCGCGCCATGGGCTTGCGCGGCATCTTCCAGAACCTGCAGTCCGTGACGTCCCGCGACCGCGTGAATGGCGTCCATGTCCGCCGGCTGGCCATACAGATGCACCGGCAGGATCGCGCGGGTACGCGACGTGATCGCGGCCTCGGCTGCCTCGGCGTCCATATTGTAAGTGTTTTCCAGCGGCTCCACAGGTACCGGCACTGCGCCGCATTGACTGACAGCGAGCCAAGTGGCGATGTAAGTGTTCGCGGGCACGATCACCTCGTCCCCCGCGCCAATCCCCATGGCCCGCAGCCCAAGCACCAAGGCGTCCAGCCCATTGGCCACGCCCAAACAACGCGCGGCACCGGTGTAACGCGCGAAATCTTCTTCGAACGCCGACAGCTCGGGACCCATAATGTAGTAACCAGATTGCGACACCCGCAGCAGGGCCGCATCCAACTGATCCTGAATTTCCGCATGCAGCGTTTTCAAATCAAGGAACGGAACCTTCACGCCGCACCCACCGCACGCAGATATTCATTGCGGTCGCGGATGTAATCATCTTCGCTATAGGGGGCGGACGCCATCACCATGCACACTGCGCCGGACGAGAAATTGTCGAGGTACCGCCACATCATCGGGCAGACATAAACCCCATAATATGACCGGTTCAGATGAAAGGTGCGCTTGTTGAACCCATCATCCAGCAGCAGGTCAAAACTGCCGGACATACAGATCACAAACTGATGCAACGCCTTGTGCGCATGTTCCCCGCGATCCGCACCACCGGGCACGTCATACAGGTAATAAACCCGTTTGATGTCGAACGGGATGTGGTTTTGGCCCTCGACAAATGTCAGGTTCCCGCGTGGATCCGAGATTTTGGGCAGGTCGATGATGCGGCAATCTTTCAGGGGCACTGAACCCGGCCTCGCGTCTGTGATTTTGCCCCGGTATACTCGGTTCGAACCCGGGCCGCAAAGGGCGTCGGGCACGAAGCGCGGAGCAGTCACATGTCCAACCCCCTTTTGATCATCGGCGCGGGTGAGTTCGCGGATATCGCGTATGAATACTTCACCGTGGACAGCGATTATGACGTGGTCGGATTTGCGGTAGAGGCGGAGTATCTGGACGAGACCGAGAAGTTCGGCCTTCCAGTGGTTGCTTTGGAAGAGGCGCAGGAACACTTTGCCCCGGACACGGTTGCCGCGCATGTGGCGATCACGTCAACGAAATTGAACCGAGTGCGTGCACGCCTGATCGGGATTACACGCGACAAGGGGTATACGCTTGCCAATTTCATCAGCCCCCGCGCCATGGTCTGGCGGACGGCAACGCTGGGCGACAATGTCTTCATTTTCGAAAACAACGTGGTGCAGCACGGGGTTCAGATCGGCGATGGAGTGGTGCTGTGGTCTGGCAACCATATCGGTCATCAAAGCCGGATTGGCGATTACTGCTTCCTGTCCAGCCATGTAGTTGTATCGGGGTACTGCAAGATTGGTGCCAGCTGTTTTGTCGGTGTGAATGCCAGCTTCGCGGACAATGTCACACTGGCCGCAGATTGCTTTGTCGGCATGGCGGCGGTCGTGAACAAAAGCTTCAAAGAGCCGGGCCAATTGCTAAATGGTCATCCGGCGGAACCGTCCCGAGTCAGCGCCTACCGATACTTCCGGATCGAGGCATGAGCACGCTCAGCGCCCGGCGGTTCGCGCCTGATGACGCCGAGGCTTGGAATGCGTTTGTGACGCAGGCGAAAAATGCCACCTTCCTGCATGATCGCGGGTTCATGGAGTATCACGCGGATCGGTTTCAGGATGCTTCTTACCTGATCGAGCGCGAGGGAGAACTGGTCGCGCTACTGCCCGCAAACCGGCGTGAAGACACGATCCAAAGCCATGGCGGCCTGACCTACGGCGGGATCTTGTCCGGCACCTCAATGTCCGCAAGCTTGATGATCGAGGTTGTGGACACCCTGACCACGCAGCTGCGCGCTGATGGCTATTCCCGCCTGACCTACAAACCCGTCCCGCACATATTCCACACCCAGCCAGCGGAGGAAGACATCTATGCCCTGTTCCGGCTGGGGGCCATGCCAGTGCGCACGGATGTCGCGTCTGCTATTCCCATGGATCGCCGCCTACCGCTCGCCAAGGGACGGAAAAGCGGGGCGAGTAAGGCGCGGCGCAACGGGGTTGAGGTGGCAGAAACGCAGGACTTTGCCGCGTTTTGGGAGGTGCTGACCGGCACTCTGGCGGATCGACACGACGCAGCCCCGTTGCACAGCCTCGACGAAATCAACCTGCTACAAGCACGGTTCCCGCAGAAAATTCGTCTGTTTGGCAGCTTTCTGGATGGGGCAATGATTGCAGGTGTGGTGATGTTCGATTGTGGTCCCGTAGCACACGCACAGTATATCGCCGCCGCGCCCACAGGACGCGATGTTGGGGCGCTGGATCTATTGATCCGCCATCTGCTGGATGACGTGTTTGCCGACAAGGCGTGGTTTGATTTCGGCATTTCCACGACGGATGGGGGCCAACAGCTGAACGTGGGGCTGTCACGTCAGAAAGAGATGTTCGGCGCGCGATCTGTGGTGTTTCAGCACTACGAATTGGCGTTGTAGAGCGGCGGGTTTCACATCCACGTCTTTCGCATACGCCCCACATAGTGCCACCAATCGCGCCAGGTCATCGTCGCGCGGTATTTATCCCAGACGTAGCGCAGCTCGGACCGGACCAAACCACGACTGACGCCCGCGCTGACCTGTCCGGCATGCAACCGGTTGATTACGAGCGGTTCTTCGATCACCGTCGGCGGACCCAACCGGGTCTGGCATTGGTAGTAGTAATCAACGTCCATCAGCCAGATCAGGTTTTCGTCAAACCTTGGTGCAACGTCCCGGCGTACAGACAGCACAGATGGACTGCTGACCGTGTTTTTCCCGAACTGTATCCGGTCGTGATAGCGGGGCCGAAACGGGCGGATCAGGGTATGTCCATCGCGGGAATGATCGCATCCCGTCAGGCACCATTTCGTTTCTGGCGTATCAAACGCCTGCGCGATCCGGGCCAGCGCGTCGGGACCGTTCAGGAAGTCGTCCTGAAACAGGATTTTGACGATTTCACCCTGCGCCACCTCAATCGCGGCATTGGTGTTGGCTGATCCTTGCCGAGGCAGTTCGCGGGTCCAGATGTGACGGATGTTGAGGTCCGAAATTCCGTCACAGACCTGCGCCACCGCATCGTCGTCCGACTGATCCGCAACGATCACCTCGAAATCCCGCAGGGTCTGCTGGGCCACAATATCCAGCGAGTGTTTCAAAAACGCAGCCCCCTGCCCGCCCATGGCGTAACAGGGGATACACAGGCTGAGTTTCGGCGCATCAGACATGCGCGCCATATGTCATGCTTTGTGGCCGAGGAACAGGCTAACGCTCGTCATCGTCCAGCAGGATACGCGCGGCGTCGCCTTCGGGGTCAGAGAATTGTTCGCTGCGCAGGGTCCAGACGAATGCCGCCAGCCCCAGACCGCCGAGCAACAGGGAAATGGGGATCAGCACCATCAACACGTTCATTTCACCCTCCTCACCCGCAACGCATTGACCAGAACGGTCAAAGACGAGGTCGACATTGCCAGCGCTGCGATCAGCGGTGTGGCATAGCCTGCCAAAGCAATTGGCACCGCTATCAGGTTATAGCATGCCGCGATCGCAAAGTTCTGGTAAGAAATCGCTCGCGCCTTGCGCGCCACAGTGAACAACGCAGGCAGTGCGTTCAGTTCGTCCCGCATGATCAGCACATCCGCCGCGTTCCGCGACGCATCCAGCGCGGAACTGGGTGCGACCGAGGCGGCGGCTGCAGCCAGTGCTGCCGTGTCGTTCAGCCCGTCGCCGACCATGGCCACATGGCCGGAATGGGCCGTGATGCGGGCGTGTTTTTCTTCGGCGCTGATGCCAGCGTGGTAATCTGTGATGCCCAGATCCTGCGCAACGGCAGACACAGGGGCCTCCGCGTCACCGGAAAGCAGTTCAGTGGACAGGCCCTGCGCCGTGATCCCCGCCACAGCCTCCTCTGCGCCATCGCGGATGGTTTCTTCCTGATTAAGCGGGATGATAGTCTGATCGATCCGCAGGCACAGCCCCTCACCCGTCGCGCCGGTCCAATCTGCTCGACCCAGACGCACAGGTACGCCGTCCAGTTTTGCCTCAACCCCGCACCCGGGGACATCGCGCACATCCGTCACGTCAGCAGGCGTGGCGTGGCTCAACCGCGCGGCCAATGCGCGGGACACCGGGTGGCTGGATTGCTGTGCCAGCGCCAGAGCGACAGATTGCGCCTCTGCATCAAACCCCTCAGCCTGCAGGCCAATTTCCGGACGGGTCAGCGTGCCGGTTTTGTCGAACACCACGTGATCCACCGCAGCCAGACGTTCCAACGCCGTGCCGGATTTCACCAGAAATCCCAGTGAAAACAGCTTGCCAATGGCTGCCGTGGACACAGCGGGCACAGCAAGGCCCAGCGCGCAGGGGCAGGTGATGATCAGAACCGCGATTGCAACGTTCATCGCAAACCGAACGTCACCTGAGGCAATGATCCAGCCGACAAACGCGACCAGTGCCAACACATGCACCAGCGGCGCGTAAATCTGGGCGGCGCGATCCGCTAACCCGGTGTAGCTGTTGCGCGCATTTTCAGCCTCTTCAACCAGCCGCGCGACGCGGCGCAGCGAGGTGTCTTCGCCCACAGCCGTGCTGCGCAGGCGAAATGGAGCACCCACATTGATCTCGCCTGCCCGTACAGGTTCGTTGCGCGCGGTCATGACCGGGCGGCTTTCGCCCGTCAGGAAAGACCGGTCGGTCACAGCTTCGCCGCTCAGCAAGTCGCCATCAACCGGCACGCGGGTTCCGGTGGGCACAAGGACTTCGTCCCCGACCCGCAGATCAGATAGTGGCACCGGCACTGCACGTCCGTCTTCCATCCGCTGCGCAGTCTGGATTTCCAATGCTGACAATTCCTTTGCCGCAGACCGGGCCGCTGCACGGGTGCGATGGTCCAGATAGCGGCCAATCAACAGGAAGAAGGTCAGCGAAACAGCCGCCTCGAAATACACGTGGTGACCACCATAAAGCGCCTCGAACAGAGACATGCCTGCCGCTAGTAAAATCGCGAGTGAAATCGGAACGTCCATGTTCAACCCGCGTGCCCGCACGGCGCTGAGCGCGCTGCGGAAAAACGGCTGGCCCGAATAGATGACGACCGGCAGGGCAATCAGGGCCGAGATAAGGTGGAAGAACTCCCGCGTTACGCCCGGTGCCCCGGCCCAGACGGCCACGGACAACAGCATGACATTCATCATCGCAAAACCGGCCACGCCCATCCGCAACAACAGGTCGCGGCCCATCGGGTCGCTGGCCTTTTCCACGATGCCGGTATCCAGCGCATGCGCCTCGTACCCGGCATTGGCCAGTGCATCGACCAATGCCTCGGGCGGCAGGCTGGCTTTGGCCGTGACCCGGCGCAAGGTCAGGTTCACACGCGCCTCTTCGACCCCCGGCAGGGCGTTCAACGCACGCTCCACCTTGCCGATACACCCGGCACAATGCAGGTGCGGAACCGACAGCATGACAAGGTCGGACGTATCCGGTGCCTTGTCCAGCGGCAGCACGCCAGATGGGTCGGCAGTCGCGGTCATTCAATCACCTCAACGATCACACGTTGCTGAAACACAGTGCCATTGTCTGCCAGCGCGGTCAGGCGCAGATTCCAGTTGCCGGGCCCGGCCTCGACCGGAGCCACAAGCGCGGTGCCATCAAATTCGAACACCGGCGTCTGGTCCGCATTGTCATGGGTCGCGCGGCCAAACACGGCCTTTTCGATCTGAGGCGCAATCGCGCGCCCGTCCTGCAGGATTTCCAGCCGCAGTTCGTCCCCGCTGACGGTCGCCGCCACATCCCAGCCCAGCGCAACCTGATCGCTGCGGTTCTGCTGAAACTGCTGCGAGGCGACGTAAGAATTCTTCACCTCCAGCCCCGGAAAGGTCTGCACCGCCTTGAAGGCCAGTGTCAGGTTGACGCCAATGATGATGCCAAACCCTACGACAAAAGCACCAAGAACGTGCCAACCGTTGATTTCCTTGATCATCCTAACCTTCCTTTCCGTTGAAGGTGGTGTCCTTGTACGCCCGGTCGCCGTTTTCTGTGTCCTCGACCCACAGGCGCATGTCTGTTCTAGCCGCAATTGCCGGGTCCGAGCCAGCAGGCACCGTCACATAAACCCTCACTAGCCGCGTTTCATTGGCCGGAACGTTCAGGTTCGCGAACAAATCGCCCTCCACCGTCAGACCATAAGCCGGGTTACCCCGCGCGGTCAGGCGGAACACGCGGTCTTCGCCATGCTTGTTCTGCAGGCGCACCTCGTAGGTATTGCGAACCGACCCGTCCGCCATGACCACAAAGGTCGGATTGCGCACAGGGGACACGGTCATGTTGATGTCCGCGCGAATGAACAGGGCGTACAGCATCGCCAGTCCAAAGGCCGCCCACAACACCGTGTAAAGGATCGTGCGCACGCGGAACACATGCTGCCAGATCGGACGTGGCGGATTGCCTTCGCGTTCGCGGCCCTCGTCGCTGAGCGCAAGGTAATCGATCAACCCGCGCGGCTTTCCGATCTTGTCCATGATGTCGTCACAGGCATCGATGCAGAGAGCACAGGTGATGCACTCCATCTGCTGCCCTTTGCGGATGTCGATACCCATGGGACACACATTTACGCAGGCCATGCAGTCGATGCAGTCGCCCAGGTTTTCAGCCTCGGCGGATTTGCGATGCTTACCGCGCGGTTCGCCCCGCCAGTCGCGATAGGCCACGGTCAGCGTGTCAGGGTCCATCATCGCTGCCTGAATGCGCGGCCAGGGGCACATGTAGATACAGACCTGTTCGCGCATAAACCCACCGAAGATGAATGTGGTGCCCGTCAGGATCAGGATGGTGGAATAGGCAATCGGATCGGCTTGCAAGGTCACGATGTCGCGCGCCAGCGTCGGTGCGTCGGCAAAATAGAACACCCAGGCCCCGCCTGTTGCCAGAGCGATCAGAAACCAGACCACCCATTTTGTCACACGCAAGCGTGCTTTGCGGGCTGACCACTTTTCGTTCCACAGCCGCACGCGCGCGTTTCGGTCACCTTCGATCCAGCGTTCGACGAGGATGAACAGGTCGGTCCAGACGGTTTGCGGGCAGGTATACCCGCACCAGACCCGGCCCAGCGCCGAGGTGAACAGGAACAGGCCAAAGCCCGCCATGATCAAAAGGCCAGCAACGAAATAGAATTCCTGCGGCCAGATTTCGATCCAAAAGAAATAGAAACGGCGCCCGGCCATATCGACCAGCACCGCCTGATCCGGCAGATTCGGACCACGGTCCCAGCGAATCCAAGGCGTCAGGTAGTAGATCGCCAGCGTTACGCCCATGATCCACCATTTCAGGGTCCGGAACGTGCCTTTGACCCGCTTGGGGAAGATCGGCTCGCGTGCAGCGTAGAGCGGTTCGGAGCTGTCAGACATTGAGTGCCCGTTTTCCTATCTGGCCAAAAAAGCGACCGGGCGCGTCAGGGAGAGAGCGCGCCCGGCCGGGTCCGTGCTATTCGCCTCCTCCGAGCGAATGCACGTAGACGGATACGGCGCGCACGTCTTCTTCGCGCAACCGCGGCCCCCAGGCCGGCATGACGCCGTACCGTGAATAGGTCACGGTTTCCGTAAGGGTTTCAGGATCACCACCATAGAGCCAGATGGCGTCCGCGAGGTTCGGCGCGCCCTGTTCCCGGTCGCCCTTGCCTGCATCGCCATGGCAGCTGGCGCAGTTGTCTGCGAACACACCGGCACCCGGATGGTCGGCGTCACCCCCTTCGGATGCGGCCAGCGTCGGGATAAAGGCGACCACGGCCTCGATCTCTTCAGCTTCCAGGATTTCACCGAACGCGGGCATTTCAGAATACCGCGCGTCGTCGTCCTGATCGTTCCGGATGCCGTGGCGCACGGTGTACATGATGTCTTCCATCGTGCCGCCCCAGAGCCAGTTGTTGTCCAGCAGGTTGGGATAGCCTTTGGCCCCAGCCGCACCTGACCCGTGACACTGGCTGCACTGTGCCCGGAACACGGATGCACCACGTGCCACACCGTAGCGGTGCAGATCGCTGGAAGCATCCAGTGTGGACATGTCCGCCGCAACCAGTTGCGCCACCAGATCAGAGTTCGCAGCTTCGTGCGCCTCGATCTCTTTGGCCACTTCGCCACGAGTCGAATAGCCTAGGAACCCTGCTGTTGCCCCGTTGATCAGGGGCCAGGCCGGATAGGCGATGGTATAGATCAGCCCCCAGACAATGGTCGCATAGAACGTCCACAGCCACCAACGCGGCAGGGGTGTGTTCAGCTCTTCGATCCCGTCGTAGCTGTGACCGGTCGTGTGCTGGCCGGTGGCTTCGTCCAACCGTTTTTCGTCAGCCATTGCTCGGCTCCTTGTCGAATTCGGCATAGGCGGTCCGGTCCGAACCGTTTGCCACGTCGTTGCGGAATGGGATGCTGGCGGCGTCGTCCCGCGCCGCCCGCTGTCCAGGCCAGAAGGCCCAGACCGCAGCCCCGATGAAGAAGGCGAACATCATCAACAGCACCCAGCTGTCGGCGATCTCACGCAAGAGGGAATAGGTGTCCATGATCCCCCTCCTCAGCGGCTTGCGTCCGGGGTGAAGGTGGAGAAGTCCACCAACGTGCCCAGCATCTGCATGTAAGCGATCAGCGCATCCATTTCGGTCAGCTCGGGCTGACCGTCAAAGTTGCTGACCACCGCGCCCGGATACCGTTCCAGCATCTCGTCATAATCGCTGTCCGGATCCGCCTGCACTTGGAAGTCGCTGTAGGCGGCTTCGATTTGTGCATCCGTATACGGCACGCCTACAAAGCGATGCGTGCGCAGCAGGTCCTCGATATGGGTCCCGTCCAGACGGGCCGTCATCAGGAACTCGTACTTGGGCATCACGCTTTCCGGCACAACCGACTGCGGATCGATCAGGTGATCCACATGCCACGCATCCGAATAGCGCCCGCCCACCCGGGCCAGGTCAGGCCCGGTGCGCTTTGACCCCCACTGGTGCGGGTGGTCATACATGCTTTCTGCGGCCAGCGAGTAGTGACCATAGCGCTCGACCTCGTCCCGCATGGGGCGGATCATCTGGCTGTGGCAGACATAGCACCCCTCGCGGATGTAGATGTCGCGTCCGGCCAGTTCGAGCGGGGAGTAGGGGCGCATGCCCTCTACTTCCTCGATCGTGTTTTCCAGCCAGAACAGCGGCGCGATTTCCACGATGCCACCGATGGTGACCACGGCCAGCGATCCAATGAACAGGAGCGTCGGGCTCTTTTCGAGAATTTCGTGTTTATCGAACAGAGACATGGTTGCTTACTCCGCTGCCGTGATTTGCGTGACGGGCTGGTGATAGGGCTGTGCCCCGCGGATGGTCTTCCACATGTTCCAGCACATGATCAGCGCACCGGTGAGGTACAGAACCCCGCCCAGACCCCGGACCACATACATCGGGAACTTCACAGCCACGGTGTCGGCGAACGAGTTCACGAGGAAACCCTGGTCGTCGACTTCGCGCCACATGAGGCCTTCCATGATGCCAGTGACCCACATGGACGACGCGTAGAGCACGATGCCCAGAGTGGCGAGCCAGAAGTGCCAGTTGATTGCGGACATCGAGAACATCTCTTTGCGCCCCCACAGCTTGGGTGTCAGGAAGTAGATCGCCGCAAAGGTGATCATGCCGTTCCAGCCCAAAGCGCCCGAGTGCACGTGACCAATGGTCCAGTCCGTATAGTGGCTGAGCGAGTTGACTGCCTTGATCGACATCATCGGACCTTCGAAGGTCGACATGCCGTAGAACGCGAGGCTGATCACGAACATGCGCATGATCGGATCCGTGCGCAGCTTGTCCCATGCGCCTTGCAACGTCATCAGACCGTTGATCATACCACCCCAGGACGGCATCCACAGGATGATCGAGAACACCATGCCAAGCGTCGAAGCCCAGTCAGGCAGCGCTGTGTAGTGCAGGTGGTGCGGACCGGCCCAGATATACAGGAAGATCAACGCCCAAAAGTGCACGATGGACAAACGGTAGGAATAGACCGGTCGTCCGGCCTGCTTGGGCACGAAATAGTACATCATGCCCAGGAAACCGGCCGTCAGGAAGAAGCCCACCGCGTTGTGGCCGTACCACCATTGCGTCATGGCATCCTGCACACCGGCAAACACCTGCACCGACTTGGAACCCCAGAAACTCACCGGGATGGAGATGTTGTTGACGATATGCAGCATCGCAACGGTGATGATGAACGACAGGAAGAACCAGTTGGCGACGTAGATGTGACGCTCTTTCCGGGTGATGATCGTGCCCAGGAACACGGCCAGATAAGCAACCCAAACCAGCGTCAGCCAGATGTCCACGTACCATTCAGGTTCTGCGTATTCTTTGGATTGCGTGCCGCCCAGCAGGTAACCGGTGGCCGCCAGAACGATGAACAGCTGATAGCCCCAGAAAACGAACCATGACAGCCGCCCGCCAAACAGACGCACGCCCGAGGTGCGTTGAACGATGTAGAAGGACGACGCGATCAGCGCGTTACCTCCAAAGGCGAAAATCACCGCGCTGGTATGCAACGGGCGAAGACGGCCAAAGTTGGTAAATGGCTGACCCCAATCGAAATTCAGCGCCGGAAAGGCAAGCTGGAATGCAATGAACGTCCCCACCAGGAAACCGGCTACACCCCAAAAGGCGGTTGCAATCACCCCGGCCCGCACCACGCCGTCATCATACCCTGTATCAGGATCAGGCGGTGTGCCCGGCTCTTCGACGTTGCGCAAGGTATAGATAAAAAGGCCGAAAGCGACGGCCATGATAAGAAGCGCGTGGACCTGATAGGCCAGATCACGCGCGAAATTGGCGCCCATCGCAGCCACAATGACCACGACCGCCAATGCGATCAGCTTTAAGACGTTCATCCCAAGTTCCCGGTTTTGCTTCGTGCAAAAGGTACACGAGTTCCATGAGACGGTTTAGAGACGTGTTCAGTCAACGACTTTGATCTGAGTCAATTTGAAGTCGCTGCGCTGCAGAAAAAGTGGGCGCGAAGGCCCAGCCGACTAAACGATCAGCCCGCCATCTGCGTCATCGCCGGTCGCTTCGTGCAGCGCGGCGAGGTCGGAAATCACGAAATGTCTGCGGTCTGTAAAGGCGATAACGCCGTCCTTTCTCAGGGCTGTCAGCTGTCGACTGACAGTTTCCAGCGTTAGTCCCAGAAAATTTGCAATCTCGTCCCTGGTCAACGGCAAGGCAACAGTTGCGACCTCGTGATTCTGCAGGTGCGAGCGTCGCATCAGCATCTCCAGAAATGTGGCAATCTTCTCGCGCGCTGTCTTTCGCCCAAGCAGAACCATCCAGTCCCTCGCCGCGTCCAGTTCGTCCAGCGCCATTTCCATTAGCCGTTGCGACAGATGCGGGGTTTCAATCACCAGGCGTTCGAACGGCCTGCGTTCAAACCGGCACAGCGTAACATCCGTAACCGCCGTCACGTCAAAATCGATCTCTTCCCGTCCCGGGCGACCGATAAAATCCGAAGGTAACAGAAGCCCAACAACCTGCGTGCGCCCATCCTCCAATGTCTTGGTCAGAGTGGCGATGCCATCCACGACCGAAGACATATGGCTCAGGTCATCGCCGCGCCACAGGATCGGTTCGCCGGCCTTGTAGCTGCGATACGACTTGATAGCCTCCAGCTTGCTCAACTCGTCATCATCGCAACGCGCGCACACCGCCCGATGTCGGATCGGACACTCGCTGCATTTGATACGTTCGTTGAAGAGCAGGGTCACTTTTCCGTCCGATGTTGATCTGTGTCAAAGCTGGCAGGGGTCATTTTTTCTACAGTCTACCAATGATAGCTGACAACACCTTGGAAAGACACGGCCTGTTTCGCGCCAAAGTGCCGCGATACACAAGCTATCCGCCTGCCAATCTGTTTGAGCAGGACACAGGACGCCGGGTTCAGGCAGGCTGGCTGGACGAAGTGCGTCCAGGAGAAAGGCTGTCGCTTTACATCCACATCCCGTTCTGCCGTCGCCTGTGCTGGTTCTGCGCGTGTCGCACGCAAGGAACCCGAACGTTGCGACCCGTCGAATCCTATGTGGATACTCTGATCGATGAAATGGCAGTTGTTCGCGCGGCCATGCCTGAACGTGTCAGCGTGTCGCGTCTGCATCTGGGCGGCGGAACGCCGACGCTGCTGTCCCCAGAACTGATGGAACGTCTGATCGGACGATTGAACGACCGGTTCGAGTTTGACGCGGACATGGAATTCTCTGTCGAGATTGACCCAACTGAGGCCGCGCCAGGAGTTCTTGAATCGCTGGCCGGGCTGGGCATGAATCGTGCCAGTATTGGCGTTCAGGATTTCGAACCACAGGTTCAAAAGGCCATCGGACGCCAGCAGAGTTTTGAAGAAACCGCAGACGTTGTTGCACAGCTACGGGATATGGGCGTTCACAGCCTGAACCTCGACCTGCTCTATGGACTGCCGCATCAAACTGCGGACACCTTGGCCGCGACGTTGGAGCAAGTATTCCGCCTGCAGCCAGATCGTCTGGCTCTCTATGGTTATGCGCACGTGCCGAAGATGTCGAAACGGCAAGTGATGATTGACGATTCCACCCTGCCCGGCCCGCGCACCCGTCACAGCATGGCCGAACTGGCCCACAGTGCCTTTACCCACCGGGGGTATGTACCGCTGGGAATCGATCATTTCGCCAAGCCCGAGGACAGCCTGGCTCGTGCCGCCGCCAATCGGACCATGCGTCGCAATTTCCAGGGCTATACAGACGATCCCTGCGAGACGCTTATCGGGCTCGGTGCATCGGCAATTTCGCGGTTTCGCGGTGGATTTGTGCAAAACGCCGTGGCCACTGCGGCCTATGCTGACCGTGTGGCCCGCGACGGGTTGGCCGGACATCGCGGCCTGAAGCTGGGACCAGTGGAAAACCTGATTGGAGAGATGATCAGCAAACTGATGTGTTACGGAGAGATCAACCTGGCCTCTCTGCCTGACGCTCCAGGGCTGGACGCTTATGATGTGCTGTCCAGGGTGCATCACCGGTTTGCTGACGTATCGTCCTTTGATGGTGCACGGTTCATCCTGTCCCCCGATGCCAAAAGTTTGACGCGTGTTGTTGCCGCCGCCCTAGACGCAAGCGACCGCCAGGAACAACGCCACAGCGCGGCAATCTGAGACCCATCCACCGTTAACGTTTCGGAAACTGATCCGATGTTAACCTCTCTCTGAAGTGGGATGGGCGATGCCGCTTGGCATGCCGTTGCGGTGGTTCAAGAAAAGGCCGGAGCAATGAGGATAGCAAAGGCCACGCAGAAATGGGTGTTCGTGGCGGTGGTCACGGCAGTTTCCCTGTTTTCGTCGGTTGCGATCACATACCTGGTTTCGTCGAGCGGATTGACCCGCTCAGCGCTTATCCCTTCGGTTGGTGTTCCCATGATTGTTGCGCCGTTGATGGCGTATTGGGCCGCCAACATGATGCTGCGCATCAATGAATTGAACAGACATCTGGAACATTTGTTGCGCCATGATCAGATGACCGGACTGTTAAACCGTCGCGCTTTTTTGGAGCGTCTGGAAACACCAGGTCAGATGCCATCGGGAACAGTCTTGTTCGCGGACATAGACCGGTTCAAGTCGATCAATGATACATACGGACACGCCGTCGGTGATCAGGTTATCCGCGACGTTGCCACAATCTTGAAAACCAAATCCGAACCTGATGGCCTCGCCGCGCGGTTCGGGGGCGAAGAATTTGTCACATATTATCCGGACGACTGCGTCCAGCATGCCCACATACGAGCCGAGGCCATAAGAAGCGCTGTGGAAAACCAATCCATGGTGGTGGATGGCAAAGTCCTGAAATACACCTTGTCCATCGGATTGGATGTGTTCGACGGGAAACGGTCGTTGGATGACGTTCTGCAGGCGGCTGATGAAGCGCTGTACAATGCAAAACGCAGCGGTCGGAACCAGGTTATGCACTACAACTTTGCGGCGGAATGACGGCCCGTTGTGCAGCCATCGACGAGATTGGATCGCTGTGCCCTGGCTCAATCGAAAATGCGCCGCCGCTCCATCCTTGCTTGCCCAAGATTGGCTAAGCCGATACACGACTCGCGTGATGCTCCCTTAGCTCAACTGGATAGAGCAACGGACTTCTAATCCGTAGGTTGAGGGTTCGAGTCCTTCAGGGAGCGCCACTAAAATCAACTAGTTAAGCGGCACTGCGCCAAGCTGCGATTGAGATTTTGTGCGAAATTTTGTGCGTTATGCAGAAAAAGAGCGCGAATCCGGTCCAGAGGCCCGCCCGGAAAGCCTCAGGGTAATCTCAGGGTTCCAGATACCCCGCGTTGCGCCGGGGTTTCAAAACGACGCAGCAGGGTCCATGTTAAGCCCATGACAGTTGCAGACCTGACTATCCTACAACTCTACTGCGTCATTGCCGCGTCGGTGAGCCTGTTCGGATTCATTGGCTGGGCACTGTGGGGCACGTTCTCGGAAAACAGAGACCGCTTGTCAGTGCTGGGTTACGGGGCGCTGGCGTTCATTGCAATCGGCGGGGTGATTTACCCTGTCGCTTACGGCCTGTGGATTCTCTACTCCGGCATAAACTGAGGCCCGGTTGCGTTCAGCATTAAGGCGCGGGCTATGGCTTCCCGTGCTTTCTGCTGTGCCCCGGTCATAGGCGCAGGCAGGGCGTTGGCCGGAATGCCGCGCTCCATAAGTATCTTGGCAATCTCAGCCGATACCTTTTCGCGTTTCTTCCCTGCGACCTTGTTCACCAAGGCTTGTCCACCCTTTCGTGCCAAGGCCACGGCCAGCCCCGTTGCCGTTGCATTTGCAGGAATGCCCCCGCCGCCCTCAGTCAGGCCAGCGTCCATCAACTGCCGCGCGGTCGTGGAATTGCCCGAGAGGGCCGCGTGCGTTTCGCCAAAGGCGCGTTCGGTGGCAATCTGTGACCGCACGGTATTGGCTCCAACTGGTCCAAGCGCCGCGCTCATGGCCTGCTGTTGGCGTTTCGGGCCGAATACAGCGTCTACCATGCCGGGGGTGCCGCGACGGTTTTCAATCTGGTCAATCTTGCCGCTGGCGTAGCCCTGCGCCACCTCGTCCGGGTGGGCTTTCGCAGCAATGCGGGCACGATCCGCATAATCAGCCGCAATCCGGGTCTTTGCGCCCTCTGCGCCGATATTTACGGCTTCCTCTTGCGCATAGCGTCCTGCCGCCAGTTCACGCGCTCCGCCATATTCCGGCGTCAGGGCGTCCGTCCGTTCCCGCAGCTTCCGCGACAACATGGATGCAATCGCCTGTTCGTTGTTCAGAGGCTGCCCCATTGCAGGCGCAGCCATGTCGTCCAAGGCTTTCTTGGCTTCGTCCAGAACAGCCAGGGCAGACGGTTCGCCCCTGATGCCTTCTGCGACCATGCGGTCACTTGCCAGCCGCTGACCCTGTGCCAGCGCCTTGGCCCCGAGGTCAGTTCCGAAAATGTCATCAAAGGCCCCGAGGTCGATGTCATGACCCAGACTGCGGGCCTCACCATAGGCTTTGTCAATCGCGGGCTTGGCCCTCTGCCGGATCGCTGCGGCCAGTTCCTGCGGTGTTGCCGGTTGAGACAGGCGGGATGCAGACAAGAGGCTTTCGGTCAATCGGTCGGACTGACCGGCCATGCGGGCAGAGGACGCCGCTAACAGGGCTTCACGGGCCTCAGGGCTGGCGTTGGCCGCAGCACGCCCCAGAGCGCGCCCACGTTCACCCAGAGCGTCTATCAACATGCCTTCGTCCCCGAGGTCATCCAGCCGCGCGGCTGTTTCCGGGGTGACGGCTGCCCTGACCCGGCTTTCCGCCCGCGATACAGGTTTGCCCGCGTGACGCCGCACGTATTCAGCGGTTGCAGGGGCAAGGTTCGCAATGGCTGCGGCCCCACCGCCTACGGCTGCACCAGTCGCAATGCCTGCAACTGCACCGTTGCCGCGCTCTTGAAGGCCCCCGTTTGTGTGTCCGAAACCCGAAATGCCGCCATAAAGAGCGCCATCCATCCCGCCGCCCTTAATCGCCCCCCAACGGGTCGTGGCGTTCTTCGCGAAGGTCAGCCCCGCCTTGCCGATACCTGCAACACCGCCCGCCAGACCGGCCACCGTGCCAACATTGGTCGCGGTCGGGTTCTGTACGGCTGCGGCGTCGGATCTTGCTTTCTGCACGTTCAGGTTATCCGCGAACGCGCCACGCTCGCCGCCAATCCCGGTTATCGTGCTGCCTGCGGCCTGTAGTTCGTCACCAAAGCCAAACAGGGCGGTGTCCACGGCCTTACGCCCGCCTGCCGCGATACTCTCGAAGTCGCGGATATTGGCGCGGGGAACGGCTCCGCTGCTGCGAAGGCCTGTCATAGCCCGCTGGAACGTGGACGGATTGTAAGGCGCTACAGACGACCCGTCGCTGTGCGGGTGGGTCAATGCCCCCTCCACGGGGCTGGTGCCCCTCGTGACCGCTGACCTTGGCTCCGGCCTTATGTCGCGAGGGCTTGCGGCCTGCTGTGCATCCTTGGCCATTTGCAGGAACCGGCGCGCGTGTTCTGCGTTGCCCTCCGAGTGGGCCTTGCGGGCCGCGCCCATCAGTTGTTCATAAGTCGCCATCAGTTCAGCCCGTATAGTTCAATCAACTGCTCGTCAGTGAGCGGCTGTTGTTGTGGTTGTGCGGACGGTACAGGCTGGTTTTCCCGTGCCTGTGCGTTTTTTAGGGCGTCTCGTACAATCCGCTCGTAATCATCCAGCGCCTCAAGGAAACCTTTTTCCGTTAGACGGGTGGTCATGCGGGTGACGGCTGCGGTCGCTGCTTTACCTTCCGTGTTCGAAAGCGCGCCCATTCCGCGAAGCTGCTGGATCGCTGACAGGAATGCCCCGGACGTGGCCTGTTCAACCTTCTTCTCGAAGTCATAACCACCCGTACCGGGAACCCAATTGCCCAGAGAGGACATACCGGTTCCACGGGCCCGGTTCGGGTCGTTGCGGATGTCTTCAATCAGCCTCAGGGCGTTCTCTGCGGCGCTCCTGTCGCCGCTTGCCGCCGCAGTGGACTCACCCTCCTGTTTGCCCAGCGCCTTGCCGCGTGCCCCTTCATAGTTCTTCACCGCAAGGTCTGGTGTCACGCCATCCGGCAGGTCGGTTGCAACCGCCGTGCCGTCCTTGCCAAGCTGCATAACCACAACGTTGCCGTTTTCGTCACGGCCAAAGACGGGGTTCAGCCCGTACTCATCCGGCCCGACCGCTGCTTCCGGTTCGTAAATCACATCGCCTGTGACCGGGTTCACAACACGGCCCTGAACAACAACGCCTTTCGTTCCACCTGTATTGGCGTTGGCAAGCTCCCATTCCTGACGGCGCGTCCATTCGTCGTTTTCGGCCTGCTGGCGGCGCTGGTAGCGGGTTTCCTCGTACGCCCGCTGGTCCATGCGTTGCCGATCCTCAAGAGCCTGCTCCAGGACAAAGCGCTGATGTTCGGTCAGGGACGGGTCAACAAGCAGTTGGTAGATGTCCGCGTTATTGCCGTTGCCCTGACGCTGCGGCGGCTGCGACAACTGGCCCCCGAACTTCCCCAGCCACAGGTCCGCAAACTCGCCTGCGGTCATGTTGGCTCGGCCACCGTTCAACGACGTGGCAGCGTTCCCGACCACTGAGGATGCAGACGCATTGCGGTTGCTGAGAAGCGATGCAGCGCCCCCCGCGCCCTGTTGGTGAGCAAGGTACAGTTCGCCCGCCGTGGGGTCGCGCCCGAGGACACGCCGCAAGTGTGCCGCGTTGTCAGCGGCCAGACGTGCCGCCGCGTTGGCGGATTTGTTCATGTCAAAGCGGTCATTGCCGTGCAGGCCGTATTGTTTCGCGGTGGAGTCGATGAATTGGAATGCGCCGCCCGCCGAACTGTTTGGGTTCTGTGCGTTCGGATTTCCGTTGCTTTCAATCTGCATCGTCCGGGCGAGGTAGCCCGCAGGCAGGCCGTGTTGCTGTTCCAGGTCCGCGAAGTATCCGGGCACAGACATAGCCCCGGGCTTGCCCAGCGCCAGCATGGTGTCATCCCCGATTTTCTGTTCCGGGCTGCGGGTCATGTCGATGGTCGGCATTGGGCCAAATGCCGGGATGTTTCGGGATGCCCCGTAAGTGCCTCTGCCCAGAGCCTCGGCAATCTTGCGCCGGTTTTCATCCTTCATGCCCCGCTCAGCGCGGTTTGCGCCCGTCATCAGCAGCCCGCCAGCTATCGCCGCACCCACGGGTGCAATGCCGCCATAACCGTACCCAGCGGCGGCAATCCCGGCCCGCAGCAAGATGGAAGCCAATTGCTTGCGCCGCTGGATTTGTTCATGGCTCAGGTCGGCGTTCATGTTGGCCAGTAAGCCCTTGCCGTTCCCGCTGAACTGAAAGCCCTTGCGCTCGCCCGCTTGCTGGTTGCCGCCGTTGCGGGACGGGCCGTAACCCATGTCCCGCGCCCCGCCCGAGTTAGAGCGAGAAAGGGCCATTGTCTTTGCAATCTGACGCTTGGCCTTCTCTGACGGTTGCTCGTCCTTGCGTGCTGTAATTCCCAGGTTCTTGTCCGTGCCTCTACGTTGTCTTGGGCGCGTGCCAGCGCCAATGCTGCCTTGATTTCCGCCCACCGGGCTTTTGCCGCGTCGGAGTTGCGCTTGCGGCCCTCAGGGGTTCGCGGGCCTGTGGACGCGCCGCCATGTTTGTGACAGCGGGTCTTGCCCTCTACGGGCGCGGCCATGCAGGTTGTGCCGTCAGGCAGCTTTGCCCCGCATACTCGAAACTCAATCAATGACATTTGCGCCACCCCATAATCAGTTGATCCCCGGACGCCATGAACAGTTCGCCCATCGTTGAAAACCCAAGACTGGTCATGAACACTTG
The DNA here is from genome assembly GCA_040830545.1 of Paracoccaceae bacterium. Taxonomy (GTDB): domain Bacteria; phylum Pseudomonadota; class Alphaproteobacteria; order Rhodobacterales; family Rhodobacteraceae; genus HXMU1420-2. Next base: position 19,747 of record JBFOMB010000080.1, on the reverse strand, counting down.
GGCCTTCGCAGTTCGCGCTACTGTCGTGGTGATGATTTCCGGTTTCTGTGCGTCCCAGAAGGCCGTCAGAATGGCCGTGCAGGATCGCTTGTATTCCTCGAAGGTCCGGGCATCGCCATGCAGTTCAACATACCAGTTCCCGACCGGGGCTTGGTGAAGGAACGTTCCGCAGAAATCCCCGATGCACCAGAACTGCAAATTGCCGTTTCGGATCAGGGACAGGTCATCCTCTGCGGCAAGCTCTAGCAGGTCATCGCCAAGCTCTTTTTCCGGGCATAGACGCACGGCCTTTTCCGGGGGCTTTGCCTGCTCAATTGTTGGTTCTGCTGCGGACATATCTGCCTCACTTTCGTTGCTATGACGGTATCATAATACCCCACATCAGGCAAATTAATCTCGACGATGGCCCGGTCTGAAGGGGGGGCTGGCGTGGCAGGCCTTGGCATTTCTTGTTTCAGAGAGGTCGCGACCCGAGCCACTTGGGGCGTGCTAAGCGCCGTTATCCTTGACCACGGTTCGGGCAAGGCTTCCTCTGCTGATATTCAGGTTGTCTGGCGTCGCACCGAATTTTTTGAATGTATTTGATTTTTGACGCCAACCAGAGTGACACTAGAACTTCATTAAACGAAATCGCCTTCGTGTTGTGTCGCGCTAACGTCAAACAGCGTCTTTACGAGTTCATTTCAGCAGAAATTTCAATTGGTTCGCCGTATTGGGCTAAGGGGGTAGTATTGACAGCAACTGTTGTAGCTTTTCTAAGCATTAACGAAGACCAGCCGCTAGCATTGTCCGAGTATTTTCGTGTGACAACTCCACTGCTCGAAAGAGCTGGTGCAGAAATTGTGAGCAGGTTCACCCTGGGAACACCGGTGGTTGGAGCGTCTCCGCCTCAGACAGTGGTAATCGTAAAGTATCCGAGTTTAGAAGCGGTAGAATCGGTTTTTTCTTCACCGGATTACGAGAGCATAAAGCCCATGCGAGACGTGGCGTTCTCGCGATACGAGGTCACAATCGCGGTTGAAGGCAGCGACGGGCAAGAGGCACGGGTTATCTTGTCGTGAGCTTGTTAGATAACGCTCGTTTGGTTTCTGACCCTCTGATGGGGCCGACCGTGAGCTGGGTCAGGTGAGCAAAGTTCCGGTTGGGAATTTTGCTGCGCAGGGACGCCCTGCAATGCGGTTGTGCCTTCACAGGGTCGTAGCCCCCGATGGGAGATGTCGCGAAAGTGGGAATCTTCGCTTTGGCCAGACCTGCTATTCCCGATATTCGGCCCGTCTCAAATAGCGGAAATAGCGGGAATAGCAGCGCGCCCGGATCGTGAAAACCGAAATAATTTCGGATTTGCGGGCATTGCCATGACGGCAGTACCTCGGTTTGGAGCCTTGGAAAACTTTGCCAACCCTCTGCGCCACGTCAGCCAGAGCGATGGCGAACACCACTACCCCCACCGACATACAGCAGAAACTGGCAGAAAGTCCGGTTCGCACCCCGTTTGACCCTTTCTGCCGGTTTTAGCCGTGTGTCGGGAAGGATGTGACGGGTAACTGAGGAAACCCCCTGCTCCTGACCGTCTCGGCCTCGCGCGCGCGCGTACTGGTCGCACAAGGGCCTCTAGCGTCCATCCGCCAATGGCGGGCGGACCCCGAAAACCAGAACCCGGCAGGCTGCTACACTTGCTACAACTGCTACAAACTGGCCCGCAGGACGGCGAGTGTAGCAATTGTAGCGGATGTAGCAGGTCACGGACTGTCAGGTTTGACCTAGGCGAGTTTAGCAAGTTTAGCGGTTTTAGCAGGCAACCAAGGTCTGGGAATGGACCATCCGCCAACGGTGGGCGAACACGTGCTAAGAGGGTTTGTGACACGGTGTCCCGAACTGCCCGACAGCGAAAACCTTAGGGTAATCTTAGGGTGGCTGGACCTTGCGCAAATCTTTGCTCCCCCGTTTTGGGGAGCGGGAAACACCACGCGAAAACGGAAATAATTTCCGATTTGCCCGTACACCCGTTGCGACCAATTGGTCGCATCAATCCTGCCGCCACCAGTGGGACAAGTTGCCCCACTGCTCCGCATCCCGACCGTCAAGCAGGCTGGTGGTGCAACTTGCACCGCCAGTCCCCGCATCATCCAGTACCGTGCCTTTGTCCAAGTCTGTGCCCCGGATTTCATCGCGGACTTCATCCGTCACACCCTCGGCGCGGGATATTGCGCGGTTGATGCTGGACTTGGCAGCGCCAGTCGCTTCTGCGGTGTCTGAAGCGAACTGTGCCGGTCTGCCACCTTGAGGTTTCGGCTCAACTTGCGCCGAAACCTCCCGCATCCCCCAAAGCTCTTTACGCTTGGCCAGATGCTCGGCCTGCTGTGTCGGGGTCAGTTCCGACCGCAAAAGCTGTTGTCATCCCCAACGGCTTTTGCGCTTTGCTACTCATTCCTGAGTGACAATCAGGGCCGTGACGTGATCCTTTCCAGCATTTCGGAAAGCCGCCACGCCATTTTAAAATGCTCAAACTCCTGAGCCTGCTTGAAATTCGAGCTATCCGCAGGATCGGAGAGAAGTGAAGACGCTGCCAGACAATCAGCATGTTGCGGACGACAACAAGCTGTCGGTCGCTGAGACTGATTGCATCCGCGATTTTCCTGCAAGTGAGGATAGAGCGCGTTTCCTGCAATGAGGATAAGGCGCGTCGTTTTCCATCATTAAGGAAAAGGCCGGGGCTTTCCATCATTGTGGAAAGGGTGCGTGTCCCGCTACAGCCCGGTTTCTTTCCGTGATAACGGAAAGGAATTGCTGCAAATCGCCCTGTTTTGGGCTTTCGGCGGCAACGTTTCAGAACGGAACGTTGCTCACTTCGTCACCGTGGTGACTAGGTTGCGGCAAGTAAGGTTGTGGTTTCCAATGTTACCCACTTCGACCCGGCGAAGGCCAAGGTCGGCGGTTGTCATGTTGCAGACAGCAACATGAGCGACCTGCTTTCTGTGCTTCGTCCCCGTGGGGACGACCCTCCCGCGTTACTACCGTGATCCCGGTAGTTTGGTCTGGCGTGTCAACGGCGTTGACGTGGGTTAGGTCTGGCTGGGCGTTGCGGCTTCCAGCGCCTACGCGGTCACATGGTTCTTTCCGGTTTCGGAAAATACCTCAGGCCCAGGTCGCGTCCATATCCGGAATAATTCCGGTTTTCATCAGGCCTGACGGAAGCCTGCCGGGTGCAGCAAATCGGACACCGTGTCCGTTTCCCCGAAACGGGGGAATACCTACGGCATGGGGCAAATCCCAAATTATTTGGCTTTTGGGCGCGCAGACAGTTTTTCCCAGAACCGGGAAGAACCCCCAACGGTCGGGCATATCTAAAATTATTTTAGATTTGGCGCGTGACCGGCTGGGCAAATGTCAAATTATTTTACTTTTGCGGCCTGCGCGCATGAACGCTGCGGAAAATTCCGGGCAGGCAAGGCAAAATCGTTGTGAACGACAGCGATATTAGGCCCGCTGGCGGCAAGGGCAGTGTTCCCGACCGGAACACTGCCTCCGGTGCTGTGTCGCGCCCTGAGGGGCCGTGTATGCGCCCGAATGGACAACGGACGCACTGTCAACGGATGTGCATACAGGGCCGGAATTTCCCACAGTGGGAAGAAACGACATTATGTCGGATTTGGCCCCGTCCTTCTGCGAACCAGTTTTTCGGAGAGTCCCGAATAATCGCCCGACTCAACTCGGCTTCGCCATGCGGACGCCAGCGCCCCCGCCGTTTTCGGGAATGAATACAACGCCTGCGCCTCGAAACGCAGACTCAACCGCGCTTGGTACTTCCTGCGCATCTGGCGCGCACCGCTTGACAAGTTCCACCGTTCCCGCGCCCTCAAATACGCATGGGACGACGCCCGCAACAAAGCGCGCGGCTACCGCCTGCCGGACGAACTAACCGCCAATGAACGCGAACTGGCCTGCCTCGAAGCCAAAGTGTTCACGACCAACGCGGAACGCGACCGCATGGGCTACTTGCGTCAGGCAATCGCCCATGAGCAGGCAGAGGCGGATTATGCAGCCAAGCGCGACCTGATCCAGAAAGCGGCCTGTACAGTCGAATTTATCAAGGCAGACGGCACGCAGCGCGCCATGCGCGTAGAGCCTCGCAAACTGCCTGTGAAGGGCGAGAAAGCCGCCAAGCCTGCGCAGCGGGCCACCAAGGCCAAGAAAGCCCGTCACCCGCACCTTCTGCCCGTCTGGGATGCAGACGCCGCTGCAATTCGTTCGGTCAATCTGGCCACCGTCACGCGGATCGCCACGGGCAACGCCGGTCACACATTCTAACGCCAACGGGGTGGCCTGCCAGCCGCCCCACATCAAAGGGGAAGCACAATGACCACTGAAACACCAAAGCTCAGCCGTCACTACAAATTCGGCACTTTCGCGGAGCGTCTCGACCATATCTGCGCGCTGTTCGATACGGAGCCGCCAGCCATCGAGTATGACCAAGACGGCATTGCGATTATGTCTGACGAATTGCTGGATTTCGGGACCACTCATGAAATCAATCTGGACTGGCTGTTTATCGGCAATCCAGACGGGCTGTTGTGCGCTTGGGCGAGGTCTCGCGAACAAGACGCTGAAATGGTCAAGGCCGCGCGGAAATTGGAGCCGAAAGTCAGGCAAGGGCTTTACGCCCTGACAAAAGCCATCGTCGCCCACAACATTGACGCTGAAATCGCCGTGGATGAGTTCGGCAAGGCGGTTCGGGACTGGCGGCAGGAGGCAGAGCAGTGAACCGCCGCGAACTGATGACGGGGGCCGTGGCATTGCCTGTCGCGGCCTCCCCGACCGACGCCACCCGGCGCAAGCAACTGGACATGTGCGCCGCAGTGATTGAACTGGAAGCCTCGGCAACCCCACACCTCGGCGCGGGTGACAGATACACCGTTGTTCGCCGGGACAAGCTGGACGCCCTCACACGCATGGCGCTGGCCAATGGAGGGTTGAACCAATGACCGCCCCAAAGTTGGAATGGTGCACGGAATCGTACCGAGAGGTTCAGAAAGGCCCTGAAACAGGTGGAGACGCTCGCTAAGGCCCTGAGGGACGCGCAGGACGCAAAGCAGCGGAAAAAGGCCAAGGCGCTTGCTCTGGCCGTCCTGAGGGCCACAGAGGACGCCAGCGCCACCCTAGAGGCGTACCAAAGCCCCGCAGAGGTGGCTGAGACCGTGCTGACGGACCTTGCCAGCTATTTTAGCCGCAGGGAGTCCTTGAAATGACGCTCAGCACTACAGAGGCCATCAACCTGCTTGAAGAGCTGGCGGATCATCCCGGCCCGGAACGTGAAGCTGAGATAATCCGGCTGATTGCCGCGTCGCCTATGGCAGCTACGCTGGTCCGGTTGCGGCGGGAAGAAGGAAGACATCCGATAGATTGCGTCCGAACACTTGAGTGATGGAGCAATGAAAAGTATGCGAGGGGCGTCTTCGGAAAAGTCGCGTTCGTTTTGGTTGATTCCGTACGGTTTATCGGTAGTTTCTGAGATAAATTGCGAGTGCTTTGATTGTCGTTGATTTTCATGGTTTCGTTCTAAAAGCTTGCGCTCGGCGCGTTAGGACCTCCAGCGACTGAAGGCTTCTTGGCGATGTATCTGGACTGATTGAATTGGCGGGTGGGCCGAAGAATCCCTAAAGTACCGCGAACCAAATTTTGAACTAAGCGGTTAGGATAGTGCATGTTGATTTGGCCATATTTGGAGGCTGTCTGGCGAGTAGGGCAAGACGTATTGCAGGTAATCGGTTGGTGGCTCACGCCGTGTGCGGCGCTTGTTGTATCGCTGTTTGCGTTTCGCAGACACTCTGCAAGAATCCGGCTGAAGCGCGAAGCGGGCTTGGCTAGTGCGGAACCAAAACAGACAGAAGATTGAACCCAACGGGGTCCAAAAGCTTCAAACAGGATAATGCTACGAAGCAGAAATATCTCGTAACCGTTCCGCCGAAATCTGAACTGCAAGGCTTCACCTCGACCAAGCGTCTTGACCCCCAATGATCCGGTGATAGATGGTTGATCAAAAGGCGATGCGGTTCTGCCCCCTTCATATGCGAGTTTCAAAGATGGTGCATTGGAGCATTTTGGTTGTTTCTTTCATCGCGGCGAGCGCTTTCGGTGCCTTCTGTGCTAGATTCTTCTTGCGGGCAGCGAACAACATCAATCGTGCTGAGATCATCTATAGGCGTAGCGACCCAGGTGAGGTCAATTACGGAGAATACTCAACGGAATTGGGTAAGGACTAAATGGTTCACTGGCTGTTGATCTTGCCAACGATGACACTAGGATTTTTGTGCGGGTACAGAGCCTTCAGTCTCGTAACACGGGTCGCAAAACCTAGGCCCAAAATCTGAAGTTCTTCGAGTTGCTCTCCAGCTTATGGTGGCCACGCCAGAGCCTTTCGAGATTCGTTTTCCCAGCAACTTTTGTCCTTCAACAAGCTTGGGAGACCTTAGCATTGTTCAAAAGCCGTTGCGCCCAGACTAGCTTAACTTGGATTGAGGCCTTGAGAAGTGCTTTTTGAACTTGGAAGCTCGCCATCATGCGTTGCGAACCTGATTATATTGTAATATTTTCAATTATTTACCCCCATTCCTACAAAAATGTTAATCGAGCGCACGCTCCGATTTCCACCCGTTAATGTCGTCGCGAAATGTTTCGACCTCCTTAGACATCTTGGAGGACTTCATGATCCGTTTTGTGACCGGAAACGAACTGAAAAAGATGCCGCACCTGCGTCATTCGATGTTTCAGGATAGAGCATCCCAATTTTCGGAAAGGCTAAAGTGGGAGGTAGGTGTCAACGCGAAGGGTGAGGAAATTGACGAGTACGACGAACTGAACCCAATCTATGTTGTCGTCGAAAGCCCAGACGGGTCGCATGCGGGGTCGATGAGGTTCTTGCCGACGACAGGTCGCACTATGGTGAATGAGCATTTCCTGTGCGCTTTGGGCGGGGCAAAATTCAAAAGTAGCTGTGTTTGGGAATGCACGCGGTTCTGCGTGTCTGAGTCAGCCAGTAAGACAACCAGTGCGGCACTCATGGCCGCAGGTGGAAAACTGATGCTTGAGCAACGATTGAAACATTTCATTGGCGTGTTTGACCGTCAAATGGTGCGAGTCTACCGCAAGCTCGGATCATCGCCGTCGATTTTGGGCTGGATGCGAGCCGGAAAGGAGCAAGTGGGCGTTGGACTTTGGCAGTTCAGCGTCCCCGTCTACAAGCATCTCCTCAAATCGGCGTCCCTCACAGCCTTGGAGATGGAGCTATTTTATGCAAACTCCTCGATGCATGCGGAGGCAGCCTGACCGGTTTCCCTCATCCCCCAAGCAACCACCGCAGATGCGAAACCAACATTGCCGCTCCGACGCCAAGGGCAATTAAGCCAATGACGTCGGGCGACTTCCTTGGAGGATGGTTGTCATTCGCAATTTGAAGGCCGGTGTTCCAGTTGGCCTTTAGGTGTGCCTGTGATCCGTGCATGAGATATCTTCAAAATTCGCCGGTCTTAGAGTGCGTCTTGGCTCCGCAGGTTCGTATAAGGTGCTGGCAGCGTTTTTGGCCACCAGGTCCAACTCCGCTGCGAGCGCATCTAGGCCGCAATTGTCCGCGTAGGCTCTCAAATCTGCCAACACGTTCACAATCCAAAAGTGCTGTTTCATTCTCTGTCCCTTGTGGAAAAATTTCCACAGACGAGAAGGACAGGGTGTGGTTAACGGCAGGTTAATTTCGCTCAATCACACGCAAATAGTTTACTGGCGAACGATGTGCGTTGCATTTGCCACCACGATTGGCCCGTGCCGTGCAGTCTCGCCATGCAAAATGGGAGTGGATGCCTTGGCTACGATTTGCATCAACGCCTCACTGGCATCGTTGTTGGACAGGACCCTTTCCGCCTGCGCTCGTGCTAGCGCCCGCTCTATGAACTTCTGGCGTGTCATGGGGTTACTCCGTTTCCGTGTTTGCCCTTCCTCCGGGTAAATGGAGCGTTAAGCAGAAAGGGTTACCTAAACGTTAACGCCTGATGCCGGTCGGTTACAGTTCGCTCACGTTCCGGTCAGATAGGCGACTATCTGCCTGAAAAGGACTGTATCTGTGCTTTCAGCGTTTCAGAGGAGGCGACTCAATCTTCAGTGCTTCTATGCCCGCGCACCCTGTCAACGCCCTCTGGCGTCGTGCCTGCTAATTCGCAAAGTGATTTGAACGTTCGTTCCCCCAAAGTGGGTTCGTTGGTCCGCAGCCATTCCCCGTGAGTAATGAGGTATTCGAGTAGCGCGAACCCCGATAGGTTGAGGTTTTGCGCGATGTCCGTAGCTCTCTGCGTTGCGGATTTTCCCACTTTGTCACTCGTAAACTGTCAACCCAACTTAGGAGAGTTGAAGCCCAATTTCGCCCGGTGGCAAGGCGTCCATGCTCGGTATCCGGTAATTGGCTGGAATCTGCCCAGTAATGGACGATGAGCGCTTTTGTAAGAGTGCCCAATTGGCACGCTTTCCTCACCATTCCTAAATCAGTATCGCCCCACAGTGTTTCCGCTCCATTGGGGGCAGCGGAGCGACTTCCGAGTGAAAGTCGGCTGGTCAGTTCACAACACCCCTGACCGGCGCTGAGGGGTTGTGGCAACCTCTTGGCCTCCGTTATCGGCTCGCTGCCTCGCGCGCGCGTATTGGTCGCTTTGGCCCTTTTCTCAGTCGCCGCCGTTCACGTGCATCAGCCTTTCGGCAGCGCTCGCTGCAATACCGGGCGTCCCGGCGCTTCCATGGTTCGATTATCTCGCCGCAGCGGATGCAGTTGCGACCCAGGGAATAGAGTGCTGCCAGCATTTCAGCGCGGCGTCTTACAAGGGTCGGATTATGCCAAGGGTGGCAGGCCGTCATTAATCGGACGTGCCCGTTTTCGATGTGGTCAATCCAGATGGGGCAATTTTCGTCTCTACTCATGTATCTTACCCGGGTTCGGGGCCTGATTTCATTGGGTTTCTTGAGCTAACTAGGCTGCGCCATCGGCGTGCTGTGCGGCCCATTCTTCCGGGGTCAGAGGCTTGGCGGAAATGATGGTCTGCGTAACGTCCACCTTTTCCGTAAACATGCCCAGATGCTTGCACAACTTCTCCAACGCGCTGTTCTTGTCCCACGTTTTGATTTTCTTGGTGTACTCGGGAACCTTGTTGCCGTTTTCGTCGGTCTCGCCCGTGTACGTGGTGACGACTTCAACCGACGCAATTGCTGCGGCTGTGTCATCATCCCAATCCTGCGGGTCAAGCAATGCGCCGCCGCTTGTCATCATCTTGCGCAGGTCTGAGAAGGCGATGCGCGCCAATTCGCAAACAACATTATCCTGCGCCACTTGCGTTCGTTCGGATCGCGCCGTCTTGGCTTCCTTGATTGCCGACGCAACCTTAACATTTCTTAACAGCCGGGATGCTTGCTCCGGGGCAGTCTTCTCGCTGTATCCGGCCCGGATCGCGGCCTGCGTACCGTTCAGGTCAATCAGGTATTCCTCAACAAATCGCTGTTGTTTGTCGGTCATTTTCCAAACTCCTGTTTCCGCTCTGCCCTCCAGCATTCAACGTGAAGGTTTCGCCCGCCCATATCGGTGACGGACACCCGCCAATCCGCCTTGCCACAGGCCGCGCAGGTCGGTGGATTTTGGGGCAGATGTGGCGATATGGGCCGGGACGGGTTTTTCTTTTCATTTACATCCCGACAACCTGTAGAAACCTGCAAAAAGGGGGGTGGCACAACCTTAGGGGGGCTTTTTGCAGGTTCTTGCAGGGTGTCGGGAACAGATTTAGAGTTCGCCTCTGCTTTTCTGGCGATGTCCAACCAACGGCTCATTTGCCCTCTCCCAGATGAGGATTGACCATGTAGGTGCAAGCTGGACGCCCGCCCGACTTGCCCCTGTTCTCGCGAAGCCAATCAGCATCCAGAAGGACGCCCAGGGCCGCCTTGATTTCGGACGCGGTAGACAGGCCCGTGCGACCACGCTTCTGAATGTCACGCACCTTGAACGAGCGGGGCTGTTCGGTCTGGATTATCTGGGCAATCGCCTTTGCTGCCCGCACCTCTTGTGGAACGTTCGCTACCCCATAGGCCCGGAACGCATGGTGGCGCAGGTATTCGCCGACAAAGTGGCAGGCCCGGCCAACGTGGGTTTCATCAAGGTTCGCAACATAGGCCCCCTGAGGATCAGTCGCCCAATCCAAGTGGGCCAGAACGTTTGCGACCCGGACCACCAGCCCAGGCATTTTGCCGATATGGCTTTTGAATAGCCCGGTCGCGTCTGCTTCCCATGTCCGGCAATGCTCGCGAAACTCTTGCAGCGTGTCCGCAGCCTCTTCCGTGAAGTACACGTAGAAGGGACGGCGGTTGCCGTTCTCATCGCTCGCCGGGGGCAGGCTGCGCAACTGCCTAATTGCCTCTGCCATTCTGCCCTCATCCAGAACGCGGCTCGGGCGACACAGCGGCACGGGGTCCGGGAAAACCGTCATGAACCGCGCCAGCAACCCGTCATCGTCACACTTGACCAATAACGCAGACAACTTGTCCGGCTGCGTTCCGCCAACAATCGCAACGCTCAGGTGGTCCACTACGATAGGGTCAGGGCTGTTCTTTCGGTCGGTGGAGTGGCTGCGCCCACCGTAGGTTTCCAGCCAGAACGGGCGGTCCCCGCCTCCGTTGTAGCGGTCCATGCTGGACAGCCACCCGGACAATTCGTCCCGCGCCAGCAACAGGCCGCGCCACGTGCGTGACAACAGGTCTGCGACCTTTTCCGTGGTGATGTCTGTAATGCAAATCCGCTCCCGAACGGGCGGTTCCCCGGCGTCGGTTTCGTCAGGCTTGGCGGGGGCGCTTTCGCCATCTGCCAGAGCCGACTTTGCGTCCTGCTTCCACTGCGCCAAGGCAAGGTTGGCCAGTTCGTTTTCAGCCTCCCATTCATCGCGCTTGCGGCGGTAATCTTCGGAAAACGCGCGCTCAATCTCGCGAACCGGATCAATGACCGCATCAAGGGCTGGGGATTTCCCCGCCGATGGATCGCCCACCAGCATTGCCCACAAAACAGGGGGTTCTTTCCAGCCCTCCCACGGCACAGCCCAACGGGAGTTGCCAATCGCTGCGCTTGCCGTTGCCAACAGGGACGCAGCAACATAGTCAGTTGGCGCGTTCTTTGTCTCGGCTGCATCCTTGATCCAACCGGCCCACGGACCGAACACAAAGGCGAAATCTTCATCCGACATGACCGGCGCAGGTGGCCGCACGGGATTGCCAATTGTCATGTCCGGCTCTGGCCACTGTTCTGATGGATCAAACGGGACAATACTCTTGGTAAAGGTGTTCATACCAACGCCTCCTGTTGCAGAACGTCATTCCAATCCTTGCCGTCCGGGGCGCGAAGCATGGACACCTCCCACCCGGCTGCATGGGCGCTGCTGGCCAGCGTGTTGCCCGCTGCCCGGCCTGCCTTGTCGCCGTCTGTGGCCACAATCAGTTCCCCCGGTTCGCGGGGCAGTTCCAGCGATTGCAACCCGCTGGTGCTGAGCGCAGCCCAGGCCTGTGCGGGACCGTCCAGAATGCCAGACAGCAGGCTTAGGCCAGTTTCTATGCCTTCACACGCCACCAGAGGTCCGGGACCACCAGAGAGGCGCACAGCGCCGCCCCGGCATGGTCCCAACATCATTTTTGGGTTGGTGGTCAGGCGGGGGCCCTTCTTCTCGAAAAAGGTCCGGTGAATTGCGCCGGTCGGATCGACGCGGGCAACCAAGGCCTCGCAGTATTTGCCGGATGGCGTATGGCGAATATCGTCCACCCACCGCAGGGACTCGGGCAGGGCGCAGGTGATACCCCGGCCCCGCAAGTAGTCCTCGCCCCGCGTGCCGGTTATCGGCTTGCTGCGTTCCCATGTGGTCATCGCGCGACGGATCGCGCGGGCCTCTGCCTCTTTCTTTTCCTTCGCAGCCTCTGCAATGGCTTCCATGTCCAGCTCGAAGCCGCCGGGGGTGATCCCGCACGCGGCCAAAAGGTCCGTGAAGCTGCACCCCGATTTCTTGCAGTGCAGCAACAACCGACCGGCGCTTTCCCCGATTGTTAAGGCGGTTTGGTCGCGGCGGCGTTCGGGCTGACAACATGGGCACGGCGCAGTGCCATATCCGTGCTGCCAGTGGCCCCCAAGGTCGCGGGTCAGGTCTTTGATGTTGACGGAGTCCATTACACTGCCCCTCCGATGAATTGCCGCAGGGTTTCGCGCTCGGCGCGTTCAATCTGCTGTAGCTGGTGAAGGTGATGTGCTGGCAGATGGCGTTCGATTGCATCGCGCACCAGGTCCCGCAAAGTGTCGGGCGGGATAGCATCCAGCTCCGCCGCGAAGTCATAAGGCCAGCGCTGGTCAGCCTTGGTTTTGCGCTTGGCCGGTCTGGTCGGCAGACCCCAGCCCGTGACCTGTTCAAAGGTCAGGCCCAGGTGATTGAAATCGACCGGCACGTCATATTCCGCCCCGAACCGTTCAACCTTTTCCCGCAGGGAGTTTGTCGCATCCATGCCGCTGCGGTCGAAGTCGTAAAGGGCGTAGACCACCAGTTCCTTGCCGGTGTGCCGCAGGGCCTCAACCGCTTCATGCGCGAAGGTTTCGGACGTGAAGCCGCCTGACGGCATTAGGGGCACGTCAAACTCGTCAGTGACCGGGTATATAACCCCGGCCAATGCAGACTTCTCAATCCAGATTTCAACCTCTTGGTTTGACCCTGCCCAAAGGTCTTTGCGGTACACACTGGCCGTGTTTTCCAGCGCGGCCCGCCACCCGTCATGGGTCCGTGGCTTGCGCATGTAGCGCGTCTGATCCGCGATATAGCTGTAGGGCATTCGACCCCGGCAGCGCAGGTCCAGCACTTGCCGCTGCACTTTGGTGTAGCCACTTTCGGTCTTGTCGATACCAGGCAGACCCGCAACCTCGGCCTGGTAGTACAGGCCCCGCGTCGTCACGGGGCCATGCAGTTTAGCGTACTGGATCAGGAACTCGGCGCGTTCTTCCATTTCGGCCTGAGTGGCCCGATTCCGCTTTAGTTTGCTTGCGTCGTAAACCGTCATCAGGACGCCCCCTCGGTCTCGGCCAAGGTCACGGAACCGTGCAGGACATACACGCCGTAGGTGCGACGGCCCGTTTCCTTGTCGTTGCGGAACCAAAGGGTTTCGATGTCGCAGCCAGCTTTGCGCAGGTGTTCGACGTGATACCCGAGACGGCAGTAGCTGGCGGAATAGAGGGGCGTGCGTTTCAGCCCCTCCAGCACCTTCCTGCGGTCATCCTTGACCCAAACTTCAAACTGATTGCCGTTGCGGTCGGTCACGTTGAACATTGCCGCGTTGGTGGGGTGCGAAAGGTCGCGCCATGAATAAATGCGGCGCGCGTTTTTTGGCGGGCGTTCGGTTTGGAATCTCATAGGCCTGCCTCCTGTGTGAAGCCGGGCCAGTGCCGGGAGAGAATTGGATACTCTTTTTCGATCTGGTTGGCCTTCTGCGCCTTGATGCGCTGGCCCAGAATGAACGCCAGATATTGGGCGTCGGTGATTGTAAGGATATTGCCGATTGTCATTGCTCGAACTCATTGGCTTGCACCAAGAGTGTGAACCGAATAGACTGGCAACGTTTCCACACGCTGCAAAGTATTCGGCCCCGCACTCTTGAATGGATTTCCATTCGGGTGCGGGTTTCTCTTAGGCGGCTGCCGGTTCAGTCCGGTTTTTATCCATCCATTCCAAGATGTCGGAGCCGCGATAGATTATGCGTTTGCCGGATTTGATGTAGGCTGGGCCGCGATTTTCGTGACGCCACTTGGCGAGCGTCTGAACCGCTGCAATGACGCGCATTACGTCATCTTGCGGAGTATAGAAGGTTTCAGGCTGAATCTGCATTTCAACACCTATTCCGTTGTGGGAGGTGCCCGAGGGCACCAAGGAAAATTCAAGGTGTTTTTGAGATATTCGGGGAAACGGCATGACAGCACGTAGCGGTGTCATGTTTGTTCTGAACTTATTTCGTCATTTCTTTGAGTGCCGCCGCCATCTTTGATAATTGGCCTCGCCCGACGATCCCAAGCCCAGTTCCTGATAGACAGTGAAGCCTGCGGATCGTGGCGTTTGCCCTTCCTGTTCCATCAGGCGGGCCATGGCCGAGAGAACTTTGCTTCGGTCCTCGGCATGATACAAATCGTCGGTTGTTCGACCGGCTTGTGACCGCCCGTCCTTAACCATTTGCCCTGTTAGCGCCCTGCTCTCGTTTCTCGCTTTGAGACGGTACTCAGCCTCCAGCCTGCCCAGTTCAACGCCGCACGTCAGCAGATTGTACTGGGTCGATTCCGGTGGGATAGTTCCCTCGAGCCCTTTCAATTGCGCCACATCAATTTGCGCAAGCATGATGGCCATGCGCGCGGCGAACCACAGCTTTGAGTGGTCCTCGCTCGGGCAATGGTAGGCGGCAGAGAGGTGAAACCCATTGCCGGGGTCAAAAAGGTTGTCCAGGCACGCAGAACCTTGGTGAATCGCGATGTGCAATTCTACCGGATCACCGCCCCCTGAGGTGTCAATAATCTGGAACGGTGGTGGCAGACCTTCTTCCTCGAAGGTCTCAGCGCAAAACGCTTCTATGTCCCACCTGAACGGGCGGAACTGCCGCACTGGATCAAGTTGTACATCAGCAGGCACCGGCTGGCCTGAAAGCGCATCTTTTCGGTACCTTGGATCATATAGCGTTTCGTCGCGCCGATAACTTGTGGTGGCCGACCCGACCAGCATGTCCTTTTCAGGTTCTGGTGCCTTCCCGGTCACAACCGCACAACCCCCGGCTCATCATCTGTGTTCTGTGGCGGTGATACGCTTGCCGCCAGAACTTCTAGGGCCGCTCTTTTTTCGTCGCGATAGGTCGAACGGTCGTAGATTGCCGTCACGCTGCCGTCAGCATGGCCTAGAACGCGCTCAACAATGAATCGGTTCGCCTTCCCGGCCTCATTGCCGGTTGTAATGATTGTTGCGGCTGTGCGCCGGATGTCGTGAAAACGCCAATCCGCTGTTTCGGACAGTTTCTGCAACTGGACCTTTAACTTTGAACCGGGCCATATCGGCTTGTCCCCGGTCGTCGTGAACACGTAGTCACCTCGGCGCTGTGTCGCGGCCACGATCCCGGCCAAGGCGTCAGACAGCGGAACCTCATGGGCTGTCGCATTCTCCGTCTTGGTGGCCTTCACCTTTTCTCGGGGGATAACCCACACGTCACCGTGAATTTCATCATACCGCATCTGCGCGACATTGCTTATGCGCTGCCCGCTCAACATCAACGCGCGCATGAACAGATTGAATGGATAGCCTAGCTGGTCCGTCGCCTCATAGATTGCCAGCCACTCGGCCCGGGTCAGAACGCGCTCACGTCGCCCTGCCTTGGCCCCGACCTTCAAGCCTTCCCAAGGGTTCGACGCGATAAGCTGTTCCTCTGCGCACCACGCCAGAAAGGGGCGTAGATAGCTGACCACTGCCCCGGCCCGGATCGCAGACGACTTTTCGCTAACGTGGGTGCGCAGGTCGTGACCGTGCCCAAAGGAAAGGTCTGTCGCCCGGACGTGGCCAATGCGGTCTTTTGCCCAGATGTCCCAAACCGATTGCACGTCATGCCACGTGCGCAACTCATCTTGCCGCGCCGCCTTGTATGCGTCGAACAGGTCAGCCACGGTTTTAACGCCGCTGTCAGTCCTGAGGGTGTGGGCCTGCTCCTTGGCTTCCTCGGCCATTTTGCGGGCCTCTTTGACGGACACAGCCGGGAAGGTTCCGAGGCGCTGGCGCTGGCGCTTCTTCCCGCGCTGAACAACCACCTCCCAGACCTTTTGCCCACGCTTCCCTATGCGAAGAACCAAGCCGCGTACGATTTCGTCACGCACCTCGTAGCCCGTGGCCTTGGGTTTCAGGTCTGCGGCTTTCCGTTCGTTCAGGCGGGTTTTCATTTTTTGTGCGTACTTTGTGCGTTTTGTGCGTTTTCCAGAGATACCCCTGAATATACAGGCATACCCAATGCCCTGCAATTACAGGGGTTCAGATATTTGCGGGAATTTCAGGAAATCTCTCCCCCACGGACTTCTAATCCGTAGGTTGAGGGTTCGAGTCCTTCAGGGAGCGCCACTTCTGGCCGGAAATCTGCGATTGCGGCGGAATGGTCGCCGCGGCGGTGGCCCTACATCATCAATCGCCCATAGCCCGGCATCACCCCGCCAAAGCCAATCAGTTGCATCGCCTGAAACGCCATCGCCTGATTGGACGTCACCACCGGTTTGCCTATGGCCTCTTCCAGACGCGCGATCACCTCGACACTGCGCATATCGGTGCAGGACAGAACAACCGCCTCTGCCTCTGGATGATCTGCCGCCAACCCCAAGCCGAATACCGCCTGCAGATCGAGCGCGCCCTGACCATAATTATCGAGCGTTTCACTCACCTCTGACCGCGCCACTGTTTCGATCCCCGACTTCGACAGAAACGCAACCGCGTCGTCGTTGATTGCAGGCACGTAGGGGGATGCGAACCCGATACGCGTCACTCCCAATGCTTTCAGACCGTGCACCAGCGCCCCGGCAGCAGTCACCGTCTGGGCCCCGCTCTCTTGCCCGATCTGGCGCGCGAGGGCCCGGTCAAATTCCGGTCCGTGCGTCAGCGTCGCAGAAGTGCAACCATACAGAACCACATCAGGCTGCACGCCCTGCAACAACCGCAACGGTTCCTCCAGATCAGCCGCGCCCAACCCCTGCATTTGGGCAGCGTCCGGGATTTCATCCTGATCATAACCACCCAAGCGGGCAAAATGCAGCGACACGCCGTCGGGTCGCAGCAGCACCATATCGGGTTCCAGATTGGTGTTGGTGAAAGGCACGAGCACCCCGAACCGGGCACGACCACGTGATTGTTTCATTTTTCATCCCTCCAACGTTCCAACAACGAGGCAGCGCGGTTCAGATCACCTTCCGTGCCGACCGTCACACGCAAGCAATTGCCCAGGCCAACGCCTCCTTGTGGGCGCACAAAAACACCTGCGCCGCGCAGGGCTTGGACCGCGCTTTCCGCCGCCTTTTTGTTTGCGAGCCGGATCAGAACAAAGTTGGTGAAACTGTCGGCCACATCGAAATTAACGGAACGCAGCCGCGAAATGAACGTGTCGCGTAAACCAGACGTTATCCGACAGGTTTCCCGCATATGGGCCTGATCCAATAGCGCGGCAGCAGCAGCTTTCTGCCCCAACACCGACACGTTGTTCGGGTTCATCACCTTTCGCATTTCGGCTGCGACCGCGGCGGGAAACAATCCCCATCCAACTCTCTGTCCTGCCAATCCGTAAGCCTTGGAAAACGTGCGCAGAACCACCGTATCACCCCGCGCCACGAGGTCGAACATGGGTTCTGTCAAATGGTCCGCAAATTCCCCATAGGCTTCGTCGATCACCAGCAGGATGCCATCGCGCAACCCGTCCCGCAGGCGCAGCAGCTCCGCACGCGAAATCCGGGTGCCTGTCGGGTTGCCGGGATTAGCGACAAAAACAACGCGTGTGTCGGTTTGCACTGCGGCCAGCAGGGAATCGACCGAAACCCGACCGTTCGCCTCAGCTGCCGTATCGAACCGCGCCTGCACCAACTGTGCAGCGGTGCGAAAGAACGGGTAGGCATGTGCCGGAGCGAGTACGGTGTTTTGCCCGTCAGCATATACGCGCGTCAGGCAAGCGATGAGTTCCATCGACCCATTTCCGCACAGAATTCCGTCCATCGGAATGCTGTGCAGATCGGCCAGGCCTGCGCGTAAGTCGGTCCAATCCGGATCCGGATACAGGTGCGCGTCAACAACAGCTTCGTTCACCGCCTGCGCAACCTTTGGGCTGGGCGGGCGGAGGCTTTCGTTTTGCGAGAGTGAGATCACTCGCTTACCCGCCGGTGCATCCAGTTGGGCCAAGGCATAGGGTGACATCGCCGCAATATGAGGCACTGCGCGGATCATGGTTTCAGACCATAGAAGTCACGGGCCACTTGCGGGCTGATCAACCCTTCATCCAGGTCGCGTTGTACCGCCTCTGAAGGTCGCGCAGCAACGTCACCAAACCCGCCTCCTCCGGGCGTTTCAAAGATCAGTGTTTCGCCGGCCCTGATCCGAACTTCACCCTTTCCGGGCAGGTCCGGTCCTCCCTTGATCCGTATGCGTCCCGGCGCGCCTGCTCTGCCCCCCTGACGACCCTGCGCCGGATTCTGCACGCGTTCGACTGACAGGAACAGCATCACATCCTCTTCGGTCGCCGAACACAACTCGATGTGTTGCCCCAAGCCGCCCCTTGTCCGCCCCGGTCCCCCGCTATCAGACCGCAGTTCTCGCCGCGTGATCAGCACCGGAGCGACGGCCTCGGTCGTTTCCACCTGGCTGCCCCACACGCCGGATGGAAACGCAGTGGCTGACAGGCCGTCGAGCCCCGGTCGCGCGCCGGTCCCGCCACTGAACACCAGTTCCAATGCAAACTGCGTTCCTCCGTTCGCTACAGCTTCCGGAGCATGGCGCAGCGGCAGATCATACATGCAGGATGCCCCTTCGGCCGGAACCAGTTCGGGCAGCGCTTGCGAGAGGCAGCCGTAAACCAGATCGGGCGTCATCTGGCCCAATGTGTGACGCATGGCCACTGGCGCAGGCGGCAGTGCATTCAGGATACAATTTGCGGGGCCAGTCACCTGGAACGGCGCGAGCGATCCTGCATTGTTGGGTATGTCCGAACCGATGATACAGCGTAAGGCAAACACCGAATAAGCCGTCGCATAGTTGAGTGGCACGTTGATGCCCTTGTTCGACAGGCCTGACGTGCCTGTGAAATCCAACGTCACGTGTTCGGCCCCGATGGTCAGCGCCGCATGCAGATCGATGGGCTGTTCATATCCGTCAACCGTCAGAACACTGTTCCAGGTGCCTTTTGGCAGGTCCGCTATCGCATCAACCGTGCCGCGATAGGACGTGTCGATGATGTAGTCCGCCAACGTGTCCAGGTCGTCGACCCCAAACTCGGCCATCATGTCGACTAGCCGCGATGCGCCCGCCTCGCAACAGGCGATCAGTGCATAGATGTCGCCCTCATTCGCGATGGGTTCTCGCGAATTTGCCTTTACGATCTCCATCAGCAGAGCGTTGAGCGTGCCCTGTTCCATTAGTTTGCAAGGTGGAATCAGCAGGCCTTCGTCAAAAATATCAGCCCCTTCCGGCCCCATCCCCAGGCCGCCCAGATCGACCAGATGCGACGTGCAAGCGGTGAAGCCGATTACACGCTCGTTAAAAAAAACCGGCATCATCAGCAGGAAGTCATTCAGATGACCCGATGCGATCCATGGGTCGTTTGTCAGGTAGATGTCGCCGGGTTTCATGTCGTGCAGGTCGAAACGGGCGCGCAGGATTTTGACCGCCTCTGCCATAGTATTGATGTGCCCCGGCGTTCCCGTAACGGCCTGTGCCAGCATCCGGCCCTGACGGTCGAATATCCCGGCGGAGATGTCTCCGCATTCCCGGACAATGGGCGAAAACGCAGCCCGGATCAGGGCCTGCCCCTGCTCCTCGACCACGGCCAGCAGGCGGTTCCACATGACTTGCAAGCGTGTGTTTGGGGTGTTCATGCGTGACCCTCCCGTTTGCGGGTCAGCCAAATGTTACCGCCGCTGTCAATGTTGGCCGTGAAATCAGCGCTGACGAAGGTT
>JBFOMB010000079.1:0-8187 GCA_040830545.1 Paracoccaceae bacterium | reverse complement strand
GGTGCAAAACACCACCCCCCCCGTACCAGGCCCCAACGGCCCCGCAAGACAGTACAGCAGAGTCGATTTCCCCGCCCCGTTTCCCCCGACGATCCCCAACCCCCCCCCCGGAAAAAGGTAAAAGCTGACACCCGCGCAGCCAATCCGCCCGCCATAGCGTTTGGAGACATCGCGCACTTGCAATAGCGGTGTCACTGGTCCCCTCCAATCGCGGCAGAGTATGGCGTGGGCCGCAGCGGCAGATCGGTGATCGACCCGACAATGGGCTTTTCCTTGGTGTTGCGCTTGATCTCGGCCCATTCCTCGTCCGCCATGAACGACGCCCATGCGGCCTGCATCTCGGCCTCGTCCTGCCACGTCAGCAGGTAGACAAAGGCCAGATCGTCACCCTCGCCGGTTTCCCACATGGCCTGAATACGGAACCCGTGGCGCGCCATGATCCGCGACGCGTGATCGCGGAACCGGTCATGGAAGGCCTGCGCGGAGTCCGGGAAAATCTGATAGATACGGATTTGATTGATCATGACGGTTCTCCTGACAGGCGGCCACGGTGTCCGGCCTCGCGGCGGGATCGGCAAAAATCGGTGTCCGAGCAGACGAACATGCGCCCGCCCTGATCGTCGGTGATGACCTCGTCCAGATAGCTGTCTTCGGCGCCACACAGATCACAGGCGTGATCGGCCTTGGACGCCTCGAACGGGTAATCCTCGAAATCCAGACTGACCACCTTGGTCCAGGGCGGCACCGCATAAATCCGCTGCTCGCGCCCGGCGCCAAACAGTTGGATCGCGCTCATCTCCAGCTTGGGATTGTCGAATTTGGGGATCGGGGACGGGTCCATCACGTAACGATCCTCGACCTTGACCGGATAGGCGTACGAGGTCGCAATCTGCCCGTGTTGCGAGATGTCTTCGTACAGCTTCACATGCATCAGCCCATATTCCTCAAGGCTGTGCATCTTGCGTGTCTCGGTCTCGCGCGGCTCAAGGAAGCGCAGCGGTTCCGGGATCGGCACCTGATAGACCAGAATCTGATCCTCGCGCAGCTCCTGTTCCGGGATACGGTGACGGGTCTGGATGATGCTGGCCCTGTCGGTTTCCTCGGTGGTCTCCACCCCGGCGGTCCGTTCAAAGAACTTGCGGATCGACACGGCGTTTGTGGTGTCATCCGCACCCTGATCAATGACCTTCAACGTGTCATCCGGCGTCAATGTTGCCGCGCTGACCTGCACACCGCCCGTACCCCAGCCGTAAGGCATCGGCATTTCCCGACTGGCAAAGGGCACCTGATAGCCGGGGATCGCCAACCCTTTGAGGATCGCCCGGCGGATCATCCGCTTGGTCTGCTCGTCCAGATAGGCAAAGTTGTAACTGTCGATGACCGTCATTCTGCGGCCTCCCTTGGGGTGTCTGCCACATTGGCCTCGGCCTCGCGGCGCAGCCTGCGGACCAGTTCCAGTTCCGACTGGAAATCCACGTAATGGGGCAGTTTGATATGCTCCAGGAACCCGGTCGCCTGAATGTTGTCGCAATGGCTCAGCACGAATTCTTCGTCTTGCGCCGCCGCGCCCAGATTGTCCTCGCCCAACTCGCGCCAGCGCAGGGCCCGGTCGACCAACGCCATGGAAATCGCCTTGCGCTCGCTCTGACCAAAGACCAGCCCATAACCGCGCGTAAACTGGGGTGGCTCGGTTTTTGAACCCTTGAACTGGTTCACGGTCTCACATTCGGTCAGCTCGACTTCGCCCAGTTCAATGGCGAAACCCAGTTCCGGAATGTCCATTTCGACCGCCACAGTACCGATCCGCAGTTCCCCGACAAATGCGTGATTGCGCGCGTATCCGCGCTGCGTCGAATAGGCGAGGCCCAGCACAAACCCTTCATCCCCACGGGTCAGTGCCTGCAACCGCACATCGCGCCCTGATGGGTAGGACATGGGTTCGCGGGTGATGTCGCTCGGGGTGTCTTCGCTTTCCGGCTCCTGCTGGATCAGATCCTCACCCTGCAGGAAGGACGTGATATGTGGTGTCGGTTCTTCACGTGCCGGTGCTTCGGGCGCAGACAGGCCCTCACCCTCTGCCGCCAGTTTGAAGTCCAGCAGGCGATGCGTGTAGTCAAATGTCGGCCCCAGCACCTGCCCGCCCGGCGCGTCCTTGAACGTGGCCGAGATGCGCCGGTCACAAGCCATGTCGCCGGTGTCCACCGGGTTCGACGCGCCAAAACGCGGCAACGTGGTCCGGTAGGCCCGGATCAGGAAGATCGCTTCGATCAGGTCCCCGCGCGATTGCTTGATCGCCAACGCGGCAAGGTCGGGATCGTACAGCGACCCTTCTGCCATCACCCGATTGACCGCCAGCTTCAGCTGTTCGCGGATCTGCGCGATGGTCAGCTCGCCGACGTCCATGTCGCCGCGCCGCTCTTCCTCCAGCCAGGCATGGGCGTTTTCAATGGCGCGTTCGCCACCTTTGACGGCTACATACATATCAGCCCTCCTCGATCCGGGTGCTGCGCGGCACGGCGGCCACCTGCGCACCCGATGTCAGGTAGAAATCCAGCCCCAACGGGTAGAGCATCCCGTTGCGCGCCATGGCCGCTGCGTCCGGCAGGGCCAGCCGCGCGGTGTCGCGGATGCCGGGACCGCTCAGAATCGCGCCCTCGTTGCGCAATGCGTCCATTTCGACAATCAGCGTGGCCGAACGGTCTGGGTATTCCGGCGTGCCGATCCGAAAACCTGTGATTGGCTGCAATGCCGCCCAGTCGCCCACGGCGAAATCCGCCCGGTCCGGTGTCACAATCGACGCACCGGTATGGAACGCCACCCAATCCCGCACCGCCTGCGTGTCACAGGCCCCACACAGGGCCAATCCGGTTTCCGGATCACACAACGTCAGGATCAACGTACCCGCTGCCACCGAAAGGGGCGCGGGCGGCTCAGCCCCGGAAATGTCCTGCACCGTGCCGGGACGCGCCATGGCCGTCATGGCGGCGCGAAAGGCAAAAGCGGCCTCCACCGGTTGATTGGCAAACCCGCCCCGCAACGCTTCGGTCTGCATCAGTCTTCCCCCCGCGCCAGTGTGAAGAAATCCACCTTGGTCGCGGCAGCCTTGCGCGCGCGGGTCGATTTCCGGTCTGTTTCCTGCGTTTGCAGCGGGGTCAGAACCGCCTGCTGCACCGCGTCCGCCTGATCTGTCTGCATCAGCGCGTCGATCAGCGCAGCCGCCTCTGCCTTGGCCTTGCTGCGGCCCTGCACATAGGCATGTCCAACCGCACCCTGCGCCAATGTCAGGCTGCACCGGGTCACAGTCATCTCTCCCATATTGAACGGCGCACCGCTGCCCCCCATACGCCCCCGCACCATCACACCACCAGTTTCGGGCGCGCGGAGCCAGGAATAGTCCGGCGCGGCCCCATAAGCCTGCCACAAACCCAAAAGGTCAGTTTCCCGGGACCGGGCCAGTAGCCCCATCCATTGCTGTCTGTCTGTCGCGAGGTTTTCCAGGGCCGCCTCCATCAGGGTCTTGGCAAAGCTGTTGAGCATTACTATACAACTAGACAAATACTAACCCGCCTGCCCGCAGGCCGCAATCCTGAACTTGGTGAAAGTTTGATGACATGCCGCGTACCGCCTTGTGGAAGTCCATCGCGCTGACCCTGACCGCTGACGTTGCTGAGGGGCGGTATCAGACCGGCGATCAGCTCCCGACCGAGGCGCAGCTGGCGGCCAAATTCGGGGTGAACCGGCACACGGTGCGCCGGGCGATTGCAGCACTGGCGGAACAGGGGCTGGTGCATTCCAAACGCGGTGCAGGGGTGTTTGTGACTGCGCAACCCACCGACTACGCCATCGGAAAACGGGTGCGGTTCCATCAGAACATCGCGGCGGGCGGGCAAACGCCTGCGAAGAAAATCCTGGGCATCGAAACCCGCTCTGCCGACCGGCGCGAGGCCGAGGCGCTGGCGCTGGACGAGGGCGCGCTGGTCCATGTCTATGACGGGTTGTCGCTCGCCGATGGGCAGGCGATTTCAGTTTTCAACAGCGCCTTTCCGGCGGATCGCCTGCCGGGCATGCCCCAGGCGCTGGAACAGACCGCGTCCGTGACCGAGGCACTGAAGATCTGCGGGATCGCCGACTACACCCGGCTCAGCACGCGGATCACGGCAAAGCTGGCGAACTCGACGCAGGCGCAACACTTGTTGGTACCCGAAGGCGCGCCGATCCTGCGCACCAGCAGCATCAACGTGGACCCCGATGGGGTGCCGGTGGAGTTCGGGCGTACATGGTTCGCCGGGGACAGGGTGACGTTGACTCTGGATGGGTCGGGGTAGGATTCACGCTTGCGCGGAATCAAGGCCGAAGGCCGCCGCGCATCCATCGACCGGCAGGCGTTTGCATTGCAAACGCCGAGAGGGGCCGGGCCGTCCCCCGGCACGGCGATTTGGCTGGCCGAGACGCCAGCCAGTCAGGATGTACGGATTTGGCCAGCATAAAGTGAAACACTGACAAGTCGGATCGCCGCACCACGGCCCGTCGATACGCGGCTATCCGTGAACCCTACCCCACCTACTCGTACTTCTCCAAAAACGCCTCAACACTCAGCGTTCGGAAATCGGTCAGCGCATCCCGCACCTGCTCGTGCGACCAGTCCCACCATGCCAGCGCCATCAGCCGATCCGCCAATGACGTGGCCAGACGCGTGCGGATGGGTTTCGCCGGCACACCCGCCACAATCGTGTACGGGTCGACATCCTTAGTCACCACCGCACCTGACGCCACAACCGCCCCATGGCCGACCGTCACCTCGGGCTTCACCTGTGCGTTGTGCCCCAACCATGTGTCATGTCCGATACTTGCCCGCCGCGAGGCACGGTGTTCGAAGAACGCGGCATCATCCGGCGCGTCCTCCCAATATTTCTCGGACCGGTACATGAAGTGATGCAGCGACGCGCGGTCCAGCGGGTGATCTGTCGCCCCGATCCGCACGCCCGAGGCAATGTTGGAGAACTTCCCCACGCTTGTATTCGCGATGTCACACAGCCGCGTGCAGTAGGAATAGTCGCCCATCTCGGAATTCAGGATGACCGACTGCGCCCCGACCTCCACGAACCGGCCCAGCGTGGAATTCGCCACCATCGCGCTGTCATGCACGCGGGGGCCATCCGCGCTCAACCTGTCCTGATGCATCCTAGTGCCCGCCTTCGTCACCCGTGATCAGCTTGCGCCGCAACCAGCCCGAGAACCAGTCCATGAACACGACCATAAGCACAATCAGAACGATGTAATAGGCGACCTCTTCCCAGTCTTTCTGGGTAATGATGGCCTGCGTCAGCATCAGGCCGATTCCGCCACCTGTGATCGCGCCAATGATGGTCGCGCTGCGGGTGTTGGATTCCAGGAAATACAGCAGTTGCGACAACAGAACCGGCGTCACCTGCGGGATCACGCCAAAGCGGTAGCGCTGGATCGGCTTTGCACCGGTGGACTGCACGCCCTCGATCTGCTTTTCGTCCACATTCTCCAGCGCTTCGGAGAAGATTTTGCCAAATGTCCCGGTATCTGTGATCAGGATGGCCAGCGCGCCAGTCAACGGACCCGGGCCAAAGGCGCGGGCCAGAACGATGGTCCAGATCAGCGCATCCACCCCACGGACAAAGTCGAACAGCCGACGTGTCAGGAACCGCAGCCACACGAAGGGCGTGAAGTTGCGCGCCGCGAGGAACGCCAGTGGCAAGGCCACCAGACCCCCGCCAATTGTACCCAGGAACGCCATCAGGATGGTTTCAAAAATCGCCCAGGCCACATCGCTGTGCCGCCACATCTTGTTGGTCCAGAAGTCCGACCAGATTTCCCCTGCCTCACCCGAAAACGCCTTGCCCAGCACCTGTGTTGGCGACAGGCCATGATAGGGACTGTCGAGCGTGAACCAGAACAGCTCCCACCCGGTGAAATACCGTAACACTTCGGACCGGTTTCGCGTGATGGTAAAGCGGCCCGCATCCGTCGTGATCGCCACCCTGTTCTTCGACGCATTGATCCAATCCGGCAGGTTCCCCGCGGGGAACCTTGCATTTACGCCGCTGCGCCCAGGCGTTGCCGTGATCAGGCCATAGCCCGGAATATCATAGCTGACCTGTTCTGCGCCAAAGGTCACGATATGACCGTCACCCAGATCAATGACCGTGACACCGTCGGTTCCCAGGTCTACCCAATCCGGCGCTTCACCTTCGGGATAGGCACCCTTGCGTTCCCCTTCGATGGCGACGCGTACGTCACCCGACCGGTTGTCGCGCGAGACATGGGTTTTGTAGCTGTAGCTGTCCGCCACCAACGTCTTTGCATTGTCCATATTCGCGCGCTGAACCAATTCCGGCACGTCGAAAGCAAAGAAGATGTAGGTCAGATAGGCCAGCACCAGCGCGGGCAGCCCGAAATTCATCAGCCGCTTGCGTTGAAACAGACGATCGGCTTCAGCCTTGAGGCCATCCACCCCGGCATTGGTTGCATAGGTGCTCATGAGGTGGCTCCGTAGGTCAGCCGTTCGCGCAGGCGGCTGGAAATCTGGTCGACCAGAACAATGGTGACAAACAACAGGATGAAGATCGCCGCCGCCTCGTCATAGCGGCCCTTGCCCCAGGACATGGCATTGCGCAGCTCGTACCCGATCCCCCCTGCCCCGACAAAACCGAGGATCGCAGAGGCGCGGATGTTGATTTCAAACCGCAGCAGCGCGTAGCTGACATAGTTCGGGCCAACCTGCGGGATCACACCCAGATACATGCGTTGCGCCCAGTTCGCCCCAACCGATTGCAGACCCTCGACCGGTTTCAGCGACGCGTTTTCGTTCACCTCGGAAAACAGCTTGCCCAAGGCGCCAACCGTATGCAGCGCAATCGCGATCATCGCAGGAACCGGGCCACCGCCCAGAACAAAGATTAGCACCAGCGCGATCACGATTTCCGGCATCGCGCGGCAGACATCCATGATGCGGCGGAACACCGGGATCAGACGCGGCCAGCGCGCCATGCCGCGCGTCGACAGCAGCGCAAACAGCGTCCCGCCCAGCAACCCGATCAGGGTCGAGGCGGCGGCGATGTTGATGGTTTCCAGCAGCGCCGGAAGGAAATTCAGGATATGCCCGGGCAGTTGGTCCAGCTTTTCGCTGGCCTCTGACAGCACCTCGGCGGGGTAGTCGAATATGTGGGTAAACCCGTTCCAGAAGCTGCCCGCGTTGCGATCATCAGCGGTCTGCCAACCGGCGGCAAACAGGGCGACGAACACAACCAGGATGATCCCGCTGTAAAGACGCCTGCGATTCGTCAACGCAACGTAACTGTCGCGAACGGTCTGCACCGAGGGTGCAGCGGCGGTGAGATCGGCCATGTAGGGGCTCCGGATAAGGGCGGGGCCCGGACTGGTGCCGGACCCCGCTGGTGTTTCTGGCGAAACTTAGTTGGACTTCAGCTTGCGTGCTTCGATGATGATTTCGTAAGCGTCGTGGCCAATCGGCTCAAAGCCCTTGGCTTCGCCCGCCATCACGCCATAGGCACAGTCCTGATCCTTTTCGACCAGACCAGCCATCAGCGCGGTCATCTTTTCCTTCACGTCTGCCGGCAGCGCCTTGCGCAGAACAACCGGGCCTTCCGGGATCGGCTGGGACTGCCAGATCTGGACCAGCTCGTTCATGTCGACCAGACCGGCGTCAACCGCGCGGCGCAGGGCACCGGAGTTATAGCCGTCTTCCCACTCGCCCAGACCGTCGGCCCAGGTCACGCCGCCGTCGATGTCGCCGTTGAACACGGCAACGATGGTCTGCTCGTGACCGCCGGTGAATTTCACCTCACCAAAATAGTCGCCGCTGTCCATGGTGGAGCCGGTGGCGGCGGGGATCTCGATGGACGGGATCAGGTAGCCGGAGGTGGAATTCGGGTCACCAAAGCCAAACGCCTTGCCCTTCATGTCTTCGAGCGAGGTGATGCCGCTGTCCTTGCGGGCAAACCCGACCGAGTAGTAGCCATAGCCGCCGTCCAGGTTCACCTTGACCAGCACCGGTTCAACCGCTTCGGGATCGCTGAGGAAGGTTTTGGCATAGCCCGATGCGCCCAGCCACGCCATGTCGATGGTGCCGCCCAGCAGGCCCTGGATCACGCCGTTATAGTCGGCAGGGGCAAACAGCTTGGCCGGAACGCCCAG
>JBFOMB010000078.1:0-28092 GCA_040830545.1 Paracoccaceae bacterium | reverse complement strand
CCGGAGGAGGTAGAGGAAACAGACACTTCTGCCAATGTGCTTGACGGTCTTGCAGCAGTGGAAGTCGCGGAACCCGAGGATGATGGAACCGACGCGCTGCTAGGCGAGCTGGCAGCCGGAGCACCGGAAGATGTCGATGAAACGGATACCTCTGCCGACGTTCTTGATGGCCTAGCAGCGGTCGAGGTCGCGGAGCCCGCAGAGGATGGGACCGATGCCCTTTTGGGAGACTTGGCAGCTAACGCCCCTGAAGATGTCGCGGAAGAAGACACATCCGCAGATGTGCTCGACGGGCTCGCGGCGGTGGAAGTTGCTGAACCCGAAGCCGATGGCACTGACGCCTTGCTCGGTGATCTTGCGGCCAATGCGCCGGAAGAGGTGGCAGGGGCAGATAGCTCGGCGGACGTTCTGGACGGTTTGGCCGCGGTTGAGGTTGCTGAGCCTGTGGACGACGGTACCGATGCCCTGTTGGGCGACCTCGCCGCGACCGCGCCCGACGAGGTTAAGGAAGAAGATACATCTGCTGACGTTCTGGATGGCCTGGCCGCTGTAGAGGTTGCGGAGCCTGAAGAGGATGGCACTGACGCACTTCTGGGTGATCTCGCCGCCACTGCGCCTGAGGACGTTGAGGAAGAGGATGCGTCTGCTGACGTGCTGGATGGTTTGGCCGCTGTTGAGGTTGCGGAACCTGAGGGCGATGGCACAGATGCGCTGCTTGGCGATTTGGCAGACACGGCTCCCCAGGATGTTGAGGAAGAAGATACGTCCGGCGACGTTCTGGATGGGCTTGCTGCCATAGAGGTTGCCGAACAGGAAGACGACGGTACGGACGACCTGTTAGGGGATCTGGCCGCCTCTGCCCCGGAAGAGACAGAGGAAGAAGATACATCCGGCGATGTCCTCGATGGATTGGCCGCCGTGGAAATTGCGGAACCTGAAGACGACGGAACGGATGCGCTGCTGGGTGATCTGGCAGACGCGGCCCCGGAGGATGTTGAAGAGGTAGATACCTCTGCTGATGTCCTGGGTGAGCTGGCGGACATCGAGATCGCCGAACCGGAGGATGATGGCACCGATGCACTGCTCGGCGATCTGGCTGAGGCAGCACCGGAAGACACGCCAGAGGCGGATACGTCGGCGGACGTTCTGGACGGTTTGGCGTCTGTTGAGTTGGCAAAGCCAGAAGACGACGGGATAGACGGGTTGCTCGGCGATTTGGCTGATGCGGCGCCCGAGGAAACCGAGGCGGAGGATACCTCTGCCGACGTGCTTGGCGGGCTGGCAGAGATTGAGGTCGCGGAGGCAGAGGACGACGGCACCGATGCGCTTCTGGAAGGGTTGGCCGAAGCGGCCCCGGCGGAAGCGGAAGAGGAAGATACATCCGGTGACATTCTGGACGGCCTTGCCGCAGTAGAGGTGGCCGAACCGGAGGACGATGGCACGGACGCCCTGCTCGGGGATCTTGCGGATGCAGCCCCAGCGGACACCGACGCAGAAGACGACGGTCTGGACGACCTGCTGGGTGATCTGGCTGATGCGGCCCCTGAGGAGCAGGAAGAAGAAGACACATCCTCAGATATCCTTGGAGGGCTGGCAGACGCCGCACCCGAGGACAGCGTCGCGGGAGATGACGGCCTTGATGATCTGCTAGGCGACCTGGCCGAAGCTGCGCCAGAGGATGTTGCACCAGAAGATAACAGCGACGTTTTGGACGGGCTGGCAGCGATTGAGGTGGCTGAACCCGGAGACGACGGCACGGATGCCCTTCTGGGTGACTTGGCCGATGCCGCGCCGGAGGACGTCGCGGAGGACGACGACCTGGACGCGCTGCTGGGCGATCTGGCGGACACAGCACCAGAGGACGCAACCCCGGAAGACAACAGCGATGTGCTGGATGGTCTGGCAGCCGTAGAGGTGGCAGAGCCGGAAGAAGACAGCACCGATGCGTTGTTGGGTGATCTTGCCGATGCCGCGCCGGTGGACAGTGGTGACAGTTCGGATGACTCGCTGGACGACATTCTTGGCGACCTGTCGGAACCAGAGCTTGCCGAAGCGTCCGAAGAGGATGACGTATCCAGTATTCTGGGTGATCTCCCGGTCGTTGAAGAGGCCAGCGAGACGGATGATGGCGCGGATGCACTGCTGGCCGATTTGGCAGCCACGCCGGAGGTGGACGACGCAGGGGGTGACGACCTGGACGACCTGCTGGGTGATCTGACCGACGACAGTGTTGAGGATGTGGGCAACTCTGGCGAAGTGTTGGGGGATGCCGCAGATGACACCGCTGATGAACTGGATGCGTTGTTGGCGGATGAAGATTCAGACGACGACACCGGTGATCTGGACGATCTGTTAGGGGATTTGGACGTTGACGACACCTCAGAGGAGGATGTTGGCGGCGACGATTTGGACGATCTTCTGGGCGATCTGAGCGAGGATGAAGACGGTGCCGAGGCGGCGCTGGATGCACCGGCTGAGAGTGACGATCTGGATGCTTTGCTGGGCGGGCTGGATGACGGCGAAGAGAGTTCTGACAGCGGCGATGATCTGGACGCGTTGTTGAGCGGTTTGGATGATGACGACGCAGACGCCGAGGAAGATGCGGCCGACGCCGGTGATGATCTGGACGCTTTGTTGGATGGGTTGGACGAAGATGACGAACCCCAGCAGGAAGAGGCTGAAGGCGACGACCTCGACGCATTGCTGAGCGGCCTGGACGAAGATGACGCCGGGGATACGACGGACGGCGGCGACGATTTGGACGCGTTGTTGGACGGGTTGGACGACGACACAGACACCGGGGAAGAGGCGTCTGATGGCGACGATCTTGATGCCTTGCTCGCCGGGTTGGATGATGACGATGAAACGCCGGATACCGGGGATGATTTGGACGACATGTTGAACAGCTTGGACGAAGACCCCGCAGATGCGGGTGGCGATGACCTGGACGATCTGTTGGCCGGTCTGGACGACGACTCTGGTGATGATGGTGGGTTGGACGACCTGCTGGGTGATCTGGGGGACGACACAGAGGCCCCGGCAGAAGCAGCGTCGGCCAGTGAACCGGCGGCAGCGTCGAATGCCTCGGCCTCGTCGGCCCCGAAACAACAGGTCAGCTATGGCCTGTCGTTCGGCTCCATGAGCGCCGACCGCCCGGCCCCGCAATTGTCCAGCCGCAAGAGGTTCCGCATGGCGATCCTCGGCGACTTCTCCGGTCGCGCGGCCAAAGGGCAATTGGCCATCGGGGACGAGTTGGCACAACGCAAGGCGATCCTGCTGGACCCGGATACGGCAGAGGATGTGATTTCCGGCTTTGCCACGAAACTGGTTCTGCCCATTGGCAAGGAAGGTGCAGGGATCGAGGTGGAGTTGAACGAGCTCGACGATCTGCACCCCGATGAGCTTTACGAAAACGTGGAACTGTTTTCGGAACTGGCCGGGTTGAAACAGCAGCTGAGCAGCGGCGCAACAGCGGATCATGCAGCCAAAACATTGAAAGCCTGGGGCGAAGCGCACGGTACGCCGGTGGCTCCTCCCAAGTTGCGGTCATACGGCAACGCGGTTCCGGCGGATCTGAAACTGACCGATTTCCAGAAGCTGATCGGGGACACGTCCGGTGCCCTGACCGAGGCTGGCCCGTTGGACGACCTGATTGCGCGTGTCGTTGGTCCGCATATCCGCGCCGTGCCTGATGCAGACACGATGGCGATGCAGGAAGCGGTGGATCAGGCGCTGTCTTCAGCCATGCGGCTTTTGCTGCACCACCCGGAATTCCAGTCGCTGGAATCGCAGTGGCGCACCATCGACCTGATTGCACGCAGTGTTGAGACAGACGATTCCCTTGACGTGATGCTCTACGACGTTTCGGCCGAGGAAATCGCGGCGGATCTGGCGGCAGCGGATGACCTGTCCACCAGCGGTCTGGCGCGTCTGCTGACTGAAGAGCCGATGGACGAGGAAAACGGGCGAGGCGGGTATTCCGCGCTGATCGGGCTCTATACGTTCGAGGAAACGCCACCCCACGCGGAACTGCTGGGCCGTATCGCGCGGGTGTCGGCCCATATCGACGCTCCGTTCATTGCCGCCATGTCCGGGGCCACGCTGGCAACACCGAAAGAAGACCGTCACGCCCTGACCGCAACCGCGTGGGACACCCTGCGCGAGATGCCCGAGGCCGGGTATCTGGGGCTGGCCGTGCCGCGGTTCCTGCTGCGGCGACCTTATGGAGAGAAGACCGAGCCGTGTTATGAATTCGACTTCGAAGAATTCACCATGCAGGCGGGCCTGCGCGGCATGTTGTGGGCCAATCCGGCGGTGCTGGTGGCGATCCTGCTGGCGCGGTCTTTCCGACAGAATGGCATGTCGATGCAATTGGGCTCGATCATGTCTTTGGGTGGGATGCCCTACCATTTCGTCAACGATCAGTATGGCGATCAGGTGGCGCTGCCCTGTACCGAGCGCAACATCACGCTGGAAACCGTCGAAAAGGTGCTGGGCCGTGGCCTGATGCCGATCGTGTCGGTCAAAGGACGTGATGAAATCCGGCTGGCGTCATTCAATGCGCTGGGCGGAGAGGAACTGCGCGGGCGGTGGTCCGGTATGGAACCGCCGCCGCCGTCACCCCCACCAGAACCCAAGGTGGCCGCCACTCCGGCTGCTGATGACGATGGGGATGACGACCTGGATGATCTGCTGGGCGATATTGGCGACGGCGATCTGGATGCGGATCTGGACGATCTGCTGGCAGGATTTGGGGATGATGGAGACGAGGCCGGAGAGTCGGATGGGGATATCGACGCTGATCTGGCCGCTTTGCTGGAGGATTTATAATGCTTCTTATTAATTTCATGTTTTTGAATGCAATTTCAGCATTCCAACAGGGGAGGGTGATGTATGTTCAACACCAAACCGCTTGAGGATACCCCGGCCTGGATGTCGGGAGACTTCAGTTTTGAAGCCATTTTGCAATCTGCAACCGTAACAGAGCAACTCGGACGAATTACCGAGATGCGCGTACACTTTGAAGTCGAACAAGCCACCGCACCAAAGGACTATGTCGGTAAGGTCATGCGCGTCCACGTGGAAACCCACCCGGGCCGTGGCCGATCCTTTGCCGGAATCTGCGTGGCGGTGGAAACCCGGGTGGACAAGGATCACACGTCTGTCACCGCAGATGTGCGGCCCTGGCTGTGGATGCTGACCCGGAACAAGAACACCCGCATTTTCCAGGATATGACGGTCAAGGAAATCATAACGCAGGTGTTCTCGGACGCGTCCTTTTCGGATTACAAGCTGAAGCTCAATGGGACCTATGACAAACGGGTCTATTGCGTTCAGTACCGGGAAAGCGATTTCGACTTCATCACCAGACTGATGGAGCAGGAAGGGATCTACTATTATTTCCCAAGTGAGCCGGATGCGCTGGAAACCTTCGACATGGTGATCTGTGACGACATCGGGGGTCATGACCCGGTGCCGGACTATTCACGGATCGACTTCAACGTCAGTGATACCATCGGCGATGGCAGTGACGATCAGATGTTCGACTGGACCCAGGAACAGGCCGTTGTGTCGGGCAAGGTGTCGCTGGATGACTATGACTTCCACGCGCCGACGTCTGACCTGATGGCGGTGAACATCCAGAACAAAGGCAGCCACCAGTACAACAAGTACGAACTGTATGATGCGCCGGGCAAACAGCAGATCGACAAGATGGCGCCGGGGAAGGAAACCGACCGCGGCAACCATCTGGCCCGGGTTCAGATGGAGGCGCATGTCGTTCGCTACGAAACCTGGTTCGGACGAACCGGGGTGCGGATGATGGGGGTCGGGCGGCTGTTCACGCTGTATGATCATCCATCGAAACCGGCCAATCAGGAGTATCTGGTAACGTCTGCCGTTCACACGATTGAATCGGACGCGCGGAAAGAGGCTGGTGATGCCGGTGCCCGCAACGCGGTTTATGCCTGTAACATCACGGCAATTCCGTCTTCGGTCCCTTATCGGTCCATGGCCGTCGCGCCCTGGCCCGAGGTGGCCGGGTTCCACACGGCGGTGGTTGTCGGCCCGTCTGGTGAGGAAATCTACACTGACGAATTTGGCCGGATCAAAGTGCAGTTCCATTGGGACCGAATTGGCAAAAAGGACGAAAAATCGACGTGTTGGGTCAGGGTGGTGACCCCCTGGTCCGGGTCGAAATGGGGCGGGATTCAAATCCCGCGTATCGGGCAGGAGGTCATGATCCAGTTCGAGGAAGGCGACCCTGATCGTCCGATTTGCACCGGCATGCTTTACAACAAGGATACCATGCCGCCCTATGCCTTGCCCGACAACAAGACCCAATCGGGGATCAAGACCCTGTCGTCCAAGGGTGGCAATGCCAGCACCACCTACAATGAGATCATGTTCGAGGACAAAAAGGACGCGGAGCTGTTGCGCATGCAGGCGCAGAAGGACCACGAATTCCTGATCAAGGACATGGCCAAAATCACCATAGGTCACGACGCCGCCAAAGTGGCCCCCAGCCACGAAGGCTTCTCGATCTCCACGGTGGTCAAGCAGAACATCACCGAACAGATCACCGACGGGGACAAGTTCCGTCAGATCGACAAGGGCAGCGAGACCATCAAGATCAAGAAGGACAAGACCCAGACGGTCGAGGGCAAACACACCAAGACCATCACCGGCAACGACACGTTGACGGTGAAACAGGGCAACCTGTCTGAAACGATCAAGATGGGGAACATGTCGACCGAAGTCAGCATGGGCAACAAGAAGACCGAGGTGAAGATGGGCAACATCAGCACCAAGGCCAGCCTGGGCGCGATCACGATGGAGGCCATGCAAAAGATCGAGTTGAAAGTTGGGCCCAGCAAAATCACAATTGACATGTCAGGTGTGAAAATCGAAGGACCGATGATCACGGTAAAAGGCACAGCCATGACAACTGTCAAAGCTCCAATGACCACAGTTAAGGGTGACGGTATGCTAACCCTTAAAGGTGGTGTTACGATGATCAACTAGGGGGCTGGCATGACTGAACGCTACCAGGGTCTCGTGAAGTTCTCAAAGGAACCATTTGCCAAGGTGATGGCCCACGCCAATGTGCACATCAAAACGCAGCTGGACTCGCCTGCCAGCGCGGGGGTGGATGTCGCCTTGGGGGAACTGGACGAAAAAGAGGCCTGGGTTGATCTGATACTCGCTCTGGCAACGTTGTTGCCAGGGCGGGAACGTGTGTGGTGGGCGTGCCTTGCGGCGCGGGACTATGTGGGTCCGAAGTCCGAAAAGGATCCGGGCCCGCTGGCCGCTGCCGAGGCATGGGTGTTCGCGCCCACCGACGAAAACCTGAACGAAGTGTCCAGCGCGCTGGATCACGCCTATGTGGACGACGACACCACGCATTGCGCGGTCTCTGCGCTTTACGCAAACGGGCAGCTTGGGCCGGGTGATCTGGCCCAGCATCCCGCGCCAGCAGGCGCATCCGAAGCCGCTGCATTTGCAATGAATATGGTAGCGTTGGGTGAGCTATCTGATAAGTTCGAGGCTCACATGCAGGTTTTGATCGACCGGGCGCTGGACATCGCGCGCGGCGGCAATGGCAGGGTCGAAGCGGAAGACGCGGAAACGGAGGAAAGTGCATGACAGAAAGACCGGTTCGCAGCGTAGGCAAACCTGCTGGCCTGCTGCCGGACGTGCTGTTTTCCGAAGTACAAGACGCGAATCGCTGTGGTAGGGACACCGTGGTGATATGCGGGCGGCCTGCGGTCGCGACTGGAGGGTAAGCCGGGGACATGGCTGTTACACTCAAATTCCAAAGCTCGGGTGCCGTGCCCGGGCAGGGCGCGCCGGTGCAGATGCAGGGCGGCAGCATGACGGTCGGGCGTGGCCCGGCCAATGACGTTGTGCTGCCTGATCCCGACCGGGTGCTGTCCAAAAGCCACTTTGTGGTCGAGGATCACAATGGCAATGTGGTGGTTGTGGACTTGTCCACAAACGGCACGTTTCTGAACTATGCAAAGATTCCTTTGGGGCCGACGCCGACGCCGTTGAATAATGGCGACGTTCTGATCGCTGGCCCGTACGAGATGGTGATCGAAATCGGCGCAGGCGTACCTGACCCACAGGACATGCTGCTGGCCCCCGCCGGGCTGGATCCGATTTCGCCGGGACGGGCTGAAAATGCGCCGGACCCGCTGCAATTGCTGGATGATGCGGGGCCAGGGGGTGATTTCCTGGATGACCTGCTGGGCGGTGAAAAACCCACCGGTCCGGGCCAGTTGAACCCGGTTGACCCGATTGACGAACTTTTGCCGCCTTTGGGCGAGGAAGAGGACCCGTTTTTCCAGAAACCGTCTGATGGGATGGAAGGGTACGGCGGCAGTGCGCCGATGCATAACCCGTCCGCCACGGATGCGTTTTCGGTGCAATCCACGGAAGGTCCCAGTCTGATCCCAGACGATTGGGACGATCTGCTGGCCCCGACCGAACCAGAACCCGCGCCAGCCCCGCCTCCCGCTGCGCCGCCACCGCAGGCCCCGGCACCACAGGCCCCGCCAGTTGGTCAGATACCGCCGATCCAAAATGACCCGTTGGCGGCAAACCCGGTGGCTCCGGCGCCGGGTGATCCGTTGGCCATGCCAGACGACACCATCGCGCCAACCCCGGCACAACCGGCAGAGCCGCCCGCCGCGCAACCGGCTGCGGCACCTGCACCCGCTCCAGCGGCTGCGTCCGGTCCAAGCGAGGCCGCGCGTGCGTTCCTCAGCAGCGTTGGCGCCGAAGACGTTCAGATCGACGACGCGGACCTCGAAAAAACCATGGCCCGCATGGGCCGCATCATGAAAACGCTGGTCACAGGATTGCGCGAAATCCTAATGACGCGCACCTCGATCAAAAGCGAATTCCGGATTGAACAGACCACTATCGGTGCCGGTGGCAACAACCCGTTGAAATTCTCCATGAGCGCCGAGCAGGCGGTCGAGGCAATGGTGCGCCCAGCGACCAAAGGCTACCTGAGCCCCGAAAGTGCGGCTGAAGAGGCATTGGACGACATTAAGGCGCACGAGGTCGCCATGGTGACGGGCATGGAGGCCGCGCTTAAGGGCGTGTTGGGCAAATTGGACCCGGCTGAACTGGCGGGCAAAATCGAAACCAGCGGCGCGTTGGGCAGCCTCTTCAAGGGCAAGAAGGCGCGCTACTGGGAAGTTTACGAAAAAATGTATGCCGAGATTTCCGATCAGGCAGAAAACGACTTTCACGACTTGTTCAGCCGCGAATTCGCGCGGGCCTATCAGGAACAACTGAACAAATTGAAGACGAAGTAAGACCGCCCGGCCGGGCAGAAAGAGGGGAACAACGTGTCCTGGGACAGCAAGGTGCTTTGGACCGAAGGGTTGTTTTTGCAACCGCATCACTTTCAGCAGGCCGACCGTTATACCGAGGCGCTGATTGGGGGGCTGGCGCGGCGCGTTCGTCCCTACGCCTGGGGGCTCAGCGAGCTGGAGCTGGATCACGAGGTGCTCAAGATCGGGCAGTTCGCGCTGAAATCCGCAACCGGCTTGACCGAGGACGGCACCGTGTTCCGCGTGCCCATGGCCGAGGATCATCCGCCCTCGCTGGAAGTGCCGGAAACGATAAAGGACTGCGTGGTCTATTTGACCGTTCCGCAACGGCGGCAAGGCGCGGCAGAGGTTGACCTGTCGGGCGCTGAACTTTCCGCCAGCCGCCTGCGTCCGGGCGAGGTCGAAGTCACCGACTCGATGAGCCAGGAACGCAAGCCGGTCACGCTCGGCGTGGGCAAGCTGCGCCTGCAATTCGCGCTGGAGGTGGACGATCTGTCCGACCGTCTGGCCATCCCGATCGCCCGCGTGATCGAGGTGCGCCCGGACAAGGAAATCGTTCTGGATCAGGCGTTCATCCCGTCCTGTCTGGACATCCGCGCGGCAGCACCGCTGGACGGGTTCCTGCGCGAACTGGACGGGCTGCTGTCTCACCGCATGCAGGCGCTGGCCGGACGTCTGTCCGAAGGCGGCGCATCGCGCGCTGTGGCAGAGGTATCCGATTTCATCCTGCTGACGGTCATCAACCGCGCGATCCCGTTGATCACCCATCTGAACAAGATCCAGATGTTGCACCCCGAGGACCTGTACCGGATCTTCGTGTCGATGGCCGGGGAACTGTCGGTGTTCATGACACCCGAAAAACGCCCGCCGGAATTTCCCGCCTACCAGCACGACGACCTGACCGCGACCTTCGCGCCGGTCATGCGCATCCTGCGCCAATACCTCAGCTCGGTTCTGGAACAGACAGCGATCAAGATTCCGCTGGAAGAACGCAAATACGGCATCAGCGTCGGTGTCATCGCGGATCGCAAGCTGCTAGGCAATGCCGGTTTCGTGCTGGCCGTGGATGCCGACATCCCGTCCGAGGATGTGCGCCGCCATTTTGCAGGCCAGTCCAAGATCGGCCCGGTCGAAGAAATTCGTCAGCTCGTGAACTCGGCCCTGCCGGGGATCACGTTGCGCCCGCTTCCGGTCGCGCCACGCCAAATCCCGTTCCATTCCGGGGTGGTCTATTTCGAAATGGAAGCGGACAGCCCCTATTGGGCAAAGATGACAACATCCGGCGGGATCGCGGTCCATGTGTCAGGCAATTATCCGGGCCTGAAGATGGAGCTTTGGGCGATCCGGCACAACTAAAGGAAACCGGCGATGTCAGATCAGGACCCCTTCGCGGAACCCGACGACACGGACAAGACGGTCATCCGGCCCAACCCCGGCGGCAGACGCAATTCCGGCGGGTTCGGCGCAGCACCGGCTGCCCCGATGGCGCCGAATGTTCCTGAACCGCAGGCGGCGGACACCTTTGGCGTCGCCCATGGCGCGGCCCCACGTCCTCAGGCCGCCAGCGGGAACGAAGTCTCCGCTGCCTCGGCCGTTACCGGTATGAACCAGTTGACGGCCTCTGCGTCGACGCTGTTTTCCCTGATCTCCCGCATCCGCAACCGGGCCCAGCATATGGATCCCGAAAAACTGCGCCAAAGCGTGGTGGCAGAGGTCCGTGCGTTTGAAAACCGTGCCCTGCAGGCCGGAATCCCGGCCCAGACGGTCAAGGTCGCGCGGTACGCCATGTGCGCCACGATGGATGACGTGGTCCTGAACACCCCTTGGGGCAGCCAGTCCAACTGGGGCCTGCAATCCATGGTCGGCACATTCCACCGCGAAACAGTGGGTGGCGACCGGTTCTATGACCTGCTGGCGCGGTTGGAGAAGGATCCGGGCAACAACATTGAAATGCTCGAATTCCTCTATATGTGCCTGTCACTGGGGTTCGAGGGGCGCCTGCGTGTCGAACAGGGTGGCAGTGAAAAGCACCTGCAAATCCGCAACGGTCTGGCCCGCGTGATCCGCGCCCAGCGCGGTCCGCTGGAATGGGACCTGTCCCCGCATTGGGAAGGGATCAAGAAACCGTTCAAGGCGCTGAGCTTCTGGAAGGTGGTCTGGATCTCGCTGGCCGCTACGCTGGCGCTGCTGGTGTTGCAGTTTGTTGGCCTGTCCTGGTTCCTGTCCAACAACACCGAACGGCTGGTCGGGCAGTTGTCGATCATCGACATCGGCCCCCCGGCTGAATTTGAACGTCCGGCCCCGCCGCCGCCGCCACCACCCCCACCACCAACGGTGGAACAGCAGATCGACAAGGTCATCGGCTTCCTGCAACCGGAAATCGACGAAGGCATCGTCGAGGTGTTTCAGAAGGGCAATACGCTGGTCATCCGCCTGACGGGGTCAGGCATGTTCGAGGTGGGGTCAGACCAACTCGCCGAAAAATTCGTGACCCCTGTAAACCGCGTGGCCAAGGCGTTGAACGACGAACCCGGCCCGGTGATCATCGTGGGACATACCGACAGCACCGGCAAATTCTCGTCCAACATGGCGTTGTCGCTGGCGCGGGCAAAATCCGTGATGCGCGGCATGTCCAAGGAAATGGACGACTCGGAACGCCTGTCTGCCGAAGGGCAGGCCGACAAGGATCCCGTTGGTGACAATGGAACCCGCGAGGGCCGTGCCAAAAACCGCCGCATCGAGGTGATGCTGGTTCAAGAAGAGAAAGAACGCTGATGCTGCGCCGTTTCGTTTTCCCGCTCTTCACGTCGATTTACTTCATCCTGACGCTTGTCGCGGCCATCCTGTGTTTCTGCGTCTGGTACTTTGGCCCGATGATCGGGACCGAGGAATGGCGCCCACTGGGCAAGCTGGTCGTGCGCATCCTCATCATCGCGGTGATTGTTGTCATATTCGCGGTGATCATGCTGATCGTCGCCCTGACCCGCGGTCGCAAGGACAAGGACCTGGCCGAAGACATGGCCGAAGCGGTTCAGGAGGATGAAGACGACGGTGTTGTGGCCGCTGAACTGGCCGAACTGAAAGGCAAGTTCAAGGAAGCGCTGAACGCCCTGCGCAAGACCAAGCGCGGTCGCAAGCACCTGTATGAACTGCCGTGGTACGTGATCATCGGTCCGCCGGGCGCAGGCAAGACCACGGCCATCGTCAATTCCGGGCTGCAGTTCCCACTGGCAGAAAAGCTGGGCAAGGCGGCGATTGGCGGCGTGGGCGGCACGCGGAACTGCGATTGGTGGTTCACGAACGAGGCGGTGCTGATCGACACCGCTGGCCGCTATACCACACAGGAAAGCGATGCGGAGTCCGACAACAAGGCATGGCAGGGCTTCCTGAACCTTTTGAAGAAACACCGCCCACGTCAGCCGGTGAACGGTGCGCTGGTGGCCATCAGCCTCAGCGATCTGTCCCTGCAGGACGAGATGACGCAAAAGGCGCATGGGCAGGCCATCCGCCGCCGCTTGAACGAATTGCGCGAAAAACTGGGCGTCCGTTTCCCGGTTTATATCCTGTTTACCAAGGCCGACCTGATCGCAGGGTTCAACGAATTCTATAACGATCTGGGCAAGGAAGGCCGCGAACAGGTCTGGGGCTTTACCCTGCCGATTGATGCGGGCAAAGGCGAAGACGGTGCAATGGGCCACTTTGACAGCGAATTTGGCCTGCTGTTGGGTCAGTTGAACTCGCAGTCGCTGGAAAAGATGCAGGCGGAAACCGATCCGCAACGCCGTGCGCTGGTTGCGGGCTTCCCACAGCAGACGGCCACCATGCGGGCCGTGGCCAAGGATTTCCTAACGGAAATCTTCCAGGACAACGCCTTTGACAAACGACACCTGCTGCGCGGGGTGTACTTTACCTCTGGCACGCAGGAAGGCACGCCAATTGACCGGTTGATGCTGAACATGGCCCAGACCTTTGGCATCGGGCGTCAGGCCATTGGCTCGGGGCAGGGCAGCGGGCGAAGCTTCTTCCTGACCAAGCTGTTCGAGGACGTGATTTTCCCCGAAGCAGGTCTGGTGTCCGCCGATGATAAGATCGAGCGGCGCTATCGTTGGACCCGTCGTGTGGCGATTGCCGTGACAATCCTGGCCGCGATGGGTATGGGCGCGCTTTGGGTGCGTAGCTATCTGGGCAATGTGGAACTGATCGCTGAGGCGCAGGAAAAGGTCGGTGCATATCAGACCGCTGCTGCAGCCATTCCAAGCAGCCCGATTGGGGATACGGATTTGCCGCCCGTCGTCGATGCGTTGAACAACCTGCGGGACATACCGGGCAATCCGACTATCAATGAACCAGACCCAGAGCGAAAGTTGAAATACGGCCTGTATCAGGGCGAAGTGGTCGGGACACAGGCGGCGCAAACCTATCGCGCGGCCTTGAACCAGCGGTTGCTGCCCCGTCTGCTTCTGCGGTTGGAAGAACAGATGTCGGCCAACATCGACAACCCGGACCTGCTGTACGAGGCGCTGAAAATCTACCTGATGCTCGGCTCTCAAGGTCCGCTCAACTCCGAACTCATCAAGGAGTGGATGGCGATCGATTGGGAGGTCGCCTATGCCGGTGTTCAGCGCCGACCGCTTCGCGAGGATCTGGCGACCCATCTGGACGCACTGCTGTCCGCGCCGATGCAAGAGGTGTCGTTGAACGGCCCGCTGGTGGAACGCATTCAGGGTCTGCTGACCGAACTGCCGCTGTCGCAGCGGGTTTATGCGGGGATCATCAATTCAGCCAAATCAACATCGCTGCCGAAATGGCGTTTGACCGATGCCGGTGGTCCTGCGGTGGCGCGGGTGTTGGTGCGTTCTTCGGGTAAACCGCTGAACGACGGGGTCGAAGGGATCTTCACCTACAACGGCTTCAACGACGTGTTCCTGCCCGAAGCGGTCAGCGTCGCCGAACGCGTCCAACGCGAAGCCTGGGTGTTGGGTGAGCGGGGTGAGGATATTCAATCCGACGCCGCGCTCCTGCAGTTGAGCCGCGATGTGCTGGACCTCTACTACAGCGACTATATTGCACGGTACGATCAAATCCTGGGTGACATCGACATCATCCCGATGGAATCGCTCAGCCACGCGGTTGAGGTGACCAATGTCCTCAGCGGACCAACCTCGCCCATCGTGAACATCCTGACAGAGATTTCGAAGGAAACCGCCCTGACCGAGGATCGCTCAGCGGTGGACACCTCCACCCTCACCGAAGGCGCAAGCACGGTTGCCGCGATCGAGGCCCGGTCGAACCTGTCGATCCAGGGGCAGATCCTGCTGGAAGCCCTGTCCAGCACCGCGCTGGCCAACACCGGCGAACCGCCAAAACCGCCGGGGTCTTATGTGGAGGAACGGTTCCAGTGGCTGCACGATCTGGTCGATCAGCCCGAAGGCCAGCCATCGCAATTGGATCAGTTGATGGGTGTTCTGACCGAGGTCTATCAGGAGCTGAACAAAATGTCGTTCAGTGGCGTATCCTCGGGTGAGGCCGGGAACGAGGCGATCCAGCGGTTCCAGCAATCTGCGGGTCGTATCGACGGGCCGGTTCCGCGTTGGGCATCGCAGATCAC
Source organism: Paracoccaceae bacterium (assembly GCA_040830545.1). Classification (GTDB taxonomy): domain Bacteria; phylum Pseudomonadota; class Alphaproteobacteria; order Rhodobacterales; family Rhodobacteraceae; genus HXMU1420-2. Next base: position 13,140 of record JBFOMB010000078.1, on the reverse strand, counting down.
CACGGGGTCGTCGGGCATCACCACCGAAGGAACACGCGCATCTATCAATGCGAAGTATCAGGCCAACATCCTGCCCTTCTGTGAACAGGCGCTGGCGGATCGCTATCCCTTCAACCGCCGGTCACGGTCTGAAGTTGCCATTAAGGCCTTTGGCCGCCTGTTTGCGCCTGCGGGCATGATTGACGGGTTCTTTAACGAGAACCTGCTCAAATATGTCGACACGCGCACGCGGCCCTGGACGTGGAAGAAGGTCAACAACGTCGATCTGGGGATTTCACAGGCCGTGCTGGATCAGTTCCAGCATGCCTCGGAAATCCGCGATGCGTTCTTTAACGGCAACCCTCAGCCCACGGTACAGTTCCAGATCACGCCAGAGGCGCTGGACCCGAAGGCCAAGCAGGTCGTGCTGGAAATCGACGGCACACAGATCGTGTTCGGGCACAAGGCGGCGCCGTCGCCGGTGGCGGTGACCTGGCCCGGGGCCGTGGGCATGGGGCGTTTGACCTTTGAACCCCTGCGCAAAAATGCCGAGGATCAGGTGACCAAGAACGGGCCATGGGGCTGGTTCCGGTTGCTGGACGCGGCAGAGGTGCGGCGCACGAACGTGTCCGACCGCAAGCGCATCATTTTCAACGTGGGCGGCCGGATCGCGATCTTCCAGATGCAATCCGGCTCGGTACTGAACCCGTTTGCGCTGCCGGCGCTGCGCAAGTTCAGCTGCCCGAAATCCTTGTAAAGCCAACGCATGGGAGGAGGAGCCTACGCGTTTGGTAAGATGCCCTCGGTCGGGGATTTTTTCCGGCTGGGGGCCCCAAGGGATTTCATCGCGGCCTGGGACCCGTGGCTGCAATCCGCACTCTTGGCCGGTCAGCAGGCCATGGGGGCAGAGTGGGACAACTACTATATGTCCACACCGATCTGGCGCTTCATGCTGGCGCCGGGATTGGCCGGGTCCAGCGCGGTGGCGGGCGTGTTGATGCCATCCGTGGACCGTGTCGGACGCCGGTTTCCGCTGACACTTCTGAAGCCGCTTGAAATAAATGATGTGATTTCCGCGCATTTCGGCAATGATGGCTTTTACGAAGGGATGGAGGATCTGGCCCTGGCCGCGCTCGAAGACGACATGACCCGCGACAGGCTCGAAGAAGAACTGGCGAAACTGCCGGATTTAGCGATCCCTTCCGCCGTGACGGGCCATCGCGCCCTGTCCGGTGCGGATGTGGCCAGCCTGCACGCCGGACTGGCCGCGCGGGCCTTTGCCGGTCGTGTAAACCGTCCCAGCCTTTGGACCGCTCGATTGCCGGATACTGCCAGAATGATTGTGTGCAACGGGCTGCCTGCTGGCGGTGATCTGATGGGGCTGTTCAATCTGGACGCTCAAGTCTGGCAGGAAGGCGCGGCATGAATACGCTTCAACCCTATCGCTACAACGCAAAAACCCATGTCGGTCACCGCCGCAAGGTGAACGAAGACGCGGTGCTGGCGCTGCCGGATCAGGGCATTTGGGTCGTCAGCGACGGGATGGGCGGGCATTCCGCCGGGGACTATGCCAGCCGGTTGGTCACGGATTCCATCGCGGCAATTTCCCGAGGGCTAGGGCCAACACAACGCATGCACGCGCTGCGGGATTCGATCCAGAACGCGCATCGGATCATCACGCACGAGGCGGAATCGCGCGGGCGTGGCATCATTGGGGCCACGGTTGCCGCGCTGATGATGGCCGAAGGACACTTCGTCGGCATCTGGGCCGGGGACAGCCGTATCTACCTGCTGCGCGATGGTGAGATCGAGATGGTCACAACCGACCACTCTGCTGTGGCCGAACTGGTCCTGGCTGGTCAGATGACATGGGACGAGGCGGAAATGCACCCGAACTCCAACGCCATTACACGGGCGGTTGGTGTCGGAGATGAACTGGAACTGGATAAGGTGCGCGGAGAGACGATGCCAGGTGACCGGTTCCTGATCTGCTCGGACGGGCTGACAAAATATGCGACCTTTGACATCCTCAAGGGCATGTTGACCCGGCATCCGCTGGAAACTGTGTCAGATCAACTGGTGCAACTCGCGCTGGATGGCGGCGGGGCTGACAACATCTCGGTAATCGTAATCGACGTGCTCTGACATCCCCGGTTAGGGGATGGAGGTTTCCAGAATACGGCTGTCCAGCGACTGAATGCTGCCGGTATTGCCCTCGGCATGGTCCTGAAGTGCCTGAGCGTATCCTTCTGCCGATTCCGCCGTGGGGCGCAGCCCTTCAAACAGCGGCTCTGCTGAATGCAGGATGATCACTTTGCTCTTGCCCAACGTGCTGTCATCCACACGGAAGGCCAGTTTGCCTTCAGGCGCTTGTGACGCGGGGAAGGCCACGCGCACAGGCACCGGTCCGCCCTGACCGTCGCGCAGTGCTGCAACGCTGTTGTCTTCGCGATTCAGGTTGGGCAGCAGGTGGAACACATTGCCGGACACGTCCAGAATGGACACGCTGATATATCCGTCGGTCATGTCGCTGGGCAGCAGAACGTCGATCACCGGGTTTTCACCAACAAAGAACCGCCCAGACGGGTTCGGCGTGTCCTGGTCCCCGTCGCGATATTCGACCGTCACGCCCCCCGCAGGAGCGTTCGGCAGGTGCGTTTCGATCAGGCACAGGGTGGGGTTCATGACTTCCACATCCAGAACCACGCGGCGGCCTTCGACCATAGCATTGAGCGCATCGAACAGCTTGATCCGCGTTGCCATTTCAGCCACGCGACCCTGTACGGTAATTGCCGAATCCGGGCCGTAGCCAGTGACCGGTACGCCCAGCTGCTCCAACGGTCCGCAATCGGATAGCTTATCCAGTTCCGGCTGAACCACGCTGGCGGCCAGGAACAGGTCCTTCAACTCGATCTCGGGCGCTGCACCTTCCATTGCGCCGGGCAGACCGGGCGCAAAGCTCGCGACCACCTGATCGTGCACGTCCGGGTCAGAGGTCGAACCCGAAATCTGTACCCGCGTACCGCTGACCGACACCCGCCATTCTTCCAGTGGCTCCAACCGCCGCAGAACTTCCAAAACATCGTCGGACCAGGTGCGCGGGATGTCTCCCGATGCCAGCGTTAGGTCCGTGGTGCCCCCGGCCGTTGCAATCAGCTTGGTGATGGCCAAACTGGCGTCTTCGCTGGGCGCGTTGCCGATCAGCTGGGGCCTGCCGTCTTTCTTCTTCTGCGCCAGCAATGTGTAGGGCTCTGCCAGCGGATAGGACGGCCCCAGCAGGCCATCAAACACACCAGCGACATAGCCACCACCACCCGCAGCAGCCAACAGAACGACCAGCAGCACGGCGATCAGGCCGCCTCGCCCGCCACTCTTCTCCGGTGTCTTCGCTGCCGTGCTCTTGGGCTTGGGACTGGGCTTGGGCGTCTCCTTGGCCGGGGCAGGCGCGGTTTCTTCGCTCTTCCCGCGTGGCACAAACACCGTCGCGTCAGAATCGTCTTCCGCCCCCGGGACCGCAGGCTGCGGGTTGTCCAGATAAGCCAGCAGGTCCGCCGCACTCTGGAACCGGTTGTCCGGTTCCGGATGTGTCGCCCGGTCGATCAGCGTTTTCAGCGGTTCCGGCACACCATCGGTATCCAAAGGCCGCGTCTTGTTCTGGACGACCTCCATCGGGTTCTTCCCGGGATTTGGCGATTCGCCCCGGAAATTCGCCAGCAACAGCGCGCCCAGAGAATACAGATCGGTGCGCGGGTCGGTCTGCCCGTTCAACTGTTCCGGCGCGGCATAGGCGTATTTGCCCGCAAACTCGTTGCCGACAATGGTCTCCGCACCCGGTTTCGTATCCTTCGCGATGCCAAAGTCGATGATAACCGCCTGTGCAGGGTCCCCATCCCGCAGAATGATATTGTCCGGGGACAGGTCGCGGTGAACGATGTTGCGGGTGTGGGCCGCATTCAGCCCCTCTGCCACGCGCCGACACACGGTCAGCAGATCGTCTGCCGCCATCGGCCCCTGCTTCAGCCGACGATCCAGACCGGGACCGTCCACATAGTCCATCAACAGATAGACGTGGCCCTCGGCCGTTCGGTGGTTTTCCGAATATCGCACCACCGCGTCATGCCTGATCTCGCGAATTTCCTCTTCGCGGGTCAGCAGGACGAGGTAGTCATCATTGCCGGAAAATTCAGCCTTCAGCACTTTCAGCGCAACAAGGCGCCCGGAAATCTCACTGCGCGCCTTGTATACGTCCGAGGTCCCGCCCCGGCCCAAAAGCTCTTCGATGCGATAGGTATTATTAACCAGGTCGCCCGGCTGAAACAGATCGGTGGGACGGGATTCCATTTAAGTCGTGCCGGGCAATATGATCCGATCAGCCAAGTGCCTGGAATTCGACGCGGCGGTTTTCATCTGCCCGCGGGTCGTTTTTGTTCAGCGGCGCGCTTTCACCCAGTCCCAGCGCTTCGAGCCGGTCGTCCGCGATCCCGCAATCCTTGACCAGATGGCGCTTCACCTCTTGGGCACGCAGCAGGGACAGCCGTTCGTTATAGCTGGCCTTGCCGGAACTGTCGGTGTGACCGATGATCTGGAACAGCGACACGTCAATCGACTTCATCACTTCGCACATTGTGCTCAGCTTGGCCTTTTGATCGGGGCGCAGCGCGGCACTGTCGAAGTCAAAGCTGATCTGGATGTTCACCTGATCCTCTGACGCGACCTCGTTATATTCGGCCGAAACTGTGGCGACTTCGGTGGTGTCATCCGTGGCTGCGGTCGATGCCGCTGCACCAGCGGATGGAACGATCACCAGACCACGGGTTTTCTGCTTCTTGAACGCCTCTGTGATTTCTTCGGCGGTCATTTCTTCGGAGTTCGAAGATTGTGCCAGGACTGGCTGCCAGGCAACGCCCAGCGTGAGTGCAGTAGCAAGTCCAATAGCGTAAATAGAACGCGACATGAGAGAGCCTCCGGTCAATCTGTCTAATCTTTGAAAATAGCTTATACGACACATGTAGGTGCGACAATCGTTTTGCGAAACCCCTGACGCAAACAAACCTCTTGCGCCGAGGCCTCTGGGCCGGGATGAATGGGACTATGGATGAACAGACAACCAACTGGCTGATCCCCGCGATTATCGTCGCTGCGGCGCTTATTCTGGCCCCGATCATCTGGATCGGGCTGTCACTGGCCTTGTCGGGCGGAAACAGCGCTGGCGGCGGTGGATTTGGCGGGTCTGCCGTTGATTCCGGCGCCCGGATCGAGCTGGAGATGATGCGCGGACAGGTAGACGATCTGCGCGCCCGGGTGGAGGACATGGAAGGTCAGATCATCGCGCTGGGTCGTCAGGGCTCTGCTGCGGCGGCCCGTGCGAACCCGGACGAGGAAGACGCGATTCTACGCGGGTCCGGCCCGAACGACATCATAAACGCCTATGCACAGGTCGTTCTGATCGCGGATCGCCTGAATGTGAACAAGGGTCTGACGGTTGCCGGATCGCGGTACATGGTGGAAAAACTGGGCCTGCCCCGGGCAAATTTGGGTGATGATTGTCAGCCGATGACAAACGAGGCGCTGAAAGATCAGTTGGTGCTGGAGGATGTGGGCCCCATTCGTGTTCGCATGCTGCGTCCAGCCGCCGAATCTCTCGCCCGCGTGTTTGCAAAGGTACAAAGGGCCGACCCGGACCTCTATGCGCGGATCAAATCCTCGGGCTCGCTGTGTGTACGCAACATTCGCGGCACCACCAACCGACCGTCCAACCATTCCTTTGGTCTGGCGCTGGACATGAACATTGACGGGCATCTGGACAATTTCACCGACGGCAAGACACAATTGGGCCTGACGATCATGGCAGATTTCTTCCATGCCGAAGGCTGGATCTGGGGCGCAGGGTTTCGTCGTGAAGACAGCATGCATTTCGAGGTCAGCAAGGAATTGCTGGACCGCTGGCTGTCTGACGGGTCTTTGCAGGGCACCTGATTTTCGACCGCAAATTGCCGAAACTGGCAATCGTGATGTGATTTAACCCAAAGATCAATTGTTCTGGGGGTCGATCCGGTGTGAACTGATCGGGAATTGCAGGAGGAGATCAAAATGTGTGACGTCTGCGTCATGAGCGCCGTAAAAGAGCGGATGCTGTCCCGGCGGGAGGTTTTCAAGACCACAGCAGTGGCCGGGGCTGCCGCCGCGACCGGTGGCATCGCGGCAGCACCACCGGCACTGGCTGGAGGGCATGCATCGGTTGTCGACCTGTCCCATGTGTATGACGAGTATTTTCCGACCTATTTCGGCGCACCGGGCATTTCCAAGGAACAGCCTTTCACGTTTGACGAACACGGGTTCAACCTGATGAACCTGACGATCAACGAACACACGGGAACACACATCGACGCGCCGCTGCACTTCTCGGCAGATGGCCAGTCCGTTGATGAAATCCCGCTCGACACGCTCGTGGTGCCGCTGTGCATTGTGGACATCGCATCGCGGGCGGAAACAGACCCGAACGCACAGGTCACACCGGACGACCTGCGGGCATGGATCAGCAAACATGGGGATATCCCCGAACATGCCTGCGTTGCGATGCATTCAGGTTGGGGTGAGAAAACCGGTGCGCTGGAGTATCGGAACGAAGACGAAAACGGGGTTATGCATTTCCCCGGCTTCCACTCCGAGGCTGCGCAGATGCTGGTCGAGGAAACTTCAGCAGTGGCGATTGGTGTCGATACCCTGTCGCTGGACTTTGGTCCCTCAACGGATTTTGCGACGCACTACACGTGGCTGCCGGCCAATCGCTATGGGATCGAGAATCTGAAGGCGCTGGACCAACTGCCAGCATCCGGGGCGACAATTGTCGTCGGTGCCAGTACGCACAAAGGCGGCAGTGGTGGCCCGGCGCGGATTTTCGCGATGGTTTGATGGAATTGGCCGAGCCGGTTCAAAGCGGCTCGGCTTTAACTCTGGATCAGCTTTCCAGACCGTAGGCCTTGCGAATGCCCCGCTGCGTCCCCGGCCCAAAATCACCGTCGATCCGGCCCGTGTAGAATTCGAACTTGGCCAGTTCCTCCTGCAGCGCCTTCCGCGTCGGGTCAGAGAACATCTTGGGCCGTTCCGACAGGATTTTCAGCACGTCAGAACTTCCAGACCGTAGCGCATCATACAGATACTTCGCCGCGTCTTCCGGCCCCTTGTTGTCCACCAACCCGTCATCAATCAGCGCGGCAAAGTTGAACAAGGCCTGCGGATGGCGCAGGTCAGCGGCGCGTTCAAAATACCCCAGTGCCTTCTGCGGGTCGGCAGGCAATCCCAGCGAGCCCTGATAGTGCAGGAACCCCAGATCGTTGATGGCGTCAGCATAGTTCTGACCTGCCGCCTGCTGATACAACGCCAGCGCCCGTGCGTGATCCACCGGAACGCCGGTGCCGCGCTCATAGAGCTTCGCCAGCTCAAACTGCGCTTCTGGCGACCCTGCCGCAGCGGCCTTTTCCAAAAATGCCACGGCCTCTGGCGGATCAAACCGACCTTCATTCGGGTTCAGCCGGATATAGGCCAGCCCCAGCATCGACCGCGTGTCACCCAACTCCGCCAAAGCCAGCAACTGTTCTTCTTGATCGGGACGGATCGCGGCCCAGGCGTCAGCGCCTGTCGCGCCGGAAATGTCCACTTCACCGTCAGCCGCCCCCGCCAGATAAAACGGAATACCCGTCAGCGACCCATAAGTATGTGGCTCTTGCAGGTTTTCGGTCATGACCATCACCCGGTCGCGCACCTGCCGGAACATCAGGCTGATCTCCAGCCCGGGGGTCACCATCTTCTCCATCAGAGCAGTCGCAAATGGGCTGTTGTCGCCCCGCCCGTCCAGCGCCACCTGTCCGTCGCGAGCAGCAAATGCCACCAGCGTGCCGCGATCCGGGTCGGCTGCGGCCAGACCGCCACCACCCCGCGTCGTGCCATCACCAGCGGTCGATTGCGCTGCGACAGCGGCCAGGTCAATCTCGTCGCCCAGCGGATTATCCCGGCACGAATCCAGGATCACGATCCGCATCTTGCGCGCCCGCTCCACCGCCGCCAGCATCTGTTTCAAGGAAACCGATTGCCGCTGCACATCCGTGTTTGACGCCACCTTCGCATCGATCGGGATCAGGAAATTCTCGCCCTGCACCTCAATCCCGTGACCTGCAAAATAAATCAGTGCCAGATCAGCGGTTTCCGAGCGGAAGGCAAATTCGTCCAGAACCCGTTTGAATTCGTTTGCGCCCGCGTCAATCGACAGGGTCACATCAAACCCAATGCGTTCCAGTGAATCCGCGATGCCGCGCGCGTCGTTGGTTGTGTTGGCGAGTGTCGGGATCGTCTGATAGGCACCCATGCCTACAACCAGCGCCACGCGCTCGGCGGCCCAGACCATACCGCCCCAGAAAACCAACAGTCCAATAAAGAGTGTTTTGAAAATACGTGTCATGAGGCAAGCTCCGTCTCAACGCGCGAATGATACCGGAGATGCGGGAAAAAGGAACCAATGATTGCCCTGGGTCGCGCAGGATTGATCACGCGCACGGCACCAGTTGGTGAACGGGGCCGGATGATCCGGCCCCGTCAGAACGTGGTTATTCAGCAGCCCAGCCGCTGACGGATTTCACTTCCAGGAAATCCTCGATTCCCCAGACACCGCCTTCGCGCCCGTTGCCGGATTGCTTCATCCCGCCAAACGGGGCACCTGCGCCGCGTGCCTGCCCATTCATTTCGACCATACCCGACCGCAATTGGCGAGCCACCCGAACCCGACGGTCATCGTCGGTGGACTGAACATAGTTGGTCAGGCCATAGGGCGTGTCATTAGCGATTTCGACGGCTTCCTCTTCGCTGTCGAATGGCAGGATCGTCAGAACCGGGCCAAAGATTTCTTCGCGCGCAATGGTCATGTCGTTGTTGACGTCGGCAAAGACCGTCGGACGCACATAGTATCCTTTGTTCAACCCCTCAGGACGGCCCGTTCCGCCCGTGACCAGCGTTGCACCTTCGTCGATGCCCTTCTGGATCAGGTCCTGGATCTTGGTCCACTGCAGCTCGTTCACGACAGGGCCGATGTGGTTGCCTTCCTCGTGCGCGCTGGCCACGCTGACCTTTTCTGCCACTTCACGTGCGGTTTCGACGGCCTGATCATAGATCGGGCGCTCGACCAACATGCGGCTGGGCGCATTACACGACTGACCGGTGTTGTTCATCATCCGCAGCACGCCACGTTTCACAGCTTTCTCATCCGCGTCGGCAAAGATCAGGTTCGCGCCCTTGCCGCCCAGTTCCAGATGCACGCGCTTCAATGTCTCTGCCGCGTTCTTGGAGATCAGGCGTCCCGCCCGGGTGGACCCGGTAAAGCTGACCATGTCCACATCTGGATGACCCGAAAGCTGCGTGCCAACACCCGGCCCGTCGCCGTTCACCAGGTTGAATACGCCAGCGGGGAAGCCCGCCTCGTGCATCAGTTCCGCAAACAGCATCGCGTTCAGGGGGCTTTGTTCCGAAGGTTTCAGGACCATCGTGCAGCCGGCCACCGCTGCCGCGCCAACCTTCAGCGCGATCTGGTTCATCGGCCAATTCCACGGCGTGATCAGCGCGGTCACACCAACGGCCTCGTACAGCACGCGGTCGTTTGGCGCATGCGCACCCAACGGGCGTTCGAATTCAAACGATTTGGCCGCCCGGACAAAGCTCTTCAGGTGTCCGGCCCCGGCTCCGATCTGTTGTACGCGGGCCATGTCGATGGGCGCACCCATTTCCATGCTGATCGCCTGCGCCATGTCTTCGGCACGGTCGGCATAGACCTCCAACAGCTTTGACAGAAACGCAACGCGCTCTTCTGCCGGGCGGGCCATCCATTCGGGGAACGCGGCCTTGGCGGCTGCGACGGCGGCGTTGGTGTCTGCCTCGGACCCCAGCGAGATGACCGCGCATGCTTCCTCGGTCGAGGGGTCGATCACCTCAAAGTCGTTTGCCGTGCTGGGCGCGACCCATTGGCCATTGATATAGAACTCACGCTTTTCCAACATGAATTTTACCTTTCGATCGGTGGGAGCGTTCCCCTGGCTCTTGGGCTTGGGGGATTCGTGGTGCACTCTGTCACTCTCGCCGGGTGGCTACAATAGAGGGGATGCAAATCCTGCGCTGTGCCCCTAGGTTATCCCGGCACAATTCTTTGCGACTCACGAGGAGACCACTATGGGCCTGCGCATTAACGACACCGTTCCTGATTTTACCGCTGAAACCGATCAGGGCGACATTCAGTTCCACGACTGGATTGGCGACAGCTGGGCCATCCTGTTTTCGCACCCCAAGGATTTCACGCCCGTCTGCACCACCGAATTCGGTGCCGTGTCGCAACTGGCGGATGAATGGGCTGCACGCGGCACCAAGGTGATTGGCGTGTCCGTCGACAGCGCTGAAGACCACCGCAAGTGGAAGGGCGACATCGAAACCTTCGGCGGCGCGCCTGCCGGTTTCCCGATCATCGCGGACGACGGTCTGGCCGTGTCCAAGGCGTTCGACATGCTCCCTGCCGAGGCTTACATGCCAGACGGCCGCACCCCCAATGACAGCGCAACGGTACGCTCGGTGTTTATCATCGGTCCCGACAAGAAACTGAAGCTGTCCATGACCTACCCGATGAACGTGGGCCGCAACTTTGCCGAGGTTTTGCGCGCGCTGGACGGGTTGCAGACCGCGGCACGTGAAAACGTGGCAACGCCCGCGAACTGGAACGTTGGCGATGACGTTGTGATCCCGACGGCGGTCAGCGACGAAGATGCGAAGGCCAAGTATGGCGACTTCACCACGCATTTCCCGTATCTGCGGACGACAAAACTGCCGGGTTGATCTGGTTCAGGGCCGTTGCGGGCGCAGGGCGACCTGCGTCCGATACCACGCCCGGTTCCATTCCCGCAAAAGGCGCCCCTGTTTGGGCGCCTTTTTCTGTATCGTGGATCCGCCCAATTCCCCGGTCAGTTCCTGCACGCCATTGGGCAGGATCGTGTGAACGGGCTGCCCCGTCACCCAGTGCATTTGCAGGAACGTGTCCACGGGCCGGTCCAATACCTCGGATGCCTCCAGCAGCCTTTGCGCCGCGTTCCGCCCCACCACCTGCGCCACAGTCTGCAACCCAATCCGCCGGGGCAGAAACAACTGCGCCGCACCTTTGGTGGCCGCGACATGCGCCGGGCGCTCGCGGTTCTTCGCGGGCAGACGGATGTAGCTATCTGCCGTGGCATTGGTCTCAACCAGGCCCAGCACATCAGGCCAAAGCTGTGCGTCAGGGTGAAAGTCATCTTCGACGATCAGCGCATAGGGCCAATCGGCCTCCACAATCCGCGCCCAGCAGGCCCGGTGCGACAGAAAACACCCAACCTCTCCACCACCAATGGGAAACGGATAGCGGGGGTGATGCAGATCACCGGGTCGTACATCCACCCGGCCCGCCTGCACCACATCCGCGCCGCGCACGGCTTCGACCACTTCGGCCCCCGGCAATACCCCCAACAAGTGATCCACATTGGGGCGCCGGGCCGTTGCGGACGACATATGGATGATTAGGCTGTGCATGGCGTCTTATGCGCCGATCACTCCGCCGCGTCCACCAGCGGTTCGGCCAGCAGTTCCTCGATAAACAGGCTCAGCAGCTGCAACCGCCCCGACACGCCTGCCTTGCGATAAACAGCGGCGTTCTGCGCCTTCACCGTGCCTTCTTTCGTGTTCCGCAGCGCCGCGATCTCGGCAATCGACAGGCCCTTGATCGCCAGCATCGCCACATCCCGTTCCGACGCGCTGAGGCCCCAAGTGTCGAAATGCTCCTCGATCACACGGGCAAACGCGCCCGAGGCCACATCGACCTGTCGCTTCAACGCTGCCTGCCGACGGGTCATGTCGCGGATCAGCATCGCCGTGACCCCCAAGCCTGCGACCAAACACACCGAAACCAGCATTTCGAACGTATCCACGTTGCGAAACCCCGGAAGGTTTTCGAGGCCCAACAAATCCTTCACCGCGTCCAGCAAAAAGAACGCCGCACACACCGCCTGCGCAACAAAGAGCGCCCAAAGCCAGGTGATCGGATTTAGGCGCGTCATGGTTGTTCACAGCGGTTGCCGGGCCGCTGGGGCAGCCCGGCAGTCGGGTGATCAATCGTCGTCATCTTCATCTTCGGTCTCGATCTCCAGCACCTTGCCGTCGGCCATGGCCAGCACCAGCTCAGTTTCCACGCCGTCGATCAGAACTTCAACCTCGATCTCGTCCTCTTCGCGTTCGATTTCCTGAACGACATAGCCTTTGGCCTCCATCGCGGCATGGATTTCTTCGTCCGTGGTGCCCACCGTGTCACCCACGCCGTATTGTGCCACGGCGATTGCAGGTGCGGTCAGGATCAGGCCGGTCAGGATGATGGGCTTCAGGTCTTTCATGGGTCAGTCTCCTCTTGGGTGTCGTGCAGCACCGTGCTGCGGTGACATCGAGGTGGGAACCGACCCAGCAGATCGCGATTGGATTCAGGGTGAATTTGCGGGCGTATGACCCAGGATTACCCCCGATTTTGCAAGGTTTTCGGTGGGGTTCCGTGGGGCGACCGACCAATGACAGGCGTGGAAACTGCTTTTGCAGATGCGGATGTAGACGGCGGTCCAACCTGCCGTGGACCTGTCCGGCGACCGCAACAACTGCGTTTCGGTAACCTGTTGAGAGACAGCGGATTCCTCTGGAACTTGCGCTTGGGCTTTTGGCAGGACCGGCGTTACGGCGATCAACGCGACCAACAGTCCTGTTTTGAAATCGGTCGTCTTGTCCATTCCGGCCTCCCTTTCGTTGCAACGGGTCAAAACCGTTTTGCAGATCGAACTGGACTGGTGCGATAGACTGTATCGGGGAATACAGGACACTTACGACGAAGGTTTAGGCGAGCAGCATTGGCGCGGAATCAAGCCCGAAGGGCGCCGCGCATCGACGGTCTCCCGGCGTTTGCTCGCAAACGCCTGCCGACAACACATTGCGCCTGCGTAATGTGTGAGAGGCCGCCTCCGGGCCCGGCGATTTGGCCAGCCGAAGTGCGGGACAGTAAGGTTGTACGGACTTGGCTGCCATAAAGTGATCCACGCTCACGTTGGATCGCCGCACCGCGGCCCGTCGATG
>JBFOMB010000077.1:0-14971 GCA_040830545.1 Paracoccaceae bacterium | reverse complement strand
CGCCGGCCATTCCAACGATCTGCAACACTTGTCCGATGACATCGCCGCCTTCCGGATGTGGTCGGCGGAACCCAAGATAAGGGCGCGCAAGCGGGCCGGTTTTGTCGGCGTTCTGATCCTGTCGCTGCTGTCGGTTCTGCTGTACCTGACGAACAAGCGTCTCTGGGCCGGTGTGAAGAACAAGAAAACTGCCTGAAGCGCAGGCATTTGAATGCAAAGGCCCTTGCGAAAGCGGGGGCCTTTTTTCGTTTCGGCTTGCTGTCCGCCGTCTATCCAGGTGTGTCACAGCGTTTCGGGTTTTATCCAGATCACCTGTGATATGAATGGCCCGATGGTGCCAGCGGCGCATTAGGGTGTTCCGATTTCAAAACCAAAAGCCGAGCGCGTTGGGGAATTGGTACAAACCCTCAGTGCGTCAGAGCGTCTGGCAAAGCAAACGCGCAACCAATTCCGCTGCCTTACGATCCGCGCCATCCCAGGCCATCCGGTTGTCCGGAACGACCGATTGCGGGTTGGCAATGAACGCCGCCAAACGGTCTTCTGACCAGATGTCGCGCTGGTTTTTCAGAGCTTCGGAATATTGCTGAAACGTCCCGTCCTGACCCGGTTTTGCCCCACAAACACCATGCAGGGACGGTCCTGCGCCTGTGCCACCTTCGACCATCTGATGGCATTGCAAGCAGGCTTCGAACAGGTCAGCGACGGGCTGCCTGAGCGGGGTATCCACCACGTCGTCAATCGCTGAGAACACCCTGTCCGTGGCCGTCGGCACAACAGAGGGTCGCAGGATTATCAATTGCAAATGGTCGGTCAGGATCACGATCTGCCCATCATCGGTCAACAGCATATCGCGACTGCGCACACCTGTTGGCAGCGACTCAACCAGGATCGCGCGCCCGTCAACCACGTGTACCCGCTCCAACGTCCCCCGCAGCCCCCCTATCAGAACGTCACCGTTCCAGGCGGGGTGGAAATCGCCTAGGTAGATCACCGTGCCGGGTGCGATGGACGGAACGAAGGATACCAGCGGCAAGTCATAGCCTTCGTGTCCCGTATGCCGACCGGTCCCGCCCGCCGGGTCGAGATTGTAGTGGGTGCCAAAGGTCACATAGGGCCAGCCGAAATTGTATTCCGCACGGCTCGGCTCGATCACATTCAACTCGTCACCGCCGCGCATACCGTGATCCGTCAGCCAGATGCGTCCATCCCCGGACACGGCCAGGCCTTGCGGATTGCGCAGGCCACGCGCAAGTGACACGGTTTCCCCGGTATCGATATGCACCCGGAATACACGACCATAATCGCTGCCCTCACGCTGTGCATATGGAGGTACGCCAGTTTCGCGAAATGCGTCGTCCCATTCGTACGCGCCGACGCTCCACACGACCGAGTCGCCAGACAACCGCGCCAGACGACCACCCGCCTCGATCCCCTGAACGGCCATGTGTCCCACTGTCAGCGGTGGCAGGCAGGGTTCGGTCACGTGCAGTATGTCCCAATCGGTTCGTCCCACTGACCAATCCACCGGTGCGATGCCGTTGGGAACGGAGGCTTTGGCCAACACACTGCGATAGCACAGCCGCTCGGCATCCCAGTCGGAATAGGAAATCAACAGGTCCGTTGTCTGCTTGCGGTCCACGACCAGAACGTCGTTGAACCGAAACCCCCGCGGCCGAAACCCCTTGTCCCCCAGCAGCCCCAGCGCGTGCTGCTCGATGAGCGCCTCCAGCCCATTGTCGGGCGTTTCGACGTTCAACTGGACCATTTCGCCCTTATCAAACAGATGCACACGGCCCAACCGGTCCAGGATCAGCACCCCGCCCCCCGGCGCGGCGTCGATCCCGCCGCCATAATAGGCCACGCTCAACGGCAGGTTCACGACCCGCTGCGTCAGAGGCAGGCGGTTGGGTTCAATCTGCGTCGTGCTTTCCTGGCCCGAGGTCAGGCCGCTGCGCAGGACCGCCACTGCCTTGCGTTCGACCCGCGCGACAAACGTGTCCTGAACCAGACGCTGGCCCGCAACCCACATGCCCAACACCACGCCTACCGCCAGCACCAGCAGGATCAAAAGGGTCAGTCGGAAACCGGTCGCACGGGCCATGGCGTCACGATACGCGGCTCAGCGGGGCGCCGGCCACCGTTTTCGCGCGATCATAGGCCTGTTCCAGATAGGTCAGGTTGGCCTCGGGCGTGAAGCGGTCCGTGTAGCTGGCCATTGCGCCCGCCTCGCAGCGGTGCCGCGCGTCGGTATCCTGCAACAGATGCGACAGCTGTGTGGCCAGATCATAGGCGTCCCCGGTTTTGAACAACGCCCCGTTTCGCCCCGACTGCACGGTATCCGCCACACCGCCACTGTCGCTGGCAATCACCGGCGTACCTTGGGAAAAGGCCTCCACCGCGACGCGGCCAAAAGGTTCCGGCCAACTGCCAGGCATCACTACGCAGACCGCATCGCGCATCTCTTCCAGAACACCCTCCAGCGGCTTCTTCCCGACCAGTTCAACGCCCTTGGGCACATTTGCAGGCATCCGCCCCTCACCAACCACCCGCAACGGCAGATCCGAATGCACCCGTGACCACGCATCAAACAGCAGCGGCAACCCCTTTTCAGGCGACAGGCGACCGACAAACAGCACATGGCTGCGCTTGGGCGGGCGCAGGTGAGCGGTGCCCACCCGATAGGTGAAATCCGGTTTGACCATGATCCGGTCGGGTGGAAAGCCTTCTTGTGCCAACACATCGGCCACCGTGTTCGACACGGCAAGATAGCAGTCCACCTTGTCCCGCCACGTCCCCACGGCACCATGCCACCCGCTGATCGCCCCTACTGCTGCTGTGCCCACAGCCGACCCGCGATAGCAGCGATGGCGTACGGAGGGCAGCTTGATCCGTCGCCCGATGCAATCGGTGCAGACCTTTCCCTCTCGCAGAATTGTGGCAGACGGGCAGGCCAACCGGTAGTTTCGCACCGCCTGAACGACGGGCACCCCGTGCCGACGGGCTGCGTAGTAGATCGAAGGCGAGATCAGCGGGAACAGGTTCTGCGCGTGCAGGATGTCATATCCGCCGACGGCCAGCATGTTCGACACCTTGCGATGCCACGCGCGGCTCCAGATCGCAGAGGCGGCTGTTCGCGCCATGTCCCGCGTTGTCTGGATGTCGTCGTTCTCAGCCGTCACATAGTCCACGTGATGCCCGGCCTCGCGCAGCACCTGTGTCTCCATTTCGGCTGAAATGTCTTCGCCGCCCCGGATTTTGTACCCGTTGTGAACCATCAGAATGCGTAGTTTCAAAGGATCAGCCATCGCGCACCTCTTCCTCCGGCGGACGGTTCCGCAATTGGTACACGCCGCACAGGCCGATCAGCGCGACCAGATAGACCGGGTGATTTGGCGACAGGAGCGAGGTTTCGACCGTGTTGTGTACCCAGACAAAAATCATCAGGGCCAGGGCGAGATCATAGTGCCGTGAATAGCCGGTCAAACCCCGGAGCAAGAGCGCAAACGGAACCAGCACAAAGACCGCAAACACCACCGCCAGCCCCGGTACCCCCAGCATTGCTGCCGTGTCCAGATACCCGCTGTGACCCTGCCCGGTTCGTGCGGCCCAGCCTTCGGTGAGGTAGAGGATGGGCGACTGAACCCCGATCCGCCAGAACGACCCGTAACCGCTGCCGGTCCAGGGGTAGGCCTGAATGTACTGGACCAACGCGCCCCATAGTTCCGTCCGACCTGTCAGGGCATACGGGTCCGCAAAAAATGCTGTAATTTTAGGCATGTAGAAGGGTGTCGTTAGCCCGACCATACAAAGGAACAGCACAACCAGGTAGGCCGTCACGGCCCGCCCGGTTGCACGCGCCAGCCCCTTGATCACGACCAACCCCGACACCGCAACAACCGCTGCGATCAGGGACGCGCTGGAGTTGGTTTTGAGCAGGAAGACCGTGCTGAGCGCCAGAACGACCAAGTGCCATTTGCGCCCGTTCAGTGCAAATGCGGCTGCGACCACGCAAAGCGCGGCCACGACCGGGCCGGCGTAGTTCTTGTGGATATGTACGCCTTTCCAGGACTCGATGTGGTTGGGATATGTATCAACCTCGCCCACGCCATGCACCGCACCGGGGATCAGCATGACAGATACGTAGTCCAAAATCAGTATTGCGATCAGTATCTTATAAGTGACCCAGATCAGATACCGAAACCCCAGCGCCTGCATCGCGGCATAAACCGCAACGGTCACAAGCACGAGTTGGCCCAGTCGAACTGTCGCTGTCATCTGGGTGTCCGACCATCCCACGCTGATGGTGCAATAAGCCAGCACCAGCCCGAGGCCCATTGTGGACCTCTGGATCAGGCCTATGCCCTTGATCCCATAACAGAATCCGATGCAGGCAAGCGTTGTGACCAGATAGATCAACGCCTCTTTGCCCGACCCCTGACTTTCCATGCCAACCGCCTGAAAATGCCGCCCCTGAAACGGGCGCGTTCCGGCGAAGATGACAAAGGCCAGCAAGCCGTAGCTGAGCGTTGCGAGGCGGTGGGTCAGGCCTTCACGCGGGGCATTGGTGATATGCGCGGTCAGATCAGCCATCGAGCTTTCCCCGGACCAGAAGCAGACACATCAACAGCCCTGCACCCGTTGATCCAGCCACGGCCAACGCGATGCCTGTTGGGCCTAAGGCGCTGGCGGAAAACGAAATTCCAATAGCAAAGAGCATACCCAAACCGTGCACCAGAACGAACTGACGGGGTTCTTCGATGCACAGGAATGCGGTGCTGAAGACGACCCGAAGAGCGATGAACAGGTTGGCTGCAGCGAAGATCAGGATGAGGGATGTGAAACCGGGTTGGGGGGTTGCGAAGATGAAGGTGGATAACGCGGGGCTGAGCACCATGAGGGCGAGGGCTACGACCGTGAAATAGAGCAGTGTCCATCCGGCCGCTGTGCGCAATGTGGTGCCCAGGCCAGTCACGCCGCGTTTTTGGAAGGCTTCCGTCGCGGTAGTTGGCAGGAACTGATGCATCGCATTTGTAGGCAAATTCAATATGTTACTAAGCTGTTGGATTGGTCGCAGCACACCCAAAGCGGCCTCGCCCAGCAATGCCAGACCGATGAACATCGGGGCCATGGTCTGTACGGACTCGACAATATTGGCGAGTGACATCCAGCGGATGAAGTTCCAGTGACGGGGCCAAAGCGCGGCGGTCAGGCGACGGGAGAGTTTCGGTGTGGGGGTGAACATCATGCCGGTCATCGCGCCTGCGAGGGCCGCAATGGCGAGCGCGTAGAGCGCGGTGGCGGGGGTCAGCGCTGAGGGGTTTTGTACAAAAATTCCGAGAATTACCCCAAATTGTACAGAGTAGCGAACCCATTCTACCCCAAAACTGCGCTTTGGGTTTCCGGTCACCATGTGCAGCCGCGCACAGAAATCAGAACCGCTGGCCATTGCGTGCGTGACCAGCATCGGCACCGCCAACGTCATCAACCACGGCGCGCCCAACATCCAGCTGAGCGGATAGAGCAGCGCCGCGACAACCAGCGACGAAACTACGACAAACCCCGCCACCAACAGCAGCAGGAAGCCCAGATAAGCCCGTTGTGAGGACGTCCGCAGCTTGGGCGCGATGGTCGACATGGGGGCCAGAACGACGCTCATGAAAAAGCTGCGCAGCACCATGATCATGAGGAAGCACAAAGAGAACTGACCGAACCCTTCCAGCCCCAGCAAGCGGATCAGCAGGACCGTCGTCAGCAGGTTCGCCGCACTGGTCAGAACCTGACCCGCCATCGCCCAATGCGCGCGTTTGACCCCGCGCGGGCGTGCGCGTCCGTCCGGTGGCAGGGCAGGCCCAACCGCCGCCGCGCCGCCGGACAGGCGCAGCCTAGCCATAGCGAATATCGTGCTGCGGCTGGCGTTCATTGGTCAGCCGCCGGGACAGGATGCCGGTGAGTTGCCCGGTCAGCATCATCACGTAGAGTGGGTTCAAGAACACATACCGACGCCACAGCCTCCGGGGTTCCATCGCCAGCCGGAACAGCCATTCCAACCCGCGATCCTGCATCCATTTCGGAGCTTGCCGCAGATTGCCCGCGAAGAAATCAAATGCGGCCCCAACGGCCAGCATGGGCACGCCAACGGCTTCGCTGTTTTCATAAACAAACGTTTCCTGCCGGGGGCACCCCAGCCCAACCAGAACGATACGCGCGCCGGATGCCTTGATCCGCGCCTGCATGTCCTGCGTTTCCTCATCGGTCAGCGGGCGGAATTTGGACGGTTCCTGGCCTGCGATTTTGAGGTCCGGGTATTCCGTGGCCAGACGGGCGGTCATGGCCTGCAAAACCTCGGGGCGACTGCCGTAGAGGTAGATGGGCAGGCCTTCGGCCTCGGCCTGTTCAAACACAATCTCGGTCAGGCGCGGACCATAGACGCGGTCGGGCAGGCTTTCGCCGTACAGCCATCGCAAGGCCCAGCGGACCGGTTGCCCGTCCGGTGTCACAAGGTCCAGCCGGTTCAGGCGGAATTTGTGTTCCGGGTTCAAGGCACCTTCCATCACACCATGCACGGCGAGGGCCGAGACGGAGCAGGGCCGGGCCGCGTGGGCGGCGGCCACGATCCGGGCTGACGCGGCCTCGTAATCAATGACGCTGATGTTTACGCCCAGAACGCTTTCTTTGCCGCGATCAATCATGACGCCTCCTTCCAGCGGCCCAGGCCGGCTTCATAGATGTCCTCCAGCGTGTCGCGGATGTTGTAGGTCAGTTGGTAGTCCGGGAAATCCGCCTGAAAGGTCGAGATGTCGCTGACCCACCAGATGTGATCGCCGGTGCGGTTTTCGTCGCTATAGGTCCAGTTCAGGCGCTGGCCCGACACATCCTCGCAGGTGGCGATAGCCTCGCGCATGGAGCAGTTGGCAAAGCGGCTGCCGCCGATGTTGTAGACGCGGGCCGGTTTCGGGTCCTGCGCATAGGTCCAGAGCGCGTTGACCAGATCGTGGGAATGGATGTTGTCGCGTACCTGTTTGGCCTTGTAGCCAAAAACGGTATAGGGCCGCCCGATCACGGTGCATTTCATGAGGTAGGCCAGAAAGCCGTGCAGTTCGGCCCCGGAATGGGCACCGCCGGTCAGGCAGCCGCCCCGGAAACAGGCGGTGTTCATGCCGAAATAGCGCCCGTATTCCTGAACCATCACGTCGGCGGCGACCTTGGAGGCGCCAAAAACGCTGTGCGTGGATTGGTCAATGCTCATCGACTCATCAATGCCCTTGGCGGCATAAGCGTGGGCGGGGTCCAGTTCCCAGCGGCTGTCCTGCTCGATCAGGGGCAGCGCATTGGGCCGATCACCATAGACCTTGTTTGTCGACAGGAAGATGAATGGCACCTCGGTCGCGGTTTGACGCACGGCCTCCAGCAGGTTGAGTGTGCCCTGCGCGTTCACGGCAAAGTCGGTCAGCGGTTCGCGTGCGGCCCAGTCATGAGACGGTTGCGCGGCAGCGTGGACCACCAGTTTCAGGTCCTGTGCGTGTTGTTTGAACAGGCGTAGGATCCCGTCCGCGTCACAGATGTCCAGCGGCATGTGCGTGAATTGTCGGTAGCCATTTCGCAGTTCCGCCACACGCCATTTGGTCGACGCCTCGGGCCCAAAGAAATAGGCCCGCCGGTCATTGTCGATACCGATCACATCCAAACCCTGTTCCATCAGATACACGGCGGTTTCGGATCCCACCAATCCGCCCGCTCCGGTCACAATTGCAACAGCCATGGAGGTCTCCTCTCAGTTGCAGTTCGAGGGCGTCATACGGCCCCCGATTTCAGGTTCGATTTCCGGAAAGGCCACCAGCCGCGATAGGTCGGGTGGTAGCTGTTGTAGTCATATTCCGGGTGGACTTCGGGTTGCCGGTTCAGGACCGGAACCAGCGTCGTGTTGGGTGACATTTCATCCCGCAAAACCGCCAGCGACGCCTCGACCACGGATTGCCGGGTTTCGCCGTGGTGGACCGCCATCACAACGGCGTCCGCCAGATGTGTCACGAATTGCGCGTCCGAGGCAGGCAGCAGGGGCGGTGTGTCCAAAATCACGATGTCGAAATTGCGCAAGGCCAGCGACAGGATCGCGCGGAACATGGGCGCGTCGATCAGGTGGTCTGTGGCCTGCTTGGCGTTGCGCGATCCCATCAGCAGGGCCAGGTCGGAACGGGGGTCTTCGGCCAGCGGCAGGTCCTGTTCGTCCTTCTGGCCAAGGATTTTCACGAGATCCAGTTTGGGGCGTATGCCTACGGCCCGGTGGATCGACGGCCTACGGAAGTCCGCGTCAATCAGCAGAGTGCGTTGACCGGATTGCGCATAGACCCGGCCCAGCGACAGGGCCAGCGTGGTTTTGCCTTCATTCGGGACAGAGGAGGTGACGAGGACAAGCCGACCCTGCCCTTTCTTCTTGGGCTGAGCGCGCAGGCCCTGGTCCACCAGCGCACGCACGCGGCGGATCGAGTCCGAGTAGCGCGACAGGGGTTCGGTGGCGAGTTTGTCTGCCATGGACCGGGGGCGGCGCAACCAATGTCCGACATCAGGCACACCCGCCGCAGTTGAAACACCGGCCAGCGTGCTGAGCTGCGTCTGTGTCATGATCCCGGTGTTCAACGTTTCCGCCAGCAGGACACGACCGATGCCAATGCCCAGTCCCGCGACCAGAGCCATGAGCACGGTGAGCTTGGTGCTGGGTGCGCTGGGTTCAGTGGGCGGCAGGGCAGGGGACACGATGCGGCTATCGGGCACCTGCAGGCTGGCGAGCGTTTCAATTTCGCGCAGGCGGAGGAACAGATCCTCGTATTCCTCTTGTACCACCAGCCGTTCGCGAGGCTTGATGTCGCCCTCGATAGCGGCCTGTGCGATGTCCATCTGCGATTTGATCACATCGCGGGCCTTCAGGGTGGACGCGACCTTGGCCTGCAATTGACGTTCGATATGCACCTCGGCCATGGCATTGGTCAGTTCAGCGGCGCGGTTTGGGTCGGACGATTGCACCTCGATCGCGATGACATGGGTCAGGCCCCGGCGGCGGATGGAGGTTTTGGATTTGAACTTGTCCAGGACACGACCCAGCATTTCGTCGCGGGTTTCCGTCTCGGGCTCGGCCAGACCGGCGATTTCCATGACGGTCTGAACGATGCCATCCTTGCGGGCGTATTCGGGGTCCTTGTCGACGCCTTTGCGTTCAATCACGGCCAGCGCAACAGCGGGGGAACGCAGGATTTCCACCTCGCTTTCCACCACCGAATTCTCGGCGGTGGTTGTTGTCGTCAACGCATCTTCGGCCAGCAGGTTGTGGTGCGTGGGGTCCACCAGCAGCAGCGCGTGGGACGTGTAGGTCCGCTGTGCCAACGCCACATAGACGACGGCCAGCAGGAGCGTCGTCAACAGCGGCTTGATCATCAGCGCTTTGTGCCGCCGGAACACGCCCAGCAGCCAGCTGAGTTCACCGCCCTCGGATTTTGTAGGGGAGCCGGGTTCAGTGCGCATTCTGGGGCCTCACCACGGCACCGATGGTGCGCAACACGATATGGAGGTCGAGCCAGACCGACGTGCGGTTCACGTATTCCAGATCGCTTTCGATCCGCAGGCGCAGCACGGCGACGCTGGCGGTTGGGCCGCGATGTCCACGCACCTGGGCGAGCCCAGTGATACCGGGTTTCACCAGAAACCGACGATCATACCCATCGATCCTGTGTGCGTGGTCGTCGTCCATTTGCGTGGGGTGCGGGCGTGGGCCGACAATCGACATATCGCCACGCAGGACGTTGATCAGCTGGGGCAGCTCATCCAGGCTGGAGGCGCGCAGGAAACGGCCCAGCGGGGTCACTCGCGTGTCCCCCGGCACGGCCTGTTGGAAGGCATGACCAGCCTCGGACACACGCATGGTGCGGATTTTCAGGATGTCGAACGGTCGGCGTTGATAGCCATAGCGGCTTTGGCGGAAGAACAGCGGTCCAGACCCGGTCACGCGGTAGGTCAGCCAGACCAGCGCCAGAAGGGTTCCCAGAAACGGCAGGGCAAGCAGACAGAAACAGAGGTCAAAAGCGCGCTTCAGGGCTGCGTTGACCCACCCACGGCGCAAGGATTGGGGTGCGGACCACGGTTGCAGGTCATCCGGCGCAAGCGCAACCGAAGCGTCAGCGCGCCACTTGGCCCGCTGTGCCGGATTGCTTGATTCAAACGTATTGGACTCTGTCATTGGTTGCCCCACCCTGGCCGAGGAAGGCTAGCAGCAATCCAAATCGCAACAATTGAACGGGATTGAGACGTGGGGCACTTCTCAATGTTTTCAGTTGGTTAGAAGTTTGGCGTGGGATTGGAGTGTTCGGGTGGTGAAAACAGTTTGAAGCACAGGCTGTGACTGTTTCCTGATCCGGTGAAAGAGGGTCGAATCGGACCCGTTGCGCGACGAGCCGGGACCAATTCAGGCTGTAAGCGGCTAAGCACGGCTCCACCCGCCAAGTCGGCAAGGGTTACGACGCCCGGGGGGACGTCGTAGGCGGTGGGACCTAACCGGTCGTCAAACTGGCCCAGACCGCATCATGGTCTGACAAAGGGGTGCCAGAGGCAGACAAGGAGGACAGCACGCCGCTGTCCAACGGTGCGACACCGCGCCCGGCGATCCAGTCCAGCTTCATCTTGCGGGTGGGGTGCGGGGTGATCAGGCTGGGGCGCGTGGTGGGGCCTTCGGCGGTGAATTCCCAGCTGTAGCCGCGCGCTTCGGCCAGTGCGAACAAGGTTTCGTTGCGCCAGTCGAAATCGGGTGGCAGGTGGTTGCCGCTGTTCAGATCGCCGCCGATCACAACCGGGCCGCCGTGGGAAAAGGCGTCAATTGCGTCGAGCAGGGTGACAAATTCGCCATGCCGATGGGCGGCATCCGCGTTGCTTTCCAGATGGGTGGAGACAACGGTCAGGGGCCCGGTGTCTGTCGGCAATTCCGCCAGCAGCGCCATGCGTCCGCCCAAACGGGGCTGATTTGGGTCGGCCTTTGGGCTGGAAAACCAGTGTCCTTTTTCATCCAGCCGGACCATCGCCACGCGCGTCATCGGGACCGAGGACAGGATCGCGTTGCCATGCCAGCCCAGCGTGTTGAAATCGTCCTTGCAGAAATGCCGCTCGGTCGCGCCGCCAAGGTCCAGTTCGTGAAACTCGACACCGAAGGCATAGGTCATGCCCATGGCCGCGGCGACTGCCTCGGTCGTGTGGCGCTGTGCGGTACGGGCCATGCCGTGGTCGACCTCGGACAGCAGGATCACGTCCGGGGCGATGGGCGACAGATGCGCGGCGGAGTCTTCGGGGAACAGGCACCGTTCCACGTTCCATGCGGCCACGGTGAGCGTGGCGGGCAGGGTGGTGGCAGAGGCCAAGCCGCCGGTTTGCACCGCGTTCATTGCGGGCGTGTCGTGCAGCAACGCCTTGTGCGCTTCGGGCGTGCGGGGGGCTGCATGGATGCGCGCGTGCAAATCGGACGTGACGGGGGGCAGGGCGGAAACGGTTTGCGTGATCACAGCGCTTTGCCCGTCTGGACGTCAAACAGGCGCAGTGCCTCGGGATTTAGCTGTACCATTGTCTGACCGGTCAACGCGTCCACTTCCTTGCCCACATGCACCGTGAAAGGCTGACCGCCCAGTTCGCCGTGCAACAAACGGTGTGCACCCAGTTCCTCGACAATGGAAATGTCGAACGGCGTCGTGCCGTCGCCACCCAGCACAACATCCTCTGGGCGCACACCCAGTTTCACGGTTCCTTTTGCGCTACTCGCCGCAGGGGCCACCGGCGTACCGCCGTTTACCAGAATCGACCCGTTTTCGACCCGAGCGTCGATCAGGTTCATCGGCGGCGCGCCCATGAAAGACGCGACAAAGGTCGAGGCCGGGTTGTGGTAAATCTCGGACGGGGTGCCGATCTGTTCGATCCGGCCCTCGTTCAGGACGATGATCCGGTCGGCCATGGTCATCGCCTCGACCTGGTCATGGGTCACATAGATCGAGGTGACGCCCAGACGCCGCTGCAACGCCTTGATTTCGATCCGCATCTGATTGCGCAGCTTGGCGTCGAGGTTGGAAAGCGGTTCGTCAAACAGGAACAGGGCCGGATCGCGCACCACTGCGCGGCCCATGGCAACGCGCTGACGCTGGCCGCCGGACAGTTGCGAGGGCTTGCGGTCCAGCAGCTCGGTCAGGTTCAGCATCCTGGCCGCGTCCTGCACCTTGGCCTCGATCTCGGCCGTTGGGACGCTGCGGTTCTTCAACCCGTAGCCGATATTCTTGCGCACGGTCATATGCGGGTAGAGCGCGTAGTTCTGGAACACCATTGCGATGTCGCGGTCGGCGGGATCAACATCGTTCACTTCACGTGTGCCGATGGACAGCGTGCCGGCGGTGATGTCCTCCAGCCCTGCAACCATGCGCAGCAGGGTGGATTTGCCACAGCCCGAGGGACCGACCAGAACCACGAACTCTCCATCCGTGATCTGGAAGGAGGACGGTTTCACGGCCTCGAACCCATTCGGGTAGGTTTTGCCGACACCATTCAGTGTTACATCTGCCATTTCATATTCCTTCGTTGTCCGTGCAGGCCGCGCGGACGTTATTTGTCGGATTCCGTCAGGCCCTTTACGAACCAGTTCTGGAAAAACACCACGATGGCCACCGGCGGCAGCATTGCCACGATGGCGAGCGCCAGCGCCTTGCCGTATTCGGGGATTGTACCGCCTTCGAGCACCGCCAGGATCTGCCGGATGCCGCGCACCAGCGTGTACATGCTTTCGTCCGTGGTGATCATGGTGGGCCACAGGTACTGGTTCCAGCCGAACACGAACATGATGATGAAGATGGCCGCGATCATCGTGCGGCTGAGCGGCACGAGGATGTCGAGGAAGAACTTGACCGGTCCTGCGCCGTCAATGCGGGCGGCTTCGACCAGTTCTTCGGGCACGGACAGGAAAAACTGGCGGAAGAAGAAGGTTGCCGTGGCGGATGCGATCAGCGGGATGATCAGACCGCCATAGGTGTTTGTCAGGCCCAGCCTCTGGATCGCCTCGTAAGACGGCAGGATACGGACCTCCAGCGGCAGCAGGAGCGTGGTGAAGATCATCCAGAACGCCAGTGTTGCAAACCGCAGGCGGAAATAGACGATGGCATAGGCCGCGATCAGGGAGATCGCGATTTTGCCCAGGGCAAAGCCGACGCCAAGGATCATCGAATTGGTCAGCATCCGCGCGCCGGTGATCGCCTCGGTGAACCCGGATTTTTCGACCATGGCCTTGTGGAAGTTGTTGGCCATCTGGTCGCCAACCGCGAACTGAACCCCGTTTTTGAGGATTTCAGTGTCCGGCAGGCTGGTGGACATCAGGGCCATCAGGACCGGCACCACCATCAGCGCGGCCCCGGCGATCAAGACCGCATGGTCAACGACTGTGCCGAACCGGATGGGCCGGCGACGTTTGCGCTGCGGCTTTGCTGCGGTCTGGGTGTGAGTCATGGAAATCTCGGCCATATCCGCAGTCCTCAGGTATAGTGAATCCGGCGTTCGATCAGCCGGAACTGGAAGATAGTCAGCGCCAGAACCAGCACCATCAGAACAACCGATTGCGCTGACGACCCGCCCAGGTCATTGCCCCGGAACCCGTCCAGGTAAACCTTGTAGACCAGGTTCATCGGGTTGTTGCCGGGTTCGCCTTTCATCAGCGTGTCGATGATGCCGAAGGTATCAAACAGCGAATAGGTCAGGTTGATGATCAGCAGGAAAAACGCGGTGGGCGCCAGCAGCGGGAAGGTCACCTGCCAGAAGCGGCCCGTCGCTGATCCGTTGTCAATCATCGCGGCCTCGCGCACGGCGCGGGGGATGGATTGCAGGCCGGATAGGAAAAAGATGAAGTTGACGGGGATCTGTTTCCACACCGCCACCATCACCATCGCGGTGGCCGTGTCGAAATAGTTCACGCCCAGTTTGAAATCCCAGCCCAGGGACTGAAAGAATTGTGTGATCGGGCCGGTGCGCTGGTCAAAGAACATGACGCCCATGAACCCGGCCACAGGCGGCGCGATAGCATAGACCCACATCAGAAGCGTGCGATAGGTCTTGGCCCCGCGAATGACCTTGTCCGCCTTGACCGCCAGCAACAGCGCGATGGACAGGGAAAAGAACGTCACCAGCGCAGAATAGATGACCGTGAACCGCGCGATACGCAGGTATTCGCCGTCACCGATCAGAACGCCGTAGTTTTCGAGGCCTACAAAGGTCGAGCCAAAGCCGAAGGGATCCTGCAGAAAGAAGGAGGATTGAAAGGCCCAGCCCGCAGGCCAGTAGAAGAAGATGGCAATGATCGACAGTTGCGGCAGCAACAGCGCGATCGGCAGCCAGACATTGGTAAATCCCGCGCGTTTCATCTTGGATCCGTCGTAAAAGGAGAAGGGCGGCCCGCCAGCAGGCCGCCCTGTTAGGGACTTGTGGGGTTTAGCCCTGAGTCTTGGCGAAGCGTTCCAGCAGTTTGTTCGCTTCTTCCTCGATGGTTTTGAACGCGCTTTCGACGTCGGATTCACCGGTCAGGATGCGGCCGTATTCACGGTTCATCACGTCGCGGATCTGCACATAGAAGCCCATGCGGTACCCTTTAGTGAAGTCACCGGCAGGCAGCGTCAGCTGCTGGATGCCAACCTCGGCCGCCGGGAAGCGGTCATAGTGGCCGTCTGCCTTGGCAACATCATAGGCAGCGTTGGTGATCGGCACATAGCCGGTCGCCTGGTGCCAGAAATACTGAGTGTCAGCCGCAGTCAGGTAACGGAAGAATTCTGCCGTTGCCTTGTTTTCCTCGGCGGATTTGCCGGACATGGCGAACAGGGCCGCGCCACCGATGAAGGTTTGCGTGGGTTCGGTTGTCACGCCTTCCCAATAGGGCAGCATGGTTGCAGAGAATTCAAAGCCCAGGTCTTTTTTCAACAGG
>JBFOMB010000076.1:0-3632 GCA_040830545.1 Paracoccaceae bacterium | reverse complement strand
GATGCGCTCCAGCGTCTCGGCCGACCAGACCTCATAGGACTTTTCCAGCAGGGCCAAATCCAGCAACCATTCGCCGGGGTAATCCACGATATCCAGATGAACGGTCCGCGGCCCCTGTAGACCAGCCAGCAAACCTGCGGGACGGGCCTTGAAAGACAGGCGCAGTTCGGAAACCGCGCGGGTGCTGTCCGGCCAATGCGGCTGTGGCCCCGTCAGCGCTGCCAGATGATTTTCGTAGTCAAAGCGCGGCACCGTGTCGTCGGGTTGTGGCTGCAGGTAGACGGCATTGATGCGCCCTTCCTGCTGCGCAACCAGACCCGGCATCCGCCCCCGGTCCAGCAGGTTCGCGACCAGAGAGGTGATGAACACCGTCTTGCCCGACCGGGCCAGACCGGTGACACCCAAACGAATGACCGGCTCGAACAAGGCCTCGGATAAACTTTCGCCTACGGATTCGACGCCGCGCGCAAGACTGTCTGCCAGGGATGAGATGACCAAACCGTCGCCTCGCTTTTTTCGTTTCGCTCAAGATAGGTAGAGGTCGGCGCACATACCAGCGCTTTCCCGCTCTTGCCCGTTCCTGCGTGGCGCGTTACCAGCAGCCCATGCCCAGATACGCGCTGAAAGTCGAATACCAAGGAGAACCGTTTGCCGGATGGCAACGGCAAAAGGAATTGCCGTCCGTGCAAGGGGCGATTGAACACGCTTTGTCACGTATCCAGCCCGGTGATCACACAATCGCCGCCGCTGGTCGCACCGATGCCGGCGTCCATGCACTGGGACAGGTGGCCCATTGCGAAATGGCCAAGGAATGGGACCCGTTTCGCCTGTCCGAAGCGCTTAATTATCATCTCAAGCCGCAGCCCGTTGCCATTGTGAAGGCCGTGCAGGTCGATGATGACTGGCACGCGCGTTTTTCCGCAGTTGAGAGGCAATACCTGTTCCGCATTCTAATGCGCCGTGCGCCTGCGACCCACGACGCCGGGCAGGTCTGGAGGATCAACCACCGGCTGGATATCGACGCGATGCAGGCAGGCGCAGATATGCTGATCGGGCGGCATGATTTCACGACGTTCCGCTCGTCCATCTGCCAGGCCGCCAGCCCGGTCAAAACACTGGATGAGCTGCGGGTCGAGCAGGTTGAAGGTTTTTCAGGCCCCGAGGTGCATTTCCACGTCCGCGCCCGGTCTTTTCTGCACAACCAGGTGCGCAGCTTTGTCGGCACGTTGGAACGTGTGGGTGCGGGTGCCTGGACGCCCGAAGAAGTGCGCGACGCATTGGAGGCCACCGACCGCGCCGCATGCGGACCGGTTTGCCCGCCGCAAGGGCTCTATCTGGCGCGGGTCGGCTATCCGGAACCGGTTTTCGACTAGATCGCGCGCAAAAGCAGGCCGCTGGCGATGACGGCAATCACCAGCCCCGCCACCAGTTCGATTGTCGGGGCCAGCACCGAGGCAAATCGCGTGGCCGAAGCGGATGCCAGCAATCCTCCGCGCAATCCAAACGATGTCCAGCCCACCAGCGTTGTCACCGTTGCCGTACCAAGCGCCATGGCAAAGGCACCGGCAATGCCGACCATCGCGATGCCCATCTGCCAGGTCAGGATAAGCACGAACAACGCCCCGGTACAGGGCCGGGCGGCGATGCCCAGGATCAGCAACGCAGCTTCGCGCAGGCTGCCGACCTGAGCCACCTCTTCGGCGGTCGGCCCGTGCCGATGGCCGCAATCCGAGCACGCGCCGTGATCATGGTCATGATGATGATCGTGGTGGTGGTCATGGTGATGAGCTGCGGTGTCACTTCGATGACGTCGCGCGAAACTGCGGATGGCCCGGAACACCAGCCACAAACCGATTGCGGCAATCGCCCCGTAACTGACCGGAGCCATAACTTGTTCGGTCGTCCCAACAAGGCTTTCGCGCGACATCTGGAACACAAGAACCCCGGCATATACCAACACAACGGCTGTGACCGCCTGCCCCAGACTGGACAGCACACTGATCGCGGACAGACGCCAGAAAGCAACCTGACGACCCAACCCATAGCCACCGATCAGAACCTTCCCGTGGCCCGGCCCGATGGCGTGGAAAAAACCATAGGCGAAACAGACCACCAGCAGGGTAGTAACGTCGTCGGGCTGCTCGGCACGCGCCGCACGCAAGGATCGCGCGATCTGATTCTGAAACTCTCGCTGCTCACCTGCGGCCCAGGCGGCGAGGCTGTCAAAGCCGCCACTCCCCCAAAACCACAGCAGCAAAGCAATGGCGGCCGCAACCGGAACAATCAGGTATTTGGACATGAAACGAAAATCTCGGTCGCAAAGTTCTCCCCGACCAACGGGATATCATTTTCTTCAAGGTCGTAATCGGCATCAAGTGTCAGCAGGAACGCTTGCATTTGCGCCAGTTGGCCGTCGATGTCGGGCTCAACTCGGGTGATATCGCAGGATGCAGGCCCCGAGACCGTAACAGGCCTGATCACTTCGTAGGCGATGTAAAAGGTTTCGTCGAACGCTTTGGCTGTCAACGCGGATGCTGGGACCGCCCCACCTTCGACCGCGCGCCGATGAGTGGTCACGATACGCCCGTCCTCGGTGGTGGCTTTGGCGTCCAGAGGGCCGGACAAGGCAACAGGTTCACCATCTGCGAAAACAACCAGATCGCCGTTATACCCCTCGACCCATTGCGCATCAAAGCCGGACAGATATTTCTGTTCGTCTTCGGTCAGTACGCCATCGGCATCCTGATCCAACCTCATATCTTCGAGGATCAGCAAAGAGTAGAATTCGTCGTAAGCCCAGGTCACGCTCACATGCGTCAACTGGCCGGTGTCGTCCACAATGAACTCCAACCCGGTGTCGATGAAGACATGAGGGTGCGCCACAGCCGGAATAGGCAGGCAGCAGGTTATGACGGTCGCAAGCCAACGCATGGGCGAAAGATAGGGTTTCGGCACACGCGCGGCAATGCGTTTCGCGTGCAACGTGCGGGAACCAGCCGGTGGATCAAGCAGGCGGAAACAGGATAAGGGTCTGCAAGGCCGTTCCTACCGGCCCCTCCGTGTCATACAGAACGGACTGCGACATCCCGATTCCCGTTGTTTGCCAATGACATAGAGATTCCGAGGCCAGCCAGTCCGATACCGGCTCGCGATGAATTTGTACGGTCAGATCGGTGTTCATGAACCCCATTTCACGTGTTGGTGCGTTCCACGAAATGCCATTTCCGCAATCCGCCAGCGGGCACAGAGCCTGTATCGGTGACGGCACCTCATCTTCCAGTATGGCCGGGGTGCGCATCCATACCGTCTTTGGGCCTGCGCCCTGATTGCCACCTTTTGGGTACAGCACCTCCGAGTGATTTGCGAATCCCGGCAGATCGTGTCGAACTTCGCCAATCGGAAAAGGACCGGTCACCGCGTCCGCCAGCCGAAGCGGAGGCATCGTCACATTCGGCACCGGCCCCAAATCCCGCCTTGCCAAGTGCATGGTCGTGGCCGTGGCGCACAGTGTATCGTCCAGATCGTGCACGGTGACCCGCGTCGTCGCCAGTGTCTTTGTATGACGCGTGGTTTCGGCGGCCACACGCAAGCCTGCCAGGGGTTGCGGTCGCAGCAGGTCGACCGTCAGCCGG
>JBFOMB010000075.1:0-9422 GCA_040830545.1 Paracoccaceae bacterium | reverse complement strand
CCCCCGATCCACCCCCCCTGGCCTTTGCCGTAAATTTTCTGGGCTGTTGCCCAACCCCCACCCTCCCCCCCCGGTTTCCTACGGCGCCGGCCCGCCGGTATCCGTCACCAGCGCCCCGTCGGAAAACCCGCCCGCGTTGAGCGCCCCCATCACCTGCATCACCACATCATAGCGAACCGCCCCATCCGCCCGCAGATAGACCCGATCGCTGCTGCGTTCCGCTGCTATCGCGCTCAACCGCGTGACAAGTTCCCCGCGGGGAACCGAGGTTGTCTGAATCTGCACCTCGCCCTCTGCAGTCACGGTCACAGTCAACGGTTCCTCGGTTGCGCCGGGCAGAGCGGTCGCGGCGGTCTTTGGCAACTCGACGGGAACGCCTACGGTCAGCAGGGGGGCTGCAACCATGAAGATGATCAGCAGCACCAACATCACATCCACAAACGGCGTGACGTTGATTTCGGCCATAGGCCGCGCGCGCCCGCCGCGCCGCCGCCGTCGGCCACCGCCGCCGCCCTGGGGTTCCTGCAACGTTGCGCCCATGGCTTAGCTGTCCAGTTGCCGCGACAGGATCGTCGCGAATTCATCGGCAAAAGCTTCGTACCCGGCTACGATCCGGTCGCTGTCTGCCGAGAGTTTATTGTAAAAGATCACCGCCGGAATCGCCGCCAACAGGCCCAGGCCGGTGGCCAGCAAAGCCTCGGCAATCCCCGGCGCCACCACGGCCAGGTTGGTGTTCTGCTGCTCTGCAATCTCGATAAAGGCATTCATGATGCCCCAGACTGTCCCGAACAGACCAATAAAGGGTGCGGTCGACCCGACGGTCGCCAGAATGGGCAGCCCCTTGCGCAGCCCCTCGGCCTCTTTGTTGATGGCCACATCCATGGACCGGTCAATCCGCGCCTGCGCGCCCGCAATCAGCCCACCATCAGTGCGATGGGAGCGTCGCCACTCGGTCATGCCAGCGGCAAACACCCGTTCGGATCGTCCCTTTGGCGTTGGACCGATGTCCTCGAACAATCCGTCCAGCGGTTCTCCTGACCAGAAGGCCTGATCGAACTTGCCCGCCTCGGACCGTGCCGCGCGGAAGACGATGAGTTTCTGAATGATGATCGACCAGGACCAGAATGAGGCGATGATCAACATCAACATCACCAGTTTCACGGTCAGGGTCGCACGTGCAAATAGCGCCCACATGGAGAAATCCACCTCCTGTGCGAGCGCGAGGGCGTCGGTTTCCATAAGCCTGCTCTGTCGTGACAGCCGGTTGTTCGGCCTTGTTGCCAAAGACTCTAGACCAGAATGGTGCGAATTGCCAACAGAACCGGCAGAAACCGGCCTAGGTTTTACCGATAAGCGCGCGCACCTCTTTGGGCAGACGCACGGGGCGGCCTTCGGTTGTCATACTGACGGCGGTGACCTTCGCCTGGAAAATCAGTTCGTCCCCGCGCATGACCTTCTGAGCGAACAGCCAACGCGCGGCGCTGTGCGCCCAATGGGTGGTTTCAACGGTCAACCGGTCCCCCAAACGGGCGGAACCGCGATAGTCGGCCTCGACCCGGCTGATGGCGAACACGATACCGTCAGCTTTCATCGCCAGCTGATCGATGCCCATTTCTTCAACAATGGTCGACCGCGCCCGTTCAATGAAGCGCAGATAGTTCGCATAATAGACGATCCCGGCCATATCCGTGTCTTCATAGAAGACTGTGATCGGAAAATGGTGCACGTCACTCATGTCTCTGCCTCATTTGTTGGGCCTGTGCGCCCTTGTTCGCTCAATACAACCAGTATCGCCGCCTCTCGGTCCGCTACCAGCAACGCCGCTTGCAACCGTTTTGTCAGTGCGTCGATCTCACCCCCGGTCATCGCCTGCCCGGGCGAAATGTACAAGACGATCTGATCCGTGCGTCCCGTGCGGATCATGGCCAGGTCAATCAATCGCGCGCCCACCTCCTTCAGAAGGGGCCGTACGACGCGCGAAACGCTCAATATGTCATCTGGATGTGCGGTCGCGCCTGCAAGCTCTGCCAGCCCACCCCGGAACGTAACGAAGTACCCCGTGATGGCAAATCCGCAGAGAAACAGCAGCACAACTGAATCCGCCACAGGCACAATGGGGGCCAACGCGGTTTTCGTCAGAAACGGTGCAGCAAGCAACGCGACACCGGCCACAACGGTCACCGCCCCATCATAGAGCGCGGCATGCATCTCAAGTTTGAGCATGCCACTTTTTCGCCCGGTGCGAATCCAGGCACGCCGATGCGTCCAGGCCAGACCAAAGCAGACGATGGAAACTGCGACGGCGTAGACAACGATAGGCCCAAACTCCAACGCGGGCGGTTCGCCCCCTGACGCATAGCGCAGGATGTTCAGAACCGCGTTGGTCAGGCCAAACATCACCAACCCCAGCAGGGCCAGCGACCGGAACGTCTTGTAAATCGCTTCGTCCGCCGCATAACCAAAGGGACGGTCCCGGTCCGGGCCTCGGGAAGCATTTCGGGCGATGCGGATGGCGGCTATGGCAGAGAGGAATCCGACGCCAGAAAACAATCCATCCATCATCAGCGACTGAGAATTCGACGCCCAGGCCGCAACAATCCCGGCCAGAGCCATGCCCAGATTGCCCCATTGCGAAATCTTAAGGGCGCGTGTTTCGACCTGTTCCATCCTGTCCCGTCTCCGATCTCAGGTTGCCCGACAGGGTGGCCTGTGCCCGCCGAGACACGCAAGCGCTATTCTCCGCGCGGCATCCGTGCAAACAGTCGCAGGGCGTGGGACGAGTCATTTGCCGCGGGTGGCATGACCGGGTCGTACGCGGCGCGGATCAGGTCGCCGATTTCAGGTCGCAGGACGGTCGTGCCTTCTGCGATGGCCAGCGGGGATTGCTCCTTGAACGCCTTGTCCGACCACAACAGCACCGATTGCACGACCTGACTGAGTGCCAGTGTCTCCGCCGGAACCGCAGACAATTCGTCATCCATGCGCAGGAAAATGAAACAGGCCTGAATCGCGGCGTTGTCGTCAAACCGGAAGACACGGTACTGATTGGCCCCACCCGCCTCCAGCCGCAGAACCAGATCCGCCAACCCCGGCACCAAACGATCCAGATCAGGCACATCCGTCAATTCCGACCAGTCGCGGAAAAAGAACATCATGACATTCGCGCCCAGTTCCGGGTCGGTTTCCGCCATCTGATGCCCGGCCAACAGGGTCACCGCCTGCCAGGCCCCTTTCAGGATACCCAGCGTGTCCTCTTCGACTCCGAAGACTACGGGTGCAATTGGACGACCCCAACGGGCAAAGGCATATGACCCATCACTGCGGGTAAACAGCGCTTCAATCTGGTCCGGGTTCATCGCCGCGCTCCAAGTAGCTGCCCCATTTGCGCCTCAGCGCGTCGCCTGCATCTATGCCTTGCCAACGCGCAAATAGTAATACGAAACCCAAAAGATCCGCTAATTCCGCTTCCAGATCGTCCCGATTGGCCGCGCCCCTCCCCCGACCCGAGGTTTTCAGGTAGGCCGAGGTCAACTCACCCAGCTCTTCCGCCATCTTGCCCAGATACCAGGCCGCGTCACGCTCGATCTCAAACCGGTCCGCATAGATGTCCGACACTGATGCCACCAGATCGCTCAAATCCTGCAGACGGTCCTGTGCTTCATTGTTCTGCAAATACTCTAATTCCCGAAACGTTCACTCAAACAAATCGCTCTGACCTGGTCCGCTCGGGCGCGGCGCTGCCAGCCCCAGATGATCCCAGGCCCGCTGCGCCAATATACGGCCACGCGGGGTTCTCTGGATCAGCCCTTTTTGCAGCAAATAGGGCTCGATCACCTCTTCCAACGCATCCCGGCTCTCACTCAACGCCGCTGATAGGGTCTCGATGCCCACCGGCCCCCCACCATAGGCTTCCGCAATCAGCCGCAAATACCGCCGGTCCGCCCCGTCCAGACCCAGCGCATCCACACCCAACCGGGTCAAAGCACCATCCGCCAGGGCCTGCGTCACGCGACCATCCCCTTCGACAATAGCAAAATCCACCACCCTCCGCAGCAACCGCCCCGCAATCCGTGGCGTCCCGCGCGCACGACGCGCGATTTCGCGCGCGCCCGCATCGTCAGCTGGCGCGCCCAACAGAACGGCGTTGCGGCGAACGATCTCGAACAGTTCGTCGATCGAATAGAATTGCAGCCGCGTCGGAATACCAAACCGGTCGCGCAGCGGCGTGGTCAGCAAACCCATGCGGGTGGTTGCGCCAACCAGCGTGAAGGGCTGCAGTTCTATGCGAACCGTACGCGCCGCAGGGCCTTCACCGATCACAAGATCCAGCTCGAAATCTTCCAGCGCCGGGTACAGGACCTCCTCTACCGCGGGATTCAGGCGGTGGATCTCATCGATGAACAAGACATCTCGCGTCTCAAGATTGGTCAGGATTGCCGCCAGATCCCCCGCTTTGGCCAAAACCGGCCCCGAGGTCATGCGAAATCCCACTCCCAGCTCCCGCGCCATGATCTGGGCAAGGGTTGTTTTCCCCAAGCCCGGTGGCCCGTGAAACAGCGTGTGATCCATCGCCTCTCCGCGTTGGCGGGCCGATTGAATGAACACGCGGAGATTTGCGCGGGCTTCTGCCTGGCCGATGAAATCGTCCAGCATCTGGGGTCGCAAGGCGCGATCCTGATCCTCGGGCAAGGGGGCCGGGCGCAGGGACGGGTCAGGTTCAGTCATGTCAGCCGCTTCTTGCTTGCTTGCGCACGCTCGGCGCTGAACGGACGCCAGCGAAGAAGGCCGTTCGGCCTGATGAGCGTCCGGTCAGGTGTCATCCTTTGGGCGCCAGCAACCGCAACGCCGCGCGGATCAGCGCGGATGTCTCTGCCTCGGCGCCGTCGTCCAGCGCCTGCGCCACTGCCGCCGCTGCGTCGCCCGGCCCATATCCAAGGTTGCCCAGGGCCGCCAACGCCTCGGACTGCGCCGCATTTCCCGGCGCGGGATTGGGCGCAGCCGGCAACGCCGCCGCCCGGGGATCCGCCTCATCAACAACGTCCATTTCAACAGGCGCGCTGGTCTGACCCGCCATTGCCATCACCCTTGGCGCTTTGTCCTTCAACTCGTTCACAACTCGCTGGGCCGTTTTCGGCCCAATCCCCTTGGCTGCTTTCACCGCATTCCAGTCGCCCAAAGCAATCGCCCGGCTGACCCCATCTGGCCCAAGCGTCCCTAGAATGGCCAGCGACGCCTTCGCTCCAACCCCCTGCACGCTCATCAACAGACGATGCCATTCCTTTTCCACCAGCGACGTGAAGCCGAACAGTTGCAGCAAATCTTCTCGCACCAGCAGGTCGGTATATAAAGACACCGCTTCCCCTGGCGCGGGCAGAGCCATCATCGTGCGATCCGAACAATAGACCAGGTAACCCACCCCGCGCACATCAATCAGCACGTGATCATCCGCCCGGTAATCCAGCCGACCCGCCAGACGCCCGATCATGCCCGCATCCTCGCTGTTGCCTCGCCCAAGGCCAGGCTTGGCAAGTGATGCGCGTGGCAAATCGCGATGGCCAAAGCGTCCGCCGCATCCGCGCCCTCGGGGTTCGCGCCGGGCAATTGCAGCCGCACCATATGTTCGACCTGTTTCTTGTCTGCGTGTCCCACACCCACCACGGTCTTCTTTACTTTGTTCGGTGCATATTCCGCCACGGGGATGCCTGCTTGTGCCGGAACCAGCAACGCAATGCCGCGCGCCTGACCCAGCTTCAGCGTGCCAGCCCCATCCTTGTTGACGAATGTCTGCTCAACAGCCGCAAAATCCGGGGCCAGCCGCGTTACCACATCGCTCAGTAACTGGTGCAGATCCAGCAACCGCGTCGCGAGATCGTCGCCTTTTGCCTGGCACAACCCGCTGTCCACATGGCCGAGTCGGTTTCCCGAGACGTCGATTACCCCCCAACCGAGCGTTCTGAGCCCTGGATCAATTCCCAGAATCCGCATCAATCAACCGTCGCCTGCCCATTTTGTTGCTTTTTTGATGCACTAGCACGAAACGCGAACATTGGCCAAGCGGTTTCGCGCATGGTCTGTTTTCGACATGCCACTTGTTTAGGCGCGACATGGACGGAGGAAAAGGTCCGAAAACGACCTGTATACCGCTGTATTCCGACACGGGTTCGTTCGATTTTTCGGATTATTTTTAAAGCGTTAAATGAAAATGGAGCTATGCAGAAATTGCATATGAACCATGCAATTTTCGATCCTTGTCGTGCCTAATTTTGCGGCATAGATGGCGACTTGTAACGGACAAGATACAGCAAACACCTCGAAAGGAACTTGATATGGCTGCAATCGAATTCGCCCGCGTCTCCCACGGCCGCACTGGCCGTATCGCTTCTACTTTCGCTTCCCTGTTCGGCGCACTGGCTGAATGGAACGACGCACGCGTGACGCGCAACGCGCTGAACCAGCTGAGCGATCGTGAACTGGAAGACATCGGCCTGATCCGCGGTGACATCGACGACGTCGCGAGCAAATACCGCGGCTGAGATACCTCAGACAGGTCCGGAATAAACCGCGTGTTCCAGAAGGAACACGCGGTTTTTCTTTTTTGAAAAGGGATGCACCCCGGCCAAAACCACGGAAGTCATCCGCAAATGACAAAAATCCGCGGCCAGGGGCTCTGCATATTATTGGTCAGCCGTTCAGATAGGGTGCCATCCAATTCGCCAACGCGCCACTCAGCGGATCGGCCTGCATAACAAACGCGCCTGCCTGTTCCACCGGTGTGCCGCCGCTCAGCTTCGCAACGCGTGCGTCGTAGCTCGCCGCACCCATGCTGCCCATCAAAACCGCCTTGAACAGGACCAGCCCGGCCACCAGCCCAAGGATCAGGTTCATCGGCAATTTGATCCGCGCGCGCTGCGGCTTCACAACAATCAGCCCGTCCTTGCGAATCTTGGTGGTATAGCCCCGGGCGATGGCGTCATGCTTGCGGTTCAATTTGCGCACGCGGCGGTCGAAATCAACGTTGTGATCAGACATGGCACTCTCCGGTCTGGCCCCCACCAGCGGATGTGGAAGAGCTAGGGCCGAAATGTGGCAGAAATGGGGCAAACCATTCCAATGCCCTGAAAATGCGCCTTAATCACGTCTCATTGCGCAGCGTTATCGTCGTCCAGTCACCAATCATGTCGCGATGCAGGATATTGGTTCCAAGTCCTGCATAAACCTCTGCCACATTGTCGGCTTGTTCGTTGAGAATCCCCGACAGAATCGCATGTCCACCGGGGGCCAGCGCGCCAACCAGCTCGGGTGCCAGCGCAACAAGTGGGCCTTTGAGGATGTTGGCAAAGATCAGATCATAGGGCGCAGACCCCGCCAGATCAGGGTGATCAAACCCCGCAGCCTCCAGACAACGTACGCGTCCGGTCAGTCCGTTGGCGGTCACATTGGTGTCCGCAACCTCCACTGCCACGGGGTCGATGTCGCTGGCCAACATCTCGCCGGGCCAGATCCGTGCCGCCGCCATGGCCAGCACGGCGGTGCCACAACCGACGTCAACGACTGACCTGGGTGATGCCCCGGCCTCCACCAGCCGATCCAGCGCCCGCAGGCAGCCCAGCGTCGTGCCGTGGTGCCCGGTGCCAAAGGCCATCGCGGCCTCGATCAGCAGCGGTTCAACGCCCTCGGGCACGGTGTCCTTGTCATGGCTGCCATAGACGTAGAACCGCCCGGCCTCTACCGGGGCCAGTTCGCGGCGCACATGCGCGACCCAATCGGTGTCGGGCACTTCGGACACTGCAAAGGGTTTCGCGCCATGGGCCGCGGCCAGCAGGCTCAGCGCAATGTCGTCCGGGGCCTCGGTGAAGTAGCTGCCAACTTCCCACAGGCCGGACTCATCCTCGACCTCGAAGACGCCCACACCGGTTGGGGCGGGGGCCAGTGCCTCCATCGCCTCGCCCAGGGCTTCGGCGGCGGGTTTCCCGGTCAGGGTGGTCAGGGCGGTATAGGTCGGCATCAGCGTCTCCGGAAACGGTTCAGGTCGCGCCAGCCCCGTTTCGTCTGCAAATCCAGGTCCGGCGGGGCCGCGCCAATTTTGCGGATGAAGTGCCATCCCCAAAGGCAGGCTGCAATCCCCATCAGTGCGCCCAATAGGGCCTGAGCGAAGATAACGCCAATGGAACCGAAGTATCCGGCCATCCAGACGGCCAGCGGCCAGGTCAACGCGCCGTCCCTGATCCATGTCAGCACCGTCGCGCGGGTCGGTTTGCCCAACGTGTTGAATGCGGCACTGGCGACAAAGAACAGGCCCGAGAAAAGGAACGCGCCCGCCCCGACCGTGGTGAAGGCGATCAGCACTTGTTTGCCTTCGTAGGGTAGGGCGAAGGCGTCAGCGACGATGTCCTGTACGGAATAGAGGATTGCCCAGATGATCAGAGTGTAGCCGATGCAGAAAACCACCGCGTCGCGATATGTGGTCACCAACCGGTCGTATTTCCCCGCGCCAAAGTTCTGGCCAAAGATGCCGCCAATCGCCCCGGCCAGGGAAAAGATGCCGCCAAAGGCCACAACCGTCAGTCGCCCGACCACCGCCCATCCGGCCACTGCATCATCCCCAAAATGCGACAGCACGCGGGTCAGGACGTAGTTGCCGAAGGGTGTCGCCAACTGCGTCAGGATGGCTGGGACGGCGATGGCCATGAACGGCAAGAAAAAGGATTGTATCGCGGTAAAGCGCGGGAGCGCGATCAGGTCATGGGTGCGCGTGACAAAATTCAACCCCACGCATATTAACACAAGGCGCGACAGGTTCAGCCCAATCGCTGCGCCATCCAGCCCCAGGTTCAGCCCGATGATCAACAATGGGTCCACGACCAGCGAAAAGGAACCTGCGGACAGGGTCACAAACATCGCGCGCCGCCCGTCCCCAGCCGCACGTAACACCCCGCTGCAAATCAGTGCCACGGCCATCCAACTGAGCGACGGCATGGTCATCGCCAGATACCGCGCCGCCAGAACCAGCGTTTCGTTCCGCGCCCCGGCCATGCCCAGGATGTCGTATCGGAAGGTGATGATCAGTACCGCCATCAGGATTTGCACCACAAAGGCAATCACCGCTGCACTGGCTGCGCGTTCCTGCGCCAAACCCTTGTCGCCGCTGCCCAGTGCGCGCGACACCAGCGCCGTCGCTGCGATCATCAGGCCGATACCGCTGGAGACCGAAAAGAACTGGATCGCAAAGGCAAATCCGATGGCCGCAACCAGCCGCTGATCACCCAGCTGCGACATCCAGAACAGGTTCAGCGCGTCGACGATAAAGACAAAGGTGATCCCGGCCGCTCCGGTCAGGGTCATTCGCACGACATGGCCCATGGTCGAGCCGGTGAGAAATCGTGCCTCTGCCGCCATTCCCTACTCTGCGGCTTGTGGCATGG
>JBFOMB010000074.1:0-5990 GCA_040830545.1 Paracoccaceae bacterium | reverse complement strand
TGCCGCCGAGCCGCGAGAATTTCTGCGGGTTGCGCAGGAATTCAACGATCTCTTCCAGTTCTTCCTTGGCCTCGTCGATGCCCGCAACGTCATCAAACGTGACCCGGCCATGCTTTTCGGTCAGCAGTTTGGCCCGCGACTTGCCAAAGCCCATCGCGCCACCTTTGCCGCCGCCTTGCATGCGGTTCATGAAATACACCCACACGCCGATCAGCAGCAGGAAAGGTAAAAGCGAAACAATAAAGGTCTGGAAGCCGGATTGTTGCTGTTGCTTGGCGTTCACGGGGATTCCGTTTTCGATCAGCAGTTGCGTGATTTCCGCGTCTTCCGGCTTGATCGTCACATAGTCCTGACCGCTGGCCGCACGGAAGCGCACCTGTTCGCCATCCAGTGTCACCTGGCTGACTTCACCGTTCTCGACCGAGTTCACGAAGTCGGAATAGGCAATTTCACGGTTTTGCAGCGTACCGCCGCTGCCGCTGAACAGATTGAACAGGGCCAGAATCAACAGGAATAGAACAACCCAAAAGGCGATGTTGCGTGCGTTACCCAACGAGAATCTCCTACAGCCGGTCCGCCCGGGCCGGGCGGATCAAGGTCTGACCTTAAAATAGAGATGATTGACGCAGGTTCAATGCGATAAAAGACTGGCAAAGAAGTCATCGGGCCCGCCGACCAGTTCTGCCCGCCAATCCGCCCCATTTCCCGCCAACGGGGCGGCGATCAAATCACCATCCTTCCAGACGGCGGGCGACGACAACAGCGATGTGCGCGGACGACCCGTCGCACGCCAGTCTTCGCAGTGCAAAATACCGCGCCGACCCAGTGGTTTCACGACACATCCGGGTTCGTTCGGGCCGCAGACACGCCATCGTTTGTCCCAGATTGCGGGCGGGATCGATCGCTCGTTCTGAACCGCGCTAAGCTCCCTGCAAATCCACACATAAGGACCCTGATGCAGCATATGGCACCCTCCCAGCGTGGCGGATTTGCGTTGCTTCGCCGCATCTGCAAACAGGCTGAGCGCTGCACTGCGCGGGGCGTAATCACGGCCATTGATCCACAGAATCGCACGGCTCAGCAGCCGTCGGATGATTTCGGTTGGCAAAATACGCAACCGGCGATGTTCAATCAGGACATCACCGCCATCCACACGCACAAAATCGCGGGCGGCAAGGAAGCTGTACCAGTTTAGCGCTTCGCGCGCCTGCTCCATGTATTTTGATACTTCGCCCAAAGCGCGGACCGAGATTCCCAGCGGCGCCAGCGTGTCCAGGGCCTGCCGGGCCTTGATCCGGTCAAAGTCCGTGTTTTCGTTTGATGGGTCGTCGATCCAGCTCAGATTGTTGTCGCGCAAGTAGTCCCGCAACTGGCATCGTTCGATCCGCAGCATGGGTCTGACCATGTTTACGCCGTTGATTGTCCGCCGCACGCCCATTCCTGACAGCCCGTCCACACCGGACGCACGTGACAAGCGCATCAAAAATGTTTCCGCCTGATCATCAGCGGTATGACCCAGCGCTATGTCGTTGATGCCATAGGATTGCGCCCATTCGGTCATCAGGCCGTAGCGCGCTTGTCGCGCCTGATCTTGAAGGTTGCCGCTGCCATCCCATCCCCGCCATCGCAGCGTTGAATGGGGGATAGACAATTGTTCGCACAAATCCGCGACCTTCACGGCCTCGTCCTGCGCCTCAGGGCGCAGCCCATGGTCTACCGTCACGGCATGCAGCGCAACGGCTTCGTCTGTGAAACAATGATGGAGGATGTGCAACAATGCGACCGAGTCACCGCCACCCGAAACAGCTACGCCAAGCTTTCTGGGTGGCCCCGGCAGAAACGCGTCCCGGACCAGCGAAGAAATATCGGTTGCACCATCCCTCAAGTGCAACCCAGGTTGGTCATTTCCTGACGCGCGCGGGTGACTGCGCCTGACTGAGGGAAGCGGATTTCAACTTCTCCCAGCGTGAGGCAGGCCTGATCGGTCTGCCCCAGCCGCCCCAACGCAGCCCCCAGTTCGGTCAGCGCATCAGGCGCCACGGGCCCCGTTGCATCAGCGCTGAAACTGGCGAGATAGGCCCGCGCTGCTTCACGCGTGTCGCCAAGCGCATCCAGCGCTTTGCCCTGTGACAGGCTGGCCTGCGCGGCCATTGGGCTGCCGGGATAGGCAGCGTTAAAAGCCGCGAACCGATCCGCTGCATCGCGGTACTGTCCATCATCCAGCGCCTTTTGTGCGGCGTCAAAATCCGCCCCTTCGCCCACGGCCAATTGCGCAGATGATCCGCCCGAACCGGTGTTCGATGGTGCGGGCGCAGGTGTCGATGTACCAGCATCCCCACCCAGCGTCGTTGTTTCCCCCAATTGCGAGATATCGCCACCTTCCAGTTCCACCAGACGGAATTCCAGATCACCGATCCGGTTGGTGCCATCCGTCACAATCCGCTGAATGCGGAAATCCAGTTGCTCGGTCTGCTGCGTCAGGCGCTGCAACTCGGATTCAATGGTCGATACCCGCTCCAACACCGACCCACTGCCGGTGTTCGTTGTCGCGCTGCCGGTCGTGGACAATTCACGCTTCAATTTCTGGATTTCGACATACAGCACAGACAACTCCTGCCGAATATCGGCAAGGGTCTGATCCGTCTGCGCCGAGGCATAGCCCGGCAAGGTCATTAGGCTGACACTCAGCAGCGCGGCAGCAGCAAAGCGCATGTTCGTCTTATCCCGTCAGGCCACTAGACAGCACCGTCACGGCGCGTCTGTTCTTGGAATAACAACTTT
Organism: Paracoccaceae bacterium; assembly: GCA_040830545.1. Classification (GTDB taxonomy): domain Bacteria; phylum Pseudomonadota; class Alphaproteobacteria; order Rhodobacterales; family Rhodobacteraceae; genus HXMU1420-2. The sequence continues at coordinate 3,209 of JBFOMB010000074.1, read as the reverse complement.
CCTCGCTACAAATCTCGATGGGTCGTTCTTTGCCGTAGCTGACCACCTTCAACCGGTTCCCGGCCACACCGCGAGACACCAGGTATTCTTGTACAGCGTTCGCACGCCGCGCACCAAGGCCCAGATTGTATTCACGCGTGCCTTGCTCGTCGGCATGGCCTTCGATCACGGCAGTGTATTCGGCATTCTGGGTCAGCCAATTGGCTTGCTGGTCCAGAACAGCCATTGCCTCGGGCGTCAGGTTGGTCTGATCCACGGAGAACAACACCCGGTCACCAATCGTCTCTTGGAAATACGCAACCGATGTCGGGTCCGACGCGCTGCCCGCAGCCCCGGCCCCACCGCCCAGCGTTGTGGAATTCGTCAGGTCGTCCGGCTGCGTACAGGCCGCAACCGTTGCCACCAGCACACCCAGCGCTGCCAACTTAATCCCTCTCATGCCCGTTGCCTCTTTCCGTTTTTTCTATTCAGACATGGCAATTATTAGCACATGCCGCCCCACATGGGAACGTAGACCAGCGGATCACCGCTGTAACGGGGACCAACTGGGATCTGATCCCCCGTCCGGTGTGCGAACCGGGCGCAGGTTGCGGCCTGTGATGTCGACAGAGTAAAGCGATGACCGCCCTTGCGCGCCCTGTGTTTCGCGGGAAAACATGATGACGCGCCCATTTGGCGACCATGTCGGGCTTTCATCCAGGAACGAGGCCGTCAGCAAGCGTTCCTCGCTGCCATCGGTTTTCATCACACCGATATGGAACCGCCCGCCGGCCTGCTTGGTGAACGCGATCAAATCTCCGCGAGGGGACCAGACCGGCGTGCCATATCGCCCTTCGCCAAAGCTGATGCGCCGCGCCTCGCCCCCGCTTGAGGGCATGATGTACAACTGCTGTGTGCCAGACCGGTCGCTTTCGAATACGATCTGGCGGCCGTCAGGCGAGTAACTGGGTGCGGTTTCGATGGACGGCGTTTGCGTCAGTCGCTTTTTTGAACCGGAATTCACGTTCATCGAATATAGGTCCGTGTTTCCTCCTTGGCTGAGCGAAAACACAACCGTCTTGCCATCCGGCGAAAACCGCGGGGCAAAGCTCATGATGCCATCGGTGCTTTCCAATACGCGGCGGGTGACCTTGCCGATGTCCAGAACGTAGATACGCGGAAATCCGGACTCGTAACTGGTATAAAGCACCCGGTCTCCGGTCGGCGAAAAGCGTGGGGCCAGCACAATGGCTGCGCTGTCGGTCAGGTATTGCAGGTTCGCCCCGTCATAATCCATGATCGCCAGTCGCTTGCGGCGGTCGTTTTTGGGGCCGCTTTCCGACACAAACACCACGCGGCTGTCGAAATAGGGGCTTTCACCGGTGATCCGGCTGTAAACTTCGTCGGCGACCTTGTGCGCCATGCGCCGCCAGCCCTCAACGGGGCCTGCAAATTGCAATCCGTTGCCCAGTTCCTGCCCGGAAAACACGTCCCAAACGCGGAACTGCACTGTCGCATTGCCACCCGACACGCTGACCGATCCGGTGATCAGCGCCTGCGTGTTGATCGCCTTCCAGTCGGCAAATTTGATGGGCGCGTTGAAATCCGTGACCTTGCTGATATGGGCCGATGCCGGCACTTCGCGGAACAACCCTGTGCCCGACAAATCCGCCGCAATCACCCGGCTGAGGTTGCGGGAATACTCGCCAGCTGCTGACCCGTTCGGGATGAAGTCCGGCACCGCAAAGGGCAACGGTTCCACTACACCCTCCGTGATCTCGATCCTCAGCGGGCCGCTCGACTGGGCAAGCGCCCCGGTCCCGGTTAGACCGGACAGCGTCAGCGACACGACCGTCGCGGCGAAAAAAACCACCCATTTCATCGGATGCGCATCCTTTCGGGGTTAAATGTCATTTCGATATCTCGCCATTGCCCATATTTTTCCACCGGCAAAGCGTAGCCGCGCGCGCCACAGCGGAGAATTGCCCGTCGCGCGGCCTGAAAAGCCTGGTTCGCCGCCGCCTCTGACCCGCCAAAGCTGCTGATCAGACGGATCGACGATGCAATCGGTTTGGCATCTTCGGTCATCTTCACCCCCACTATAACGGTTGTATTTAGGGCTTCGGTCGAAAGCGACCCCACATTCCAGCAATTTGATACGGCGAGGATCAGATCGCTCTTTTCCCCGCTGGTCAGGGGCGGGCCGGTGGGCACAGGTGTCGGGTCTGGCGTGTCCGTTCCACCCAACGCCTCTTCCAGTGCGGCATTGACAGCGTCGCGGGTGTTGTCCGTTTCAGGTTCCGCCGTCCGGGTCGGCGCGCGGGGGCGAGAGGATGGCGGGCGGATCGAAGCCGCCGGGGCCAGGCTGTCACTCTCGGCGGTTTCAGGGGCAATGCGATCTGTCACCTCTTCCTGCGCGGTGGCTTCTTCCTGTTCCTCAGGCGTTTGCGCGCCAGGATCGGGCGAAGTGTCCGGCGTGGGTGCATCATCAATACGCGTATCCGGAGGAGGCGCGGCCACAGGTTGCGGCGCGATCCGTTCCGCCGGACGCGGTTCAGGGCGCGCAGTTGCAGCGGGTGGCAATGGCGTGTCCAGTTCCTGCGGTGGCTCGATGCTCGGCGCGGTGTCCACGGCTTCGGTCTCGGGCTGCGGTGGCAGTGGATCTGGCAGCGTTTCAGGAACCTCTTCGGTCTCCGGCGCATCAGTGGCTTCGGGCGCGGTCAGGTCCACTTCGGGTTCCGGCGTCGGCGGCGTGACGCCGGGCGTCTCGTCCTCGGTCTGCGGCGGGGTAGGGGCCTCGGGCTCGGTCGCGGTTTCAGGCGGTTCCTGCGCTTCCAGCAAGGCCGCAAACTGCTCGGCTGTCACAACCGACACATCCTGGACCTCGACCGGTGGCGGCGCACTGGTAAACGCACCACCAAACAGCGCGGCCCCGATCAGCCCCACATGCGCTATGCCGGAAATTTTCGTGCCGGTGTCCAAAGCCCAGCCTCACCCCTCCGGTTCGTCCAGCGTCGGCCCGCCGGTATCCGTCACCAGCGCCACGTCGGAAAACCCGCCCGCGTAGAGCGCACCCATCACCTGCATCACCACATCATAGCGAACCGCCCCATCCGCCAGCAGATAGACCCGATCGCTGCTGCGTTCCGCTGCTATCGCGCGCAACCGCGTTACAAGTCCCCCGCTGTGAACCAAGGGTGTCTCAATCTGGACCTCGTCCTAGTCAGTCA
>JBFOMB010000073.1:0-84751 GCA_040830545.1 Paracoccaceae bacterium | reverse complement strand
TGGGTTCGGTCAGGGGCTGGTTGTTTTGTCAGCCCGTCAGTGTGGTGACGGGATGTCGGACCGGACCTATGCGTTGGATGCCAGTGTTGTGCTGGTCGAAGACGGTTTGCAGCTTTACTCTGGTTGTTGCTCGATCCAACCAGAGTGAGGGACAGGCGTGGTAGATTTTCCTGACGCTTGGGGCCTCGGTTCAAAATGGTTGCGTCGGGAAAACCTCAGGACGTGCCCGGTGCCGGAGTAACCACCCTCAGGGTCAAGTTGACGCGCCCGCCGTGCAGATAAGTGTCGGAGAACAAAGAGGAACTGCCCGGTCGCAGCCGGTCTATTCCATGATAGAGCAACCGCGCTTCCCCACCCATCACCGCCACGTCCCCGGAGCGCAGCCAGATACTCTCGGTTCGACCGCCGCGCGTGGCATTGCCGATCCGGAACAGGGCGTCATCACCCAGGGACACCGACAGAACCGGGCAGGAAAAATCAACTTCGTCCTTGTCCTGATGCAACCCCATCCGTGCCTTTGCGCTGTACCAGTTGATCAGGCAGCATTCGGGCAGACGTGCGCAATCGGCCAGCTCGGACCAGATTGCCATCACCGCGGCCGGGATCGCGGGCCACGCAACGCCGGCCGGGTGTTGTGGTTCGTACCGATACCCCCGTCGGTCCGTGATCCATCCGAATTGCCCTGCGGCAGACATGCGCACGCTCATCTCTTGTCCGCGCGGCGTCACCGGTGTGAATAGCGGCGCATCGGACAGCACACCCAACACCGCATCACGCAAGCTTTCCTGGGCCAAGCGATCCAAAAAACCGGGGTAAATCGTCACCCCGCGAAGGTCCAACCGGGTCACCATGTCAGTGCCTGCCGAGACCACCACGCAACACATGTCGCAAAACAGATAAATTTCACCATTCCTGCCCCTTTTGACCGCTTGCAGCCCTGAAATGCCGTTCTTATATACGCCGGGACGCGCGGGACCGACCCAGGTCTTGCGCAAAAGGATCGAGGCCGGAATGCCAAAACGGGTTTCTGCCTCGTGGCATCGCCTTAATGTGAAAGGGATCGAATATGAGCAAAGTCATCGGGATTGACCTCGGCACCACGAACAGCTGCGTCGCCATCATGGACGGCAGTCAGCCGAAAGTCATCGAAAACGCCGAAGGCGCGCGGACAACCCCGTCCATCGTCGCCTTTACGGACGAGGAACGCCTCGTCGGTCAGCCGGCCAAGCGTCAGGCTGTGACCAACCCCTCCAACACTGTCTTTGGTGTGAAGCGTCTCATCGGTCGCCGGTTCGACGACGCGCACCTGGCCAAGGACATGAAAAACCTGCCCTACACCGTGATCGACGGCGGCAATGGCGACGCTTGGGTTGAGGCAAAAACCGAAACCTATTCGCCTTCGCAAATCTCGGCCTTCATCCTGGGCAAAATGAAAGAAACCGCAGAAAGCTACCTGGGCGAGGATGTGACCCAGGCGGTCATCACGGTTCCTGCCTATTTCAACGACGCCCAGCGTCAGGCCACCAAGGACGCGGGCAAGATTGCCGGTCTGGAAGTGCTGCGGATCATCAACGAACCGACAGCCGCCGCGCTGGCCTATGGCTTGGACAAGGAACAGACGCAAACCATCGCGGTCTACGACCTTGGCGGTGGCACGTTCGACGTGACCATCCTGGAAATCGACGACGGCCTGTTCGAAGTGAAATCCACCAACGGGGACACGTTCCTGGGCGGTGAAGATTTCGACATGCGTATCGTCAACTACCTGGCGGACGAGTTCAAGAAAGAGAACGGCGTCGACCTGACCAAGGACAAGATGGCCCTTCAGCGTCTGAAAGAGGCGGCGGAAAAGGCCAAGATCGAACTGTCCTCCTCCAGCCAGACGGAAATCAACCAGCCGTTTATCTCCATGGACCCGAACGGTGGTCAGCCGTTGCACATGGTCATGAAGCTGACACGCGCCAAGCTGGAAAGCCTGGTGGGCGACCTGATCAAGAAGTCGATGGACCCGTGCAAGGCCGCGCTGAAGGATGCCGGTATTTCCGCCTCTGACGTGGACGAGGTTGTGCTAGTCGGCGGGATGACCCGTATGCCGAAGGTCATCGAAGAGGTGACCAAGTTCTTTGGCAAGGAGCCGCACAAGGGTGTAAACCCCGACGAAGTGGTTGCCATGGGCGCCGCGATTCAGGCCGGTGTTCTGCAAGGTGACGTGAAGGACGTTGTCCTGCTGGATGTGACACCGCTGTCTCTGGGCATCGAAACGCTGGGTGGCGTGTTCACCCGCCTGATCGACCGCAACACGACGATCCCGACGAAGAAGTCGCAGATCTTCTCGACCGCCGAGGACAACCAGAACGCGGTGACCATCCGGGTCTTCCAGGGTGAGCGTGAAATGGCCTCGGATAACAAGCTACTGGGCCAGTTCAACCTGGAAAACATCCCGCCCGCACCGCGCGGCATGCCCCAGATCGAGGTGACGTTCGACATCGACGCTAACGGCATCGTGTCTGTGGGCGCCATGGACAAGGGCACCGGCAAAGAGCAGAAGATCACGATCCAGGCGTCGGGTGGCCTCTCGGACGAGGACATCGATCAGATGGTCAAGGATGCCGAGGAAAACGCCGAGGCAGACAAGGCTCGCCGCGAGCTGGTCGAGGCGCAGAACCAGGCGGAAAGCCTGATCCATGCGACCGAAAAGTCCATGGAAGAGCACGCCGACAAGGTCGACCCGACCACCATCGAAGCCATCGAACTGGCCATTGCGGCGCTGAAGGACGATCTGGAGAAAGAAGACGTGTCCGCCGACAAGATCAAGTCGGGCATCCAGAACGTGACCGAAGCCGCGATGAAACTGGGCGAAGCCATCTACAAGGCCAGCCAGGACGAGGCTGGTGACGAACCCGAGGCCGCGGACATGGGCGGTCACGACGACGACATCGTCGATGCCGAGTTTGAAGACCTCGACGACGACAAGCGGGCCTGAGGCGTAACCCGGAACGCAAAGCGGCCGGTCCGAACCCCGGGCCGGCCCGTTTCGTTCCCGGAGAGGAGTAATTCTCATGTCAAAACGTGACTATTACGACGTCCTCGGAGTCTCGCGCACGTCTTCCGCCGATGAGATCAAGAAGGCCTACCGCAAGAAGGCTAAGGAACTGCACCCGGACCGCAATGCGGATAACCCGGATGCAGAATCGCAGTTCAAGGAAGCGAACGAAGCGTACGAGGTTCTGAAGGACGGCGAGAAGAAGGCCGCTTATGACCGGTTTGGCCATGCTGCGTTCGAAGGTGGAATGGGCGGCGGCGGTGGACGCGGCGGGCAAGGATTCGGTGGCAATGCCGATTTCTCCAGCGCGTTCTCGGATGTATTCGACGACCTGTTTGGCGACTTTATGGGTGGTGCACGTGGTGGCGGTGGTGGACGCCGTGCGGCGCGTGGCTCCGACCTGCGCTATAACCTGCGCGTGTCGCTCGAAGATGCCTTTGGTGGCGTCCAGAAAAGCATCAAGGTGCCGACTTCGGTCGCGTGCTCGTCCTGCAACGGTAGCGGCGCGGAAGGGGGGGCTGAACCCGCAACCTGCCCGACCTGTTCGGGCATGGGCAAAGTGCGCGCGCAGCAGGGCTTCTTCACGGTGGAACGGACGTGCCCGACATGTTCGGGCCTGGGTCAGATCATTGAAAACCCATGTAAATCCTGTGGCGGTCAGGGCCGTGTTGATCGCGACCGGGCATTGAACGTGAACATCCCTGCGGGTGTCGAAACCGGTACGCGCATTCGTCTTGCAGGCGAAGGTGAGGCTGGGATGCGCGGTGGTCCTCCGGGCGATCTCTACATCTTTGTCGAGGTTGAACAGCACGATATCTTTGAGCGCGACAGTGTGAACATCTATTGCCGCGTGCCCGTCAGCATGGCCAAGGCCGCGCTGGGTGGTTCGATTGAGGTGCCGACAATTGACGGTGGCCGTGGTCGCATCCAGATCCCTGCAGGCAGTCAGTCGGGCCGTCAGATGCGATTGCGTGGCAAAGGCATGCCTGCGCTGCGTGGTGGCGGGGTTGGCGACATGTTCATCGAACTCGCGGTTGAGACACCGGTGAACCTGACATCGCGCCAGAAAGAGCTGTTGAAGGAGTTCGAAGAACTTGGCGAGGACAACAACCCGGAAACCAAGTCGTTCTTCTCCTCCGTCAAATCCTTCTGGGACGGCATCAAGGGGTGAGACCCGGTCCGGGCGCGAGCCCGGCAAAACGTCCGGGGGACGTTTTGAGGGTCGAACGGGCGGAGCCCTGGGATCAGGTCCGGTTCGGGCGTAAGCCCGGCAAAACGTCCGGGGGACGTTTTGAGGGTCGAACGGGCGGAGCCCTGGGATCAGGTCCGGTTCGGGCGCAAGCCCGGCAAAACGTCCGGGGGCGTTTTGAGGGTCGAACGGGCGGAGCCCCGGGATCAGGTCCGATCCGGGCGCTAGCTCGGCAAAGCGTCTGGCAACCTATAGGCGGAGCGCCGAGCGTTTTCGTCAACGAAACGCAACGGAAATGGCTACATTTCCGCCCGGAATTTTCGAAAATTCCGATCTCCATCGGTGGCGTTAACGTCCTGTTCACCTTAATGCGGTCATCCTGAAAACATGACCCAAACTGCCTTCGAAGAAGCGCCCTCGCTGTTTGACACAGATGAAGCCCCGGTTGCTGCACACCCCAAGGGGCAGCAACCGTCCTATATTGCAGATCACCGAAAACGGCTGCGTGCGCGATTCATGGAAGGTGGGGCCGATGCTGTGCCTGACTACGAACTGCTTGAACTCGTCCTGTTCCGCTCCATTCCCCGCAAGGATGTGAAACCGCTGGCTCGTGCGCTGTTGGACCAATTTGGTGATTTCAACCATGTCCTTTCCGCGCCACCCGCCCGGTTGGCTGATGTGAACGGGGTTGGGGAGGCGGTGATCACCGACCTCAAGATTGTAGAGGCTGCGGCGCACCGGCTGGCGCGTAGTAAGGTCCTGCAAAAGCCGGTGATTTCCAGTTGGGACGCCGTGCTCGATTATTGCCGCACGGCTATGGCCCATCGCGAAACCGAACAATTCCGTGTTCTTTTCCTGGACCGCAAGAACACGCTCATCGCGGACGAGGCACAGGCCCAAGGCACCGTGGATCATGTGCCTGTTTACCCCCGCGAAATCGCAAAACGCGCGCTGGAACTCAACGCGTCTGCCTTGATCCTTGTTCACAACCACCCTTCAGGCGATCCAACGCCCAGCCAATCGGACATCGACATGACAAATCGGGTGGAATCTGCGTGTGGCGCGTTGGGCCTGACGCTGCATGATCACCTGATCGTTGGCAAATCTGCCGAGCTCAGCTTCCGTGCCGAGGGGTATCTGTGACGCAGCGCTGTGATTGCCGGACCGTTCAGCGCGACCTAAGCTGCTCTTGTCTAGTCCAAAGGCAGAGTGAGCTGTGCCAAACCACCCATTTTCCGATGATCTCCGTGCTACGATCCAGACGCGGCTCAACACTTTTGACGCACAGGATGCAGATGACCCGTCACTGCGCCGCGCTGCCGTAGCTATTGTCGTCACCCGCTATCCGGAGAGACATGACGCGTCCGTTCTGGTCACACTCAGGCCGGAAAAACTGAACCGACATGGTGGTCAGTTTGCACTTCCCGGTGGCCGATTGGATGAAGGTGAAACCGAGGAACAGGCCGCCCTGCGCGAGTTGGAAGAGGAGCTGGGCCTGACCCTGTCACCGGACGCGATCATGGGACGCTTGGATCACTTCACAACGCGGTCGGGATTTCGCATGGCACCCATCGTGATGTGGGGTGGGGACAACCCACGGCTACAGCCGGACCCTTCAGAAGTAGCCGAATTGTTTCACCTGTCCTTCACCGAGCTCGACAGCCCGGATATCCCACGCCTGATTGCCAGCGACACCGGCGATCACCCAATCCTCAGCGCTTTTTTCCCGTCCATCGGTCATACGATGTATGCGCCAACGGCTGCCATCCTGTACCAATTCCGTGAAATCGCATTGCGCGGACAAACCACCCGCGCAGCACACTACGAACACCCCAGCTTCGCCTGGCGTTAGGCCTGAAACACCTGGTGTTCCAAGGCCTTTGCGCGTTCAGAAATCCAGATTCTCGACGCTCAACGCATTCTGCTGGATGAACGCCCGGCGCGGTTCCACCACGTCGCCCATCAGTTTGGTGAACAGATCGTCAGCTTCGACAACGTCATCAACCTTCACCTGCAACAGGGTCCGCGCATCCGGGTCAAGTGTCGTTTCCCACAGCTGATCCGGGTTCATCTCTCCCAGACCTTTGTAGCGCTGCAGGGTCAGGCCCTTTTCACCCTCGTCCAGAATTGCCTTCAACAGGTCCAGTGGCCCAAACACGATGGAACTGCGGTCGCGGCGTACCAACTCGGCAGGCGTGCCATAGACCTCTTGCAGGCTTTGCGTGAACGACCCGGTGCGCCGCGCCTCGCCCGAGCGCAGCATGGGGCCATCCAGTGTCCGCACCTCTTCCACGCCGCGCAGGATACGGGCCAGGCGAATTCCCTTGTCCTGCGTGATCCGACCCTGCCAGCCGCGTTCGTATTCCAGCGCAATCTGGTCCAGCCGCGCCGCGACCTTGTCCGCTGTACCCTGCAAATCGGAGTCCACCACGCCCGGCACAAAGGCCCCGGCAATCGCAGCCTGTTCCAGGATGTGACGCGGATAGTGAGTCGGGAAGGCATCCAATACGCGCTTCAACTGCCGTGCTTCGGTTACGACCCGTTCCAGATCCGCGCCGATGATCTCTTCACCCGAGCCGAGGCGGAGCACCGCGCCTTCGATCCCCTGCTGCACCAAGTAGTCGTCCAGCGCAGGTTGATCTTTCAGGTAAACCTCTGATTTTCCCCGGGAAACCTTATAGAGCGGCGGTTGCGCGATGTAGAGATACCCGCCCTCAATCAACTCCGGCATCTGCCGGTAGAAGAAGGTCAGCAGCAGCGTTCGAATATGCGCGCCATCCACGTCAGCATCGGTCATGATGATGATCTTGTGGTAGCGCAGCTTCTCGATGTTGAATTCATCGCGCCCGATACCGGTTCCAAGGGCCATCACCAGATTGCCGATTTCCTGACTGGACAGCATCCGGTCAAATCGCGCGCGTTCCACGTTCAGGATCTTGCCGCGCAGTGGCAACACGGCCTGCGTCATCCGATCCCGACCGGTCTGGGCAGCGCCACCGGCGGAGTTCCCCTCGACCAGAAACACTTCGGATTTCGCCGGGTCCTTTTCGGAACAATCCTTGAGCTTGCCCGCGAGGTAGTTCACATCCATCGCCGTCTTGCGTCGGGTCAGTTCGCGCGCCTTGCGAGCGGCTTCGCGGGCCAGCGCGGCTTCGATGATCTTGCCTACGATGGTCTTGGCCTCGTTCGGGTTTTCCTCGAACCATTCGGCCAGCTTTTCGTTCATCAGACCTTCGACGGCGGGGCGCACCTCGGATGACACAAGCTTGTCCTTGGTCTGGCTGGAAAACTTCGGGTCCGGCACTTTGACCGACAGCACGGCGGTCAGCCCTTCGCGGGCGTCGTCACCCGTGAAGCTGACCTTTTCCTTTTTTGCAATCCCGCTGGTCTGGGCATAGCTGTTGATCGTGCGGGTCAGTGCGCCGCGAAAGCCCGCCAGATGCGTGCCACCATCGCGTTGTGGGATGTTGTTGGTGAAGGGCAGAACCGTTTCGTGGTAGCTGTCATTCCACCACATTGCGATTTCCACGCCGATGCCGTCACGTTCGCCGGACATGAACACAGGCTCGGTCATCACGGCCGATTTCGATCGGTCGAGGTACCGCACAAATTCCCGTACGCCACCTTCGTAGAACAGTTCGGTATGCAGCGCCTCTGCCGGGCGTTCGTCCTTCAGAATGATTTTTACGCCGGAATTCAGGAACGCCAGTTCACGCAGCCGCCGTTCCAGCACCTCGAACGAGTATTCAAGGTTCGAGAAGGTGTCGGTCGAGCCCAGGAACCGAACCTCGGTCCCCGTGCGCCCGTCTGCATCACCAACGACGCGCAGATGTTCGACCGTTTCGCCATGTTCGAACCGGGCATAATGTTCCTTGCCATCCCGCCAGATGCGCAGTTCCAGCCAGACAGACAGCGCGTTCACAACGGATACGCCAACGCCGTGCAGACCGCCGGACACCTTGTAGGAATTGCTGTCGAACTTCCCGCCGGCATGCAGCTGGGTCATGATGACCTCGGCTGCGGAAACGCCCTCTTCCTCGTGGATGCCAACCGGGATTCCGCGTCCATTGTCGCTGACCGAAACGCTACTGTCAGCGTGGATTGTCACCGTCACAGCATCCGCGTGACCGGCCAAGGCTTCGTCGATGCCGTTGTCAACGACCTCATACACCATATGGTGCAGGCCGGACCCGTCGTCGGTGTCGCCGATATACATGCCGGGCCGTTTGCGGACAGCTTCCAAGCCCTTGAGAACTTTTATGGAATCCGCGCCGTATTCTTCGGGCGTGGGGGTGGTTTCGGACATTCAGGTCGCCTTTGTTCTTTTGCCCCGTTTATACAAGATATTGAGGGGGTTGTCACGCAACTCGCCACAGATTCTATGGGTTGAGACCCGCCGGGCAGGGGTGTTGGATCAGGGGTGCAACCGGTCTAGATCGTCCGCGATGTCCCGGGCCAATTCCATGGCGTCTACGTCATCCCGTTCGGCAGACACACGCAGCCCCATCAGGTCGGATTGATACCGACGGGCCAGCCGGTCGGGGTCCAGTGACGGGTCAACCTGCCCCTCGGATTGCGCGTGGCGGAACAGGTCCGCGAAACAACGCTCCATCGCTTTCAACAGGCCGCCCGCGTGATCCGCCAATTCGTCATTCTGGGCCTTCAACTCCAGATAGCTTTTGGCCAGCATGCACGCCTTGGTCTCTCGCGTTGGATCGACCACATGCTGCAATTGGGTTTTTAACGTTTCCAGCGGCCCGATTTCATTCGCCAGCCCGGTCAGTCGTGCAACCCCATCCTGCGCGTAGCGTTCCAGCGCCAAAGCGTAGAGCGCATCCTTGGACCCGAATGCCGCATAGAAACTGCCTGGCTTCAGCTTCAGTTCCCGCTCCAGATCCTTCAGCGACGTGCCCGCCCATCCACGATGCCAGAACAGATCGCGCGCCTGTTCGATCAAAGCGTCTCGGTCAAAGGAAGGACGGCGGGGCATGGATCACCAATTCTTGAACGTTTACTCAAATATATACTTGAGTGATCGCTCAATAAACCCTATTTCCGGATTATCCAATTCAAAAGGACACGAATCCGATGACCGATTTCCCCTCCCACGACCTGACCACCGCGCCCGAAGGCTCCAAACCGCTGCTGGAAAAATCTCAGGCCGCGTTTGGCCGCCTGCCGGGCCTGCACAAGGTCATGGCCGAAAGCCCTCAGCATCTGGAAGCGTACCAGCAGCTGCACAAGCTGTTCCTGGACACGGCCTTCGACAATGACGAGAAAACCGTGGTCTGGCAGACGATCAACGTCGAACACGCCTGCCACTACTGCGTTCCGGCGCATACCGGCATCGCCAAGATGATGAAGGTATCGGACGACATCACCAATGCGCTGCGCGATGAAACCCCGTTGCCAACGCCTAAGCTGGAGGCGCTGCGCACCTTTACGCTGGAGATGGTTCGTCAGCGCGGCAACGTGACCGAGGCGCAGATGCAGGCGTTTTTTGACGCTGGATACTCGCATCGCGCGGTGCTGGACGTGGTGCTGGGACTGGCTCAGAAAACCATGTCGAACTACGTCAATCACATGGCTGAAACGCCCGTGGATGCCGTGATGCAAGGTTTCCTTTGGGAGAAGAAGGGCGCGCCTGTCGCGGCCTGATCGTTCCCAAACAGCAGGCCGGCGTTATCAGCCCCGAGGCGCCGGTCTGCCTGTGATAGCTCAAGTCAGGGCAATCACGACCCCAACACCGATCAGGGCGACACCCGCACCGATATTCGTCCGCCGCACCGCCTGAGGCGAGGCCAGAAAGCGCCGGATGCGTTCCACGAACAAACCCAGGGTCAGATTACCCAGCAGTGGAACGATGAACGATGTCAGGCATATGGCCAGCACGTCCCAGCCGTTGATCTGGCTGAAATCGAAAAAACCGGGCAGGAAGCCCATGTAAAACAGGCTGGCCTTTGGGTTTGCGATCACGGCGAGCAGCCCGGCGCTGAACCCGGCCCAGACGCCCGGACGACCCAGACCGGTGGCGGCGGTGATGTCCTTGGACGCAAACCGGATCAGGCTCAGCCCCATGACCACCAGAATGACCACGGCGGCCCATCGCAGCAGGATCAGGAAGTCTGCGTAAACCGACACCAAAGCGGAGACACCAAAGATCGCGACCAACGGCCACAACACATCGCCCAGCGCCACGCCCAAACCCAATGGCCAAACGCCGCGCATGCCATAAGCCAAGGCGCGGGCAATCACCGCGACCCAGACCGGTCCGGGGGTGATGAACAGGATGAAGAGGCCCGATGCGTAGAGCAGCAATTCGCCCGTGGTGACGGTCACGCGATCCGGCCTTGGTCGTCGAGGTCCCAGAACGGGTTATGCGCGTATTCCCAGACATGCCCATCCGGGTCCGCCCACGTGCCCGAATATCCCCCCCAGAATACTTTTTCCGGAGCTTTGCAGATGGTTGCCCCCGCTTCGACGGCGTGGGCAAAAGCGGCATCCACCTCAGCGGGGCTTGCGAAGTTCTGCGCCAGTGTCATCGCACCGGTCCCGAGATCATTTTCCGAGCGGCCTAAGTCTTCGGCCAGTTTTGCGCGGCTGTAGAGCCCGAACTTCTGACCGCCCGTGTCAAAAAACGCGACCTCGTCCTGTTGCACTTCGATTTGCCATCCCAGCGCTTTGTAGAAGGACACAGACTTTCCCACGTCGGACACAGCCAGTGTAATCAAGGTGATCCGGTTCGTGTTCATGTTGTGTCCTCTCCAGCAGTCATGTGCAGCACTTCTGACAGGCCGTCGGTTTCACGCACCTCCAACCCCATCGCACGGTCCCCAAGCTCCGCAAACAGTTCCGGCCCGGTTCCGGTCATCCACGCCTGTGATTGCAGGGCACAGATTTCGTCAAACAGGGCTGCGCGACGTCCAGAATCCAGATGCGCGGTAACCTCGTCCAGCAGCAGGATCGGCGCGGCCCCGTTTCGTGCGGCGAGCGCCCGCGCGTTTGACAGGATGAGAGAGACCAACAGCGCTTTCTGCTCCCCGGTTGAACAGTCTCGCGCCGGAACGCCCTTGGCGGCGTAAACGCCGTATAGGTCGGTGCGATGCGGCCCGACCAGGGCCCGACCAGCGGCGAAGTCGCGAAACCGGCTTTCTGCGAGGGCCGCGCGCAGGTCATCTTCGGTTTCGGGCATCTCACCTTCGCTTTGTTGGAGCTCCAGTTCCGCAGCCGGGAAGGCGGTTTGCGCCTGTTCCTGAGCCGCCTGCACCTCGGCCAAGGCCACCAAGCGGCCCTGATGCAGTCGGTTTCCAGCGGTGGCCATTTGTGCTTCCAGCGCGCTGAACCATGACTCATCGCGGACCTGTTCCTTGATCAGTTTGTTGCGCTCGCGCATGGCCTTTTCATAGGCCAGCGCGGCCTCTGCATGTCCGGCATCAAAGCTCAGCGCCATGCGATCCAGAAACCGACGCCGTCCATCCGCGCCTTCGATCCACAGCCGGTCCATGGAGGGGAGGAGCCACAGAACCTGCGCGATCCGCCCCAACGCGATCTGGCTTGCGGATTTGTCGTCTATGCGGACCTGCCGGGCACTACCACTCTCGGAAAAGGTTTCGATTTCATGAGTTCGATCTGGCGCGCGTAGCTCTGCGCGGATCTTCCAGCCCGGTGCATCCGGGCGGCGCGCAATGTCCGCTGCTGCGGCTCGCCGAAACCCACGTCCGGGGGACAGGAGAGAAACAGCCTCAAGGATGTTCGTTTTCCCAGCCCCATTGCGACCCCAGATCGCGACCGGGCGCGCATCTGCATCGATCTGCGCCCGCCGATGCGAGCGCAGGTTCAGCAGGGTCAAAGACCGGAGGTGCAGCCCCGACACCTCAGGCAAACCGATTATTTGGGAAAAAATCGGATCGGAAAAATCCAATTTTTCCGTCCCGGAATTTTTGAAAATTCCGGTGCGCGTTACACGCGCATGGGCATGACGACATATAGGGCGCTCTGATCATTGCCTTCGCGCATCAGCGTTGGGTCCCCGGCAGAGTTGAACAGGAACACGGCGTTTTCGCGGTCCACCTGGCTCGCGATTTCCAGCAGATACTTGGCGTTGAACCCGATTTCCATGCGGTCATCGCCATAAGCCACAGCCAGTTCTTCCTCGGCGGCACCACTGTCAGGCGCGTTCACCGACAGGATCAGCCGGTCCTCTTCCAATTGCAGTTTCACCGCGCGGGACCGTTCGGACGACACGGTTGCCACGCGGTCCACGGCTTGCGCAAATTCGCCCGCGTCCACTTCCAGCCGCTTGGTGTTCGCCTGCGGAATCACGCGGGTGTAGTCCGGGAAAGTGCCGTCGATGACCTTGGAGGTCAGGGTAATGTCTGGCGTGGCAAAGCGGATCTTGGTCTCGCTCACCGACACGGCGATCTGCATGTCGTCGTCGTCCAGCAGCTTGCGTAGCTCGCCCACGGTCTTGCGGGGCACGATCACGCCCGGCATCGCGCTGGCATCCGCTGGCAGGTCCGCGTCGATGCGCGCCAACCGGTGTCCGTCGGTTGCAACACAGCGCAGCACTTGTCCGCCATCACCATCGGACACATGCATGTAGACGCCGTTCAGGTAATATCGCGTTTCCTCGGTCGAGATCGCAAATTTCGACTTGTCAAACAACCGCCGCAGCACTGGCGCAGAGGCCGAGAAATTCGCGTCATACTCAGACGAGGCCATCACCGGGAAATCCTCACGCGGGAGCGTCGCCAGCGAGAAGTTGGAACGACCCGCCTCCACCGTCAAACGCCCTGCCGCGCTGTCAGCCGTCAGCGTGACCAGTGCACCATCGGGCAGCTTACGCACAATCTCGTGCAGGGTGGTGGCAGCCACAGTTGTAGCTCCGGCGCGTTCAACCTGCGCAGGGGCGCGGTCGACCACCTCGATATCCAGGTCCGTCGCGCGGAATTGCACAACGTCACCTTCGGCCTCGATCAGGACATTGGCCAGAATCGGGATCGTATTGCGGCGCTCCACGACGGATTGCGCTTGCGATACCGCCTTGAGCAACGCGCCGCGTTCGATGCTGAGCTTCATGACCATTGTCCTCCGTACCACCGGGATGCGCAGCCTATCGTCGTGGCGTCCCGGTACAAGTGTTTTATTGGATATGTCCGATGGTTTCGCAGGGGCGTCAAGCGCAGGAACGAATCGGATGCAAAAAGCTGGCGCAGCGTTGATTTGCGCCAACACGCGGGGTGGAACGCAAAAGGGGCCGGGTGTTGGCCCGGCCCCTCGCAAGAATCGCCGACGATCAGGTCAGGAAAACATCGTTTGCGGTCAGGTCGATGTGACCCAGCAAAGAGATTTCCAGATCAACCTCGGTCCCGAAATCGTCCCGTGCATAAATATTGGTCACGTCGCCAAATCCGTCACGAACAGTGTGCTGGAAGTAAACCTCGGCCCCGGTACCATCCGAAAAGCCGGATTGGTGACCCATGAAGTCCGCGCCCAAACCCAGGATCGCAATCAGGTCCCCGTCATAGCCAAAGTCCGCAATGACATCGACCGCCGGGGAGGCGCCACCACTGTCGCCGAGGTTGAAGTAGAAGACATCATAGCCTGCGCCGCCGAGCATATAGTCGCCCAGATCACCGCCACCGTTGCTGCCGCCAATCATGACGTCGTTGCCGCCGCCCCCCTGAAGGTAGTCGTTGCCTTCTTCACCGTTCAACTCGTCGTCGCCCGAGCGACCAAACAACAGGTCATCGCCCCAGTCGCCGCTCAGCTCGTCATTGCCGGTGCCACCGTCCATACGGTCGTCGCCTTGCCCGCCATACATGCGGTCGTTGCCCGAGTCGCCGTCCATCAGATCGCCACCGACGTCGCCCTGCATGGTGTCGTTACCGCCGCCACCGCGCATGGTGTCGTCGCCAATACCGCCTTGCAGCAGGTCGATACCGGTGCCGCCGAACAGCTGATCGTCGCCGTCTCCGCCGAGGATGGTGTCATTGCCACCATCGCCCCACATGATGTCGTTGCCGTCCTGGCCTTCGACACGGTCATTGCCTTCGCCGGCGCGGACCCAGTCGCGGCCAAAGCCGCCTTCGATCCGGTCATTGCCGTCTCCGCCGCGCAGCCCGTCATTGCCGTGCCCGCCATAGAGCGCATCATGGCCGTCACCACCGTCGATCAGGTCGTTGCCGCTGTCGCCCGACAGGACGTCGTGGCCAATGCCGCCATCCAGCGTGTCATTGCCAGTGCCGCCATAGATCAGGTCATTGCCAAAGCCACCTTCGGCATAGTCGTTGCCACCATAGAGGAAGATGTCGTCATCCCCCCACAGGCCATAAGCCCGGTCATTCAGGTTTGAGCCATGGAAATAGTCCTGGCCGCCATAATCGATCCAGATCGGGTTGGGGTTCAGGATGATGCCGTTGGCAATGCCACCCTGCAGCACGGGTTGGAACACGCCACGACCCTGCGATCCGATGCCGGAGTCGTTGTCCCAGGTGAACCAGGTGCGGAACGCATTGGTCAGCGGGCTGTAGTCGTAGTTGTTCGTAAACGAGCGGTTCACATTCGTGAATCTGTACATTTGGTCTTCGCTTTCAGTTTTTCAAAATGGAATGTCGGCAGAACCCGCAATAATACCGGGGCCGACCCAAAGCGGTGTCGCTCTGGTCAGGTCAAACACAGTGTCCGAGTGTTTAGTCTTGGCTGCCTTGTGCCTTGAAAATACGGCAGTCGGTCAACCTGTGCCTTGTTGGTCCGCCCGGCCCGCTAAAAAAATGCGGGCCGTTTCCGAGCGTTTCCGAACAAGACGTCTCTCAGTTCATAAATCGAATAGTCCCTGCAATTCGCCTGTGGGAACTACATATGTGCGAACCATTCTCATTTAAGTGATCGACTTCACAGAAGCGTGATGACGTGGCGTCACGCCTCGAGTGCGCGGCGTAAAATCTCAACATCTTCAGCGATTTGGCCGTCTGTGTGCTGTAATTCCTGAATGCGTTTCACACCATGCATGACGGTTGTGTGGTCACGACCGCCGAACCGGCGACCGATTTCCGGCAGTGATCTGCTGGTCAATTGCTTGCACAGATACATCGCCACCTGACGGGGCCGGGCATAGGCGCGCAGACGCTTGGGACCGACGATGTCGCTGAGGCGGATGTTGTAGTATTCCGAGACCTTGCGCTGAATTTCCTCGACCGTGATCTTGCGCTCTGAGGCGCGCAGAACATCCGCCAGGCAATCCTGCGTCAGTTCCATGTCGATCTCGCGCCCGACAAGCGAGGCAAAGGCAAAGAGCCGGGTCAACGCGCCTTCGAGAACGCGCACGTTTGTCGAAATCCGTTGGGCCAGGAATTCCAGCACGCCGTCCGCGATCACAAGGTCGGGGTAGGTGGACCTGTACTGCTGCACCTTGGATTGCAGGATGCCCAGACGCAGTTCGTAATTGGTCGGATGCAGGTCCACGACCAGCCCGCATTGCAGGCGGGATTTCACGCGGTCTTCCAGATCCTTGATCTCGCCCGGTGCACGGTCGGCAGAGATGATGATCTGCTTGTTCTGGTCCACGAGCGCATTGAACGTGTGGAAGAATTCTTCCTGTGTGCTGTCCTTGCCCGCGATGAACTGAACATCATCCACCATGAGAACGTCGACTGCGCGGAACAGGAATTTGAAATCCATCATCTTGCGTTCGCTCAGCGCCTGAACAAAACGGTACATGAACTGTTCCGCTGACAGGTACAGCACGTTGAGTTCAGGCTGACGGGCCTGCAATTCCCAGGCAATTGCGTGCATTAGGTGCGTTTTACCCAGACCGACGCCGCCATAGAGAACCAGCGGATTGAACGTGACCGGCCCGCCTTCGCTGACGCGACGCGCGGCGGCATGGGCCAATTCGTTCGGTTTGCCCACCACAAAGGTGTCAAATGTGAACCGCGGATCCAGCGGTGCGGCTTGGGTTTTAGCGCTGCGCTCAGAGGAACGCTCGGTCGGCCGGTCCGCAACAGCGGGCGCGCTGGGCTTTGGCTTCGTCGGAGTGTTTGCGGACACCTGGAACTTCAACCGCTGAACCACTTCACCAGCCGAGTTGAATTCGAACAGAATCAGATCTGCAAAATTCTGGCTGACATAGTTGCCCAGGAAATGAGTGGGAACATTGAAAACCGCGACGCCGTCTTGCACCGAATCCAGCTCCAGAGGGTCAATCCACTGGGAATAGTTGTTCTGGCCAACGGTTTTCAGAAGCTTTTTCTTGAGTTCGCCCCACGTGTCTTCGGTCATTCAGTGCCTCGCATCGACTTTGTTCTGTGGCCTTTCCGGCCGCTGTTTGCGCGCCCCGTAATCGGGATGGTTCGCCTGGGAGGCAAACAATTCTGAACCGCCCCCGTGACAGTGGAATCACCGGGCAAAAGCCGACTGCGCACGGACCGATGGACACCGGTCGAACCTTGCGTCGTCGCGCGTACCAAATATGTTATGACAGGTCCCAAACACCGGCGAACCGGCTATCAGGCGTTCTGAACTGTGCTGGCGTTGCCAGTTGCCCAGTTTCCACCGAATTCCATCCGAAGCCATCGGATGCCACGCGGTGGCCTGTCCCCCCAAGGCGAATGAATCGCTGGACTGAAACTAGCAATTTCACGGGGTCGCCAGCAACGAAACTCTCTTCTTGACAGGCACGCGGACGACAAAGAATCTCTCGCTCTTGCAGCACGACCTGGCACGAAAAAAGGCGCTGCAAAATGCAACGCCTTGGACCACCAACAAAAATGTCAGTTGGCCGTGATCTTAGCCCAGCGCTTTGACCCGCGAGGACAAGCGCGACATTTTGCGCGCGGCGGTGTTCTTGTGCAACACACCCTTGGTGACACCGCGCATCAGCTCGGGCTGAGCGGCGCGCAAAGCGGCAGAAGCGGCATCTTTGTCACCGGATGCGATGGCCTCTTCGACCTTGCGCAGATAGGTGCGGATGCGCGAACGACGGGCTTTGTTGATGGCGAAACGTTTCTCGTTCTGACGGGCGCGTTTCTTTGCCTGGGGCGAATTTGCCATGATGTGGGTCCTTTCGGCGGATCAATATCGGTTCATTGCACGTAAAACGTCCGCCCCGGGTTCCCTCACCGGTTGCTCCTGCCAAGCGGGCATCACGCGCATGTATCGGCGGGCCTATACGGCAGCCCGCCCCAAATGAAAAGGGGGAATCGCCTTCCCCCCAATGGCACGTCTGCCTATTTGTCGCGGAACTGCGGTTCGCGCTTTTCCAGGAAGGCAGCCATGCCTTCGGTCTGATCTTCGGTCGCGAACATCGAATGGAACACGCGGCGTTCAAACAACACGCCTTCTTCCAGCGTGGTTTCATAGCTGCGGTCGACCGATTCCTTGATCGCCAGGATCGAGATCGAGGATTTTTCCGCAATCTTTTGCGCCGCGCCTTGAGCTTCTTCCAACAACTTCTTGGCAGGCACGACCCGGCTGACCAGCCCTGCGCGCTCGGCTTCGTCTGCGGGCATGAAGCGACCCGTCAGGTTCATGTCCATCGCCTTTGACTTGCCCACGAACCGCGTCAGCCGCTGGCTGCCACCCATCCCGGCCATCACGCCCAGGTTGACTTCAGGCTGCCCGAACTTCGCCGTGTCAGATGCAATGATGAAATCGCACATCATCGCCAATTCGCACCCGCCGCCCAGGGCATAACCCGATACCGCTGCGATGATCGGCTTGCGGATCGACGTGATCCGGTCGCATGCTTCCGCAAACAGGTTGTTTGTGAACACATCGGCAAAGCTCATCTCCGACATCTCTTTGATGTCGGCACCTGCGGCAAACGCCTTTTCCGAACCGGTGATGATGATGCAGCGCACCTTGTCGTTGCTGTCTGCCTCTTCCAGCGCCTTGCTGAGTTCCCCCAGCAATTGCGAATTGAGCGCGTTCAACGCATCGGGCCGGTTCAGTTTGATGAGGGTAACGTGATCCTCGGTTTCGACGATAATCGTCTCAAAAGCCATTTTGCCGCTTTCGCTGTTCCTGTTCAGACTGACTCCTTAACATGGGGTGCGTGTCGATCAACCCATCTTTGGTCCCCTGAAACATCAGCGCTGACATTGGCCACAATAGAATGACGATCGGCCGGATTGCACCGATCGGCTCACAGCGCCGGAACAGCCGTCTCTGCGGCAGGGGTCGCCCTCGCGGCCATAGACGTCAAAGCTGTGCTGGAAATACCCCAGTTCTCCATCCGCTTGCCGGAAATCGCGCAAGGATGATCCACCCGCCTCAATCGCGTCTCGTAACACATCACGAATCGCACCCGTCAACGTGTTGATCCGCGCCGAGCCAATACGTCCGGCCTTGCGCTTGGGTGAAATCCCTGACCGATACAGCGCCTCACACACGTAAATGTTGCCCAGTCCCGCCACGATCCTCTGATCCAGCAGCGCGGCTTTGATCGGCGTATTCTTGTCCCGCAGCCGTCCGGCCAGATAGGTCGCGTCGAAACCATTGCCCAATGGCTCTGGCCCCAGCCCGGCCAACAGCTTGTGCGCTTCGCCCTCTGCTGTCGGAAACAGGTCCATCGCCCCGAACCGGCGCGGATCGTTGAACGTGACCCGCGCGCCGTTTTCCATGTGAAAGACAACGTGGTCATGTTTTTCCGGGGCAGGGTGGTCATGCACGAACTGCCCCAACGGGTCACCACTGACCGTCATACGCCCCGACATGCCCAGATGGATCAACAGCGTTTCACCGCTGCCCAGTTCTGCCAGAACATATTTGGACCGACGCCCAAGACGTAGCACTTTCTGGCCACTCAGCCGCTCGGCCATACGCTCGGGAAAGGGCCAGCGCAGGTCAGGTCGGTTCACGTCGGCCCGGGCGATTACCACACCCTCCATCGCCGGAACCAAACCGCGCCGCACGGTTTCTACTTCGGGAAGTTCGGGCATGTCTTCTCCGCCTGGATCAAAGCAGCGCATTGTACGCGCGCGCAGGAGACATATAACAAGCCTGAACGCGCGATGACGGCAAGGGCCCATGACCGAGACAAACGACAAAACCACCCATTTCGGCTACGAAGACATCCCCGAGTCCGACAAGGCCGGGCGCGTGCAGGGCGTCTTCAACTCGGTTGCCTCAAAATATGACATCATGAATGACGTGATGAGCGCTGGCATTCATCGCATCTGGAAGGACGCGATGATGGATTGGCTGGCGCCTCGTCCGGGTCAACGTCTGCTGGATGTGGCGGGTGGGACGGGCGACATCGCATTCCGCTTTCTGAAACGGGCAGGGCATGGGCATGCCACGGTGCTGGACCTGACCGAGCCTATGCTGGTCGAAGGCCGCAAACGCGCAGAGGCCGAACAAATGGCCGACAGCCTCGACTGGATCACCGGTGACGCCATGGCGCTGCCCTTTCCGGACAACACATTTGACGTCTACACGATCAGCTTTGGCATTCGAAACGTGGTCCGCCCCGCCGAGGCGTTGGCCGAGGCCTTCCGCGTGCTGCGGCCCGGCGGGCGTCTGATGGTGCTGGAGTTCAGCCAGTTGCCCAACGCGATGATGCAAAAGGCCTATGACGCCTACAGTTTCAACGTGATCCCGCGCATGGGCCAACTGATCGCGCAGGACGGGGACAGCTATCAATACCTCGTCGAATCGATCCGCAAATTCCCCGATCAGGACACGTTCCTGCAAATGGTGCGCGACGCAGGGTTCGAACAGGCCAAGTATCGCAACCTGTCCATGGGGATTGCAGCGCTGCATTCCGGCTGGAAACTCTGATCCATGCGCGGCCCGCATAATATCTGGCGTCTGGTAGTGACCGGCGCGACACTGGAACGGACCGGCGCGATGAACCTCGTTCTGGACGCATTCGAAGCGCCCCGGTCCCTGCGTATCGTGGCCCGCTTGTTGGGTTGGCCGTTCAAATGGCTGGGCTATCGGGGTGACCCCGCCATGCCGCCCGCGACTCGTGCGCTGACGGCGCTGGGGCCGGCCTACATCAAATTCGGGCAGGTGCTGTCGACCCGACCGGACGTGGTTGGCGATGAACTGGCCCAGCAATTGCGCGTCTTGCAGGATAAGCTGCCGCCGTTTCCCGTGGCCGAGGCGCGGGCCGAGGTGCAGCGCGAATTGGGGGCCAGCACGGACACGCTGTTTTCCGAATTCAGTGATCCCATCGCCGCCGCCTCCATCGCGCAGGTACACAAGGCGCGGCTGGCCGAATCCGGCGAGGAGGTTGCCGTCAAAGTCCTGCGTCCGGGTATCGAACGCGCGTTTCGCAAGGACGTGGACGCCTTCTACCTCGCCGCGCGGATGGTGGAACTGACGGCTCCGGGTGCACGTCGTCTGAAACCAATGGATGTCATCGAACACTTCGACGGCGTGGTCCGGGGCGAGCTGGATTTGCGCGTCGAAAGCGCTGCGGCATCGGAATTCGCCAACAACACGCAGAACGATGAAGGCTTCCGGGTTCCCGCGCTCAAATGGGGACATTCCGCCCGTCGTGTGATGACGTTGGGCTGGGCGGATGGTGTGCCGATTGGCGACAATGACGCGCTGGACGCAGCGGGGCACAACCGCGCGCTGCTGGCCGAACGGGTGCTGACCCTGTTCCTGATGCACGCCCTGCGCGACGGGTTTTTCCATGCTGACATGCATCAGGGCAACATGAAGGTCGCCCCGAACGGGGACATCATTGCCTATGATTTCGGCATCATGGGGCAGATCGACGAATACACACGCCGGGTCTATGCCCAGATCCTCTATGGTTTCATCCGGCGCGACTACAAACGTGTGGCCGAGGTGCATTTCGAGGCCGGGTATGTCCCTGCTGACCGCGACGTAGATGAATTCGCCCGCGCCTTGCGGGCTGTGGGTGAACCGATCTTTGGCATGGACGCCTCCCACATCTCCATGGCGCGGCTGCTGAGTTACCTGTTCGAGGTGACGGAGCGGTT
Source organism: Paracoccaceae bacterium (assembly GCA_040830545.1). Taxonomy (GTDB): domain Bacteria; phylum Pseudomonadota; class Alphaproteobacteria; order Rhodobacterales; family Rhodobacteraceae; genus HXMU1420-2. The sequence goes on along the minus strand of JBFOMB010000073.1, from coordinate 63,561 downwards.
TGGCATGGAAACAAGGACCGAACTGATCCTGCTCCAGCGCACCATGGTGGTGGTCGAAGGCGTGGCACGTTCGCTCGACCCGCATATCAACATCTGGGAAGCGGCCCGGCCCGTGGTCACCGATTACATCGAGAAATCCATCGGCCCGCGCGCGTTCCTGAACGATCTGGCCAAAACGGCACGTGTGCTGACCCGGTTCGGCCCGCGACTGCCTGCGCTGTTGGAGGCATCCCTGCGCGGCACCAGCCAGGATGCGGCCCTGCGTCGCCGGCAGCGCCGTCGCGAACGGTTGCGCGGCGGGGTCATGGGCGGCTTGATCGTGGCAGTTGCGCTGCTTTTGGTGGAGATGTTGTTCTAAGCGTCAAACCGAGCAGGCAGGGCAGACAGGCGGCCATTGCCGTGTTACGCTCCGCCCATGCCCAAGCCAAATCCGCACCGCCCGTTCACGCCGGACCCGGATCAGCTATCGCAGCATCCCGGGGTAGACGGCAACGCCATCAATGGCCTTGGAGAGCGCGATTTTCGCCGCCCCCGCATGGTCTACTGGGCCCCAAACCCATCCGATATCCCGCACGGCACGTTGCAACTCTATTTCTACAAGCAATCCGCGCGAAACCCGGCCTTTCAGGACAGCCGGGCCGAGCGGCAGAAGGTGCTGGATGCGCCTTTGCCGGATGTGGCCGAGTCAGCACGACAAGCGGCACCCGATGTGTGGACCAAGGGGCTGGATCAATTCGTAGAAAGCGGCGTGTGCGACATGACCGGCGTTGCAGAAATGCAACCGGATTGGGTGTTTGAGGGGTATGACATCCCTCAGTCCCGCGTGATTATCTTGGGCGTGCAGCACGCCTATGACAACATTCGCACCGCGCCCGAGGATCAGGCGGGGCTGGAGGTCATGGCGCAATACGCCCGCGCAGCCGCCGCCGCAAAAGCCGTGGCCGGATGGATTCGCGAACAGGGGTGGGAGGCGGAGGCAGTGACCGGCCCGATGACTGGCGCACTGGCCATGATCCCTCCTGCGCTGGCCTGCGGGTTTGGTGAATTGGGCAAGCATGGGTCGATCATCAACCCGGAATTTGGCGCGTCCTTCCGCCTGTCTGCCGTGCTGACCGATGCGCCGTTTGCGCCTACACCGCCGCGTGACTTTGGGATCGACGATTTCTGCACCTCCTGCCGCATCTGCGAAGACGCCTGCCCGCCCGAGGCTTTGTCACCCGTCAAACAAACCGTGCGGGGCGTCGACAAATGGTACGTGGATTTCGAAAAATGCCTGCCGTTTTTCAACCAGACCTCCGGCTGCGCCATCTGTATCGCGGAATGCCCATGGTCGCGGCCCGGTGTGGGGATGAACCTGGCCGCGAAACTCGCCCGACGAGCGGAGAGGTTGGATGATGAGGCCTCTGCCGCAGGGTAGGGGACTAGCCTCGCTGCGGCAGCATGAATCCGTCAAAATACGCGGTCAACTGCCCCTGCGACTCCAATGGCAGCACTTGCGCGATAAACTGATCCGGGCGCACCAGTACCATGCATCCGCGTGGGTCGAGCCCGCGCATGGTCCAGATATCCGCCTTTGGGTCAGGGCAGAACATCTTCTCATAGTCCGCTAGCCCGTACCGCCCTTTGCGTGGCAGCAAACCGGGGGGCATCTCTGCCAACTCCAACGCGCGATGCCCTTCTCGAAACACGGCGCGAATGTCGATCACAGCGTCCGGGTCAGCGTCCTCTGGCGTGTACCGCACACGGGGTGAGGTGGGGTCGCGGTCCAGCCAGTTGTGCAAATCCCGCAACCTTTGATCCGTCGCGCTACCAAACAGGTAAAGCCGCCAGCGCCCATCCGCCTCAGCCACATGGCCCAATTCCATCGGTTTCGCATCTGCCAGCCGGATCACCGGCGCGGAGTGAAATCGCATGCCCACTTGGAACCCGGTTGCCAAGTCCTGCGCTGTGTCATCCCCGGTCAAGCGGGATGGCGCATACCGGATTGTGGTTCCTGCGGTGTACCTCAGATGGGTCGAGAAGTAGTCGTCAAACCGGTCATCCTCCGACCCGGTTTTTCCTGCCAGTACCCGCGCCCATTCCCGGTCAAAGTCGATCAGTTCCTGCGCCACCGCCTGCCGCTCCTCGGAATAGGTGGTCAACAGGTCCTCGGGGTACTGCCCGCGCACCACGCCCGCCAGCTTCCAGCCCAGATTGAACGTGTCCTGCATGGATACGTTCATCCCCTGACCGGCCTTGGGGCTGTGCGTGTGACAGGCATCGCCGGCAATGAACACGCGGGGCAGCACGCCCTCGGACGCATCATCATAGCGCGCGCACAGCCGCTGGCCGATTTCGTAGACAGACCACCACGCCACGTCTTTGACGTCCAACGTATAGGGACGCAGGATCCTGTTGGCGGCGGCGATTAGGTGATCAGCGGTGATGTTGCGTTCCCGGACCCGTTCGTCCGCGCGCAGCTTGTCCAACTCAATGTAAAACCGCGCCATGTAGCCGCCTTCGCGGGGGATGATTAGGATGCTGCCCTCTTCTTTCGATTGGATCAGAGACTTCAGGCGGATGTCAGGAAAATCCGTCACCGCCAGCACATCCATGACGCCCCAGGCCGCATTGTCCGAATCCCCCTCCAATTGTAGCCCAAGCGACGAACGAACCCCGCTGCGCGCGCCGTCACAACCAACGACATAGCGGGCGCGGATGGTATCCGCCTTGCCCGTGGTCAAGTTGGTGAACGTGGCTGTGACCCCTTTCTGATCCCGGTTTAGCGTTTCGAACCGCCGCCCGTAACATGGCGCGGCCCGTTGCGGGGATCGGTGCATGACGTCGAGGTAGAAATCATGCACCCGCGCCTGATTGAGGATCACGTGAGGGAATTCGGACAACCCGTCCTCGGTGTCTTCAATGCGCCCTGTGCGGATGATGCCCGCCGAATTTTCCGGATCAGGTTTCCAGAAGGTCGCTTCGTTGACCCAATAGGCCTCACGCTTGACCTGATCCGCGAAGCCAAAGGCCTGAAACATCTCCATCGTGCGCACGGCAATTCCGTCCGCCTGACCCTGTTCCAAAGGCCCGGTTTTTTGGTCAACGATGACGGTGCGAATGTCGGGAAAGGCAGCCATCTGCGCCGCCAGTGTCAGCCCGGCGGGGCCGCAGCCGACAATCAGCACATCTGTTTCTTCCGGGAGGGATAGAGGTCGTTCGCCTGCCGCCAATGGTTCGGAAATTCGGGGATCACCGGGACGGAATCCGTTCAAATGAAACTGCATGGCGGTCCTCGTCTTGGGGTGTTTGCCTGAGTATGCAGCGCCTTGTGTATCGTGCAAAGTGCTGGTTGGCATTGACTTTCGTGGCCGACCGGGGGAGCAATCCGCCATGTCGGACACCGATGACGCAATCCTGAACAAACTGCCCGGACGGCTCAAGGCCGCGCGCCGCGAGCAAGGCCTGTCGCTGGACGCCGTGGCGAAATTGTCCGGCGTTTCCCGGTCGATGGTCAGTCAGATTGAGCGGGGGGAGAGTAGTCCGACGATTGCGACGCTTTGGAATCTGACGCGGGCGTTGCAGGTTGATTTTGCGGGGCTTTTGGATACCGGGCCGGGTGGGGACAGTATCGAGCTGGTCCGCGCGGCGGAGGTTCCGGCGATTGAAAATCGCGATGCCGGGGTGACGATCCGCATCCTGTCGCCACCGGAAGAGGCGGGGCGGTACGAGCTCTATGATCTTGATTTTGCTGCATTAGGTGCGCTGGACAGTCAACCGCATCGCAGTGGTGCACGGGAGTTGCTGACGGTGATCTCGGGGATGCTGGAGGTGCGTTCTGGCACCGCGACGCAGCGGCTTGGGACCGGTGACACGGCGCGGTATGCGGCGGATGTGGCGCATTGCATCACCGCTGTGGACGGTCCTGCACGGGCGATCCTTTCTGTACAAAACGCATAGCCCGAAACCGAGAGACACCCCAAAACGTACAGACCTGAGGGAGGCGTTACCCCGTTTTGTACAGAGGGTGATCGAGGGATTTTCCCTATAACCATCGGCGCATGGAAGCTTGCGCGGAATCAAGGGCCTCTGGCCCGCCGCGCATCGCCGGGCCGCCCCCCGGCGCGGCGATTTGTTTGCCCTAAGTGACTGACAGCAAGGGAGTACGGGTTTGGCAGGCATAAAGTGAAACTCTGTTAGTTCGGATCGCCGCACCGCGACCCGTCGATGCGCGGCTCCAATTTCTCTCATTTCGCGGAAATTTTTCCGTGAAACAGGAAATCCGCTATTCCGGAATCTGATCCGGCATGATAGATACGCCTCCAGTATAACGGAGTCGCTCATGTCCACGGATTACCTGACCCACCTGTCCCAGACCCTGACCCAGATTGAGGCCGATGGCCTTTACAAGCGGGAACGGATGATCACCTCGCCCCAGGGTGGTGAAATCACCGTTGGGGATCGGCATGTGATCAACCTGTGCGCCAACAACTACCTTGGACTGGCAGATCATCCCGACCTGATCGCGGCGGCGCAGGGCGTGATGGAGGGCAAAGGGTTTGGCATGGCCAGTGTCCGGTTCATCTGTGGCACGCAGGACATTCACCGCGATCTGGAACAGCGCTTGGCCGGGTTTCTGAAAAAGGACGACGCAATCCTGTTTGCCGCCTGTTTCGACGCCAATGGCGGGTTGTTCGAGCCGCTGTTGGGGCCGGAGGATGCGATCATTTCGGACAGCCTGAACCATGCTTCGATCATCGACGGCATTCGCCTGTGCAAGGCGCAGCGCTATCGCTATGCCAACAACGATATGGGTGATCTGGAGGGCAAGTTGAAAGAGGCCCGCGCCAACGGGGCGCGTCACATCATGATCGCCACGGATGGCGTTTTTTCGATGGACGGCTATCTGGCAAACCTGCCCGAAATCAAGCGGTTGGCGGATACCTATGGCGCGGTCACGATGGTGGATGACTGCCATGCCACCGGGTTCATGGGACCGCGCGGGGCGGGGACGCCGGATCACTTTGGCGTCGACATAGACATCCTCCCCGGGACGTTGGGCAAGGCACGGGGTGGGGCCATCGGCGGGTATATTGCAGGACCGCACCCGGTGATCGACCTGCTGCACCAACGTGCGCGGCCCTACCTGTTTTCAAATTCCCTGCCGCCCGCCGTTGTTGCCGCCGGGATCGAAGCGATCCGGTTGGTGGAGGAAGGCGCGGCCTTGCGGGCACAATTGTTCGAAAACGCGCGGTACTGGCGGGAGGGGTTGACCCGTCTGGGGTTTGACCTGCTGCCCGGTGAACATCCGATCATCCCGGTCATGCTGGGGGACGCGCGGCTGGCGCAGGACATGGCGGCGCGGCTGTTTGACGAAGGCGTCTATGTCAGCGGGTTTTTCTTCCCTGTCGTGCCCAAGGGGCAAGCACGCATTCGTACACAGATGAACGCGGCGCTGACCCGTGACGAACTGGACCGTGCGCTGGGCGCGTTTGAAATCGCTGGCAAGGCAACGGGAGTGATCTGATGCGCAACACGATGAAAGCACTGGAAAAATCACACGCTGCCGAAGGGTTGTGGATGGTCGACGCCCCGGTGCCCGAGATTGGGCCGGATGATGTGTTGATCCGCGTGAACAAGACCGGGATCTGCGGCACGGATGTGCATATCTGGAACTGGGATGACTGGGCGCAGAAAACCGTGCCTGTGCCATTGATCACGGGCCATGAATTCGCGGGCGAAATCGTGGAACTGGGCCGCAATGTTGAAGACTTGCAAATTGGCCAGCGCTGTTCGGGCGAGGGGCATCTGATCGGGCGGCATTCGCGGCAATCACGCGCGGGCAAGTTCCATCTGGACCCGGAAACGCGCGGGATTGGGGTGAACGAGCAGGGGGCCTTTGCCGAGTACCTGCGGCTGCCTGCCTTCAATGTGGTGCCCTTGCCGGATGAGGTCAGCGATGACATTGGCGCGATCCTAGACCCGTTGGGGAATGCGGTGCATACGGCGCTGAGCTTTGATCTGGTGGGTGAAGATGTGCTGATCACCGGTGCGGGGCCGATTGGGATCATGGCGGCGGCTGTGGCCCGGCACGTGGGCGCGCGGCATGTGGTGATCACGGATGTGAACTCCGCGCGGCTGGACCTTGCGGCGCGGGTGGCGGATGTGGTGCCGGTGAACGTGGCGCAGGAGGATCTGGCGTCGGTTCAGGCCGGGCTGGGCATGACCGAGGGGTTCGACGTGGGTCTGGAGATGTCGGGTGCGCAGGTTGCATTGGATCAGATGGTGGAAAACCTGGTGATGGGCGGGCGGATTGCCCTGTTGGGTATTCCGCCGGGCAAGTCACCCGTGGACTGGAGCCGAATCGTGTTCAAGGCGATCACGATCAAGGGTGTTTATGGGCGCGAGATATTCGAGACCTGGTACAAGATGATTGCCATGCTGCAGAACGGGTTGGATGTGTCGGGCGTGATCACGCATCGGTATGCGGCGAACGCGTTTGCCGACGGATTTCAGGCGATGAAATCCGGGGAGAGCGGCAAGGTGGTGCTGGACTGGGCCGGGTTGCGGGCGGGGTGATCTCGATAGGATCCGCTCGTCCGAACACAAAGCCTTTGGCTTTTTCCCCAGGAGGCGAAGCCGACCAGCCCCCGACCGCCCTGTCAAACCAAAGGTTTGCCTTCGGCAAAACGGCGGGGGCTTCACCCCCACCCGAGCTCGGGGACTGGTCTAGGAGGCAGCTTTCGGAGGTCGGAAAGAAACACGGGCAAAGCCGTAGCGGTTTCAACAAAGGCCGTTTGCGCAGACCCTAAACGCCAAAAAAAGGTGTTAGAATCCCCCGCAACACGCTGACCTCAAGACTCAAAAAAACTGGAAGTGGTTGGGAGCCAGTACTCTTCACCTTGTCAAACGGGACACTCGTTACCGGATCAGCCCCCAACCATGTGTCTGTATAACGCGGGCGTGTTACCGGTCGTTTAAGATCATCAGTCGAGTTTTATCCGCTGGTGCGTGAGAGGTGCCGGGTCAGGCCCGGGACTGCGGCGTGCGGGTGTTGAGGGTGTTAGTCCGGCAGCAAGGGTTTGCGCCCGGTGTCGGTTAGGGTCCAACAGTCGCGGCCTTCGAAAACGGCGGTGGTGAGCGGGTAGCCATAGCCCGCGCCGCTGTCGAGGTTGACGCGGTTGCCGTAATGCGTGGGACCTTCGACCGGGGTGTGGCCGTGTACGATCAACGGGCCGTGGTCGCGCGGGTCGTTGTGGAATTCCTGCCGGATCCAGAGCAGATCGTTTTCGGCCTGTTGGTCCAGAGGGACGCCGGGACGGATACCGGCATGGGCAAAGAAGAGTGGGCCTTGGGTATGGCTGAGGTGGAGGCCGCGCAGGAATGTGAGGTGGTCGGTGGGCACGGTTGCGCGGGCCTCGGTGGCCAATTCGGTCTGACGGCGGCCCTCGATCTGGTCGATGCCGTAGGATTGCAGGGTTTCGATGCCGCCCAGCCGGTCGTGAAACCAGTGATAGCCGACCAGCAGATGCGGGTCCTGACGGGGTGGGTCGCCGAGGAACCATTCCATCATCCGGTCGTGGTTGCCCTTGAGGAAGGTCCAGTTGCGGCCCTGTTTTTGCCCCTGAACCAGCAGGTTCAGCACACCCCGGCTGTCCGGGCCACGGTCGGTGTAGTCGCCGAGGAAGACGATTTGGGCGTCGGGGCCGCCATCGGATTCGATCCGCGCGAGGGCGGTTTCGAGCATGGACAATTGGCCGTGGATGTCGCCGATGGCGTAGATGGGATCTGTCATGGGCTGCCCCTGCTGTTTGCGGGCTACTTGCAACGCTGCGGCAGGGAAGGCAAGGCGGCAGCAGGGGCGCTGCCCCTCTTGCCCGTTCCGGGCAATTCACCCCGGAGTGTTTTGAGAACAATGAAGGGGTCAGGCCACGTCGAATTGCAGCGGTTTGATCTGGGTGAAGAGCCCGGTTTCGGCCAGTAGCGCGCGGGCTTCGGCGGGGACCGGTTCGTCGACATAGAGCAGCGCGATGGCTTCCCCCCCGGCGGCGGCGCGGCCAAGGGGGAAGTTCGCGATGTTGACGCCGTTGTCGCCTAGGGTCTGGCCGAGCGCTCCGATGATGCCCGGTACGGCCTCGTTTGTGGTGTAGAGCATGTGGTGGCCGATCTCAGCGTCGATATTGATGCCCTTGATCTGGATGAAGCGCGGTTTGCCGTCGGAGAACACCGTGCCGCCGATGGAGCGTTCGCGTTTGGGAGTGACCACAGTGACCTTGATGTAACCCTCAAACGCGCCCGATTTGGCCTGATTGGTCGTGCTGATCTGAATCCCTCGCTCAGCCGCGACCACGGGGGCCGAGACCATGTTCACATCCGGGTTCACCTTTTTCATGATCCCGGCGATCACGGCACAGTTCAGCGCAGGCAGATTCATGTCGGCCACAACACCATCATAGAGGATGTTGATCGCCTGCACCGGTTCGTCCGTCATCTGACCAATGAAGCTGCCCAAATGCCCGGCCAGTTCCACCCAGGGCCCCATGACGCGCGCCTCTTCCGCCGTCATTGACGGCATGTTCAGCGCGTTTTCCACGGCTCCGTCGAGCAGGTAGTTCGACATCTGCTCTGCCACCTGAAGCGCCACGTTTTCCTGTGCTTCGGTGGTGGCCGCGCCTAAGTGAGGGGTGCAGACCACGTTGGGCAGGTTGAACAGCGGGTTTTCGGTGGCGGGTTCCTGCGAGAACACATCAAACGCCGCACCCGCCACATGGCCGGATTGCAGCATTTCGGCCAGCGCTTCTTCGTCGACCAGCCCGCCGCGCGCGCAGTTGATGACGCGCACGCCCGGTTTGGTCTTGGCCAGGTTTTCCCGGCTCAGGATGTTTTTGGTCTGGTCGGTCAGGGGCACGTGCAGGGTGATGAAATCGGCGCGGGTCAGCAGATCGTCCAGTTCCACCTTTTCGACCTGCATCTGGGCGGCTTTGTCTTCGCCCAGGAACGGGTCATAGGCGACAACTTTCATCTTCAGCCCGCGCGCGCGTTCACAAACGATGCCACCAATATTGCCTGCGCCGATCACGCCCAGAGTTTTACCGGTCAGTTCGACACCCATGAACTTGGACTTTTCCCATTTGCCTGCATGGGTTGAGGCCGACGCCTCGGGGATCTGGCGGGCGGCGGCGAACATCATGGCGATGGCATGTTCCGCCGTGGTGATCATGTTGCCGAAGGGGGTGTTCATGACGATCACCCCTTTTTGCGAGGCGGCGTCCTTGTCGATATTGTCAGTGCCGATGCCCGCGCGACCGATCACTTTCAGGTTTTCGGCGCGTTCGAGGATCTTGGGCGTGACCTTGGTCGCGGAACGGATGGCAAGGCCGTCATATTGGCCGATGATCTCGGCCAGTTTTTCCTTGTCCTTGCCCACGTCGGGCAGGAAATCCACGTCGATGCCACGGTCACGGAAAATCTGGACAGCGGTTTCGCTGAGCTTGTCGGAAACGAGTACTTTGGGAGCCATTTGGGCAATCCTTTGAATTTTGGGCGCAGGTCGGCAAAGCGAGGAGCGCCCGGAAGGGAGCGAAGAGCGATCAGACGGTTTCGGTGAGGGTCGCGATTTCGGCCTCGAACGCGTGGGCGAGCCAGGGCAGCATCGCCGCAATGTCCAAGGTTTCGACCGTGCCGCCGCACCAGATGCGCAGGCCCGGAGGGGCGTCGCGATAGGCGCCGATGTCATAGGCCACACCTTCTGTCTCCAGCCGCTTTGCCACGGCTTTGGCAAAACCGGCCCCATCTGAAATCCGGGGATCGGTGAATTTCAGGCAGACCGATGTGTTGGACCGTGTCGCCGTGTCAGCGGACAGGTTTGCGATCCAATCATGGGCATCGCAGAAATCAAAAATGGCCTGCGCATTGGCATCCGCACGCGCGATCAGTCCCTGGAGCCCGCCAACAGACCGGGCCCAGTCGAGCGCTTGCAAATAGTCCTCGACCGCCAGCATGGAGGGGGTGTTGATCGTTTCGCCCCGGAAGATGCCTTCGTTGATCTTGCCGCCCTTGGTCAGGCGGAAAATTTTGGGCAGGGGCCAGGGCGGCGTATAGCCTTCCAGCCGTTCCGCCGCGCGCGGACTGAGGATCAGCATGCCATGCGCAGCCTCACCGCCCAGCACCTTCTGCCAGGAGAATGTGGTCACATCCAGCTTGTCCCAGGGCAGGTCCTGCGCGAAGGCCGCAGATGTGGCATCACAGATCGTCAGGCCCGCGCGGTCATCCGCGATCCAGTCGCCATTCGGAACCCGCACGCCCGAGGTGGTGCCGTTCCAGGTTAAGACCACGTCATTGTCCGTATTGACGCCAGCCAGATCGACAATCTCGCCGTATTCGGCTGTCTTGATCTCTGCGTCGAGTTTCAGCTGCTTGACCACATCGGTGACCCAGCCTGCGCCAAAGCTTTCCCAGGCGAGCATTTCAACCTTGCGTTCGCCCAACAGCGACCACATTGCCATTTCGACCGCGCCGGTGTCCGAGGCAGGTACAATGCCGATGCGGTAGTCGTCCGGCACGCCGAGGATTTCGCGCGTGCCGTCGATTGCGGCCTTCAGCTTGTCCTTGCCAATGGCAGCACGGTGTGACCGGCCCAGGGCGGCGTCGGCCAGCGTATCAACGGAAAATGTGGGGGGCTTGGCGCAGGGGCCAGAGGAAAAACGCGGATTGGCCGGCCGCGTCGCCGGGTATTCAAGTGCCATCTGTGTTATCCTTCCAGATATACGCCCCTCGTTGGGGAGGGGTGTCCCACGGACCGGGATAGAGGTGTGGATCGGGGCGGGCAACCCGATTTTTCGAGGATCACACTGGATTTATCCGTGGTGATTTCGTGAAATGCGCGTATCGGAAACGTGGGTGTCCTTTTTGAGTGATCCGGAACAGATGAAGCGCACAGGGTTGGAAACGCTGGCCATGGTGACCTGCGCGGTGGCGCTGATGATCATGGTCGGTTGGTTGTTGAAGGTGGGGCAGTCGATCCTGTTGCCGGTGCTGGTGGGCGTGATCTCGGTCTATATTCTGGTCACGGCGGCAGAGGCGATGTTGCGGTTACCGGTGCTCGGGCGGCTGGGGCGCGGGTGGCGGCGGTGGCTGGTGCTGGTGGCGTTTATCGGGTCGATCCTGTTTCTGGGTGCGATTGTCGCCTCCAGCGCGGCGGCGATCACGGCTAGCATGCCGTTATACGTGGAAAACCTGGATGTCCTGCAGGCCAAGCTGGTGGATTTGCTGGGGCTGGATGATGTGCCGAGCGTCGCGGATTACAGTGAACGGTTGATGGACCGGGTGGATCTGACGACGCTGTTGCCATCGGTCCTGTCCGCGGTGACGGGAAGCGGGACGGTGGTGATCACGGCGGCGCTTTATGCCGTGTTCATTCTGGCCGATCTGGATGCGTTGCCAGCCAAGACGCGTTTGGCGATGGGGCAATCGGGGCATGCAGAGGCGACGCTGGAAGTTGTGCGCAAGATCAACACGCGCATCGGCGACTACCTGGCGGCCAAGACGCTGGTGAACGTGATCCTGGGGCTGGTGTCATACGTGTTGATGTGGCTTTTGGGAATTGAACATGCGGTGTTCTGGGCGCTGTTGATCGCGTTGTTGAATTACATTCCGTATGTCGGGTCGATCATTGCGGTGGCGTTTCCGGTGACCATGAGCCTCGTGCAGTTTGCGTCGCTTTGGCATTCGGTAGTCACTCTGGTTCTGCTGTTCGTTCCGCAGATGATGGTAGGGTATTACATCGAGCCCAAGTTTCTGGGGAAATCCGTGAACCTCAGCCCGTTTACCGTGCTGTTGGCATTGGCGCTGTGGACGGCGTTGTGGGGGATGACGGGGGCCGTGCTGGCGGTGCCGTTGACGGCGATGGGGGCGATCATTCTGGCCGAGTTTGACGGGACGCGGTTTATCTCCGTCATGCTGTCGGATGATGGAACGGTCTGACGCAGGCGCGGGCACTGGTCATCTGGGGGGAACCGCGTCACAACATGGGCGATTTTTGAACAGGAGCCGCTCATGTATGTTGTCACGCTTTTGACTGCGCCGGGGACGGGTGGATTGGACGCCGCTCTGCCCGAGGCTTTGCGCAATGCGTGGGGTGGTGGCGATGTGCAGTGGCTGGCCCCGGACGAGGCGGCTGAGTTTGCGTTGGAGGCCGTGCCGGACAATCGCTGGTCGGTTTGGGAGGACCTGCAGGTGCAGGGCGTTGATCTGGTGGTGCAACCCGCCGAGGGGCGGCGCAAGCGGGTGCTGCTGGCGGATATGGACAGTACCATGATCCAGCAGGAATGCATCGACGAACTGGCTGAAGCGGCGGGCGTTGGTGAGGCGGTGCGAGAGACCACCGCGCGGGCCATGAATGGTGAGCTGGATTTTGAAGAAGCGGTTTTGGCGCGGGTTGCTCTGCTGAAAGGGCAGCCGGAGAGGGTTATTGCCGATGTGCTGGCCAGCCAGATCACGTTGACATCTGGAGGCGCGGAACTGGTCGCGACGATGAAAGCGGCGGGTGGCTATGCGGCGCTGGTGTCGGGCGGGTTCACGGCGTTCACGGCGCATGTGGCGGCGGAATTGGGGTTTGATGAAAACCGGGCCAGCACGCTTTTGATCGAAGATGGTGTGCTGACGGGTGACATTAGCCGTCCGATTCTGGGGCGCGATGCTAAGGTCAGCGCGATGCAGGAGATCACCGCGCGGCTGGGTCTGTCAGAGGCGGATGTAATGGCAGTCGGCGACGGGGCGAATGATCTGGGGATGCTGGGCCGGGCCGGTGCGGGCGTGGCCCTGCACGCCAAACCTGCGGTCGCTGCCGAATGTGACATTCGCATCAACCATGGTGATCTGACCGCTCTGCTCTACCTGCAAGGCTATTCAAAAGACGAATTTGTCGCGTCCTGACAGGTTCCCCCTTACATAATTTAACGATTGCGTTAAATATGTGGGCATGACGAACCTGACCAAGACCTTTTCCGCCCTGTCCGACCAGACCAGGCTGCGGATTTTTGAAACGCTGATCGAAGACGGGGAACAGGCGGCGAGCCAGTTCATCGAGGGATCAGGCATGTCCGCCCCGGCCATTTCGCGCCACCTGAAAGTGCTGCGCGAGGCGGGGCTGGTGGAGCAGCGGGTGGAGGGCACGCACCGGTATTATTCGGCCCGTCCGCTTTCCATCCGCACCATTGCCGACTGGACGCAATCGCACCGGGCCTTCTGGGATATGAGTTTGGACCGCCTCGAAGAGGCGCTGATGTTAGAGGAAGATGACGATGGTTGATGTCCGGCTGGAACGCGAGTTCGGGGTGTCACCCGAAAAGCTCTTTCGCTTTGTCAGCGGGGCAAAGGAGCTGATGCAGTGGTTTGGCCCCGAAGGGGTCAGCGTGCCGGACAATGATCTGGATTTCAGCCGCGAGGGTCCGTGGTTTGCGGTCATGTCCAATGCGGACGGGCCGTTTGCCAAGGTGTCGGGCCATGTCACCCATGTGGACCCGCCACGGTCGGTTGGCTTCACCTGGGCCTGGCATGATGAAGACGACCAGCGCGGGGATGAAACCCACGTGACCTTTACCGTCGAGGCCACGGCAAAGGGCGCGCGCCTGATCGTGGATCACCGGGAATTTGCAACCGAAGACGCAGCAGCCGCGCACAATCGCGGTTGGGAAAGTTCGCTCAACTGTATCGCGGCGGTCATTGCGTAGATCATTTCAACCAAGGGAGAGAAGACATGCCACAGTTCATTTTTGCCTATCACGGCGGCGGCGCGCCAGACACACCGGAAGAAGGGGAAAAGGTCATGGCGGCCTGGATGGCCTGGTTCGGTGGCATGGGGGACAAGGTGGTTCAGCCGGGAAATCCGGTGGGCATGTCAAAGACCGTCAGTAGTTCCGGTGTGGCGGATGATGGCGGCGCGAACCCGTTGTCGGGGTATTCGGTGGTGTCCGCAGGCAGTATCGAGGCCGCGTGTGACATGGCCGCTGGTTGTCCGATCATTTCGGATGGCGGGTCGGTTGAGGTGGCGGAGTTGATGGAGATGTAAGGGACGGCGTCAGGCGGTTACATTACAGCAGAAATCGGCAAATCTGAGTCACTCAACGCTGTCTGAAATCAAAGAATTCAACGCGTTAAGTGACGCTCTGCATCGCAGACTAAACCGGCTTCGCTCTGGTCATCCGGTGCGACAACGTCTTGCGCGGAATCAAGCCGCGCAAGACGCCCCGCGTTTTCCTTTGGCCATCGCTCTTTAGGCCTGACCTTCCACGGCCTCCCTCATCCAGCGCTGCAAATGCAGGATCGAGTGTTCCGAGTTCACGCCGCAGGCCGGATCGACCACCAGCGGGCCTGGCACATATCCCCGCGACCGCAACCCGCGCTGTACGGATTCGACCAGATGAATGTCTTCTTCCACCGTTGTTGCACGGTCCTGCGCGGCCATCCGGCGGACGGTTTCGTTGTCTTCCCCCTGCACCGAATACCACCCGCGCCAGACCGTCACCTGATCGGGTCCGGTGGCGCGCCAATGGTACGTGTTCAGCAGATTGCCGGGGTAGACCTGAAACGAAAACATCGGCCACAGGAACCAGCTGGAATACTTGTCATTGTTTTCAAACCCGCTGTCGATGTCATAGCTCATCTGCTCCAACGAATTGCTTTCGGTCGTGTGGCGCAGGCAATAGCCCTGAGGCTGAATGTCATAGGTTTCCGGTTTGATTACACCGGTGGAAAAAGTGGGGTGGTTCAGCGAGCAATGGTAACATTCGCTGTAATTCTCGATCGAAACCTTCCAATTGCAGTTTTCCGGGATTTCCACCCATTCCAGCGGTTTTAACGTGTCCCAGTGGGGGATAAACGACTCAAGCTCGGTGCGGGCATTCGGGAACCAGTCATCCATCGGCGTCGCGTCCGCATCGAGATTGACGAAGATGAAGCCCAGGAACACCTCGGTGCGCACTTCGGTCAGGCAGATCTTGGATTTGTCAAACCCCTGCACCGCTTTGATATTCGGCCCGGCGCGCAGTTCCCCGGTCAGTTCATAGGTCCATGCATGATAAGGACAGACCACGACGCGGGTTGTTCCCGTGCCGTCCACCAACTGATGCGCGCGGTGCTGGCAGACGTTGTAGAATGTGCGGATCTGGCCATCGCGCCCCTTGATGCAGAACAGGCTTTCCCCGGCGAGTTCGAAGGTGAAGTAATCTCCCGTCTCGTTCAGTTGGCTGGCATGGCCCGCGAACTGCCAGGTCCGGGCAAACAGGCCGCGCATTTCTTCGGCATAGATCGCCGGGTCGGTGTAGAACCGGGCGTCCAGGGAATGGGTGACAGGCGGGCTCGCTGGGGCGTTCATTCTGGCTCCTCCGCGTAAATGCCAAGCTGGTGGCGGCGTTTGTGAAAGGTTTCGACCCGTTCGACGATCTCGTCACTGGCCACGGCGATGACGAAGCTGAGCAGCGTTTCCAGCAGAGCGATGGTCGAAACGGATGACGGGAAGTATTGCGGCGTATCAGCCGCCACGACAAAGCCGTGATCGGCGTTGCGGATCAACGGGCTGGCGGGGCTGTCGGACAGGCCAATGATGGTCATCCCCTGTTCGCGGGCGATGGTCACGGCCTCGACCACCTCGGACCGGTAGGGTTTGCAGGTGATGGCAATCAGCACGTCGCGATGATCGGCCCATGCCAGATCGTCGATGGGGGTGGAACCCGGACGCGGGATCGCGTGAAACTGCACCATGCCGGTGGAGGCGAGGTAGGTGAAGTTGCGCGCGTTGGCGTTGTTGACACCCACGCCCAGCGTGTAAATCCGGCGCGAATTCCAGATTGCGTCAGCGGCGGCTTTCAACGCGTCGGCATCGGTGCTGGCAAACGTCTCTTCGACATTGCGGATCGCGGCGGCGACCATGTCGGCCAGCAGCCCGCCCAGGTCGCCGGATTTGCGAATCTCCTGCAGCCAGCGCGCGCGGTCGGGCAGGGCGACATGACCCTGACGGATCGCTTCGCGGAATGGCGCGCGGAAATCTTCGTACCCTTCAAACCCCACCTGCCGCGCCATGCGGACGAATGTGTTCGGCTTGACCTTTGCGGCCTCGGCAATTTCGCGAACGGTCGAAACCCCCACGTCGCGGGGGTTTTCCAGCACGTAGCGGGCGGCTTTCTGCGCCTCGGGCGTCAGGGCGTCCCATTCGTCGCTGAGGCGGTCCAGAACTTCGGATGATACATTTGTGTCATTCATGATTGACGACGGTACAGATGTTCACATACGGTGTCGAGCGAAATTGCGACTCCGTCAGAGGGAAATCAGACATGGTCGAAACGCACCTGCCCGCCACCGCGCGGGTTGTCATCGTGGGCGGCGGCGTGATGGGCGTCGGGCTGGCCTATCACCTGGCACATGAAGGTTGGGGGCCGGAGGTCGTGCTGCTGGAAAAGGCAGAGCTGACCAGCGGGTCCACCTGGCACGCAGCGGGGCAGATCACCCATTCGACCAGTTCGTTTTCGCTGGGCAAATGCGTGGACTACAATATCGGGCTTTATTCCGGCGCGCTGGAGGCCGAGACCGGTCAGGCGGTGACGTGGCATGGCTGCGGTTCGTTCCGGTTGGCCTATACCGAGGATGAAATGGATTGGCTGCGGCACACGTTGTCGGTCGCCCGTTCGCTGGGGTTCAACATCGAGTTGGTGGGGCCGGAGCGGGTGGCGGAACTGCATCCGTTCTACAACCTCGAAGGCGTGTTGGGGGCGCTATATACGCCGGACGATGGCCATGTGGACCCGACCAACGTGACGATGGCGCTGGCCGCCGGGGCACGGGCCAAAGGGGCCAGGATCGTGCGCCATTGCCGGGCCACCAACATCACGCAGGCCGAGAATGGCGAATGGATCGTGGAAAGCGAAAAAGGCACGATCCGCTGCGAACACGTGGTCAATGCGGGCGGGACCTATGCGCGGCAGATGGGCGAATGGTCGGGCCTGCAACTGCCGATGACCTCGATGACGCACCACTATTTCGTGACGGAGCCAGTGCCGCAGTTTGCGGACCTGGAAAAGGAACTGCCTGTTATCCGCGATGACAAGAAGGTGTCAGGCTATATCCGGATGGAACAGAAACGCGGGCTGATCGGCATCTACGAAAAGGCCAACCCGAACGCTGTCTGGCTGGATGAATGTCCCTGGGATTACGAAAACTGGCTGTTTGATGCGGATTACGACCGGATTATGCCGTGGCTGGAAGAATCGCTGAACCGAATGCCGATTTTTGCGGACCTTGGCATTCAGCGCGAGGTGCATGGCGCAATTAGCCACCCGCCGGATGGCAACCCGCTGATTGGGCCAGCGCCGGGGGTGCAGAATTACTGGTGCTGCTGCGGGACGCAGATTGGCATCGGCTGGGGGCCGGGGCTGACCCGGGAACTGGCGCGATGGATCGTGCATGGGTCGGCGGATATCTCGATGCGGGATTACGACCCGCGCCGGTTCGGTGGCTACGCGACCAAGGACTGGCAGGTGGTGAAGGCCAAGGAAGATTACTGCCTGCGCCACGAAATCCCCTTTCCGCATTTCAACCGGTTGGCCGGGCGTCCGGTGAAACCGTCGCCGTTCTACGAGCGGCTGAAGGACAAGGGCGCGGTGCATGAAGAGGTGTTTGGCCATGAACGCCCGCGCTGGTTCGCGCGCGATGGCGTTGCGCAGGAGGATCACTACTCCTTCCGCCGCAACGTGGTGCACAACATGGTGGCCGCGGAATGCAAGGCTGTGCGCGAGGCGGTTGGGATCATGGACATCTCGGCCTTCACCAAGGTCGAAGTGTCCGGACCGGGGGCAGAGGCCTACCTGAACCTGTTGGTGGCCAACAAGCTGCCCAAGAAAGTGGGCGGGATTGCGCTGACCCACATGCTGAACCGTCGCGGCCGGATCGAGTTGGAGACAACCTTGGTGAAGCTGGCCGAAGACCGGTTCTACTTGGTCTGCGCGGCGTTCTTTGAACAGCGTCTGCTGGATCATTTGGCCGCGCAGCGCAGCTTTGCCGAAGCGGCCTTGGGGGCGCAGATCCACGATGAGGCCTATTGTAAGGTCACCTTGCGGTCCGACGACTGGGCGGCGCTGTCGCTGAACGGCCCGCGCGCACGGGAGGTGTTGGGAGCCTGTACATCAGCGGACCTGTCCAACGCCGGGTTCCGTTGGCTGACCGCGCAGGAGATCGAGGTGGCGGGCCATACGCTGTGGGCGTTTCGCATGTCCTATGCGGGGGAACTGGGGTGGGAACTGCATATCCCGCGTGACAGAGCGTTGGCTGTTTACGATGCGCTTTGGGCGGCTGGAGAGCCGCATAGGATCGCTGACTATGGTTCTTTCGCGATGAACGCGTTGCGGATGGAAAAGGGGTTCAAGGGTGCAGGGGAGTTGACGAACGAAGTCACGCTACCGGAGGCCGATGTGTTGCGCTTTGCCCGGTCGGAATTTGAGTATTTGGGCAAAGATGAAAGCCTGAAGAACACAGATAACCTGCCCTGGGTCTGCGCCTATCTGGAGATTGAGCCGGATGGGATCGAGGACGGGCATGGCGGGGAGGCCGTGTTGCTGGACGGGCGGGTGATCGGGTCCACAAGCTCGGTCGCGTATGGGCATACGGTGGGCAAGATCCTGGCCTTTGCCTACCTGAAACCCGAAGCGGCGGCGCCGGGGACCGCGTTGCAGGTTGTCGTGATGGGACAAATCCGTGACGCGCGCGTGCTGGACGCCCCTGCCTATGATCCGGATAGCCTGCTGCCCAGGACGGATGCGGTGGCGGAGGCTGCAGAATGAGTTTGCCAGAGACAATGAAGGCCATGGTGCTGATGGGGCACGGTGATCTGGACGCGTATGAGTGGCATGAGGAATGGCCGGTGCCCCAGCCGGGGCCGCGCGACGTGATCATTCAGGTTGGGGCCTGCGGTCTGAACAACACGGACGTGAACACGCGGTCCGGTTGGTATTCCAAGGACGTGAGCGAGGCCACAACCGGCGGGGCCTATGACAGCGTGAACGATGAGGACCCGACCTGGGGCGGGCGGCCGATCACCTTCCCTCGCATTCAGGGCGCGGATGCGGTGGGCCGGGTGGTTGCGGTCGGGGCCGAGGCGGACGCATCCCTGATGGGCAAGCGCGTGATCGTCGACGGCTGGCAGCGGGATTGGTCGGATCCGGACAACAAGGACAAGACAGGCTATTTCGGCAGCGAATGTGATGGGGGGTATGCCGAGTATACCCGTGCGGATGAACGTGACGTTGTGGCAGTCGACAGCGATCACAGCGACGCGGAGCTGGCCACGTTCCAATGCAGCTATTCCACGGCGGAAGGCATGTTGGCTCGCGCAAACGTTCAGGTAGGGGACACCGTGCTGGTGCCGGGTGCGTCGGGCGGTGTGGGCGGAGCGCTGGTCCAACTGGCCAAACGGCGCGGCGCGCGGGTGATCGCCATGGCGTCCGAGGCCAAGCATGACGAGGTTGCGGCACTGGGCCCGGACGTGATCCTGCCACGTGCGCCGGACAACCTGCGCGCGGCGTTGGGGGCCGACAAGGTGACGGTCGTGGCGGACGTGGTGGGCGGGGACATGTGGCCCACGCTGATCGATGTGTTGGAACGCGGCGGGCGGTACACCTGTTCCGGGGCCATTGCCGGGCCGATGGTGGAACTGGACCTGCGGACTTTCTATCTGCGCGACCTGACCTTCACCGGCAGCACGGTGATCCCGCAGTCGGTTCTGCGCGATCTGGTGGGTTACATCGAACGGGGTGAGATCAAGCCGGTTCTGGCGGCGACCTATCCGTTGCAGGAGCTGCGGGAGGCGCAGGCGGCATTCATCGCCAAAAAGCACACCGGCAACATCGTGGTTGTGCCGTGACGGGGCGCGCGGTCTGGGATGCGCTGTTGGGTGAGGTGCAGCAGTTGCACTTGGACAATGCAGACCTGTCCGGGTTTTGCACTTTCCCAACCGATGTGCAGGCGCAGGAGGTGACAGCGTTCGACATCCCGCCGCGCGCGTTGATGGAGCGGGATGCCGGGTTGGTATCGCAGCGGCACGGGGCCTTGCAGGACCGGATCAAAGAGGCCGGGCGCTTGGCGAAATGGCGGGAGACGTACAAGGGCACCAATATCGGTGCAGACTTCCTGAACCGGTTTGGTTGCTATTCCCTGATCGGGGAGGGCGGTGCCTATCGCAGTGCACAGATGAACGCGTGGTTTGTCTATATGCCCGCGCGGCTTTGGTACACGTGGCACCACCATCCGGGGGAGGAGATGTATGTCGTCCTGGCCGGAGAGGCCGAGTTTCGCCGTGGCAGCCATACGCCCGAGACGCTGCGCGAGGGGGACGCGGTGTTTCATCAGTCGAACCAGCCCCATGCGACCGAAACCTTTGATCAGCCTTTGCTGGCCTATGTGGTCTGGCGCAACGGGTTTGAGACGCCACCGGTTCTGACCTCGATGGAAGGCGAGCTGGCGCAATGAAGATCACCCGCATCCGTGTGTTCCAGACCGGGCTGCCTTATGTCGGCGGGGCTTATGTCTGGGGGGCGGGCAACGCGATTGAAGTCGCTGTCGCCTCGGTCATTGTGCTGGACACGGATAGCGGATTGCAGGGCTGTGGGGAGTTCACGCCTTGCGGTGAAAACTACATGGTCGCCCATTCTGCGGGGGTTCCGGCGCTGGCACAGGTTGTCGCGCCGGAATTGCTGGGTTGTGATCCGCGAGAGGTCGCGGCGATCGAGCGGCAGATGGATGCGCTGGTGCAGGGGCATGGCTATGCCAAGGCCCCGTTTGATGCGGCGTGTTGGGACATCCTCGGACAATCCTTGAACGCGCCGCTGTGGCAACTGTGGGGTGGGCGGCTGACGGATGGTGCGCCGATGTACCGGGTCGCGCCGCAGAAGGATGTGCAGGAAACCGTGGCCGAGATGGAGCGCTATCGCGCGCAAGGGTATCGCCAGTTTCAGGTCAAGGTTGGCGGGGATTGGGCCGCTGACATCGAACGCATTCAAACCACCGTGCCGCTGCTGAAGCCGGGTGAAACCGCAATGGCGGATGCCAATCAGGGGTGGCGCGTGGACAATGCGCTGCGGGTGGCGCGGGCGACGCGGGATCTGGATTATATCCTCGAACAGCCTTGCCGGACGTATCAGGAATGCCAACAGGTTCGGATGCGAACCGACCTGCCGATGAAGCTGGATGAATGTTTGACCGGGATGGAGGTGGCGCAACGGATCGTCGCTGACAAGGGTGCGGATCTGGTGTGCCTGAAAATCTCAAACCTCGGCGGTCTGTCCAAGGCGCGGCGCGTGCGGGATTATCTGGTCGAAAACCGCATACCGGTGGTGGCGGAGGACAGTTGGGGTGGTGAGATCAGCTCGGCCGCGCTGTCCCATTTCGCGGCCACGACACCGCCCGAGTATTTGCAGAACACGACCGATCTGATGAACTACAACACGCGGTCGACCGGGATTGGCGGGCCGGTAGCGCGGGACGGGCGGCTATATGCGCCGGACGCGCCGGGGCTGGGCGTGACACCGGATTTCGACGCGTTGGGAGACCCTGTGGCGGAGTATGTGTTGTGAGTGAAAAAACGAGTGAAAATGGCGTTCAGATGGCGTTGGACGCTGCCCCCGAAGGCGCGCGCGCCCGGATGCAGGAACTGCGTGCGCTGATCCATAAGGTGGCAAAGGATTGCGCTGCCGGGCCGCTGACAGAGACGTTGAAATGGGGCCAGCCGTCGTGGCTGACCGAAGCGACCAAATCCGGCACCACGATCCGCATGGGCGCGGTGGGTGAGGATCAGGTGGCATTGTATGTGCATTGCCAGACCAGTCTGGTGGACCGCTACCGCCAGCAGTTTCCGGATGAATTTGCCTACGAGGGCAATCGCGCGGTTCTGATCCCGGCGACGGGGGACGTGCCCGAAGAACCGCTGCGCCGGGTCATTGGACAGGCGCTGACCTATCATCGCGACAAGAAGCAAAAATGAAGATCAAATCCATCTCTGTCTATCACGTCGATCTGCCGTTGGAGCATCCCTATTGGCTGTCTGGCGGGCGGCTGAAATTCGAGGTGCTGGACGCCACGTTGGTGCGTGTTGAGTCCGACACCGGTCTGATCGGCTGGGGTGAAGGAACACCGTGGGGGCATACCTATGTACCCGCGCACGGGCCGGGCATTCGGGCGGGGATCGAAACCATGGCCCCCTTTGTCCTGGGGTTGGACCCGCGCCGGGTTCTGGACGTGGAACGCGCGATGGACCTTGCGCTGCCGGGACACTTGTATGCCAAATCGCCTATCGACATGGCCTGCTGGGATATTGCGGGTCAGGCCGCCGGGATGCCGATTGCGGACCTGATGGGGGGCGGGTCACGGACGCCGCGCCCGATTGCGTCCTCGGTCGGGGCGAAGACCGTGGAAGAAACCCGCGAGGTCATGGACCGCTACCGCGCGCGCGGATACGTGGCGCATTCGGTGAAGATCGGTGGCGATGTGGAACGCGACGTTGCCCGCATCCGGGATGTGGAGACGCATCGGCCCGCTGGCGAAATCATCCTTTATGACGTGAACCGGGGCTGGTCGCGGCAACAGGCGCTGCGCGTGATGCAGGCGACCGAAGACCTGCGTGTGATGTTCGAACAGCCGGGTGAAACGCTGGACGACATCGCGGCGATCCGTCCGCTGCATTCTGCCCCGGTCAGCGTGGACGAAAGCCTGGTGACATTGCAGGACGCCGCGCGGATCGCGCGGGACGGACTGGCCGAAGTGTTCGGGATCAAGCTGAACCGCGTTGGCGGCCTAACCAAGGCCGCGCGGATGCGGGACATCGCATTGGCCCATGGCATCGACATGTTTGTCATGGCCACCGGCGGCTCAGTCCTGGCGGATACCGAGGCGCTGCATCTGGCCGCCACCATTCCCGATCACGCCTGCCACGCGGTCTGGGCCTGTCAGGACATGATCACGGTGGACATCGCAGGCGGGCGCGGGCCGCGCAATGTGGACGGGCATCTGCACCTGCCGGAAACGCCGGGTCTGGGCGTTGCACCGGACGAGGGTGCGCTGGGCGATCCGGTTGCGGTCTATCGGGGATAACCAAGGGGGCAGGCGATGAAGATCACACGCATATCGCTCTGGCACGTGCCGCTGACCAGCCATGAGACGTACTATATGGCTGAGGGCAAAACCTGCGACACGGTTGAAACCGTGGTGCTGGCGCTGGAAACAGACAGCGGGCATACGGGTTGGGGTGAGGTCTGTCCGATCCCGCATTACCTGCCTGCGTTTGCGCGCGGTGTGGCGTCGGTGGTTCAGGATCTGGCCCCGGTGCTGCTGGGCGCGGACCCGGTTGGGCCAGAGGCGGTGATGGCGCGTGCTGATGCGTGGTTGCAGGGGCATGTTTACGCCAAATCCGCGCTGGACATTGCGCTGTGGGATCTGACGGGGCAGGCGGCGGGGTTGCCGTTGTACGCGCTGCTGGGTGGACGGCAACAGGCGGACATGCCGCTTTATCATTCGATCACCTGTGTTGACCCGGATGACATGGCCCGCATGGCGCAGGAGGCTTATGGCACGGGCATCCGACAGTTTCAGGCCAAACTGGGCGCGGACGCAGACTGGCAGGCGGATGTGGAACGCCTGCGCGCCGTGCGGGCGGCTGTGGGAGAAGGGCCGCTGGTTTATGGCGACTGGAACTGCGGGGCGACGTCGCTATATGCCTCGCGCGTTGGCCGGGCGGTGATGGACCTTGACGTGATGCTGGAACAGCCCTGCGCGCGGCTGGACGATTGCGCGCGCGTCCGCGCTGCTACGGGCCTGCCGATGAAACTGGACGAAAACGCCCATGACACGGACAGCCTGCTGCAAGCGCATCAGGCGGGCTGCATGGACGCGGTTGCGTTGAAACTGTCCAAATTCGGCGGGCTCAGCGCGACGCGCCGGGCGCGCGATTTGTGCCTGCATCTGGGCGCGATGATGTGTGTCGAGGATACGTGGGGATCGGACATCACCACGGCTGCCCTGCTGCATCTGGGGGCCACGACTGACCCGGCGCGCCTGCTGAACGTGTGTGACCTGTCGGGCTATGTCGGGCCGCGCGTTGCGCCGGATTGCCCGGTGCGCAAGGATGGGCGCATCGCACCACCCGAAGGGCCCGGGCTGGGCGTTCAGCCCGATATGGACGTGCTGGGCACGCCCGATCTTATCTTGGACTAGGAGGCAGTGATGCTGAAAACGCAGACACAGGCGGATTGGATCGAACGGGCCAGGGCCGTGCTGCCGGGCGGTGGGTTCGGAAATTTCGATCCGACGCAATTCATTCGCGAAGGGCAGGGCAGCAGGGTCTGGGACGAGAACGGCAAGGAATATGTTGACCTGCTGATCGGCTCTGGCCCGATGCTGCTGGGCCATGGCCACCCCGAGGTGATGGAGGCGATTGCGGAACAATTGCCCAAGGGCATGACGTTTTTCACCAACAACGCGCGTGGCGTGGAACTGGCCGAGGAGATCGTGGCCGCCGTGCCCTGTGCGGAACAGATCCGCTATGTGTCTTCGGGTGGGGAGGCCGATATGTACGCCATCCGCCTGGCGCGGGCCTATACGGGCCGCGACAAGGTGGTGAAGTTCGAAGGCGGCTATCACGGTATGAGTGCCGAGGCGCAGATGTCGCTGGCGCCCTCCAAGATGGTGAATTTCCCGCAGGCCGTGCCGGACAGTGCAGGCATCCCCGAAAGCGTTCAGGCCGAAATGCTGATCGCGCCGTTCAATGACCCGGACTACATCCGGTCGCTGCTGGCCGAACATGGGGATGACGTGGCCGCGTTGATCGTTGAACCGCTGCAACGGATCATCCCACCCGCGCCGGGGTTCCTGCAGGTGCTGCGCGAGGAATGTGACCGCTATGGCATTGTCCTGATCTACGACGAGGTCGTCACCGGTTTCCGCTTTTCCTATGGCGGGGCGCAGGAGCTTTATGGCGTGCTGCCGGACATCTGCACCTTGGGTAAAATCATTGGCGGCGGTTTCCCTCTGGCTGCAATTGCCGGGCGGCAGAAGATCATGGCGCATTTCGACAAGGCCGCCGTGGGCGCGGATCGCTGGCTGATGCAGCTGGGTACGCTCAGCGGCAACCCGGTGGCAGCGGTTGCCGGGTTGAAAACGATGGAGGTGCTGCGGCGCGATGGGCAGTATGATCGGTTGCGCTCTTTTGGTCAGCGTCTGATGGACATGGGCAGTGGGGCGCTGAGCGAAAAGGGGATCGCGCACAAGGTTGTTGGGGACCCGACGCTGTTCGAGTTTGTGTTTACGGGCGGCGATGTGCGGGACTACCGCGACGTGCTGACGTCGAACGGGGAGCAATCAGCGCTGTTCAACCGCATCCTGTTTGAAGAGGGCATGTTCAAGTCGCCGGGCAAGACCTATCCGTCGCTTGCGCTGACCGAGGCGGATTTTGAACTGTGCGCGGCGGCGTATGCCAAGGCGGCGGATGCCCTGGCACGGGCGGGGTAGGGGGCGTACTGCACGGCCCTCGACAACGTCCTGCGAGTCTATTCAAGGAACGTGTGACGCATGGCCGACCCGGACTTGAACGCACAGAAGGCAAACCCGTCCGGATTGGATTTCCTGAGCGTCCTGACGGCAGGTACCTTTTTCGTTGTCCTGTGCATTGGCTTTGTCGGATTGATGAACGCCACTTTCGCGCGGACAGAATCCGACAAAGCGCGCTGGGCCACGAGATTTGATTTGAACAGGCTGGTGCCGGGTGAACCCGTCACGCTTGTTGCCGATGACCGCCCGGTGTTCGTGCTGAGGCTGAGCGACAATCAGATCGAGGATGCGCAGTCGATTGACGTGCGGGATTTGCCTGTCCCTGAGGCGACAAACGCCAATCTGGTTACTGGGGCAAAGGCAACGTTTGCAAATCGAACCGTGGATTGGAATGGACCGGTTCTGGTTGTTGACGGGGTGTGCGGGCCGTTTGGCCATGTCGCCATGTATGACACAGGGGACCTTGACGGCTGGTTTTGCCCCATTCGCGGGTCACATTTCGACATTCTGGGACGCGTTCACAAAGGTCCGGGTGACGGGAACCTGCAAATCCCCCGCTATCGTGTGACGGATCGCGGGGAACTGGTTTTGATCACATGGAACGAAAGTCCCAGTGAGGCGGAACTGGACAGGCTGCTCCATGGTCGTCAGCGGGATTGAACGGCCCTTATAATTCCCCTGCCTCTTCCAGCACCTTGCGCGCCACGCGGAAGCATTCCAGCCCCATGGGCACGCCGCAATAGATGGCGATCACGT
Organism: Paracoccaceae bacterium; assembly: GCA_040830545.1. Classification (GTDB taxonomy): domain Bacteria; phylum Pseudomonadota; class Alphaproteobacteria; order Rhodobacterales; family Rhodobacteraceae; genus HXMU1420-2. The sequence continues at coordinate 37,248 of JBFOMB010000073.1, read as the reverse complement.
GCACGATGGCGCGGATTTCTTCCTTGGAGACGCCGTTGGTCAGCGCGCCACGGCAATGGGTTTCCCATTCGTGCAACCGCCCCAATGCGCCCAGCATGGTCAGGTTCATCATCGACCGGGTCTTGGCGTCGATCACATCATCGCCCCAACCGAAACCCCAGCACCATGCTGTCATGGCCTCTTGAAACGGGCGGGTGAAATCGTCTGCGGCGGCGAGGTTCTTCTCGACATATTCCGCGCCCAGGGTGGCCTTGCGCTGGGTCAGGCCCTTTTCGAAAAGGTCTTCGTTGAAGAGGTCGGACATAAGGGTTCCTTCAGATTTTCTGTGGTGCTTTCAGGGATCGTAGTGCGGATTTATCCGGGGCGGTAGCGGTTGCGGACGTGCCCGGGTGGACGGCGGCGGTTCCGCGTGTCGCAGCGTTACGGGTTCAATTGGGGCGGGATGGTCGCAAGATGGGGGCAAGCGGTGGGCGAGGATGAGATGACCGAGAGTTTTCTGGCGATTGAAGACGGATTTTATGTCGGGCGCGATCCGGCGCGTGGCCCGTGGTCGGCGGATCATTGTCACGCCGGGCCGGTGGCCGGGGCGCTGGCGCGGTCGATCGAACAGGCCTTTGCCGGGGGCAAACATCTGGTGCGGCTGACGGTGGATCTGGTGCGTCCGGTGCCGATGGCGGGATTTGCCGTGGAGGTCGAACCGACCCGCGATGGCAAGCGGCTGGCCACGGCGCAGGCGCGCTTGGTCGGGCGCGACGGGAAGGTCTGTGCCATGGCCACGGGGATGTTGATTGCGCCGGGGGAGGATTACGCGTTCCCGACCGCGCCGGTAGAGCCTGTTGCGCCTTTTGCAGCGGCAGAGGCCGGCGGTTTTCCAATCACCGAAGCGCTGCATGGGCAGCCGTTTTTCACGAATTTCGTCGACCTGCATTATCCGCCCGGTCACAACAGCGATCCGGGGCCGACGCAGGTCTGGATGCGGACGCTGCCGTTGTTGGCGGATGAGGAGCCTTCGCCGTTCCAACGTCTGTGCCCCTTGGCGGACTGCGGGAACGCGATTGGGCGGAACGGCAATCTGGACCAATATCGCTTCCTCAACACCGATCTGACGATTGTGGCGCATCGGGCCAGTTCCGAGGATTGGCTACACAGTTCGGCGTGGTCGCATTGGCACCGCAACGGGATTGGGCTGGCTCAGGCGCATCTGAGCGACAGTCAGGGGCCGATTGCCACGGCGTTGCAATCGCTGGTGCTGGAACCGGTTTAGGGCGCATTCGGGTCCGGGGCGGAGTTGCCGCCAACGGCGGGAAACTTGGGCAACTGATCGTGCAGGTCGGCCCAGGACACGTGCTCGGCCCAGTGAACATGTGCAGTGGGTTGGTAGAGCGACGGGTCATCCAGACAGGCCGCGTAAAGGTGCGTTTCTTCGGGCCACTGGTCGGCCTCAAACGACATCTGCGTGCCGCAGCGTGGGCAGAATTGCCGAGTGACACCGGGGGAGGAATTGTAGGCGGCCAATTCGCCGGTCCAGGTCACATCCTGCCGACGCATGCCGATGAAAGACGTGAATGGCGAGGCGGTGGAGCGGCGGCAGCTGTCGCAATGGCAATGCGCCTGCCACAGGGGGTTGCCGGAGGTTTCCCAGCGGATGGCGTGGCATAGGCAGCGGCCTGTCAGTTTGGTCATTGGGTTGGCTCCTTTTCGTGTCTCCTTGCAGAGTCAGCCATATTTGCACCCAGAATACCGCGCGGAATCAAGGGGGGGACTACCCCGTCGCACACCCATTGATAGCAGGCGATTGCGATGCATACGCCGAGAGGGGTGTGCCGCCCCTCCCCGGTACGAATTGAGTACCAGTTGGGGGAAAGGACTGAGCTGCCTGAAAGCGGTGTACGGCAACGTTTGATCGTCGTGCTGCGATCCGTTGATGCGCGACGGGCTGTTGAGGCGAATGCCGGTCGGTTTGCTTAGATCGCAAATGCCGGACGCATCTCTCCGGTCAGGACATCGCGCCGGTTTCGGATCGGCGCGCGGGCATAGCTGAGCGCGACGGGGTCGTTTGCGTCCAGCACGCCTAATCCGATCAGGATCTGCGCAATCGCGCATTCAGCGGCGCGGGTGCCGCCATCGGCGATCTTGAGCGCGACGCCCAGTTTCAGGTCGGGCAGGATCGCGACAAACACGGCCTCGGCCCCGGTTTTGACCGCCGCCTTGCCTTTGGCCGCGCGCATGATGTTGGTGCAGCAGCGGGTTTCACCGGCCACCAGATCGGGATGGGCCATCATGGCCTGGGTCAGGGATGCTGCCGCCTCGCTTTGCCGGTCGGAGCGGTCATGGGCGGAGGCAAACCACGCCATCGCGCGGGCCAGTCCCAGAACGGTCGTCTGGAAATTGGGTGCGGAACAGCCGTCAATGCCATAGCCGGGGCTGGGCAGGCCGGTGGTTTCCTCAAACGCCTCGCGCGCGGCCAATTGCACCGGATGGTCAATGGCGATGTAGTCCGGTCCCGCCCCCAGATGCTGGGTGACGGTCAGGAATCCGCTGTGTTTGCCGGAGCAGTTGTTGTGATACTGGCAGGGGCTTTCATGTGCGCGGATCAACCCGTCGCGCGCGTCCCTGTCATTGGGTTCCTGTGTGCCGCAGATCAGATCGTCGTCACCCAGTCCCAGCATGTCCAGCCACGCCTGCACGCGGTCGGTGTGAATGGCCGCCCCGTTGTGGGAGGCGCAGGCCAGCGCCAGATGTTCCGCCCCCAGCCCGTAGCGCGCCGCAGCACCCGTGGTCAGCAAGGGCAGCGCCTGGATCATTTTCGAGGACGAGCGCGGGTAAATCAGCGCCTCGGGATCGCCCCAGGAATGCAGGATTTGCCCACTGTCGTCACAGACAACCGCATGGCCCAGATGCACGCTTTCCAGCAGCGCACCGCGCCAAACTTCTGCCAAAGGAACCGGATGACCCATTTTTGACCTCAATTCTTGGCGAAATCTTGCCAATCACTCTTTCGCCTATGGCGGGATTTACGGTAGTATGATGGTGTCGGCAAGCGGTGGGGCCGGGAACAAGCGGACGGTTGATCCGTGTCCGTTCCACCATATTTGAGGTAAAGGACAGCTGGAGGCTGGACACATGCGTAGGATTTTGGCCCGTACCCTTGCGGGCTTGGTCATGGCCGGATTGGCCGCCCCAACCCTGATCGCCCAGGAACAAAGCACCAATCGCGTCGCGGCGAAGACGGATTGGAGCGTGTTCATCGAGGATGATCCAACCGAATGCTGGAGCGTGTCCGCGCCGAAGAAAACGGTCAACACACGCGATGGTCGAGTGGTGGCGGTGCGGCGCAGCGATATTTTGCTGTTCGTGTTCTACCGCCCCGGTGCGGATGTCAAAGGGCAGGTCACCTTTACTGGCGGTTATCCGTTTGCGCCGAATTCGACCGTGAACCTGAACATCTCGGGCACGCAGTTTGAAATGTTCACGGATGGCGAATGGGCCTGGCCGGCGAGCGCGGCGGACGATGCCAAGATTATCACCGCGATGAAGCGCGGGGCCGAAGCGGTTCTGACCGCGCGCTCCAGCCGCGGGACGAAGACCGAAGACACATTCTCGCTGCTGGGCTTCACCGCGGCGGTGGAAGATGCGGAAAAACGTTGCGGCGGCTGAGATCGTTGCACTTACCTCGGTGACTGGCCTGCCCTTTGGGGCAGGTCTTTTCGTATGCGGGAGGGGACACGTGTGACACGGCCTGTGGTGACGTTCTGGTTCGAGTTTGCCTCGACCTATTCCTACCTCTCCACCATGCGGGTCGAGGCTGTGGCGGCGGATCGCGGGGTTGATGTGATCTGGCAGCCGTTCCTTTTGGGTCCGATCTTTGGTGTGCAGGGGTGGACGACCTCACCTTTCAATATCTACCCGGCCAAGGGTCGGAACATGTGGCGGGATATGGAGCGGGAATGCGCGCGGCTGGGGTTGCCGCTGGTGCAGCCTGATCCGTTTCCGCAGAATACTCTGCTGGCGGCGCGGGTGGCCGTGCGGGCGATGACCACCGGCAATGGACCTGCGTTTTGCAAAGCGGTGTTTGAGGCGGAGTTCGGGCAGGGGCGGGATGTGTCCTCGCCCGAGGTTCTGGCCGGGGCGCTGGAACAGGCGGGGCTGAGCGCGTCGCTGCTGGAGGAGGCGGTGACACCAGAGAACAAACAGGCGGTGCGGGACATTGGCGCAGAAGCAGAGCGGCTGGGGATATTTGGCGCGCCGAGGTTCGTGACCGAGGACGGCGAGCTGTTCTGGGGCAATGACCGATTGGAGCAGGCGCTGGACTGGGAATTAACAAAACACGAAAAGACGTTTTGAATTTCGCCGCCACACCTATATAGAGGCGCATCCCACGCCCACGCCCGAGTTGCCCCGGAGTTGCTCATGTCCGCCCCGATCACGCAGGATGTCCTGACCATCCCCCGCAAACTGCCCGAAGGTCCGACCAATCTGGTTGGCCTGACGCGTCCGCAACTGCGCGAGGCGCTGATCGCTGCCGGAACTCCAGAGAAACAGGCGAAGATGCGGGCGGGTCAGGTCTGGCAGTGGATCTATCAGTGGGGTGTGCGCGATTTTGCTGTGATGACCAATCTGGCGAAACCTTACCGGGCCTTGCTGGCGGAGCATTTCGTCATTGAGATCCCAGAAATGGTGTCGCGGCAGGTCAGTGAAGACGGGACGCGCAAGTATTTGGTTCGGATCGCGGGGGGTCACGAGGTCGAGGTTGTTTATATCCCCGAAGAGGATCGCGGCACGCTGTGTGTGTCGAGCCAGGTGGGTTGTACGCTGACCTGTTCCTTCTGTCACACGGGCACACAGAAACTGGTGCGAAACCTGACCGCTGGTGAAATCGTCGGCCAGATCATGATGGCGCGCGACGATCTGGAAGAATGGCCCACACCCGGCGCGCCCAAGGACGAAACCCGCCTGCTGAGCAACATCGTTCTGATGGGCATGGGCGAGCCGCTGTACAATTTCGACAACGTGCGGGATGCGATGAAGATCGCAATGGACCCTGAGGGCATTTCGCTGTCACGCCGTCGGATCACGCTGTCGACCTCGGGTGTTGTGCCGGAGATTGCACGCACGGCCGAGGAGATTGGCTGCCAACTGGCGATTTCGTTCCATGCGACCACGGATGAAACCCGCGACCGGCTGGTGCCGATCAACAAACGCTGGAATATCGAGGAACTGCTGGGTGCGCTGGCGAGCTATCCCAAGGCATCCAATTCCGAGCGGATCACGTTTGAATACGTGATGCTGAACGGGGTGAACGACACGGACGAGGACGCGCGCCGCCTGATCGACCATATCAAACGGCACAAGATCCCGGCCAAGATCAACCTGATCCCGTTCAACGAGTGGCCTGGCGCACCGTACAAGCGCAGTTCCAACAATCGCATCCGGGCGTTTGCGGACATCATCTACAAGGCGGGCTATGCGTCGCCGATCCGAACGCCTCGGGGGGAGGACATCATGGCGGCCTGTGGTCAGTTGAAATCGGCAACGGAACGGGCGCGCAAGTCCAAGCGGCAGATTGAAGCTGAGGCGGGGCTGGGCGGATAGATAGCGTTTGGCTTAGGGAGAAGCCGCGTGTCGACGGGCCGTGGTGCGGCCCGGCGATGCGCGGCGCCCTTCGGGCTTGAATCCGCGCATTGCTAAAAACAACGTCTGCCAAACTCTAATCCCTTTTTGGTTTTGAGATTCTCACGACTCCGTGCACTCTGAACCGGCCCGACCAATATTCCGGGCCGCGCCCGTTTGGGCATTTTAGGGAGGCACCAATGACAACATTCGCACATTTGCGGCGGTTGTCCCTGGGGTTGGGCGTTGCGATCACAGCAACGCTTGGCCTGACCGGGGCAAGTTCCGCGCAAGACAAGCCCATGAATTTCCTGATTATGTGGGGGGATGACATCGGCTATTGGAACGTCAGCGCCTACAATCAGGGCATGATGGGGTACGAGACCCCCAATATCGACCGCATCGCCAATGAGGGCATGTTGTTCACCCATGGCTATGGCGAACAATCCTGTACCGCTGGCCGCGCGTCCTTTGTGACCGGCCAATCCGGTTTTCGCACCGGCCTGCTGAAGGTCGGCCTGCCTGGCGCCAAGGAAGGAATTTCCGAGAAAGACCCGACAATTGCCGAATACATGAAGTCCAAGGGCTACATGACAGGCCAATATGGGAAAAACCACCTGGGCGATCTGGACGAGCATCTGCCCACCAACCATGGCTTTGACGAGTTTTTCGGCAACCTCTACCACCTGAACGCCGAGGAAGAGCCGGAGAACATCGACTACCCCAAGTCGCCTGAGTTCCGCGAACAGTTCGGCCCGCGTGGCGTGATCAAGTCGAACGCGGATGGCTCGGTCGAGGACACCGGTCCGCTGACACGCAAGCGCATGGAAACCATCGACGAAGAGGTAACTGCCGGTGCGCTGGACTTCATCCAGCGGGCGCATGATCAGGGCAAGCCGTTCTTCCTGTGGTACAACACCACGCGGATGCACATTCACACGCATCTGAAGGAAGAAAGCCAGGGCGTGACCGGTTTGGGCGTTTATCCCGACGGGATGGTTGAACATGACAAAATGGTTGGCCAGATGCTGGACAAGTTGGACGAGCTGGGCATCGCGGACAACACGGTTGTGATGTATTCCACCGACAACGGCGCCGAGGTGTTTTCCTGGCCGGATGGCGGGACCACGCCGTTCCGGGGTGAAAAGAACGACAATTGGGAAGGCGGTTTCCGCGTTCCGATGATGATCAAATGGCCGGGTGTGATTGAACCGGGTCGCAAGTCCAGCGCGATCATCAGCCATCTGGACTGGTTCCCGACCTTCATGGCGGCCCTTGGTGATCCGGACATGAAAGAGCGGATGCTGACCGAAGCGCCGTTTGGCGAAGGCAATGAGCCGGTGCATTTGGACGGCTACAACTTCATGCCCTATTTCAGCGGTGAGACGGACGAAAGCCCGCGCCGGGAGTTCCTGTATTTCTCGGATGGCGGGGACCTGATGAACCTGCGGTATAACCGTTGGAAAGTGGTCTTTGCGGAGCAGCGGGCGCATGGGTTTGACGTCTGGCAAGAGCCGCTGACCTTCCTGCGGTTGCCCAAGATCATCGACCTTTACAGCGATCCGTTCGAGCGCGCAGAGCATGAATCCATCGGCTATGCCCGCTGGCGTCTGGACCGGACCTATCTGCTGGTGCCGGCGCAGGCGTTTGTGGCGCAGTTCCTGTCGTCCTTCGAGAAGTACCCGCCGCGTCAGAAACCGGCGAGCTTCTCCATCGACCAGGTTCTGGAGAGCCTGCAGCGCAATCAGGGCGGCTGATGCCCCTGGCTTCGCCGTTCATCGGCGGAGCCACCTACCACGGGTCCGCCCGGTGATAGGAACGCCCGACTGGCGTCGCACCTTATCGGAATGATGTCTTCCACATAGATGCGAGCACAGCGGCAAACACGATGGCACCGCCAAGCAGCGTGGGTGTTGGAGGCATCTCGGACAAAACCAACAGGGCAAACAAAGGCGCAAGAGGTGTTTCCAGGGCACCGATCAATGCTGTTTGTCCCGACGGCACGCGCTTTGCGCCTTCGGCCAGTGTCACGGAGGCAATCGCAAAGAGGATTCCGAACACCGCAAGGATGGCGATTTCGCCGGGATCGGTTCTGAAGGGTTCACCGAAGACGACGGCAAAGGGCAACAGCAGGGCTGATTGCAGGACGGATGGTCCGGCGCTGGGTGTGTTCGGGTGGGCGCGGTAGATGACCATGATCCCCGCCATAACCATTGTCATCGCCAAGGCCAGAAAGTCGCCCCGGAGATTCAAGCTGCCCACCGAACCGCTGACAACGACACCCACCCCCAGAAAGGCCACGGCCGCACATATCATCGTTTGACGTCCGACCCGCTCCCGGATGGTCAACCAGGCCATGAGTGCCGCAAGTATGGGCGCGACGGCATATATCAAAGCCACGTTTGCCACTGATGTCAGTTTGAAAGACGAGATAAAGGCCACCTGTCCGGCGGCACCAACCACGGCGACAGCAAGTCCAGCTGCGCCCATGCCTATGAACTCTTTCTTCAAAGATGACCGTGATGCGGCCCAGGCCGTTGTTGCCAGCATCGCAAACACACCGCGCCAGAAAATCACCGCCCAGGCTCCGGCTGCGACACCCTTTGTGAAAAGCCCGGCTGTGCTGAACGTTACTGCCGATGCGACAAGCAGAAAGACACCGAAGGCGTATTCCGAACCTACGTTCAAGGTGGACGAACTGTTCCGAGCCATGCCGCAATTTTCCTCGCATTGGCGGTGTGTCTGGATACACGCCCGCGTTGCAACGCATAAATATTTTGAAAGCTGCGCGCCTGACAAAGGAATTGAATTCACGAGATGGGTGAGATTTTCTAAGGTGTGTTATGTATCGCAATCTTCCTCCTCTCCGCTCTTTACAGGCGTTCGAAGCAGCTGCCCGGCATCTGAGTTTCTCAAAGGCAGCTGATGAACTCGGCGTTACACCTGGCGCAATCAGCCATCAGATCAAAACGCTGGAGGACTGGCTGGGCGCGCCTCTTTTCATTCGCCTTACGCGCGCGCTCCGTCTGACCGAGGCGGGTGCGTTGGCACTGCCGCAGCTTACAAGTGGATTTGACAGTCTGTCGGCTGGTGCGGACCGGATGAAGGTGGTCAGGGAGGATGATGCGCTAACGATCAGTGTCAGCCCTGGTTTCGGTTCGCTCTGGTTGGTCCCGCGACTCGACAGGTTTCGTCGGTTACACCCGGAGGTCGAGTTGAGGATCGACGGCACGGATCGGTTGGTGGACCTGAGCAGTGGCGATGTGGACGTGGCGATCAGGTACGGACCTGGCGGATATGAAGGTGTGCATTGCGACCGGCTTTTTGCAATGCGAGCCACCCCGGTATGCAGTCCGCTGCTTGTGTCGCGTGGTCCTGGTATCAAGGAGCCGCGCGACCTGAAGCACCACACATTGCTTCATGTCGAATGGAAAGAGGTCGAGGGCAGTTGGCGCACCTGGCTGCTGGCAGCCGGTGTGCAGGATGTCGATCCGTATCAGGGTCTGCGTTTTACCAAGGAAGAGATGGCGGTTCGCGCGGCGTTGGATGGGGAAGGTGTCGCTTTGGTCGGGGACAGGATGGCGGCGGACCACCTGGCGTCGGGCCGTCTGATGCGTCCGTTTGATGCCGCGCTCAGTACGCCGCTGGTGTTTGCCTATTATCTGCTGCGCCCGAAAGGCGGCGCCGATCGGGCGAAGGTCACGAAATTCAGGGATTGGCTCCTGTTGGAGGCGCGCGCGGTGGAACGCGAAATCGCCTCCGGTGAGTCCTGAACGCGACGCCATTGTTGTCAGCTTGAGCGGCGGATTGTGTCCAAATCGGGGCCAATCGCCGCGAAATTTCCCAGAACGCGATACAATCTGGCCCCGATCAACAGTCAGTTTCCAACTTGCAAACAAACAAAACACTGCAGGAGGCAGACAGATGGCACAGGCAGATATTGGCGGCACGATGATCGACGCGCCGATCCTGGATATGCTCAAGCGGGAACGGGCCAAGGCGCTGAGCCCTCGCGAGTTCAAGTTTCGGCTGGTCGGTTACGGTTACGCGATCAAGGACGTCAAAGGCGCACAGGTCGTGACGAAACTGCCGCAGGGCACCGAGCTGGGCGTGTTGCCCTCGCCGATCATCTGAGACCTGGGTTACCGGTCGAAGATTCTTGGGGCCCAAATTCTAGCGGCCCGGAATTTTTTCCCGAGCAGGGGCCGGTTCCCAGGTGTCGATGATCTCCACGGCCTCGGCCGCGCTGTCGACAAAGCGGAACAGATCCAGATCCTCTTCTGAGATTGTGCCCGCATCGGCCAGCGCCCGCCAGTTGATGACCTCTTCCCAAAAGCTCCGACCGAAGAGCAGGAAGGGGACAGGCTGCATCCGGCCGGTCTGGATCAGGGTCAGCGCCTCAAAGGTTTCATCAAGCGTTCCAAATCCGCCGGGGAAAACAGTGATCGCCCGGGCGCGCATGAGGAAATGCATTTTGCGGATGGCGAAGTAATGAAAGTTGAAGCTGAGTTCCGGGGTCACGTAGCCGTTGGGCGCCTGTTCGTGCGGCAGCACGATGCTGAGCCCGATGGAGCGTCCGCCCGCGTCCACAGCGCCTCGGTTACCCGCCTCCATCACGCCAGGCCCGCCGCCCGTGACAATCACGTTGTCCCGGCCGCCTGCCTGCAGCGACTTTTCGGTCATGAGACGCGCAAAGGCGCGCGCCTCGTCATAGAATTCGGCCAGGGCGGCCAGCGTCTGAGTGCGTGCCTGATCCCGGTGAACCGGGTCGGGAATGCGCGCGCCGCCAAACATCACGATGGTGCTGTCGATCCCCTGTTCATCCAGGATCATCTCGGGCTTTAACAGCTCCAGTTGCAGGCGCACGGGGCGCAGTTCGTCCCGGCACAGGAAATCATCATCTGCAAAGGCCAGCCGATAGGTGGGTGACGCCGATTGGGGCGTATTCGGCACGTCATGTGCTGCCGTGCGGTCCTGCCGTGCGTCACGAAACCGGCTGATGCGAGATTGGGTCATGGGGCCGTCCCTGCTTGCGTGTTCGGATCAGACCTATAGGGTTCGCGTCTGGGACGCCAGCAATAGGATGAGCGGATGGATTGGACGGCTGACATCAAAGAGGCACAGGCGCGTATTGCCGGGCATGTGGTGCGGACACCGGTGATGGAAACGCGAGGGTTCGGGTTGTCTTTTCCTGTCGAACTGAAGCTGGAGCAGATGCAGCACACGGGCAGCTTCAAGGCGCGCGGGGCGTTCAACAATCTGCTGAAGAATGACGTGCCTGCGGCGGGTCTAGTGGCGGCCAGCGGTGGCAATCACGGCGCTGCGGTGGCTTTTGCGGCGCGGGCGTTAGGGCACAACGCGCATATTTTCGTGCCTGAAATGGCCGGTCCGTCGAAGATCTCATTGGTACGCTCAACCGGTGCTGAGCTGACCGTGGTGTCGGGGGAATATGCCAACGCGCTGGATCAGGCGCAAGCCTATGAAGCCGAAACCGGAGCCATGCAAATTCACGCCTATGACACGGTGGATACAGTGGCCGGGCAGGGGACCTGTGCGGCGGAATGGGAGGATCAGGGGCTGTCTGCTGACACGGTGCTGATCGCTGTTGGTGGGGGCGGGTTGATTGCCGGAGCCTTGGCATGGTTGCAGGGCGCGAGGAAGGTTGTTGCGGTAGAACCGGCGCAGTCGCGTGCGCTGAACGCAGCTCTGGAGTCCGGGGCGCCAGTGGATGTCGATGTGGGGGGGATTGCGGCGAATGCGCTGGGCGCGCGTCGGATCGGGAAGATCTGTTTTGACATGTCGCAGGCGCATTTGGGTGAGAGCGTTCTAGTGTCTGACGAAGCGATTGCCACAGCGCAAACGGCGCTGTGGCGCGAACGGCGGATGCTGGTGGAACCTGCCGGGGCGACGGCGTTGGCTGCGCTGATGTCTGGGGCTTATGTGCCCAAACCGGGGGAACGGGTGGCGGTGCTGGTTTGCGGCGCAAATTTTGCGCCGGACCCGCTAACTGATCGTTAACCCTAATACAGCAGGGTTTGGGCATGGACCTGATTTCAATTGATCTTGACCCCGTGACCCAACAGGCGCTGCACCATGTGGCCAAGGCGGAGGGGTGCAGCGTGTCTGACATTGTACGTCAGGCGATAAACCGCGACCTGTATCGCCGTGGGCGAGCGAAGAAGGCTGACAGGCCTGATGAGCGGCTCGTCGCTCCCTTGCGGGCGCTCCTCGCTGACGATCTGGCGTTTTCGAATGGATGGCAGGATCTGCAGACGCGGCTGGCCAAGAAAGGCTATGGCCTGCGTGAATCTGGTGGCGGGTTGATCCTGGTTGAGCTGCCGTCCTGCGCGCGTGTCGCAAAGGCGTCTGACTTGGGATACAGTTACGCCCGGCTGATGCGCCGCTTTGGCGTGCCGTTTCCCGGCCATAAGCATAGGGTTGTTCCGGTCTGACACCGCGCGCTTCACGTTGCACCATCACGCACTCCGGTCTATGAGGCACAAAATCTAACCTGTCCCGGAGACTGCGACATGTCCAACGCCCAGCTGGAAGCTGCCATCGAAGCCGCCTGGGAGGCGCGCGATACTATTTCACCCGCAACAACAGGTGAACAACGCGAGGCCATTGAGGATACGCTAAACGCCCTGGACGGTGGACAGTTGCGGGTCGCGGAAAAGCAGGGTGACGGCAGCTGGCACGTGAACCAGTGGGCGAAGAAGGCCGTGCTATTGGGGTTCCGCATCAAGGATATGGAACAGCACGCAGGCGGGCCGCAAAATGGCGGTTGGTGGGACAAGGTCGACAGCAAGTTTGCAGGCTGGGGTGACAACCAGTGGCGCGCTGCCGGGTTCCGTGCCGTGCCGAACTGCGTGGTTCGCAAATCTGCCTTCATCGCGCCCGGCGTGGTTCTGATGCCGTCTTTCGTGAACCTCGGGGCTTATGTGGACGAGGGCACCATGGTGGACACATGGGCCACTGTCGGGTCCTGCGCGCAGATCGGCAAGAACGTTCACTTGTCCGGTGGCGTCGGGATTGGCGGCGTGCTGGAGCCAATGCAGGCCGGGCCGACGATCATTGAAGACAACTGCTTCATCGGTGCGCGGTCCGAGGTCGTTGAAGGTGTGATCGTGCGCGAAGGCTCGGTTCTGGGCATGGGTGTGTTCCTGGGCCAGTCGACCAAGATCGTGGACCGCGAAACGGGTGAGGTCATGTATGGCGAAGTTCCACCCTATTCGGTGGTCGTGGCCGGGTCCATGCCGTCGACGGGCGGCGTGCACCTTTATTGTGCGGTGATCGTGAAGCGCGTGGATGAAAAGACGCGGTCGAAGACCGGCATCAACGACCTGCTGCGCGACTAAGCGCGCGCGGTCGAAACAATCCATGACGCGCATGTGAATTGAAGGTGGCGGGAGTTGATTTTCCGCCACCACATCATCGCCTTATATGACGGTCATGGACCTGATTTTCGCATATATCGCGGGCCTTCTGACGCTGATTAATCCTTGCGTTCTGCCGGTGCTGCCCATCGTTCTGGTGGGAGCGTTGCAGGCGGATCGGCGCGGGCCGCTGGCGCTGGCGGCCGGCATGAGCCTGGCCTTTGTCGGCTTTGGCATGTTTGTGGCCACGGTGGGCTATTCCGTCGGGCTGGATGCAGAGACGCTGGGCCTGATTGGTGCGGTCATGATGATCCTGTTTGGGGTGATCCTGCTGGTTCCGGCCCTGGGGCAGCGGTTTGAACTGGCGACGGCGGGTTTTGCCTCTGCGGCGGACGCGCAGATTGGATCGGGCGCCAATTCGGGTCTGCGGGGGCAGTTCCTTGGCGGAGCATTGCTGGGTGCGGTCTGGAGCCCCTGTATCGGGCCGACCTTGGGTGGCGCAATTGCGCTGGCCTCGGCTGGGCAGAGTCTCGGCTGGGCGTTCCTGATCATGGTGTTTTTCTCGCTGGGCGTGTCGACCTTGATCGTGGGGATCGGGATGGGCGCGCAATCGGCGATCCGCACGCGGGCCAATGCGCTGCGCGGGCTGGCGCAACGATCCAAGCCGATTATGGGCGTCGTGTTCATTGCCGTGGGTGTCATGTTGCTGAGCGGTGTTCATCACATGATCGAGGCCTGGGCGGTCGAGACGTTGCCCTACTGGTTCCAAGACCTATCTGTCGCATTCTGAATAAACACGGAGCATCTGCCATGACACTGTCCCGCCGTCTGTTTCTGACCACCAGCGCCGCTGCTTTGCTGGCGCGGCCCGCCTTTGCCGGGGCCGGTTTCACGGACTACACGCCCGGTATGATTGACGCGATGCTGGGTGAGGGGCGCACGGTATTCGTGGACTACGCGGCGGATTGGTGCAGCACCTGTGCCCGTCAGGAACGTGTGATCCTGTCGTTGCTGCAACAGAATCCGACCTATGGTGAACATGTCGAATTTGTGCGGGTCGATTGGGATGACTTCCGTCGGGCAGAGGTCACGACCTCGCGCCGCATTCCGCGTCGTTCGACCCTGATCGTGCTGAAAGGCGATCAGGAATTGGGTCGGATCGTCGCCGGGACCGGTCAGAACGAGATCAAGGCGCTGATGGATGTGGCTTTGGCGGCGGCGACCACGTCGTAAATTCAGGTACCGCTTAGCCTAAGGCAAGAGGTCCCGGATCAGGTCCGGGGCTGCGTTGTGCGGGTGCTCTTGTTGCGGTTCACACTGGCGGGCTGAGGGCCGGATGCCTGGGCATCGGGGCCGAGGACAGGTCCAGCAGCTGTGCTTCGTGATGGCGCAACGATCGGCGCGCGCTGCGGTAGGGGTGACCGCCGGATACGGCCAATACCTGATCGAGCTCTGCTTTGGTCTGCGGACTGAACGTGTCCAGGGTTTCGGGGCCCGGCTGGTAGCTTTCGCTCCACAATCCGTCGCCGCGCAGGATGTGGTGCTCTTCAAGCAGCAGGTGGAAATACGTCACTGTTTGGCGCGTGGAACTGTGGCGAACGGAGGTGCCGTTCACCATAAACTTGGCCGGAACCAGCACGTCACGGGTGCCAAACCATGCCTCGGCACGGGGGCTGGTGATCAGGATGCGGTGATTGGGGGACACTGACGTATCCTTGTGTGCACCAAACGTGCCGCGTTTGATCAGGATAGGCGCGGCAGCGTCCTTGGCGCGAACCGTTGACCGCCCACACCAGATCAGCGGTTGGAACCCGGCATCGCGGGTGCGCACCCGATCCCCCGCCTTCAGGTTTTCGACCATGACCAGCCCGCGATCCGTTTCGATCCGCGTGCCCGCAGTGAAACAGGGGGTGGTCGTCAGTTCGATATACCCGACATCGGTATTCCCGTCCTCATCTTCGACCGTGTAGCTGAGGGTGTTGGTTTCGAGGTCTCCGTCCCCGGTGAAGCTGAGCGTGCCGTCAGCGTTCAACCGCACCTCTTCGCCCGAGTTGAGCGTGACCATGTCACCTGCCGAAACAGGTGTGCCGTTGATTTCCGTGATCGTAAGTGTGGAGTTTGTCGCGCTGAAGTCATTGGCCAGAACGTCGACGTTTTCAGCGTGATGACCGCTGATCTCAACCTCGTCATCATGGGCAACCAGTGCGGTCTGGACCGAGTCCCCGGCGATCATCAGGTTACTGTCGTAGTAGGAGTCCCCGGCGTCTGCAACGGCGATCTTGATCGTGTTGGTCTGGCCCGGAATGACCGGCGCCTTGAGCGTCAAGGTCGCTGTGAACCCGTCCATTTCGGTGTTGAAAGCGTCATCCTTGGCGGCGTTGTCGATATAAAGGTTTTCGTTACTTTCGTCGTTGATGTTGTTGATCGTGATGTCGCCCGTGCCGACGGTCAGTTGGGCGGGCTCTCCGTTAACCCAGATGCCGACCGCATCGTTAAATCCCGATCCGACATATTCCAGATACTCCTCGGAAGAGAAGGTGATCTGCATCGTCAATTCGGAACCCTGCGGCACAAACGATGCCTCCAGCACGGCGGCGTCATAGGTTTGGGACCCGGACATTTCGGTCAGGTCTTCGTCGCCCGCAGTGCGGTTAACGCCGGATGTATATGCGTATTTGTTGACGTCACCGGATGAGTTGGTGATGCTGGTGGCCTTACCTGTGGACAGGATGACGCCCGTGTCAGATGGGGTTACGCCTGGCGCGACGCTGTCGCCATCGCTGAAAATGCCGGAGGCGCGCCCTGCGCCAGTGTAATCCGCGCCAAGAACCTGCACCCCTGATCCGAATATGGCGTTGGCCATGTCGATGGCCGTGGCAGAGGTATCAATTGGTAATTCGCTTGCGACGGCCACGGGTGCCTCCCTAACTCGGTCGGCGCCACAATTTGGCCAAAAGGCTTAAGGATTGCCTTTGCGGGGCAACCAAAATTCTGACAATTGGAAGTATCTGGACCGGAGGGACTATGGCGGAGAAGAAACCAAGTCGGCAGCAGGTGTACACGCTGATCGTGCAGGTTGGGCGCAAGGCGGAGGATGGCCTGCCCGACGGGTCCACCGGGGCGGGGTTGATGTGTTATGCCAGCGGCGTGGTCGAGGCCGAAGCGGTGCGCGAAACGGTTGCTGTGCTGAAGCAGGCGGATCTGGCCCCGCTGGACGTCACCGGCTATGGCACGTTGGCCGAGCGTGAGGCCGCTGGCCATGACATCCCGGATGAAGAACGCGGGTTGATGGATCGGGCGCTGGCGGAAAACGCGGTGATCGTGGCGCAGATGACGCCTTACTATGGCGACGAGGATGAGGACGACGACGCAGAATAGTCCTCGTTCCGGCGGATTCGGTCAGGTGTAGAAATTGCCATGTAGGCCCAGCGGGATCGCCATGGGCAAGGGCATGCGCGCCACCGGACCGTCCGCGATATGTTCTGCGTTGAACACGTATAACACAGAATGCCGCTTCGCAATGTCGAGCGATGTGCCAACAACCCAGCCTTTTTGTTCTGCGGTGCTGTCCGGGTGGGGCACAAACACGTGCTCTTCAGCCATTTCCGTGTCGGGGTAGCCGTAGGTGTCCAGTCGCTCGCGCTGATGGTCGATGCGAACGAGCGTATCAAAACCCTGATTGATGCCCCGGTTGCGCGCCTGCATCGTGTAGGTCACGCCGTTTCGGGTCGCCTGCCTGCGCGGGTCTATGCGCGGAAATTCCGCATTGGTCAGGTCGGGCAGGGTGGCGGTGTCCAATCGCCCGGATGCGGGGTCTAGCGTCATGGTCATGTAGGCCGCGCCGGGGAAGGCGCCCTCACGCCCGCGCATCACTTCGCGGAAGCCGTCGGTCATGATGGCGGGGGTATCGTAGACCGGGGCGCTCATCTGGATACGCCCGGCATCGTCCGTGAAGCCGTTGGCATAGTGGAAGATCCAGTAGGGCGGTGCGTCGAAGGTTTGCACGGCGTTCAGATCGTTTTTGTCGATGACCAGGATTTGCGCGCCTTCGTCAGGCCGCCAGGCGAAGCGATCCAGGAATGCGCCTGCAAGGTCGGTGTCGAACCGGAACGGGGCCAGGAACAGCACCAGATGCCGGTCGGTGATGACAAAATCGTGGACCATCGGCACGGATTGCATCGGCAACACGCCCGTATCGCGCAGCTGCCCATCGGGCGAGATGCGATAGATCAGCAGCGCGCCAAACGTGGCGGCATAACCGAAGTTCCACAACGTGCCGTCCTGATCGACGCGGGGATGGGCGCTGAACGGGGCACCGGCAGTTTGCTTGCTCCAGCTCTTGAGGCCCAGCGTGTCCAGCGTTTCGGGGTCCAGACGATAGGCGGACCCGCCCTCCCACAGGGCCAGCAATTCACCGTTGTGGCGCGTGAGGTTTATGTTGGCGACGTTCCGGTCGTCCGGCGCGCTGGGCCGCTCTAATCCCGGCAGCGCGGTGCCAAACCCGTGGACCAGTGCGCGCCCGGCCTCGGTTTCGCGCCGGAATTTCGCGGTTTCGACCATCCGCGCCTTGTGGCTGACGCGGCCTTCGCCAAAGCGGAAGGCATGGACCATCCCGTCACCGTCAAACCAGTGTTGGTAACGCATGTCGCCGATTTCATGCCGCGCGGGGCCATTGCGGTAGAGCGTGCCGGTCAGTTCGGGGGGGAGGGTGCCTTCGACCGGCAGATCCTGTTCGTGAAAAGCCGTCGCCTGCGTGCCGAGGTAGCCCAGCAGCCAGGGTTTGGATTGCAGGGCGGTCTGAAATTCAGCCTTCCAGCTGTCACCGGCGGCCAGAACCGGGGCACCGGTGACGGTGCCAGCCATCAGGGACGCGGAAAGCGATTGCAGGAACATGCGACGGTCCATGTCAGCCCTCTACTTTGCCAGGGTGATCGAGGTGGATGCACCGGCGGCGCCAACCGTCACGGCGGCGTCCGCAAACTTGGGCGGTCCGAAACTGCCGCGCGCGTCCTGCGAAAACCCGAACGGTTCCTGGGGCATGCCCACGAGGTTGGTGGAAAGTTCGCCATCCCCATCCTCGTCATAAAAGGCGGCGATTGCATAGTCGCCGGCGGCGAGGCCGGTGAACACCACTGTCACCCCTGCGGGATCGGCTACGCTGCGTTTGCCTTCGACCATCTTGCGGTCGCGCGGGAATCCTTCGGCCCCGTCATGCAACGCGACAAAAATCTCTCCTGCAGTCGACGTTATGCCCGAGATTCGGACGGTCAGGTCTGCCGCCATCGCGTTGGTTGCCGCGCAGAGGGTTGTGGCCGCAACAAGGCCGTACTGTTTAAACATCACCATTCTCCATCATGTCGGTCAGGGACTTCAAACTGTCTTCGCACCAGTCGATATGCGTTTGTGCATGGGCAATCCCGTGGCGGACCGTCATCAGCCACAGCTTGGCCTTGGGCAGGGTTTTCGCCTTTTGAATCAGGTCCGCCTCGATCCCACGATATTTGGCGAGCGTGCGTTTTGTATCTGCCAGCGATGCGTGCAGATGATCGGCAACGGAATCGGCATCACCTTCTGCGCCGAAGAACACCTTCATCAGCAATTCGTTGCGGGGCGGGCGGCTGTGGGGTTCCTTGTCCAGCCAATCTGCCAGATGATCCCTGCCTGCCTGCGTGATGCGATAAACCTTCTTGCGGCGGGTGTCGCTGGGTGCGTCGGGGTCGGTTTCAACCAGTCCGCTCGCTTCGAGTGCCGCCAGTTGCGGGTAAAGCTGTCCGTAACTTTCGCTCCAGAAATTGGCGAGGCTGCCTTCGATAGCAGACTTCAACTCGTACCCCGCCATGGGTCGCCAGGTCAGCAGGCCCAGCAACGGGATAGAGGTTTTGCGGATCGGCGTCACGTCGTTCATAGATATATCTATTAGATATCTATTGTGATTCGAACAAGCGATACGCGGTTTCGTTGGCGCAGGGTGCTGATACGTCCGGGATTGAGACCGGGCGGAGGTTTGTGCGCCCGGTCCTTGAAGCTTAGCTTTGTTTTGTAACCTGGGTGTATTCCAACTCCACCGGGGTTTCCCGGCCAAAGATGGAAACGGACACTTTCAGGCGCTGAGCGTCGTCGTCGACCTCTTCGATCAGGCCATCGAAATCTTCGAACGGGCCATCGTTGACCTTGACCTTCTCACCCACTTCGAAGTGGATCAGCGTGCGCGGTGCTTCTTCGCCTTCCTGCACGCGGTTCAGGATCTGGTTCACCTCGGCGTCACGCATCGGCATCGGGCGTCCCTGCGGGCCAAGGAAACCGGTGACGCGGTTGATGTTGTTGATCAGGTGATAGCCCTGGTCGGACATTTCCATGTGAACCAGTACATAGCCCGGCATGAAGCGACGCTCGGTCGTTACCTTTTTGCCGCGACGCACCTCGATCACTTCCTCGGTCGGCACCAGAACTTCGTCAATGTCGTCCTGCAGCCCGTTTTCCTCCACCGCGGTCCTGATCTGTTCCGCGATCTTCTTCTCGAAATTCGAGAGCACGCTGACCGAGTACCACCGTTTCGCCATTTGCCAATTCGCCCTTGTTCTCGCGCCCGTGGCGCATGTCCGTCTGAAACACAAAAGCGGCGTGCGCCTCGAATCGCGCACGCCTCATTTCGGGATAGCGCGGCATGTACCCCGCGACGCGACCCGAATCAAGAGCATCACCGTATGCGCGCGTTCCACATCCCAACTGACGCAGGGTTTGACGGATCGTTTTGCCCGCTGTTAGGCTCAGCCCATTGGAAAACATCGTTTCGGCACGTGGCTTCGGGGACAACCTGAACGGAATACGGGGCTGTATTGCGGTGTTCGGGGGAGGAATGGATGCTGAAACAGTGGATGGCCGCAGGGCTGATCCTGGGCATGGTCGGGGCTGCCCAGGCGGAAACGACACATGCCCTGTCTGACATGATCACTCATCTTGGACGATTGCGTAGCGGGGCAGAGGGGTGCGGTGACATCGAGACGATGAAGCTGATTGATGCTTCGTTTGATCAGATGAAACGCAGTCCGTTCTTCCGTGCCGAGGACGTCATATTCGCCGAAGTTGCGGACACGCAATACAATGCCTGGAAAGAGCTCGCGACCGAGGGGTTGTGCGACGAAGAGGCAAAGATCATCGCGCTGGAGCGGCTGACCTGCATCCTGGAGGCTTCGCTGTATGATCGGTCCATTCGGTGCTGGGGCGACGACTGAGATCGGCGCTTTTCGGTTAGTGCATCGTAGACCGATTTCGTAATCGCACAGGCGGTGCAGTTTTCATTTTCAGAATGCGCGGTTCGGGCCGAGTACTGGGCCGGTTCACGTTCAAGGAAATGTTTCGCGCCATTCAAACCCGCTTGCATTCTCGCAAAACAGGCAAAATCGTAGAGCCACATGGTACTGACCTGAGGGGCCCACCTTGAACCTGAGCTTTTGGGCGTTTGTCTATTTCCTGTTTTCTGTGACCGCCCTGTTTTGCGCATGGCGGGCCATTCAGGAGTCCCGGACGCCTCAAGGGTCAGTGGGGTGGGTTGTGTTCCTGCTGGCGACACCCGTTCTGGCCGTTCCGGCGTATCTGGTTTTTGGACATCACCGGCTGAAAGGTGTCGAGGTCGCCCGGCGTGACAGTGCGCGCGTTGTGGCAGCGATCGATGCCTACTCATCGCAACGGCGGCCCGAGGCCGTATCCAAGGAGGAATTCGGTCCGTTCGAAGCGGCTGCACAGTTGCCCGTTTTGCGGGGCAACGCGGCAGAGCTTTTGATCGACGGGCAAGCGGCGTTTGACGAGATGTTTGCGGCGATTGACGCAGCCGAACATTATGTTCTCGTTCAGTTCTATATCCTTCGCGACGATGGGTTGGGTCGAGCATTTCGGGACAAGCTGGTCGCGGCCTGTGACCGGGGTGTTCACGTGTACCTGTGTTATGATCGGGTTGGGTCCTATTCGCTGAAGGAGGAGTATCGCCAAACCCTTCTGAGCGCCGGTGCGAAGGTGCCGGAACCGAGGTGGTCGCAAGGATTGTATTCTCGGTTCCGGGTCAATTACCGCAATCACCGCAAGACGGTGATAGTCGATGGCAAACGCGGGTTCACAGGCGGGTTGAATGTCGGGGACGAGTACCTGGGGCTCGACCCGGGTTTCGGACCTTGGCGCGATACGCATGTGTCGTTGCGTGGGCCCGTTGTGGCGCAATTGCAGTTGATCTTTGTTGAGGACTGGCATTTTGCGACCGGCGATTTGGTTGATGATCACCTTCACTGGCTGCCCGGGATGCAGCCGGAAAACAAGGTGGGCGTGATCGTGGCCACCGGCCCTGCAGATGACTTTGACAGCGGGTCGTTTTTCTTTTTTGCCGCGATTTCCCGTGCGCGTCACCGGGTCTGGATCGCGTCACCATACTTTGTGCCTGACGTCGATACACTGACCGCATTGCGCCATGCTGCCATGCGGGGGGTAGAGGTGCGTATCCTCGTGCCGGATGTTGCCGATCACCGTATCCCGTGGCTTGCTGCACATGCCTATTTCGACGAAATCCGCGCGGCTGGAGTGGAGCTGTGGCGCTATACCGAGGGATTCATGCATCAGAAGGTCGTGCTGGTGGACGATGATTTTGCCGCTGTGGGCACCACCAATCTGGACAATCGTTCGTTTCGCCTGAATTTCGAAGCGATGGCTGCGTTTTTCGATGCCGAGTTTGCGGGCGACGTCGCGCAGATGCTGACGCGGGATTTCGAACGGGCCTATCAAATGACAGTGGAACTGCAGGACCAGCCGCTGCCCGTGCGCTTCGGTGCGCCGGTTGCCCGGCTGTTTGCGCCGATCCTCTGACGATATGCGGCTGGTCAGCTATAATATCCAGAAGGCGGTTGGTCTGGATTTCCGCCGCGATCCCGCGCGTATTCTGGGGGTGATTGCTGCGCTTGATGCGGATGTGGTGGTTTTGCAGGAGGCGGATAAACGGTTGGGCGCGCGACCCACTGCGGTGCCCCGGTTCCTGATTGAACAGCAGACCGACTATGAGGTGGTAGATGTAGCTGAGACAGATGTCAGTCTGGGCTGGCATGGCAATGCAATTCTGCTGCGGCGGGGATGGCGGGTTTTTGAAACTGCACGCCTGCCTTTGCCGGGGCTGGAGCCGCGCGGGGCCGTGTTGGCAAAGGTTGGGCCAGACGCGTCACCGGCCAACGCAATCACCATCATCGGGGCCCATCTGGGCCTGTTGCGCTCATGGCGACGACAACAGGCCCGCGCGCTGCGGGATCATGCGGCACAGGGCGATCCCCGGACCACGGTTATCGCAGGCGACCTGAACGAATGGTCGTTGAACAAAGGCCTTGGTCCTCTGCATCCCATGTTTCGGATCGTCACGCCCGGTCGCACCTTCCCCGCCGCCCAGCCAGTGGGGGCGCTGGACCGTGTGGCATTGGGCGAGGGGCTGAGCCTGCTGGACTGCGGTGTGGATGAGACCGCCCCGGCCCGCGTCGCTTCGGACCACCGCCCGATTTGGGTGGAGGTGGGGCCAGTTCGTTCAGCCTGTTCGGCGTCTGCTAGCGATAGTCCACATCCAACCCGGTAACGTTGCCCATCTGTGTTTCGATTTGACGCGACAGTTCACGGCTCGACACCTGGGCGAAGGCGTTGGGCAGATCCTGCAATTCTCCTTTTCTGGCCACGACTGTCAGGGTCCGTGAAAGACCGGACACGGGCAGCTCCACCATGCGCAGGTTCATGTTCTCCACCATTCCATCAATCAGCAATGTGGGCGTCAGCAGGCTGAAGCCCTGACCCGCTGACACGCAGGAGGTCACCATGCTGGAGCGATCGGCCTGAATGATCCTGCCCGGTTCGACCCGCAAACGCCGCAGGTGTTGTGCGATCTGTCGGCCTGCATTTGTCGTGTCGCCGAACCGGACCAGCGGCAGCCGCTCCAACACGGCGTCCAGGCTGTCTGTGGGACCGTCATAGACGCCCGGCAGCACCAGAAGATATTTTTCGGTCAGCACGTGGTGGCGTTCCAGCCCATCCATATCCAGAAACGGGTTGGACGTAATTGCCAGATCGGCCTGCTTGGTGCGCAGCAGGTGTTCGTGGTTGCCGCTTTGACCGGCGTGAAGTGTGATGTCTTCGACGGAGAAGACCCGCTGCGCCAGGTCGATCAGGGGCGGGGTCAGCGTGGTCGCGATTGAGGCCTGCAGACCGACGCGCAGCAAGGACAGGGATTTCTGGCCGACATGGCGCAGTTCGGTTTCCATGTCCGAAAGCGCATCGAGAATTTTCTGCGCTTTTCCATGAAGACGGGCCCCGGCGTAGGTCAGGCGTGCGGGTCGTGTGCTGCGATCCAGCAGAACGGTCTGGAACGCGGTTTCCAGCGCAGTGATATGTTGCGAAGCGGCAGGTTGTGACAGATTGAGAAGCTTTGCGCCTGCGCGCATTTGCCCGGTCTCGGCCACGGCCACAAATACCTCGAGCGAGCGCATCAGGCCCGGCGTCAAACTACGGCGATCCAACATGGTGTCATCTATAGTATAATTTTCACTTATACTGTTGAGATTCTCTTGGTTTGTGTCAAGCGTCGGGGCATGACCGAGGACATGGCAAGATCACGCACATCCCGACGTCGCAAAACTGCATCTGGCGCTGCCTCCGCAGAGCCGCGCGCGCCGTTCATCCTGCGCAAGCTGTCGACATTCAACGTCCTCAGCGAAGCCGGGCTGGAACAGATCGAGGCCAACGCTGACAAGATCCTGTCCGAAACGGGGATGGAGTTTCAGGACGATCCGGAGATTTTGCAGATATTTGCCGATGCAGGCTGCGATGTGGACGGTACGCGGGTGCGGTTTGCCCCGGGTTTTTGCCGCAAGACGATCACCGCAACAGCGCCCGGACAATTCATCCAACACGCCCGCAACCCGGCCAACAACGTTCAACTGGGCGGTGATGCCAGTGTATTGTGTCCCGCCTGGGGTCCGCCCTTTGTGCATGATCTGGATCGTGGGCGGCGCTATGCCTCGTACCAGGATTTTCTGGACCTGGTGAAGCTGCATCACAACCTGCCATGGCTCCACCATTCCGGCGGGGTCGTTTGCGAGCCCGTCGATCTGCCAGCCAACAAACGTCATCTGGACATGCTCTATGGTCACGTTCGTTATTCGGACAGGGCATTTATGGGCGCCTTCATCGGGGCAGAGCGTGCCAGCCATGCCATCGACATGGCGCGGATCGTGTTTGGCGCGGATTTCGTTGCCGAAAACGCTGTGCTGTATTGTGTGTCAAACACCAATGCGCCGCTTGTCATGGACAGTCACATGTCTGGCGCGCTGAAAACCTATGCTCGCGCTGGCCAGCCTGTGGCCTGCACGCCGTGGGTCCTGACCGGGGCGATGTCGCCTTCGACGGTGGCCGGCACGCTTGCGCAGGTTCTGGCGGAAACCATGGCGACAATGACGCTGACGCAATTGGTCAACCCCGGCGCGCCCTGCCTGATGGGCAGCTTTGCTTCGACGATGTCGATGAAATCGGGCGCGCCCACCTTTGGCACCCCCGAGGCCGGGCTGATGGTGTTGGCGGCGGGTCAGCTGGCCCGTCGGCTGGGGGTTCCCTTGCATACGGTGGGAACGCTCAGTTCGTCCAAGCTGCCTGATGGGCAAAGCCAGCAGGAGGCGGCCTGGGGTTTGATGATGTCGATGTTCGCCGGGGCCAACCTGATCAACCATGCGACGGGATGGCTGGAAGGGGGGCTGGTGACCTCGTTCGAGAAAACCGTCATCGACCACGACCTGTGCGGCAAGGTCGGGCGGTTCTTTGACGGCATAGACATGAGCGAAAACGCCCAGGCGATGGAGGCGATTGCTGCCACGGGTCCCGGGCAGCACTTTCTAGGCTCGGAACACACGCAGGCCAATTTCATGTCCGCGCTGTTCCGGCCATGGACGCCTGATGACAATTCCTATGAGCAATGGCACGCCGCTGGTGAAAAGGATGCGGCCATGCGCGCGAACGCGCTGTGGAAGGACCGGCTGGAGGCTTATGAAGACCCCGGGCTGGATCCGGATGTCGACGCCGCCTTGCAGGATTACATCGCGATGCGGAAGGCCGAGCAGCCGGATCAGGATTATTTCTGATGTCGCGCGTTCTGATCATTGGCGGCGGCGCCATCGGGTTGAGCGTCGCGTATCACCTGGCCAAACGCGGTGCGGATGATGTGACCCTGCTGGAACGTAATCAGCTGACGTCGGGCACGTCCTGGCATGCAGCCGGCATCGTGGGGCCGCTGCGTGCAACGCCGAACATGACGGCGCTTGCGTCCGCTGCGCTGGACGTTTTTCCGGCGCTGGAGGCGGAAACCGGCATGTCCACAGGGTATCGTCAGACCGAGGGCTATTGGCTGGCGCGCGACCCGGCGCGGCTGGAC
Source organism: Paracoccaceae bacterium (assembly GCA_040830545.1). Classification (GTDB taxonomy): domain Bacteria; phylum Pseudomonadota; class Alphaproteobacteria; order Rhodobacterales; family Rhodobacteraceae; genus HXMU1420-2. The sequence continues at coordinate 11,832 of JBFOMB010000073.1, read as the reverse complement.
GAATTGCATCGGATCGCGGACCTGGGCCGGACACAGGGCCTGACCCCTCGTGTTGTTGCGGCCTCCGAAGTACCGCTGTCGCAACTGGAGCTCGGCGCTCATGTCGGTGCGCTGTATGTGCCCGAGGACGCCAATGTGAACCCGGTCGATCTGTGTATGGCCTATGCCAAGGGCGCGAGGGATCGCGGCATCAAGATCCACGAGAACACCGGCGTTGCCGCGCTGCGCAAAGAGCGCGGGTCTATCATCGGCGTAACCCTGACGGATGGGACCGAACTGGACGCGGATCAGGTGGTGCTGGCGACTGGCGCGTGGTCGCGCGAGCTGGCTGCCGAGGTTGGTGTTGCGCTGCCCCTGCAGGCGGTCGAACACATGTACGTGGTGACCGAGGCCATCCCCGATTTACCCAACCCCTTCCCCGTGATCCGCGATCTGGATCGGGGGATCTATATCAAGGGCGACGCGGGCAAGCTGGTGATCGGGGGGTTTGAGCCGAACGCGAAGTGCTGGAACGCCTATGGACCGGAAGGGGACCGCCCGTTTCTGGAAATGGCCGAGGACTGGGATCAGTTTGCGCCTTTCATGGAGGCCGCGCTGGAACTGTGCCCGGCGTTGGAAAGCGTCGGCATTCAGCATTTCATGAACGGCCCCGAAAGCTTTACCGCAGATACCCGGCCGCTGGTGGGTGAGACTTCTGTGACCGGGTTGTTCGTTGCGGCGGGGATGAATTCGGTCGGCGGGGTGTCGTCGGCTGGCGTCGGTCGGGGGGTGGGCGATTGGTTGGGCGATGGGGTGCCACCCATGGACATGTGGGAAGTCGACGTCGCGCGGGTTGATCCGGCCACCGCCACACCCGAACACATGGCCGACCGGATGCAGGAAGCGGTGGCCGACCTTTTCAACCTGCACTGGCCTTACAAACGGCCCAAAGCCGGGCGCGGGGTGCGCACCACAGCCTTGCATGACCGCTGGGCCGCGCTGGGCGCACTTTTCGGTGTCACTGCCGGGTGGGAGCGCGGGTTGTACTACGGGGACGCGCAGGACTATTCGATTGGTGCGCAAGGCTGGTGGCCGCTGGCAGAGGCTGAGGCAGCGGCGATGGATCAGGGCACCGTTCTGATCGAGCTGAGCCCCTTTACCAAGGTCGACATCACCGGTCCGGGCGCATTGGCGGCACTGAACCACGTAACCACAGCGCAGATGGATGTGCCTGTGGGCCGCGCTGTCTACACGCAGGTTGTCAACGCGCGCGGCGGGATCGAGATGGACGTGACCATCACACGCGTGGGCAAGGATGCGTTCCACCTGACCTCGGGTGCGGCGACCCGCAGCCGCGACCTTGGTTTCCTGCACCGACACCTGCAGGGAGATGTGACATTTGTCGATGTGACTGAAGATTTCTGCACGATTGGTGTAATGGGTGCAGGCAGTCGTTTGCTTTTGCAGGGGCTGGGTGATTTGCCTGAGATGGCGTTTGGCCATGCCACCATGGCCAGCTTTGCAGGCATCCCCTGCCGCGCGACCCGCGTGAGTTTCGTGGGGGAGCTTGGCTGGGAACTGACGGTTGCCAATGCTGATGCCCCGGCTTTGTTCGACGCTCTGCATGGCGCGGGTGCAAGACCTTTGGGTCACTACGCGCTGGATGCCTGCCGTCTGGAAAAAGGCTTCAAACATTGGGGTCATGAGCTGGGGCCGGAAATCACGCCGCTGGAGGCGGGGCTTGGTTTTACCATCGATTGGTCCAAGGACTTGGTGGGCAAGGCCGCTCTGCTGAAACAGAAAGACGAGGGCGTGACTCAACGCCTGATCCTGCTGAAAGTCGAGGGCGAGGCCCTGATGCTGCATGATGAGCCTGTGTTCGAGGGCGGTGTTCATGTGGGGCTGACGACCTCGGGCGGGCGCGGGCCGCGCACCGGTCTGAACCTGTGTTTTGCCATGGTTTCGGTCGCGCTGGGTGAGACATTGGCCGCAACTTGCGAGCGGGAATTTACAGTTCGGGTCGCTGGGCAGGACTACAGCGCGCAGCCCCTGCGTCGCCCGCCCTTCGATCCCTCAGGCGAAAGGATGCGGGCATGACAAAAGCGCAGGTTGTCATCATCGGCGGCGGCGCGATGGGCGTGTCGCTGATGTATCATCTGGTCAAACAGGGCTGGTCCGATGTGCTGCTGGTCGAGAAGAACGACCTGACGCATGGGTCAACCTGGCACGCCGCAGGGCTGTGTACCCATTTCGCCCATAACCCGACCATTCAGGAATTGCGCGCCACCTCGGTGCGGCTGTACCGCGATATCCTGCCTGAAGAGACAGGCCGGGATTGCGGCTTTCACCGTTCGGGCGCGATGCGGATCACGCGCAATCCCGACCGGATGGACGAGTTTCGCCATGTTGCAGGCCTGTCTGACTTCACCGGTTACCCGCTGGAGGTTCTGACACCGGAACGCATCGCCGAATTGCACCCACTGGCGAAGCTGGATGGATTGATAGGCGGGATTTACGAACCGGATGACGGGCATGTGGACCCGACCATGGCCACCAATGCGATGGCCGAGGTCGCGCGGCGCGGCGGGGCGCAGATTTGGCGGAACTGCCCGGTTACGGCGATCCGGCGCGAAGGCGGTTACTGGCTGATTGACACACCAAAGGGTGAAGTCACGACCACCCATGTGGTCAACGCCGCGGGCACATGGGGCTGGGAAATCGGTCACATGATGGGGCTGAACATCCCGTCCGTTCCGGTTCTGCACCAATATCTGGTGACCGACTCGGTGCAGGTGGTCGCAGACCGGATTGCTCAGGGCCTGCCCGAACTGCCGATGATCCGCGATCCGGAAGAAAGCTGGTATGTGCGTCAGGAACGCGACGGGTTGATCCTGGGGCCGTACGAGAAGGAGGCGCAGGTCTGGTCCGTCGATGGTGTTCCGCCTGAATTCGGCGCGGACCTGATGCCACCGGATCTGGACCGGGTGGAACATATCATCATGGCCGCGATGGAGCGTATTCCCGCGCTCGAAACCGGTGGCATCAAATCGGTGATCAACGGCCCCATAACCTTCACCCCCGACGCCAACCCGCTGATCGGACCGGCGCATGGGTTGCAGAACGCCTGGCTGCTGACCGGGTCCTCCATGGGTGTAATGGAAGGCGGCGGCGCGGGCTGGTTCCTGGCCCATTGGATGACCTATGGCGCACCGCCTATGGATGCGCTGGCCGTCGACAGCCGTCGTTTCGGATGCTGGGCGGATCGCGACTATCGCGTGGCCAAGGCCATCGAGTGCTTTGGCCTGCAGTTCGGTGTCCACTACCCGCACGAAGAACGTCCTGCCGGGCGTGGGCTGCGCCTGTCGCCGCTGCATGATCTGATGGTGGAGCGCGGCGCGGTCATGGGTGCGGCCTATGGCTGGGAACGCCCGAATTGGTTCTCGGACACGCCCGGCGTCCTGGCGGACGAAACATTCCGCCGGGCCAATTGGTTTGATGCCGTGGCCGCCGAGATCGACGCAGCGACAAACCGCGTGGCGATGGCCGATCTTTCGGTTTTCGCGAAATTTGACGTGGCCGGGCCAGATGTGGCGGCCTTCCTTGAGGCATTCGGCGCGAACCGTGCGGTGAAACCGGGCCGGATCGGCCTGACCCATGTGTTGACACCGGCAGGCGGGGTTCTGTCAGAGTTCACTGTGACACGGTTGGCCGAGGATCACGCCTACCTGACCTCTGCCGCGGCGGCTGAGGAAATCGACCTGGACCAGTTGAACCGGGTAGCGGCGTCGTTCGACGTGACCATCACGAACCGCTGCGAAGACTTGGCAGTGATCGGCGTTATGGGTCCGAAATCGCCTGCGGTATTGGCGGAGTTGGCGGACATGCCATGGCTCACGGCGCGGGAAACCGAGGTCGCAGGCATTCCGGTGCGGGCGTTGCGGGTGTCCTACCTGGGGGAATGCGGCTGGGAGCTTCATGTTGCTTCGGGTCAAGCTGCAGAGCTGTTCATCACGCTCGAAACCGCGGCCCAGCCGCACGGTCTTGGCTACTACGGAGCTTACGCCGCAAACTCCATGCGGCTTGAAAAGGGCTATCGCGGCTGGGGCAGCGACCTGACCACCGAACGCAGCCCGCTGGAGGTCGGATTGACACACTTTGTCCGCAAAGACCTGCGCGACAGCTTGGCCCGCGAAAACGCGTGGGACATGGTCCTGCTGGAGGTTGAGGCGGGTGAGGTTGACCCGTTCTACGCTCACTCCATCTGGAAAGACGACGTGCCCGTCGGCATCGTCACGTCGGGCGCATATGGCCACCGAACGGGCAAGGTTCTGGCCCTGGCCTACCTGCGCGATCCGACCGCACGCGACGGGCTGACGGTTTCGATTCTGGGGCAGAAACGCGGTACGACCATTTTGTCCGAGGTCCCCTTTGACCCTAACAACACACGCCTGAAAACCGGAGGTTCCTGATGACCGACCACCCTCTTCACACAGATTGGGACTTCTCCAATACTGCTGCGCGACGCGACCAGTTCTATGCTGCCTCGCTGACGCGGTTCACCCCGTTCCGCGAACCGATCGTGTTCAAGAAAGGGCAGGGGCAATACCTGTGGGACACGGACGGTCGTAGATACACCGACCTGCTGGGCATGAACGTCTGTATCTCGGTCGGGCATTCGCATCCGCGTGTTGTCGCGGCGGCAACGGCGCAGGCGCAGGAACTGACCCATTGCACCACGATGTTTTATCACCCGACGCCTGCGCATCTGGCCGAGGAACTGGCCGCGACCATGCCCAAGGGACATGACTGGGTCGTGCACCTGACAAACTCGGGCTCCGAGGCCATCGACCTGGCCATGACCATGGCGCGGACCTATACTGGAAACCTGGACATTCTGGCCCTGCGCACCGCCTATCATGGTCCTACGGCAGCCGCGCAGTCGATCACCGGGATTTCCGGCTGGCGGCATCCGGGCATGCCCGGCAACGTGGCCTTTGTTGCTGATCCAAACCAGTATCGCGGTGTTTTTGGTCCCGGCACCCAGCCCTATCTGGACGAGATCACCCACACGATCAACGCAGCCACATCTGGACAGGTGGCCGGGATCTTTGTCGAAAGCGTGCAGGGATACGGCGGTATTCACCAGATGCCGCAAAGCTATATGTCCGGTGCCGCCGAGCGAGTGCGCGCGGCAGGCGGGCTATACATCGCGGATGAGGTACAGTCCGGTTTTGGTCGCACGGGCGATCATTTCTGGGGGTTTGAAGCGGACACGGTTGTGCCGGACATCGTTGTCATGGCCAAGGGGCTGGGCAACGGTTTCCCCATCGGCGCGGTGGTGGCCAGGAAACACATCGCCGAACCAATGGCGGAAAAGTTCATGTTCCACACCTACGGGGCCAACCCGACCTCTGCCGCAGCTGCGCGCGCGGTACTGGCAGTCATGCGCGACGAGGGGCTGCAGGACAACGCCAAGTCCGTTGGAGGCAAGCTGCTGGAACGGTTGCATGACCTGAAGGACAAGCATCAGGCGATTGGCGATGTCCGTGGGCATGGATTGATGCTGGCCCTGGAATTCGTCTCGGACCGAGAGAGCAAAACGCCGGACAAGGAGATGACGTCAGACGTTTTCGAAGCCTGTCGCGCTCAGGGCATCATCCTGTCCAAATCCGGCCCGTTCCAGCAATGCCTGCGCATGGTGCCACCGCTGTGCCTGTCGATAGAAGATGTGGATCAAGTGACGCAGAGCCTGGATCAGGCGTTGTCGGATGCTGCGGGCTAACCGGCCATCAGGCAGCCACGGCAACTAGGAGCGGCGCAGGCCCGAATATGGCTGAACAGACGCACCGCGTTCATCGGATCTGTTGTGGAATTGGGAAGCCAAGGTTGCCGGATAGCGGCCAATTGGGCGCAGGTGTGATCTTGGTTTGTTCCACGTGAGCCCCATCAGCGGCGCGCAATCAGGTTTCTGTTCAGAGCCATGATTTAGGCCTTGTTTCTGGGGGGCTTCGGCTGATAGACGGGTCGACGGAGACGTGGCCGAGTGGTCGAAGGCGCTCCCCTGCTAAGGGTGGAGGGTCGTTTCGTTTTTCCGTTCAAATACAATGCGCTAAGAAGAGATGAGCGGCAGCCGTGTGCTCGATTTGTGTCGCGGTCCCTGTCGCGGTCCTTGTCGCGTCACTTGTTGGACCGGACGGCGACGTGGCGCCAACAGCATGAAAGAGAGATCGGATTTACGTGGAGTAGGGCGGGGAGCGGACATTCGCTGCGGTCTGCAACAAGGTCAGTTGTGCGGACGAAGTGGTCATCGATTCCGCGCTAGAAGTATTAGCTAGAAGGGCTGTCCACGTCGGAGTTCCGAGCGATGAACTCTAGCGTTGCATTGACGATCTCATCCCAGACAGGCGATGTCCGCAAGATAATGTGGTTGTTGCTCTCGACCATCTGAAACTCTGAGCCGCGTATGCCCCCTGCCAACAAACGGCCCTGAGACAAAGGATGAATGGCGTCACCGCTTGCGTGAAGGATAAGCGTGGGCGCTTGAACGTCGCGAAGCCTGTCGGTCACATCGAATTGGTCAATTGTTTTACGAATGCGGGCGGCCATCTCGGGCGTGGCTGATGCAAGTTGGCTTTCGGCAATACTCGCTCGCTCCTCGCGTGATGCGTCCGGGCAAAACAGAGACACGAACGCCGACAAGAAGGGGCTGTCGAATTTACCCCAGCCTTTGTTGATAAGCGTCATCAATGCTTCTGCATCGTCGCGGGAGAAGTCATCGTCTCGGACCATCCGGCCTTGTACAAATCCTCCAAAGAACACGAGCCTGCTGACACGGTTCGGGTACGTCGCGGCGAAATGGATTGATACCGGAACGCCCTGCGACGTGGCGAAAATTGGAAACCTGTCGAGACCAGCCGCGTCCGCGACCGCAAGCATGTCTTCTGCATACGCCTCAAGGGACAAATCACTGACGTAGGCCTGTGACAATCCAGTGCCGCGCTGATCGTATCGGACCAGGTTATGCGCCGCACTGAGCGTCGATATCATTGGGTGATAGACCGACCCCTCCCAATCTCTCTTCAAATGCGTGAGAAAGTGTCCCGCACGCAGCAAAGGCGGGCCTTTTCCCGACATGGCGTATGCAATCTGCGTTCCGTCTTTGGATGTCGCGAACCGAATGGTCTGCTTCGCCGTCATGTCAGAATTTCGGGTTTCATCAACATCGCTGGAAACTTGAGCCACCAAAGAGAAGCCACGGCGCGGGACTGTTCGTATGATTTTTTGATCAGTTCCGCTGTCGCCGACGGCCTTGCGGGCGGCGCTAATTCGGGAACCGATTGTCGCGTCCGATACAATGCGGCCTTGCCAAACGGAAGCAACCAAGTCGTCCTTTGTAACGAGCTGACCGGCTCGCTCGGCGAGCAAATGAAGTAGATCGAAAACTTGAGGTTCGATCGGCACAGCGCTGCCTTCCCGCGAGAAGGAGTGGCTCGCGATGTCTAATACGCAATCGGCAAAAGTGAACCGCATACCTGAGTGATGCCTCGTATAATCGCACTTTTGGTCGCCTCCATTACTAGGTGACAAATCAAAAAAATCCCAACGTCTTCTAAAGATCATCTCCAAGCGCACCGCCGTCAGATCGTCAAAATCGACCGAAAGCGATTGCCGGAGGTGCCAGCATGTTTGATCTCGAGAAGTTCGTTGAGGACTGCAAAGCGACAATTCGAAAGGACGCGACCCACGGCGCAATTACCGAACTTCTGAGGTCCGCGATGTCCGACCCCGTTGCTGTGTCCAACGCTCTAGGGGAGCCAACATCAGGTGGCCTCAATACGATCTACAGATCACCAGAGCTCACAATCCTGAATATGGTTTGGCGGCCCGAGATGGTACTCATGCCTCATGATCACAACATGTGGGCCGTGATAGGCATCTACACGGGGCGAGAGGACAATATCTTTTGGCGGCGCTCCAAAGGTTTCGCAGATGGGCGGATTGAGGCCGCTGGAGCAAAGGCATTGAGCGCGGGCGACGTTGCACCATTGGGTAAGGACGTGATCCACTCCGTGATCAATCCGCTCACCAGGTACACCGGCGCAATCCATATCTACGGGGGCGACTTCTTTGAAGCCGAACGTCTGGAATGGGAGGTCGAGGGGCTGACAGAGCGGCGCTGGGATCCCGCACGTGCGAAGGCGCTCTTTGAAGACAGGTAGCATTGGGAGTAAAGGTCCACTTTGGGCTCGAACTGAACATTAGCCGCCGATTGCACGGATGACCGCTTTGGGCCGGAAGCGGAAGCCTCATGGCCGCCTCAACGTCAGGATGCTGCGCCGCCTCTGATGGCGGCAGATAGATCACAGCGGCCTATGTTCGCGGCCAGCCACTTATGGCGCTCCTTTGAGGAAACGTAAATTTAGAAAGTGTAGCGCGATTTCCAACGGCCAACGAGCTAGCCGACGAATGCACAACCGTCCTCAACGGCTTCACCGGGCTTGGCAAACTAATCTTAGGTCATGTAGGATATCTCCTGCTGAGGAAAAAGGTAAGCATCGCTTTCAGACGATTTGTTCAACAAGGCCGTGAAAGGTTCCAAGGTGCGTTCCATTCCTGACTTAACTTCCGTTCTGCTCCTGCGAGATATTGAGGTGCCGGTTTGGGTTGTTGACGAGAGATCTTCACATTTCCTGTGGGCCAATAGAGCCGCGCTTCGCTTCTGGGGGCAAGACAGTCTTGAGGCACTCGTTGCGGCGGGCCCTATGGCCAACAAGTTCGCCGACAAAGTGGATTGGCAAGACCTGATCGCGGAGGTGGGCGAGGACGCGCCTGTCGCTCGGTCTTTGGTCCTGCTGCCAGAAGGTGACAGCAAATGCGTTGATGCTGCATTGGAGCGGATCAGAATTGATGGCCACGGACTAGCCGTTGTTGTTGAATTGAGAGCGGTGGCGAATGATTGTTCCGACGACATTAGAAGCAAACATTGGCTCAAAGCATTCTTTGACGACAGCCCGTTCGAGTTCGGCATTAAAGACATCAACGGGCGCTATATCCTCGCGAATGAGCGCTTGGCGACCTACTTCGGCAAACGGATCGAAGACCTAATTGGCAAGACAACTGAGGAGGCTTTTCCACAGAATTCTGTGCGCCAAATCGTTGATCAGGACGAAGATGTTCTTCGATCCGGGACTGAAATCATCACACACATCAGTCACTATGAGGAAGGCCGTGATCAGCCTTTTCACGTTACCAAGTTTCCTATCAGGGACGCCAGTGGCGAAGTAATAGGTCTTGGTGGGGTCGCACATGACCTATCGGAACAGTTGTCCCTTGAGGCATCTCTTCGGCAGACCGAGGGCATTCTGGCGACCGCGCTTGAAGCGCTGCCAGTCGGAGTGGCGGTCTTCGACAAGGATGCGCGCTTGGAAGTGTTTAACAGTAAATACAAGGCCTTGCTGCCGCGGACTGAACACATTGTCAGAAAAGGAGTAACTTTCGAGGATCTCTGCCGGAATTCGATGCAAAGTGTCTCCCAAAAGCTGGGCTACGACGATCCAGAATCGTATCTGCGCGATCGCCTTGAAGCAAGCCGGCAGATCGGCACGACGTGGACCTACCGACAAGGGTCCGGTTTATGGATAAATATGGTCGAACATCCCACCAAAACGGGCGGCTTCGTATCCGTTGTCACAGACATCACCGATTTCAAGATGCAGCAGGAAGCGCTTGATCACGCACTTCGGCTGCAAGCGATGGGGCAGCTCACCGGCGGTGTTGCGCATGATTTCAACAACTTACTTGCGGTGATACAGGGCAACGTCGAGCTCCTGCAACTTGAAAGTAACAACGGGGACGAATTCCTGGCGGCAATTCTGTCTGCCGTGCAGAAGGGGGCCCGCCTTACCAGCAACCTGCTCGCATTCGCACGGAAACAGGTACTAAAACCCGAACAGGTGGATCTCAGGGTTGCGATGCCCGAATTTTTCGAGATCCTCCATAGGTCGCTTGGCGAGGCCATCTCGATCAACGCGACTCTGGACCCTGACCTTTGGTATGTGTTCGTGGATCTTGGACAACTCGAAAATGCGCTCCTTAACCTCGCCCTGAATGGTCGTGATTCGATGCCAGAAGGTGGCAACCTTTCTGTCAGTTTCCAGAATCGGTCATTTAGCGCGGCTTGTGCCGAATTGCCTCCCAATCTGAAACCTGGCGATTATGTAGAAATCGCAATCGAGGATAGCGGTACAGGGATCCGGCCTGATGACATCAAGAAGTGCCTTGAGCCATTCTATACAACCAAAGAAATAGGGAAAGGCTCTGGTCTCGGGCTGTCGATGGCATTTGGGTTCGCACAACAATCAGGCGGGGTGTTGACGCTCGACAGTGAGCTTTGCCATGGGACAACCGTCAGTGTTTTCCTCCCGAGATCGCCATCGCAAAAGTCGCTGGACGTCTCAAAGCGTGGGATTTCCTTGCCAAGGGGAGACGGTGAAACTGTTCTAGTAGTAGAGGACAACCCTGATTTACTTCGGCTCTGCCACACTATTCTGTCTCGCCTCGGTTATCTGCCTCTGACTGCAAAGGATGCAACCGAAGCCGCACGAGAACTGAAGCGTTCCGATACAGTTGATCTTGTTTTGTCAGACGTTGGTTTGCCTGGCGAACATTCAGGCTACGAGTTCGCAGATCGAGTGAGGCAAGAGCAACCAGGTGTGAAGTTCGTCTTCATGTCGGGATACCCCGATGAGTACAGTCTGCAGAAGGGGCCGCCCGAGGGCGACGTACTATTGACAAAGCCGTTCACACAGCAGGAGCTGGCATTGACGGTCCGAAAAGCGCTCAATGTATCAGATTGAGCCAGATTTCATACACGGTATGCGTCGAGGCCAGTATGAGATTACTGGGCGTCCTTGGAAGAACGTGGCTTTAGCCCTGACAGTACGATTGCCAACTTCTAGCCATGACGAAATCGATGCCATTTAGATGCAAAGATACTTCTCCCGACTTCAGCCGCTTGGTTGTGAAACTAATTCTTCGATTCCCGCTCTGACTCAGGAAGTTAATGGGTGTACTGCATTATCATAGTATCGACGTAGGCAATTAAACGGTGCGTCATGGCGAACAACCCGAGCCCTTGAAGTGGAGGGCAGCTAAGTCCCACAGACTGTGAGTTTGATCATCTCCAAATTTTGCATACGCGGCCAATGTCCGGAAACCTGGCTGCACTTGCAGCAAAATGATCCATAGTTGAGAGTCCGCAATGGGCCGCGAGTGACCGAAGTCTAGCCGCCTAATTGTTAGAATGCTGCGCCGCCTCCGAGGTCTGCTACGAGCCTAGAGTCACCAATGCTGCGCCTTGCTCGAATGTCCGCTATCGAAGAAAAGTCGGTTCATTGATTCATCCATTCGTCGGTAGCGATCTCGCCCTTAAGACCGTTCCAGCCTCGGCCCTCAAGCATGACCCGCTTTCCGCCCATAGAGACGTAGAGACGCTCAAGGTTATTGATGACGTAACCTCCTCCGCCGCCGCCTGGCCAAAGGTGGGGTAGCAGTTTGTCGGTCATCATATACTCCTCGAAACAGTCATACAGCGCGCGAGGTTGGCGCAGAGCATCCTTTAAGCTTCCGTAGTTAAACACCGCGAACTCGGTGGGTTCACCGCCTTCTGCTTCGTCGATTTCTTTAAAGGCCGCAGCTTGCTCGGCAAACATTTTGACCTGCCCCCCGATGCTCCCTCATTCATAACGAGAGTTTGCGGGTCTGATTTTCATATTCTTCGTCGTCGTTTTGGGCAAGCGCGCCGGGCGCGGAGCCCTCAAATTGCTCAAGCGTCCGGCGCGCTTCGGCGGGCGT
>JBFOMB010000072.1:0-10146 GCA_040830545.1 Paracoccaceae bacterium | reverse complement strand
GGCGGCACAACCGCTTGTCGTCCCCGGTCCGCGGATGGCGCGGGCACAACACCCCCAGAACCACCGATCCGCCCGCAATGGCCGCCCCCAGAAAAAACACGCCCGCCGGTGAATAGAGCCAAAGCAGGCCCAGCAGGACGGGCAGGAACACGGCTGCGATGTGGTTGATGGTAAAGGCTACAGCAGCGGTCGGGGCGATGTCCGCCGGGTCCGCGATCTTCTGGAAATAGGTCTTCAACGCCAGCGCCAGTCCGAACAGGATATGGTCGATGACATAAAGAATGGCGGCAATCATCATGCCCCAGCCAAACCAGTAGACCCCGCCATAGGCAAGGAAGACCAGCACCAGCCCGACATATTCAAAGATCAGCGCGCGCCGTTCCCCGAAATACCCAACCGCCTTACCCAGATAGGGGGCTGCAACCATGTTGATGATCAGGTTGATCAGATAAAGCCCGGTCAGTTCATGCACCTCGAACCCGAACCGTTCCACCATCATGAACCCGGCGAAAACCATGAAAATCTGCCGTCGCGCACCCGACATGAACTGCAACGCATAGTACAGCCAGTAGCGGCGGCGCAGGACCATTTCCTTGCGCTGCGGTGTGGGGGACTCGAATTGCGGAAAGGCAAACAGGGCGAACAGGGCCAGGGCCGCCGTTGTGCCCCCGGCGACCATGAACACCAGATTGTAAGTCAGGTTCAGAGTGTCCCACATCAGCACAATCAGAATGAACACCACCAGCGACGTGGCCGACGCGGCCCCCATCAGCCAGCCCAGCATTTGAGGGGCCTTCTCCTTGGGCAGCCATTGCAGTTGCAGCGACTGATTCACTGTTTCGTAGTAGTGAAACCCGACCGAGCTGAGGAATGTCAGCATCAGAATGCCACCCAGCGTCGGGAACCACGCGGTGAAGGCCGTAGCGACCCCGAGCAGGATCAGGGACACCAGCCCAAACACCTGTTCGCGGATCAGGATGATGATGAAAATCGCCAGAAACGACAGAAATCCCGGGATTTCACGGACCGTATGAAGCAGCCCGATGTCAGCCCCGTCAAAATTTGCGGCCTCGACCACGAAATTGTTCAACAGCGCATACCACGCATAAAACGCGATAGGCATGGCCATGGCCGTCAGGAACAACAATGCGATGGGGCGGCGCCACAGCGGCAAATCCTGCGCGGCGTCGAGCGTCATACGTCTCATGTCCTGACCCTTACGCCCGTTCTGCGCAGATGGCGAGCGGTAAATCACATGTGCGGTTGCCCCGTGCGCAGGTGCACAGTTGCGGCGAACACATCAGGTGAAACCGGTCGAAATGTACTTGGCAGCGTTTCCCGGTTTGCATTCCGTTTGCAAAATCACTGACCAAGACGCGGAACTACGCGACGCGCTTTGCAACAGTCAGACCTGTATGGCCAAGGATCATCACTGTATCAGAGAGTTTGGAATACATGGCAGGCCGGAGGGATTCCCCCGACCTGTATTTCGTGTCGTGGATCAGCCGCAGCAGGAGGACCGCTGCGCGTGCACATTACCCATTGCGGGTTCGTCCGTGTCGGCACCGCGCCCAAGCCACGTGCGGTCGGAGAGGTAGAACCTGCCAAACTTCTCGTCGAAATCATCCGGAACGGATGCCTCTGCCAGCCCGGTTCCCAGGATCGCGTTTTGCCATGCCTTGACCTTGGGAAAGTCTGACAAGCAGTCAAAACCGTTGTGCCTTTCGACCAGTGCTGCACGATGCAACAACGGCAGCCATGCCACATCCACGTTGCTGACCGAATCGCCAGCGAAATAGGGACCTTCGCCCAACACAGCCTCAACTCGCCCAAAGGCCGAATCCTGCTTCTTCTGCCGTACCGCCAGCGTGTCCCGATCCGCGCTTTGCATCATGCTGCACTGAACCAGGTAATGTTTCGATGCCTGATAGCTCCATGCCCGCTGAATTGCGCGGTCTTCCGGGCTTTGATCCGCAATCAGCGGAGGCGTGATATCGTCGATGTATTCGACAATTGCGTCAGACTCGAAAAGGGCCATTCCAGTCTCTGTGACAAGGACCGGAACCTGTCCCGTAGGTGAAATATCCAGAAACCATTGCGGTTTGTTGCTCAGATCAATGTAGTCAATGTGATAGGCAATCGACTTGGCCTCCAGCATACCGGTCACACGCTGCACAAACGGGCAAATCTTGAAGCTGACAATTCTGATCATCGGTTTATCCTTTTTTCGATGCGTCCGATTGTTAAGACGACGCACCAAACAAAAAGACGACGATCAGATCAGCAATTTTTGCAAGTATCTGATTTCACGTTATAGTTTATGACGTGTCCTCGACTGTCGCGCTGAAACGCACAACAGTCCTCGAACAATACACGCAGTTCCGACCGCGCTTTGTGCACCTGAGACTTCAGCGTCGAATAGGGCAGGCCCAGCGTGTCCGCGTAAGCTTTCTGTGACTGGCCGTTCAGGTCGATGGCTGTCAGCAGGTTGGCCATGTCAGAGGGTAACGCGCGGATGAACGGTTCCACGCACTGTTCCAGATCGCGACGCACATCCGGATCTTCCTGTGTGTACCAAAGGTCATCAGGATCGGGCGCAGCCCTCCGCGCGCGCGAACGGTAGTGATCGATGATTGCGTTGTTGGCGGTTTGAAACAGCCAGGGTTGCAGTTTCGCTTTGTCACGCAGACCAGGCAGCCCGTTGATGACCCTGATTGAAATGTCCTGCAGCAGATCATCTACGTCCGCAGAATTGGCGACCTTCTTACGGAGGAATGAAGCAAGGCGGTCGTGGTATTGGGTCCAGATCGTGTCAAGGTCCATGGGAGGTTTTCGGGTTGGGCGAGGCGTTGTAGGGGTTAATAAAAACTCTGCGGGTCGATATCCACGCTTAACCGAAGGTCACCGCGCAGTTTGTGCGGGCTGATCCAGCGGGCCAGCGCGGATTGCAGTGGTGTGCCCTTGGCGGCTTTGACCAGCAGGCGCACGCGATGTCGTCCGCGCACGCGGGCGATGGGGGCAGGGGCGGGGCCAAACACCTCGGCCCGGATCTGGCGTAATGGCGCGTCCTGGCGTGCAAGCGCGTTGCCAAGGTCAAACACCTGACTCAGATCCGTGCCCGACAGGATGATCCCGGCCATGCGCCCATAGGGTGGCACCCCCGCCGCTGCGCGTCCTGCGGCCTCGGCCTTCCAGAACTGTTCTTCATCCCCGGACAGGATGGCGCGGATAACGGGGTGTTCCGGCTGATAGGTCTGCATCAGCGCCAATCCGGGTTTCTCCGCTCGCCCCGCGCGCCCGGCCACCTGCCGCATCAGCTGAAATGTCCGTTCTGCCGCGCGCAGGTCCGACCCTTGCAGGCCCAGATCCGCGTCGATCACACCCACCAGCGTGAGCAGGGGGAAGTTATGCCCCTTCGCCACCAATTGCGTGCCGATGATGATGTCCGCGCCTCCAGCAGCGATGCTCTCGATCTCGGCCTTGAGCGCACGGGCACTGCCATAAAGGTCCGAGCTAAGCACCGCGACACGGGCCTCCGGGAAGCGCTCGGTCACTTCTTCGGCCAGCCGCTCGACTCCGGGGCCGACAGGGGTCATGCGTCCCTCGGCCCCACAGGAGGGGCATTCGGTGGGGATCGGGATGGTTTCCCCGCATTGATGGCACATCAGGCGTTTCAGGAAACGGTGTTCAACCATCCGCGCGTCACAGTGCTGGCAGGCGACCTGTTCCCCACAGGCCCGGCATAGCGTCACGGGCGCATAGCCCCGCCGGTTCAGGAACAGCAACGACTGCTCGCCAAGTTCCAGACGCGACTCAACAGCCCGGCGTAGGGTGGGTGAAACCCACCGCCCGGCCTCCAGCGCTTCGTCGCGCATATCGATGGCCTTCATCTGCGGCATCACCGCAGACCCGAAGCGCGACGTCAGCAACAACCTCTGATACTTGCCCGCCTCGGCATTCGCCCAGCTTTCCAGTGACGGCGTAGCCGAGGCCAACACCACCTGCGCCCCACAAAGCGACGCGCGCAACACCGCCATATCCCGCGCATTATAAAGAACGCCGTCTTCCTGTTTGTAGGAGGTGTCGTGTTCCTCATCGACAATGATCAGACCCAGATGTTGGTAGGGCAGGAACAGGGCTGATCGCGCGCCAACCACCAGTTGCACGTTCCCATGACCAGCCATACGCCAGATGCGGCGGCGTTCGGTCATGGTCACGCCGGAATGCCATTCGGCTGGCCGCGTGCCAAACCGGGCCTCGACACGCGCCAGAAACTCGGCTGTCAGGGCGATTTCCGGCAGCAGGACCAGCGCCTGACGGCCTTGCCTCAACGCCTCGGCCACGGCTTCCAAGTAGACCTCGGTCTTGCCGGAGCCGGTCACACCCTTCAGCAGCGTGGTGCCATAGCGTTCTGCTTGCAGTGCCTCGCGCAACACTTGCGCGGCGTCCGCCTGTTCCGGCGTCAGATCCTTGCCCGCCCGGTCCGGGTCCAGTGCTGGGAAGGGCAGGTCGCGCGGGCTGTCTTCTTCGGCCACCGCATCCAGTTTGACCAGCCCCTTGATGACCGAAGCGGTCACGCCCGCCATCTCGGCCAGTTCTTTCTGCGTGAAGGACAACCCGCCAAACTCTTCCAAAACGCTCAGTACACGACCCCGCGCATCGGTCATGCGGTCGGGCCTGGTGTGGCCCAACCGATAGACCTTGCGCATTGACGGCGGATCGCCCAGCCCCGGTGCGCGGGTCGCCAGCCGCAGCATCGCGGACATCGGGGTCAAAGTGTAGTCGGCGGCGCGCAGCAGAAACGCGCGCAGCTCTTCGCGCATGGGCGCGGCGTCCAGCACCCGAATGACTGACCGCACCTTCGACAGGTCATAGCCACCCTCACCCGGTCCCCAGACCACGCCCAGAACCTTGCGCGGACCTAGTGGCACCTCGACAAACGCGCCGGTAAAGCAGCCTCCTTCGGGCGCCTTGTAATCCAGCGCCCGGTCCAGCGGCTGCGTGGTCAGGACGCTGACCAGCGCGCCTTCGGGAAAGTGTTCGGTTGATTGAGGCACAGGTTCTTCACAGAGCAGACCCGGAAACTATCGCACCATGTCGCGCGCGACAACACCCGTCAGACAGCCCACGGCACCGGCTGCTTTCCTCAACTCGAAGGTGGGTGTTTCCAGGACGTCAACGCCCAAACCCTTGTACCAATCCCGAATGCCGTCATTGCCCGCAGGCATCAGGATGCGGTTGGCACTCAGCGTAACAAAATTCATGGCCCGGTTGGCTTGCGCGCTGTCTTCGTCCGGCAGGAACGCAACCTGATACCCGCGTTCTTGCAAGGCCCTGACTGCTGCATGCGGGGTGCGACGCGGCCAGGCGATGGCCAGTTCCGGACCCGCGATGCGCAACATGCCCATCAGGTGCATGGTGCCAAATGGCATGTCGACCGGGAGCAGGGTCAAATCCAGTTCCTCGAACAAACGTGCGATCTGATCGATCGCGGACCGGTTCGTGCGCAACCCGCGCCCGATGATGGCAGTGTCCGGGTCCAGCCACATCAGGTCTGCACCCTCGAAGGTCGCGGTTCCGGTCATGGTGCGCAGGATCGGGACACCAGCCCCGGCCAGAGCCGCAGCCACCGCGACTTCTTCCCCTGCGCGTACGGTGGAGGCCGGGCGCGCAAGGATCGCACCTTGTGGTGTCATCACGAACAGATCTGCGCAAAACATGCGGTTTGGCGGCGGTGACGGGACAGGGCCGACATTTATCACGTCAACACCTACGGCCCGGTAGGCCTCTGCCATTTGGTCATGTTCCTCTTGGGCGCGCGCCAGGTCCAACGCTTCCAGTTGCTGTGCTTGATTGAAATCATCCACGACGATCTCTACCCCTGGTTGGCACAACAATACCTGGCGCAACGTGCCCCATTCGCTGTCGATCCCACCGCGCCAGATGGTTCCAAACTCATCATGATGTGGGGTTTCACGCTGCGACCAACCGGTCCCGCCATAAGCCGCGCTGCCAAACGTGGATGCTGTCGCCATCTGCCGCCTCCGCTGGTGGTGTCAGACGGCATGGACCGCCCCGCACCGGGAATTGTCAAGTTACCGCGCGCGCGAGCCTGACTGTTCTCGTCTGAACAGCTTGGACCAAAAAACGTCTGGTTGCCGCGTGAAGGCATGCCAGGGGATCGAGATTTCACCAGCCCTAGATCGAAATCAGTGTTTTTCCATGCCTTTGCGATTTTTAGGCAGCATTTCCGAAACCGACCTGATATAGTCCCGCCAACAATACAGAGGCCACGATGAGCAGTAGCCCCAAACTGGAAGACACCTTGCGCAATGCGATCATTGCGAAACCTGATGCCGTGCTGGACGATCAGGACGTGATGCATGCGCTGATTGCTGCCAACGAAAAGACCATGGGCGGCAATATCGTGGACCTGCGCGGGATCGCGATGGAGCGGCTCGAGTCGCGGTTGGACCGGTTGGAGGATACACACCGCTCGGTCATTGCCGCGGCCTATGAAAACCTGGCCGGCACAAACATGATCCACCGCGCCATCCTGCGGATGCTGGACCCGAGCGAATTCGAGGTGTTTCTGCGTGATTTGGGGGGCGAGGTCGCGGAAATCCTGCGGGTGGATGCGATCACGCTGGTGTTGGAAAGCGTTCAGAACGACAATGATCCCGCCGTGCGGCGTCTGGGTGACGTGCTGACCGTGGCAGAGCCCGGTTTCATCGATGATTATCTGACACACGGGCGCGGTGGCTCGGTCCGGCAGGTCACACTGCGGCAGGTGCAATCGCCGTCCGAACAGATCTATGGCGAGGCTGCCGACTGGGTCCGGTCCGAGGCCTGCCTGAAACTCGATTTCGGCAAGGGTCGTCTGCCCGGTCTGCTGGTTCTGGGCGCAGAAGACCCGCATCAGTTTTCGCCCAATCAGGGCACCGATCTGCTGGGCTTTTTCGCAGGCGTCTTCGAACGGTCGATGCGCCACTGGCTGCGGTGATCTCTCCGGCCTGTCGCGATGCGCTGCAGGCGTGGCTGGACAGCCTCAGCGCGCTCAAGGATACCTCGGACAACACGATCACGGCGTATCGGCGTGATGTTGTCGGGTTTCTGGCCTTCATGACCGAGCATTTTGGCGGCCCTCAGGGGCTGGGCGCGTTGCAGACGATTGGTGTGTCGGACATGCGCGCCTGGATGGCAGCAGAACGCGGGCAGGGCGTTGGGTCCCGGTCATTGGCGCGCAAACTGTCAGCGGTCAAAGGCTTCTATCGGTGGCTGGCCGAGCGAGAGGGGTTCGAGGCGACAGCGGTTCTGTCCGCGCGCTCGCCCAAGTTTCAGAAGAAACTGCCACGCCCGCTGGACGAATCCGCCGCACGCGCCGTGCTGGATCTGGCCGAAATGCAATCGCAAAGCGGTTGGGTCGGGGCGCGGGACGTGGCCGTTCTGACACTTCTCTACGGTTGCGGCCTGCGCATATCCGAGGCACTGGGCCTCACTGGTGCGGACGTTCCTCTTGCGGACGTGCTGCGCATTGTCGGCAAAGGGGGCAAGGAACGTCTGGTCCCGGTGCTACCTGCCGCTCGTGACGCAGTCACAGCCTATTGTCGCGCCTGCCCTTGGCCGATCGAAGAAGACAGCCCCCTGTTTCGCGGGGTTCGTGGTGGCGCGCTGTCCCCGCGTGCGATTCAAAAAGTGACGGCGCAGGTGCGGATGCAACTGGGCCTGCCATCCTCGGCCACACCGCACGCCTTACGCCACAGCTTTGCCACGCATCTGCTGGCCGCTGGCGGCGATTTGCGCGCCATTCAGGAACTGTTGGGGCACGCTTCGCTCAGTACGACACAGACCTATACGGCTGTGGACACCACCCACCTGCTGGAGGTCTACGCGCGCACCCATCCCCGGTCCTAAGGTCCCGCGCACCCGCAACAGGCCCAATCCCCGCTGTCCAGTTTTCTCACGGCTTTGTGTCTGTGCGTGCCTGCAAGTTCAATTTTGCCGCCCGCTTTTTATGCAATGCTCGCTTCACGACCCAGCGACACGACACAGCAAGGCACGCAAATGAACATTTTTACCAAAGCTGCCATTACGGCATGCGCTTTCGCCCTTTCCAGCGGGGCTGCTTTGGCGGCGGACTGTACCACCGACAAGGAAGACCCGTTCGACCTGACCGAGGAAGAGGTGGTTTCGCTTTACGACTGCATCAAAGGCAAGATGCTGGAAGGTTACAACAAACAGGGTGACGAGATCGCCGCCAATTACCGGGATTGGGCGGTCACCGCGACACGTCCGGCCGTGCAGGGCGCGCACCAGAACCGCTTGCTACTGACTTTTGCGAACGACATCGCTGCGGAACAGTATCTGAAATTCGAAGAAGAAGGCGTGAAAATGCCGGTTGGGTCGATCCTGGCCAAGGAAAGCGCCAAGCTGAACAAGAAGAAAGGTGCCGTAGTTGTCGGCCCGCTGTTCATCATGACCAAGATGGAAGAGGGCTCCAGCCCGGACACGGGCGACTGGCTGTACTCCGGTGTTTTGCCAAATGGTAAGCCGATGAAGATCAAGCAATCCTTCTGCCACGATTGCCATGTCGCGTGGGAAGATCAGGATGCGCTGGCCTATCCGGTGGAAGAGGTCCGTCTGTCGAACTGACGGCACAGTTTGTAAGTAGAGAGTATCAGGGCCGGGCCTGCGGGGTCGGCCCCTTTCTATTGCAGGCCGGTCTGGCTTTCCGTGATCAGCTTTCCCACCTCGGTGAAATCCCGCGTCCGGGGTGAACTTTTGCGCCAGGCCAGCCCGATCTGGCGGGACGGCACCGGGTCGGAAAACTCCAGCAACCGCAGGGCAAGGCCGGGTGTTTCGGTCTCGACACTTATCCGGGGCAGCAGCGTCACGCCCATGCCGTTTGCCACCATCCGCACGATCGTGGCCAGGCTGGACGCCCCCAGCGTGTCAATTTCCCCCTTGCGGTGACGTTCGCACACATCCAGCGCGTGATCGCGGAAACAGTGCCCTTCCTCCAGCAGCAGCACGCGGCTTTCGGTCAACAGGTCGTCCGTCGACAGCACCCGCGCCGTTCTACTGGGCGAATCCGGCACGGCCAACACAAAGGACTCGTCAGACAGTGGCAGAGTGTCGATCGCCGGGTGCTCACTTGGTATCGCCAGCACAAGCAAACCCCGCCCCCCGCTAAGTAGGTCGGCGGTCAGCGTATCGGTCCGCGTTTCGCAAATACGCAGGTCCAGCGTCGGGTAGCGTTCGCTGATCTCCGCCAAAGCAATGGGCAGCACATAGGGGGCAATTGTCGGAATCACCCCGAGGCTCAGCGCGCCGGACAACACCCGTGCGCGGCTTTCCGCCAGATCACTCAGCCCTTGCGTCAGCACCAGTATCTGCGCCGCACGCTCTGCAATTTCTTTCCCGATGGGGGTCAATTCCGCGCCAGAAGGCCGCCGTTCCACCAGCGGTGCGCCCAATTCCGCCTCCAGATCACGGATTTGCATGCTCAGCGCCGGTAGCGACACCGAACACATCGCAGCCGCCTGCCCGAAGTGCCCGGTTTGGGCCAAAGCGCGGAAATAACGAAGCTGTCGGATCGTGATGTTTGTCATAAGTTTTCCTGATCACGCTTTAAGGAATAACCGATTTGACCTGATGATAGAAGTGGAATTATTCTAAACAAGAGATTCGAGAGGGGAGCACGAAGACCAGGTCCAACACATAAGAACACTCCATGTGTCGGGACATATTTTCGTTACAATCCAAATCTTTGCGGGCGTTCTGCCCGCGATCCACAGCCAACGCAATACGTAGAACGGAGAGCAAAATGGACGGCGATATTAAATGCCCGGTGATGCACACTGCCTTTGGTGGTCGCTCGAACCGGGATTGGTGGCCCAATCAGCTGAATCTGAAGCTGCTGGCGCAGAATTCTGAAAAATCCGACCCGATGGGCACCGGTTTCAGCTACGCGGCAGAGTTCGGGAAACTGGCTCTGGCGGCGCTCAAGGCCGACGTGACAGCACTGATGACGGCCAGCCAGCACTGGGGGCCGGAGGAGTATGGCAACTTTGGCGGCCGCTTCATCCGCACGGCACGGCTCGAGTGACGCAACGCTCGTTCCGGAGAAGGGCCTGGGGTCGTAGG
>JBFOMB010000071.1:0-23469 GCA_040830545.1 Paracoccaceae bacterium | reverse complement strand
TCGACGCCGATACAGCGGAACTGATCATCGAGGAATTCGTCCACCGCGTCGTCCGCGGGTCGGACTCCGCCGTCGAAGCGGTGATTGATTCGGTCGAGGACAAGGAAGAGGACCTGTGGCCTGTTCCGCCGGTCATCACCATCATGGGCCATGTCGACCACGGCAAGACCTCTCTGCTGGACGCCATCCGCAACGCCAAGGTTGTCGCAGGTGAAGCGGGCGGTATAACCCAGCACATCGGGGCCTATCAGGTGAAAACCGAAAGCGGCGCGCTGCTGTCTTTCTTGGATACACCCGGCCACGCGGCGTTTACCTCCATGCGGTCTCGCGGTGCACAGGTGACGGACATTGTTGTGCTGGTTGTCGCGGCGGACGACGCAGTGATGCCGCAGACGATCGAGGCGATTAACCACGCCAAAGCGGCTGAAGTTCCGATGATCGTTGCGATCAACAAGTGTGACAAGCCCGAAGCCAATCCACAGAAAGTCCGCACGGACCTGCTGCAACACGAAGTGATCGTGGAAGCGATGTCTGGTGAGGTTCAGGATGTCGAGGTTTCGGCCATCTCGGGCCAGGGCCTGGACGAACTGCTGGAAGCAATTGCGCTGCAGGCGGAAATTCTGGAACTCAAGGCCAACCCGAGCCGCGCCGCACAAGGTGCCGTGATCGAGGCCAAGCTGGACGTTGGCCGCGGCCCCGTGGCCACCGTTCTGGTGCAGCACGGCACACTGAACCAGGGCGATATCTTTGTCGTCGGGGAACAGTGGGGCAAGGTCCGCGCGATGGAAAACGACCAGGGCAAGCGTGTGAAAATTGCTGGCCCGTCGGTTCCGGTCGAGGTTCTAGGCCTGAACGGCACACCCGAAGCCGGTGACGTTCTGAACGTCGTCGAGACCGAAGCACAGGCGCGCGAGATTGCGGAATACCGTGCCAATGCCGCGAAAGAAAAGCGTGCGGCGGCCGGTGCTGCGACCACGCTGGAACAGCTCATGGCCAAGGCCAAAGAGGACGAAAACGTCGCCGAGCTGCCCATTCTGGTCAAAGCAGATGTGCAAGGCTCTGCCGAAGCCATCGTTCAGGCGATGGAGAAGATCGGCAACGATGAGGTCCGCGTGCGCGTGCTGCATTCAGGTGTTGGCGCGATCACCGAAACCGACGTGGGTCTGGCCGAAGCCAGCCAGGCGCCGATTTTCGGCTTCAACGTGCGCGCAAATGCCTCGGCCCGGAACACAGCGAACCAGAAGGGTGTGGAGATCCGGTATTATTCGGTGATCTACGACCTTGTGGACGACGTAAAGGCGGCAGCGAGCGGGCTGCTGTCTGCGGAAATCCGCGAAACCTTCATCGGCTATGCCGAGATCAAAGAGGTCTTCAAGGTGTCGGGCGTCGGCAAGGTGGCCGGTTGTCTGGTCACCGAAGGGGTTGCGCGCCGGTCTGCTGGTGTGCGTCTGCTGCGCGACAACGTGGTGATCCACGAGGGTACACTGAAGACACTCAAACGCTTCAAGGACGAAGTGGCCGAGGTTCAGTCCGGTCAGGAATGCGGTATGGCGTTCGAAAACTACGACGACATTCGCCCGAAGGACGTAATCGAAATCTTTGAACGCGAAGAGGTTTCGCGCGTTCTGGACTGACATCCGGAATCTGCACAGAAAAACTCACAATGAAAAAGGGCGCGATCACATGATCGCGCCCTTTTCCACGTTTCGCTACTTCCGTCAGGCGGCACGTTGCACCGGAACACCCTCGTAGATCCGGCTGCCGACCCGAACGGCAATTTTCCCATCAGGCAATGTGCGAACATATGTGCCCTGAACGGACACACAGCTGCCCATCGTCACGGTACGAAGCAAGTCAATCTCCTCCCCATAGAAACTTGACGTGAGGGCAGAATACACCAATTAGGCGAGCGATTGTAGTGTTATTTGGGGACGGTTCTGCGAAAACACGCCGATTTTACAGCGATTCAGCGGATTTTAGCCCGGAAGTTGCAGAGCCGATCTACCAATAGTTGAAATCACAGCCAATCCCGAAGGATCGGGATCAAGGGCACATCTGCCGGCGGCATAGGATAATCCCTTAAATCGCGGGCGTGTACCCACTTTAGCAACTGCCCTTCGCGGGGTTGGGGGATGCCGTTCCACTTCCGGCAGGCAAACAGTGGCATCAACAGATGGAAGTCGTCATAGCTGTGGCTGGCAAAGGTCAGCGGAGCCAGACAACTGTTCCAGGTTTCGATTCCCAGCTCCTCAGCCAGCTCGCGTACCAATGCATGTTCCGGAGTTTCACCGGGTTCGACCTTGCCACCCGGAAACTCCCACAGCCCGGCCATGCTTTTGCCTTCAGGACGTTGCGCCAGAAGGATGCGGCCTTCGACGTCGATCAGCGCAACGGCAGAGACCAGGACGACCTTCACGACCGATAGTCCGCGTTGATGCTGATGTAGCCGTGTGTCAGGTCGCAGGTCCAAACGGTTGCGGCCCCTTCACCCAGCCCCAGATCAACACCGATTTCAATGTCCTGTTGCTGCATCACCGCTGCGCCGTCTTCTTCCCGGTATCCCGGCGAAACCCAGCCCTTTTCCGCGACCAGCGTGTCGCCGAACCGGATGCTCAGGGTGTCCCGGTTCGCCTCAGCCCCAGATTTGCCGATCGCCATGACGATCCGACCCCAGTTCGGATCCTCACCCGCAATGGCCGTTTTCACCAGTGGAGAGTTTGCAATCGCCAGCGCATGAGTCCGCGCGTCCTGATCCGAAGACGCGCCGGTCACAGCGATGGTCACGAACTTGGTCGCGCCTTCGCCGTCTTTCACGACCAGATGGGCGAGTTCAGCCATCACCTCGTGCAACGCTGCGCGGAAGGCCGGGTGGGTGTCGCACTCAACACCACTGGCGCCAGTCGCGCAGGTCAGCAATGTGTCCGAGGTCGATGTGTCACTGTCCACCGTGATGCAGTTGAAAGTCTGTTCGTTCAACTCAGACACCATGGCCTGCAACACAGGTTGGCTGACCACGGCATCGGTGAAAATGTAGACCAGCATGGTCGCCATATCCGGCGCGATCATGCCGGAGCCTTTGGCGATGCCCGCGATGTTGACTGTTTGCCCATCGATACTGACTGTGCGGCCGGACCCTTTGGCGAAAGTATCGGTTGTGCGGATCGCCTCCGCAGCCGCTTCGACCGCGCTTTGATCCAGCCCTGCGTTCAGATCGGTCAAAACACCGGTGATACGATCATGCGGCAGCGGTTCGCCAATCACCCCGGTGGAGGAGGTGAACACCCGATCCCCCGGCACCCCCGTCGCATCGCTCACGGCGGACACAATCTGTGCCACCGATGTCTGGCCGTAGTGCCCGGTAAACGCATTTGCATTGCCCGAGTTCACGAGGATCGCCGCCCCATCCGTGCTGGCCTGTCCGATCTTCGCCTGACAGTCCAACACCGGCGCGGCGCGGGTGGAGGATCGTGTGAACACACCCGCCACGGACGCGCCGGGGTCCAGCACTGCCAACATGACGTCGGTTCGGCCCTGATACTTCACCCCTGCCGCTGCTGTTGCGAAACGGACACCTGCCACAACCGGCAGATCCGGGAAGCTGTCGGGCGCAAGGGGCGAACGGGGCAGGGCCTGAGCCATGTTTACTTCTCCAACGCTGTCAGATCGCGGATGACTTCGCGATCCAAACCTTCCAGATCGGGTTTCTGAACGTCGGCCTCTTCCACCAGATCAGCCACATGTGCATCCACGGCCGCCCGCTGGATTTCCAATGCGATTTCGTCGCGCACAGCTTCCAGATCCGGCGCGGCCTGCACGCGGGTGTCGTTCAGCTTGATCACATGCCAGCCAAACTGTGTCTGCACGGGCGCGGACACCCCGCCGGGTTCCAATGCCACAACGGCGGCCTCAAACTCGGGCACCATGGCCCCGGCTCCGAACCAGCCCAGCGCACCGCCACGCGGGCCCGATGGCCCGGTCGACTTGGCCCGTGCTGTTTCGGCAAAGTCCGCGCCTGCCTTCAATTCCTCGACAATTGCCTTCGCCTGTTCCTCGGTTTCCACCAGAATGTGGGAGGCATCGTATTCGGTTGCCTGTTCGGTTTCGTTGTAGCGCGTTTCATACGCCTGCTGAATCTCTTCCTCGGACGCGGCCCCTGCCATGATCCCTTCGATCACATTCGCGGCAATGAGCGAGCGGCGCTCGTTTTCCAGCGAGATCACGATTTGCTTAGGCAGTTCTGGGCTATGCGTCTGGGCCAGCGCGGTTTGCTGCACCAATTGATCCACGATTCCGTCGAACAGAACGTCGATGGGCAGTTGCTGATATTGCTGGGGCAGCGTCGCATAAGCCACGATTACATGGCCCAGCGTGATGTCCTGACCGTTGACGGTCGCCACAACCGTGTCCGAAACCTTGTCCGCCGCAAAGGCCGGAAATGCAGTGGCCAGAGCAATCGCAGCCGCACCGATGAATTTGAAGCCTGAGCGCATGGTTGTTGTCCTATTTGAAAGCCGCGACCGGGCGCGACGTTGACACCGTTTCAACCGCCCCTTACATCGCCTTGTGGCCTATGCAGGACCGTCTTCGAAGCCCGTATCTATGGGTTAAAGCAAAGGCGGGCAAGCCCGTTACAGGCCCGCGGAATCGGATTGGCTGGAGAGAGCATGCTTGGGATCGGAACACTCGCCAAAAAGGTCTTTGGGACACCCAATGATCGCAAAATCAAGGCGACCCGCCCGCTGGTTGACAAGATCAACGCGCTGGAGCCCGAGTTTGAAGCCCTCAGCGACGAAGGGCTGAAAGACAAGACCGAGGAATTGGCCACGCGCGCGATGTCCGGTGAAAGCCTGGATGATCTGCTGCCCGAAGCGTTTGCCAATTGTCGCGAGGCCGCCAAGCGCGCATTGGGCCTGCGCGCCTTTGACGTGCAGTTGATGGGCGGCATCTTCATGCATCAGGGTAACATTTCCGAGATGAAGACAGGCGAGGGCAAAACGCTTGTCGCCACCTTCCCGGCTTACCTGAACGCGCTGATGGGTAAGGGCGTGCACATTGTCACTGTCAACGAATACCTGGTGCAGCGTGACGCCGAATGGATGGGCAAGGTTTACAACGCGCTTGGCATGACCTGCGGCGCGATCTGGTCTGGTCAGTCAAACGAGGAAAAGGCGGTCGCCTACGGGTCCGACATCACCTACGCGACAAACAACGAACTGGGCTTCGACTATCTGCGCGACAACATGAAGTCCGAGCTGAGCGAGCTGTTCCAGAAGCACCATTACTTCGCCATCGTGGATGAGGTGGACTCGATTCTGGTGGACGAGGCGCGGACGCCGCTGATCATTTCGGGCCCGGCGCAGGACCGGTCAGAGCTGTATACAGCCATCGACACGTTGATCCCGTTGCTGAACGAAGACCACTACGAGGTCGAGGAAAAGCAGCGTCAGGTGACTTTCACCGACGAAGGCAACGAGTTTCTGGAGGAAAACCTGCTGGCGCGCGGTCTGCTGCCCGAAGGCCAGTCGCTGTATGACCCGGAAAGCACGACGGTGGTGCACCACGTCAACCAGGGTCTGCGCGCGCACAAGCTGTTCCAGAAGGACAAGGATTACATCGTTCGTGACGGGCAGGTTATCCTGATCGACGAATTCACCGGCCGGATGATGCCCGGTCGGCGACTGAGCGATGGTCTGCATCAGGCCATCGAAGCCAAGGAAAACGTGAACATCGAGGCCGAGAATGTGACGCTGGCCAGCGTGACGTTCCAGAACTATTTCCGCCTCTATGAAAAGCTGGGCGGGATGACCGGTACCGCTGCGACCGAGGCCGAGGAATTCATGGAAATCTACGGGCTGGGCGTGGTCGAGGTTCCGACCAACCTGCCAATTTCCCGCGTCGACGAAGACGATCAGGTCTACCGCACGGTCAAGGAAAAGTACGAGGCCATGCTTCGCGAGATTCAGAAGGCCAACGAAAAGGGTCAGCCGGTTCTGGTGGGCACGACCTCGATCGAGAAGTCCGAATTGCTGAGCCAGTTGCTGACGCAGGCCGGGGTCAAACACAGCGTTCTGAACGCGCGCCATCACGAGCAAGAGGCCCAGATCGTGGCCGAAGCCGGGCGGCTCGGCGCGGTGACCATCGCCACCAACATGGCCGGTCGTGGCACAGACATTCAGCTGGGCGGCAATGTCGAGATGAAGGTTCTGGCGGCTCTGGCCGAAGATCCCGAAGCCGACCCTGCGGAGCTGCGCGCGGCTGAGGAAGCGACACATGCGGCTGAAAAACAGAAGGTTCTGGATGCCGGTGGCCTGTTCGTTCTGGCGTCCGAGCGGCACGAAAGCCGCCGCATCGACAACCAGCTGCGCGGTCGGTCTGGCCGTCAGGGTGACCCGGGCCGCACGTCATTCTTCCTGAGCCTCGAAGATGACCTGATGCGTATTTTCGGGTCTGAACGGCTGGACAAGGTTCTGAAGACGCTGGGGATGAAAGAAGGCGAAGCCATCATTCACCCCTGGGTCAACAAATCGCTGGAACGCGCGCAAGCCAAGGTCGAAGGCCGCAACTTTGACATGCGAAAGCAGGTGTTGAAGTTCGACGACGTAATGAACGACCAGCGCAAGGTGATCTTCAACCAGCGGCACGAAATCATGGCTGCCGAGGATCTGTCCGAGGTGACCGCCGACATGCGCCATCAGGTGATCGACGATCTGGTCGAGACCTACATGCCGCCCAAGACATATGCCGATCAATGGGACACCGAAGGGTTGTATGCTCAGGCGATTGAAAAGCTGGGCCTTGACGTGCCGGTCATCGAATGGGCGGACGAAGAAGGCGTTGACGACGACCAGATCGCGGAACGTCTGTACAAGGCCAGTGACGAGATGATGGCGAAGAAGGCTGTCGATTTTGGTCCCGAAAACATGCGCAACATCGAAAAGCAGGTGTTGTTGCAAACCATCGACAGCAACTGGCGCGAACATCTGCTGAAGCTGGAACACCTTCGGTCGGTTGTCGGGTTTCGGGGCTATGCCAACCGCGATCCGCTGAACGAATACAAGAACGAGGCGTTCCAGTTGTTCGAGGGTCTGCTGGACAGCCTGCGGGAAACCGTGACGCAGCAATTGGCGCAGGTCCGTCCGCTGACCGAGGAAGAGCAGCGCGCGATGATGCAGCAGCTGATTGCGCAGCAGCAGGCGGCAATGCAGGCAGCGGCCGGCGATGCCTCTGCTGTGTCGGAAACGGCAGAAGATGCCGCACCGGAAACCTTCGAAAACGCCATTCCGGGCTTTGACGAAAATGACCCCAGCACATGGGGCAATCCAGGCCGGAACGACCCGTGCCCCTGTGGCAGCGGTAAGAAGTTCAAGCACTGTCACGGGCGTCTGGCCTGACCTACAAATGCCCCCATGACTCCCTGACGCGGCCACAAACTGGCCGCGTTTAAGGATCACATTTCCACCTGACGCAATGTTTTGCGGAGGGTGAGATGGGAAAGTATCGCAAGTATATCGTCTATGGCGGCACGCTGGCCTGTGCGCTGGGCGTTGGGTTCTTCATGCAATACGGGCGCGATGTCCCGCAGGCGCAGGCCCCCAGCCTGGAGCCGGTGGCCATCAAAACGCAGCCGATTGAGGCGCGTCCTGTGGCCGAGCCCGAAACCGAGGTTGCCGTTGCACAGCCAGTCGCCGAAGAGGCGATTGAACCAGCGGTTGCCGAGGCAACGCCTGCCGATCCCAATTTCGTCGCAGAACCGGACACAGTGGTAACCCGCAACGACCGCCCACGTCTGGACGCGGTGTCGCTGGCCGCGACGCAACCAGTTGCCACCCTGCCTCGCGCTTTGCCCGATACGCCGCAGCCTGTGGCGTTTACCGGCACGGAAACCGATCTGACCGCACCTGCTGACCCGCAGACGCCCCAACTGGGCTGCGAGCTGAAGGCCCACGCGGTCGAGGCCGAGGCCGCCATGGCGCGCGTGACAATAGATGCGACCTGCTATCCCAACGAACGGGTAACCGTGCACCACAATGGCATGATGTTCACTGATGTCACCGATGCTAATGGCGCCTTGGAACTGGACGTGCCGGTGCTGACGGAAAACGCGGTGTTCATCTTGGCCTTTTCCAATGGCAAGGGCGCTGTGGCCCAAACCAAGGTTCCGTCGCTGGCCAATTATGATCGTGTCGCGTTGCAATGGTCCGGCCTGGGCGGATTTCAAATCCATGCCCGCGAATATGGCGCAGGTTATGGCGATCAGGGCCACGTCTGGTCCGGCAGCCCTCGCAGCAGCGCCGAGGCGATGCAAGGCGCGGGCGGTTTTGTGACCCGCTTGGGTGATGCGAACACGCTGGCCCCGCAATTGGTGGAGGTCTACACCTTCCCCACCGTTACAGCCGATCAATCCGGCACTGTCACCATGAGCATCGAGACCGAGGTGACCGAGAACAACTGTGGGCGTGATGTATCGGCACAGGTACTGCGGATTGGCCCGGATCAGACCGCTTCGACCCGGAATTTGGTGCTGTCCGTGCCAGATTGCGACGCAATTGGCGACTTTCTGGTGTTGAATAATCTGGTGGATGACCTGAAAATCGCCGGAAAGTAATTCGCAAAACGGGACCCAATTACATGACTTTGCGATGTGCGGCGGTTTTCGCCGCACTTTCCTTTTTCCTGATGGTGGGCCGCCTGGCCGCGCAGGATGTCACGCTGACCTCGTCTGACGGGGCGGTCGAAATCTCGGGGACGTTGTTGGGGTTTGACGGGGAATTCTACCGCGTCGAAACCAAGTTCGGCGAATTGACAGTCGATGGATCCGGCGTGAATTGCGAAGGGCCGGGATGCCCCAACCTCGCCGCCTATGTGGCCGAGGTCACGTTTTCCGGATCGTCGGCGATGGCCGAGGTTTTGGTTCCTGCCTTGATCGAAGGCTTCGCCCTGCGGAACGGGTACCGCACGCAGCGCCAGAAGGAAGAGGGCGACAATTTCCGCTATGACTTGCTGGACGGGCAGTCCGGTGGGACACTGGCGCGGTTCTATTTCTACGTCAGCAATACGGATGAAGGCTTTGCCGACCTGTTGGCGAATGAAACGGATGTGGTCATGGCGTTGCGGGAAATCCGACCCCAGGAACGGCAATTGGCGAAAGAGGCGGGCATGGGCGACATGACCGACACCAATCGCAGCCTTGTTTTGGCGCTGGACGCGATGGTGCCGGTGGTGGCGCCGGGGAACCCAGTGCGCACGATCTCAACGCTTGATCTGGCGCGGGTGTTTGCAGGCGAAGTGACGAACTGGACTGATTTGGGCGGCCCGGACGCCCCCATCGCGCTGCATCTGCCGGACCCGGGTTTCGGGTTGGCGCAGGCGGTTGAGGATCGCCTGATCAAGGTGGCCGGGCGGGAATTCACGCCGGACATCGCGCGCCACACGCTCAGCAGTGATCTTGCACGGGCAGTTGTCACCGACCCCTTTGCCATCGGTATTGCGAGCTATGCCGAAAGCGGCGCGGCGCGGGCGCTGACCCTGACTGGCGCGTGTGGATTCACGCTGGCAGCGACGCGGCGGACGATCAAGACCGAGGATTATCCGCTGAACTCACCCATGTTCCTTTACCTGCCCGCGCGACGTCTGCCCAAGATTGCGCGCGCCTTTCTGGCCTATACCCGTGGTCCGTCAGCCCAGATCGTGATCCGCCGCTCGGGCTTTGTCGATCAGGTGCCCGAAGAAGTGCCATTGGGCCTGCAAGGTGACCGACTATCCAACGCGATTCAGGCGGCAGGGGAGGAGGTGGACCTCGACACACTCCGCGCCATGATCGACGTGCTGCGGCCCATGCAGCGGCTGTCCCTGTCGTTTCGGTTTGAAACCGGGTCTTCGCGTCTAGACGCGCAATCCCGGTCAAACGTGGCGCAGTTTACGCGCGAACTGGAATCCGGCGTGTTTGACGGGCGCAGGATGGTCTTTGTCGGGTTCAGCGATGGTGAAGGCGCGGCGGCGGGTAATTTGCGCATTTCCGAGGCACGCGCCAAGGCCGTGCGCGACGCGGTTCTGGACAATGCCGAAGCTGCGGACCTGACCGAAGAAGACATCGAAATCGCCGCCTTTGGCGAAGCGATGCCAATGGCCTGCGATGACACGGATTGGGGGCGGCAGGTCAACCGCCGGGTCGAGGTCTGGCTGCAGTAAAGGCGTTCAGCCTGTTTCCAGGCAGTGCCGCCGGAACGCCCGTTTTAGCATGTCGAGCTCTGCGCGCAGCAGCTCGACTTCGGCACGAATGTCGTCGGACACCGCTTCGCCTGCGATCAGGGTGAAATCGGACAGGCGCGTGTTGTCAGCCGCGTCGCAGATCAAAAAGGTCTGAACCCCGTCCGCAATCGCATCCTGAGGAACCGGGATACGCAACAGCCAGCCATTGTTTTCCTGACCATTGATCAGCTCCACGCCCTCAACCGGGCGGTCCTGATGGGTCACCCGCAGCTCTGGGCGCGCACCAGTGTCACCTGCGCCAGTGACCAACCCCTCCCAAACCGCGTTTCGAAACCGGGTCTTGGTGATCTGCAATTCACTCATACTGAACCCCTCAAAGCTCTGCCCGCGGGAAACGGGCAAAGGTCAGATCCCGCAGCACAATCTGGTTCATCTCGGGACCTTCAAAAATCAGGTCCAACCATCCGCTTTCCACCCGCTTTTCGTTCAGGCGGGAATAGGCCAGATCGAATGCGACGTTCACATCATCCTGATGCAGCGGCAGTTCATGCACGATCTGTTCGGTGTTCGGGCCATGCCGGATGTTGAGGCGAGCAAAGATTTCCAGCGGTTTCTCGGTCTCGACGATGGTGTTGACCTGAATGACGTGCCGTTTTTGCAGTCCTTCAACCGCCTCTTTCGGCAGTTCCACTACCAAAGACAGGAATGAGCCGTCGAATTTGAACACATCCACCCGCATGCCAAAGGGGGCCAGGTCCTCTTCCCGCTGATTGCGCAACTGGCGCAGCGTAATCTCGGAATGGTCGCAGTCATGATACAGCGTCACTTCGCGCCCCAAGCGCGATTTGCTTTCCACCGAAGACATGCCGGGGCTGGGCAACGGGCCGCGCCACAGTTCCGGCCGCCAGGACCAGTCGGTGCCATGCGGTTTGGCAAAGGCATTTGACCCGATGGACGGCAGCGCCAGCCGCCCGTCCGCCACGTGAATCAGGCGATCCAACTGACTGCGCAAACGCCGCGCCTGCGTCCGCTGCTGGCGCAACGTATCCAGCGACGCGTCAGTCGCATCCTGCGCCGCACGCCGCCAGCGCCGCAAATTGCGGGCGTTTGATATGACGTCGATAATACTGCTCATTCTTCTGGCCCACCGGGTTTTGTCAGCCGTTGGTCACGTCCATGAGTATGAAAGGAAACAGTTTCGGTCAACTGAACGCGGCCAAATTGCGTGTTTGACGTGGCATTCTGTTGAGCGGAAGGCAGAGACCCCGGATCAAGTCCGGGGTCACGTTGGCTTTGGTGTCTGATGTACCGATCAGAGATCAGGGTAGGAGTGCTTTTCTTCTGCACCGCCCGGATGTGTCACCGCGCCCTTGTACGTCGCACCAACCAGCTTGGCGAATTTCCACAGCGCGCCAGAGGCATAGATCGTTTCGCGCGGACCGGCCCAGTTCGCCTTGCGCTCGGCCAATTCGTCATCAGACAGCGCGACCGAAATTTCGCCTTCCAGCGCATTGATTGTGATCATGTCACCGGTTTCCAGCAACGCGATCGGCCCGCCCTGCGCGGCCTCGGGGCCGACATGACCGACACAGAACCCGCGCGTCGCACCCGAGAAGCGCCCGTCGGTGATCAGAGCGACTTTCTTGCCCATGCCCTGACCGGACAATGCGGCGGTGGTGGCCAGCATTTCGCGCATGCCGGGGCCGCCTGCGGGGCCTTCGTTGCGGATGACGATCACGTCCCCCTCGGCGTATTCACGGTTCTTGACGGCGGCGAACGCGTCTTCTTCGCATTCATAGACACGGGCAGGACCAGTGAACACCTGATGCTGCGGGTCGATCCCGGCGACCTTCACGATGGCACCTTCGGGGGCCAGGTTGCCCTTCAGGCCGACAACGCCACCGGTTTTGGTGATCGGGGTTTCGACCGGATAGATCACCTTGCCGTCAGCCTCGCGGCTGATCTGGTCCAGTTCTTCACCGATGGAGCGGCCCGTGGCGGTCATGCAATCCTCGTGGATCAGGCCCGCCTTGCGCAGTTCCTTCATGACAACGGGAATGCCACCCGCGTCATAGAGGTCCTTTGCCACATACTGACCACCCGGTTTCAGATCGACGAAATAGGGCGTGTCACGGAAGATATCGCAGACGTCTTCGAGGTAGAATTCAATCCCCGCCTCATGCGCGATAGCCGGCAGGTGCAGACCCGCATTGGTCGACCCGCCGGTGCAGGCCACAACGCGTGCCGCGTTTTCCAGCGACTGGCGCGTCACAACATCCCGCGCGCGGATGTTCTTTTCAATCAGGTCCATAATCGCTTGACCGGATGCTTCAGCATACTGGTCGCGGCTTTCATAAGGCGCTGGCATACCGGAGGAGTTCATCAGCGCAAGGCCAATCGCCTCGGACACGCAGGCCATAGTGTTGGCAGTGAACTGACCACCACACGCGCCCGCAGACGGGCAGGCCACACGTTCCAGCATGTCCAGCGCAGCATCAGACAATTCTGCGTTCTGGTGGCGACCCACAGCCTCGAACATGTCCTGAACGGTCAGGTCACGGGTGCGGAAATCTTCGGGAATTTCATCAACCTGGGGTGCCTTGCCCGGCAGGATCGAGCCGCCATAGATGAACACGGAGGGCACGTTCAATCGCACCATGGCCATCATCATACCCGGCAGGGATTTGTCACACCCGGCCAGACCGACAACCGCGTCATAACAATGCCCGCGCATCGTCAACTCAACCGTGTCGGCAATCGCCTCGCGGGAGGCGAGCGACGACCGCATGCCTTCGTGCCCCATCGCGATCCCGTCGGTCACGGTGATGGTCGTAAATTCGCGCGGAGTACCATTTGCGGCCTTAACGCCCAGTTTTACCGCCTGGGCTTGACGGTTCAGGGCGATGTTGCACGGCGCGGCTTCGTTCCAGCATGTTGCGACACCCACCAGCGGCTGATGAATTTCTTCTTCGCTCATGCCCATGGCGTAGTAATAGGACCGGTGCGGCGCACGCTCTGGTCCTTCGGTTACGTGGCGGCTGGGCAGTTTGGATTTATCGAACTGGCGCTTCAGCATGGCTGGACTCCCGAAAAGAATGCTCCATTGGCAATACCCAGCGCATCGGGTGGGGACAAGTGTGTTCGCCTTCAGAACATGCTCGCCATTCACTGCGACAGCGACTAGGCATAGACCATGACCCGCAACGCATACATCGCGCAGGAAGCCATGGTGTCCGCCGCCCGGGCCTATCCCCAGCTATGGCGACTGTTCGCAGGGTTGATTCTGGCTGCGATAGTCGTGATCGCGCTGAACAGCGCGCTGATGGCGTTTTTGGCCGGTCGGCTGAGCGCAGGCGAGTCGGTTCAGGGCGGCAGCCCGCTGACGATGCTGGTTACGCTTTACAGCTTCGGGTTTCTGATTGTCGGCGTCGGCGTATCTGCCCGCGCATTGCATCAACGGGGGCTGGAAACGGTATTCGGCCCGCTGATCCCCTGCATGGTTCAGTTCAGGAATGTCGCGCTAGTCATTGTGGCGCTGGGCGCGGTCCTTCTGATCCTGCCGCCTTACAATATGGGGATGGAGCTGATCCCGAACACGCCGGTTCGTGTCTGGCTGCTGCTTCTGCCCTTTGGTCTGCTCGGGGTCATCATCCAAAGCGCGGCAGAAGAGGTGCTGTTTCGCGGCTACCTGCAACAGCAACTGGCGGCGCGGTTCCGTAGCCCGTTGATCTGGATCGGTATTCCGTCAGCCCTGTTTGCCGCCGGTCACTATTTGCCTGCCCAGGCGGGCGATAATGCGCTGATCATTGCGGTCTGGTCGGGTGTGTTTGGCGTGCTGATGGCGGACCTGACCGCGCGGGCAGGCACACTGGGTCCGGCGATAGCCGTGCATGTGGCGAATAACGCGTCAGCCCTGTTGATCGTGTCGCTGCCCGACAGCCTCAATGGGCTGGCGCTATATGTGACGCCGATAACAATGTCAGACACGGAAACCCTGCGCGCCTGGATGCCCGTGGACTTTGCCACGACCTTTGTTTTCTGGCTGGCCGCGCGTCTGGCGATACGGCGCTGATTGCAATCGTTGGCGCATCATCTTATCTGGGCCACGCAGTCGCATCCCAGTTGGAGGCGTTTCGATGAACTGGATCACAAACTATGTCCGGCCGCGGATCAATTCGATCTTCTCGCGGCGCGAGACGCCTGAAAACCTGTGGAAGAAGTGTGACGAGTGCGGCACAATGCTGTTCCACCGCGAACTCAGCGACAATCTGAATGTCTGCACCAATTGCGGGCATCACATGCACATCACGCCCCGCGACCGGTTTACGGCGCTGTTTGACGGCGGTGTGTTTGTCGAGGTCGAGGTGCCCGAGCCCCAGGCCGACCCGCTGCAATTCCGCGACCAGAAACGCTATCCTGACCGGATGAAAACCGCGCAGCGGTCGACGGGTGAGAAAGAGGCGATGCTGGTTGCCTCTGGTGAAATCGGGCGCACGCCGATTGTGGCCGCCGCACAAGACTTTTCCTTCATGGGCGGGTCCATGGGCATGTATGTGGGCAACGCGATCATCGCTGCCGCCGAAGAGGCGGTGAAGCTGAAGCGTCCATTGATCCTTTTCTCCGCTGCCGGTGGCGCGCGGATGCAGGAAGGTATTCTGTCCCTGATGCAGATGCCGCGCACGACCGTGGCGGTGCAGATGCTGAAAGAGGCCGGGCTGCCCTACATCGTTGTACTGACCCACCCCACGACGGGTGGGGTTACCGCGTCTTATGCGATGTTGGGCGACATCCATATCTCGGAACCCAATGCGCTGATCTGTTTCGCCGGACCGCGTGTGATCGAACAGACAATCCGCGAAAAGCTGCCCGAAGGGTTCCAACGCGCGGAATATCTGCTGGATCACGGTATGCTGGATCGCGTGACCTCGCGAACTGAAATGCGGGACGAGTTGATCGGGATTACGCGCCTGCTGCTGGGACTACCGCCTGCGGTCAAGGGCGACCTGCCGCCGCCGTCACCGGAAGAGATGGCCAAGGCTGATGACGCCGGCGCAGACACCCCGGCAGAGGCGACCGACCAAACATGAGCGGGGACAATTCGGACGTCATCCTGCAACGGATGATGGCGCTGCACCCGAAGATCATCGACCTGACGCTGGATCGGATGTGGCGGCTGCTGGACGCACTGGGCAATCCGCAGGATCATCTGCCGCCTGTCATCCACATTGCGGGTACAAACGGCAAGGGCTCGGTTCAGGCCATGATCCGCGCAGGGCTGGAGGCATCGGGCCACCGCGTGCACGCCTATACCTCGCCCCATCTGGCACGGTTTCACGAACGCATCCGTCTGTCGGGCGAACTGATTGACGAGGCCGCCCTGACCGACGTGCTGGACGAATGCGAACGGGCCAATGGTGGCATTCCGATCACTTATTTCGAGATTACCACATGCGCCGCCCTGCTGGCGTTCAGCCGGGTCGAGGCGGATTACACACTGCTGGAGGTCGGTCTGGGCGGGCGGTTGGATTCCACGAACGTTGTCGCTTCTCCAGCCCTGACAGCGATCACGCCGGTCTCCATCGACCACCAGCAGTTCCTGGGCGAAACGCTGGGAGAGATTGCCAGCGCCAAGGCGGGCATCCTGAAGCGTGGCGTAACCTGTATCGTCGGCCCGCAACAGGACGACGCGATGGATGTGATCGAGGCTGAGGCGACCCGCGTCGGCGCGCCGTTGGTGGCGCAAGGCCAACACTGGCATGTCTCGCAGGAACGCGGGCGGTTGGTGTTTCAGGACGAAACCGGCCTGCTGGACCTGCCCGCGCCAAACCTGCCCGGCGCGCATCAGTTCGACAATGCCGGTATTGCCATTTCTGCCCTGCGCACGCTGGGCATGGACGAAGCCGCCTGCGAGGCCGCCGTCACCCGCGCAGAATGGCCCGCCCGCATGCAGCGCCTGACATCCGGGCCGTTGGTGGACCTGGCGGGCGACATGGACCTGTGGCTGGACGGCGGGCACAACGCCGCCGCCGGTGTCGCCATTGCCGACACCTTGGCCGGTCTGCCTGCCAAGCCCACGGTGCTGATCTGTGGCATGCTGAACACCAAGGACATTCGCGGCTACATGACGCCCCTGTCCCGCGTCGCCGACCGTCTGATCGCCGTGTCCATTCCGGGCGAGGCCAGCACGCTGAGCGCCGAGGAAACACAAGCCGCCGCTGAGTCAGTAGGTCTGGAGGCACGCACGGCCCCGTCGGTTCGGGACGCCATCACCGCAATCAGTGCTGAATCCCCAGGCGCGCGTGTTCTGATCTGTGGATCGCTCTACCTGGCCGGGGCGGTGTTGCGGGAAAACGGGTGACGCTTGCCCCGTTTGCCCCTTGCCGCGTAGGGTCGCGCAGGGCGGAGGACACCGGGACACATCAATGCACGCGCCAGACCTGAAACATTTTTGCGATTTGACGGTCGATCTGGGTCCGATCCGGGAAATGGGCGCGGGGCGTGCTGGCAAACGGCGCATCATTCCGATTGTCGGCGGGCAGGTGACAGGCCGCGTGCAGGGCCACATCCTGAACCTTGGCGCGGATTGGCAGACCGTCTTTGCCGATGGAGCAGCAAATTTGGACACGCGCTATGCCTTTGAAACCGACGACGGCGCGCTGATTGAAATCATCAATCGCGGTGTCCGGCATGGCCCGCCCGAGGTGATCGAACGCATCGCCGCAGGTGAGGATGTCGATCCCGCAGACTACTATATGCGTACACACGCGCGGCTGGAAACCGGAGATCCGCGTTACGATTGGGTCAATCAGACCCTGTTTGTGGGAACCGGTGGCCGTTTTGCGGATCAGGTGCGGATAACCCTATACGAAGTGCTTTGAACAGGATGCCAAGATGAAACCGCTATTCGATATGCCCCAACCCATCTCCATTCCCGTGACGGGGGAGGATGCCGGTTATCCCATTGGTCGTATTTTCTGTGTCGGACGGAACTACGTGGCCCATGCACAAGAAATGGGTGGTGAAGTCGACCGCGAGGCTCCGTGGTACTTCTGCAAGACACCAACCGCCGCCATCCTGAGCGGCGCGACGATCCCCTACCCGCCGGGGACCGAGAATTTCCATCACGAGATGGAATTCGGCCTGGCGCTGGGGTCGAACGTGTTTCGCGTGTCCGTTGCAGAGGCTGAGGACGCGATTTTCGGCTATTTCAGTGCGCTGGACATGACCCGCCGCGACCGGCAGCAGGACGGCAAAGACCACCGCCGCCCATGGGATTTCGGAAAGGATTTCGAAAACGCCGCCATTGTGTCCCCGATAACCCGCGCCAGCGATTTCGGGGCGGTAGCGGATCAGCGCATATTCCTCGACGTGAACGGAGAAACGCGGCAGGATGCGACCCTGGCTGATATGGTGTGGAGCCCGGCCGAAATCATCAGCCACCTGTCCCATTTCTACCACCTGCGGCCCGGTGACATCATTCTGACAGGAACCCCTGCTGGGGTTGGGCCCGTCGTTGCAGGGGATCACCTGTCCGGCGGTGTGGCGGGGCTTGCTCCGATCAGCCTCACGATTGGGGCAGCGGAATAGGCACGCCAAATACCCAAAAGACCCGGTCATAAAAAACCGGGCCTTTTCATGTTTTTAGTGTCTATTTCTTTCCCGGCGTCCCGTCGAACTTTTTCTCCAGATCGCTCCAGCAATCGACATAGTCGTCCTGCAACGGGGCCTCGGTCACGGCAAAGGGTGTCAGGTGCTGCGGGAAACGGGTTTCGAACATGAAGGACATGGTGTTGTCCAGCTTGTCCGGGCCGAGGTTTGAATTGGACGCCTTTTCAAACGCATCCTTGTCTGGCCCGTGGGGCAGCATCATGTTGTGCAGGCTGGTGCCGCCGGGAACAAACCCCTCGGGCTTGGCGTCGTACTGGCCATAGATGTTGCCCATCAGTTCGGACATGATGTTCTTGTGATACCAGGGCGGGCGGAAGGTGTCTTCCATCACCATCCAGCGTTCACGGAACAGGACAAAGTCGATATTGGCCGTGCCCGGCTGGCCTGACGGGGCGGTCAGCACGGTGAAAATCGACGGGTCCGGGTGGTCAAACAGGATCGCGCCGACCGGGCAATAGTTGCGCATGTCGTATTTGTAGGGCGCGTAGTTGCCGTGCCACGCCACCACGTCCAGCGGGGATTGTCCGATCTGGGTTTCGTGGAATTGCCCACACCATTTGATCGTCAAGGTCGAGGGCGTTTCACGATCCTCGAACGCGGCGACGGGCGCCTTGAAGTCACGCGGGTTCGCCATGCAGTTCGCACCGATGGGACCGCGACCGGGCAGTTCGAATTTTTGCCCATAGTTTTCGCAGACAAAGCCGCGACAGGGACCATCCAGCACCTCAACCCGATAGACCAGACCGCGAGGTATAATCGCGATTTCCTTGGGTTCGACATCAATAATGCCCAGTTCCGTGGCAAAGCGCAGGCGGCCTTCCTGCGGGACCACCAGCAATTCGCTGTCTGCGGAGAAGAAATAGGCATCCACCATGGATTCGGTCACCAGATAGATGTGGCTCGCCATCCCGACTTGCGTGTTCACGTCCCCCGCAGTGGTCATCGTCCGCATGCCGGTCAGCCATGTCAGGCCCTCCTCGCTGTGCGGCACCGGGTTCCAGCGGTACTGGCCCAGGCTGATCACATCCGGGTCGATGCAGGGCGCGGATATCCAATACGGCAGGTTGATCTTCTGGTACCGGCTGGAATGCTTCACGCTGGGCCGGATGCGATAGCACCACGTGCGCTCGGGCGGGTTGGCGGTGAAGGCCGTGCCGCTCAGCTGTTCGCCATAAAGGCCATAGTTGCACTTTTGCGGGCTGTTCATGCCCTGCGGCAGCGCGCCGGGCAGCGCTTCGGTTTCGAAATCATTGGCGAAACCGGGCATGTATCCGGGCGTCGTGCTGCCATCAGCAGCCTGAATCATCGTTCCAAGGTCCATCTTGGTCATCAGCTGTCTCCTCTG
This sequence comes from Paracoccaceae bacterium, assembly GCA_040830545.1. Classification (GTDB taxonomy): domain Bacteria; phylum Pseudomonadota; class Alphaproteobacteria; order Rhodobacterales; family Rhodobacteraceae; genus HXMU1420-2. The sequence continues at coordinate 4,247 of JBFOMB010000071.1, read as the reverse complement.
GGGTTGGCGGTGCGGGCCGCGGATAGGGCCTCGCTCAAAACGGTGCGGTCGCCGATATGGTTGGCCAGTAGCAGGACCAGCCGCGCGTTCAACGCGTGGCTTTCCGCTTCGGGCAGGCCTTCATGGGTCTGGATCAGTTCAGCGTAAAACCCGTCCGGGTCCGGGATGTTGGGGGTAGTGTTCAGCGAGGGCATGGATCACTCCTTGGCACAGGTGATGCGCAGCGCGGCGCGAACGGCGGTTTCGTCAAAGCTGTCCCAGCGGGCCGCGACATGCTGGTCCGGGCGGATCAGGTAGACGGCGGATCCGGCATCCCCCAGATAGCGGTCGGTCAGATGGCCGTTTGCATCGTCCGAGGTCGACAGGGCCACGCGGGTGATGGTGATCCCGTCGTCCTCGATCTGATCCGGGGCGTCCGCGTTGATGGTCAACAAAATGAATTTATGCCCTAGTTTTGACAGCAGGAAACCGTCGGCCAATGGCGCATCCGGACAGGGGCTGCCAACCCTTGTGCGGGCCGGGCCTCCGGTCAGCGCATCCGACCCATTCAGCGACAGCCCGTCATAGACACAAGGCACCGACAACCGCCCGGAATTCACCAGCGGGCGGGCAAATTCGAAATGCTCGGACAGATCCAGAACCGAGTTACGGAACATCTGGCTGACCGGGGATTTCGGGGTGATAAAGTCGGTCGCGCGGGTCGAATTCAGGATATTCTCATCCGCCCCGTGAATGCGTTCTTCGCAATAACTGTCCAACAACGCGTCCGGCGCCTGACCGTTGATCACAAGCCCCAGTTTCCAGCCCAGATTATCGACATCCTGCATCCCTGAATTGGCCCCGCGCGCGCCAAACGGCGACACCTGATGCGCGGCGTCCCCGGCAAACAGTACACGACCCTGCCGGAACGTGGTCATCCGGCGGCACTGGAACGTGTAGATCGAGGACCAGACCATGTCATATTCAGCATCCTCGCCCAGAAACGCGTCCAACCGGCGGCGGATGTTTTCCTCTTTCATCTCTTCCTTGCGGTCGATGTCCCAACCGATCTGGAAATCCACCCGCCAGACGTCGTCGGGCTGTTTGTGCAACAGCATCGACGCGCCCTCGCCATGGGTGGGTTCGAACCAGAACCAGCGTTCGGTCGGAAACTCGGCCTTCATGCGGATGTCCGCGATCAGGAAGTTGTCCTCAAAAACACGCCCTTCGAAATCCAGACCCAGCATGCCCCGCAGCGGTGATCCCGCCCCGTCACATCCGACCAGCCAATCGGCCTCCAGCGTGTAAGGACCGTCGGGGGTCATGACCTCCAAAACCACGTGATCATCCTTTACAGAGACTGATTCCACGCGGTTTTTGCCCCGGATTTCAATTGGTGCGCCTTGCGCCTGCGCCTCGCGCACGCGTTCGACGATGAACTGCTCGAAATATGGCTGCTGCAAGTTGATAAAAGCCGGGAACTTGTGGCCCTTTTCCGGCAGCAGGTTGAATTCGTAGATCTTGCGATCCTCGTGAAACACCTTGCCCAGGTTCCAGACGACGCCCTTGTCCAGCATCGGTTCGCCACAGCCATAGCGGTCTGCGATTTCCAGACAGCGTTTCGCGAAACAGATCGCGCGGCTGCCCATGCCGATGCCCTCGTGATCGTCCAGCACCACAACGGGAATGCCTTGTAAACCCAGGTCCAGCGCCGTGGCGACCCCGATTGGGCCGCCTCCCATTACGACAACCGGATGCCGGACGGGCGCGGCGGCGTCCTGATCCGGGGATCGTTCGTACGGGTACAGCTTGAAGGCCAGGCTATAGCGGTCGTCCAACATGATGGCTCCTCCTCCCCAGATGCCGATGCGTTAGCCCTGCAACGCGTCCCACATGTCCAGATCGCGTTGCGCGGTCCAGATGCGCGGCGTGTCGATGCCGCGCGCTTCGTCATAAGCGCGGGCGACGTTGAACGGCAGGCAGTGTTCGTAGATCGCGTAGTCCTTGAACTTGGGATCACATTCTGCCCGCACAGCATCCCACGCGTCCTTCAGCGATCCACCCTTGGCCGCGATCTGTTTGACCGGGCGATAGGTGCTGTCGACGAAATCGCGGGTCGCGTGCAGGGCGGCATCCACCATTTCACGACCGACCAGCGCGTCACCACGTCCGGGCGCAATCGACTGCGGATCATAGGCTTTCACCGCGTCCAGCGTGCCGCCCCAATCCTCGAAATGGCCATCGCCACAGTAGCAGGCCGAATGGTATTCAACGATGTCGCCCGTGAACATGGTCTGCGCATCCGGCACCCAGATAACACTGTCGCCTGCTGTATGGGCGCGGCCGATCTGCTTGATCTCGATCTTGCGCTTGCCGAGGTAGACGGTCATTGAATCCGAAAACGTGGTGGTCGGCCATGTCAGCCCCGGAATGCTTTCGTGCCCTTCGAACAGACGCGGGAAGCGTTGGAATTCGCTGTCCCAGTCCTCCTGCCCGCGTTCCACGACCATCGCGCGCGCGGCGTCCGACATGATCACTTGCTGCGCGCCAAAGGCGCTGGCCCCCAGCACACGAACGGCATGGTAGTGGGTCAGCACCACATGCGAGATCGGCTTGTCCGTCACCTGACGCACGCACTCAATCACCTTGTTCGCCAGACGCGGTGTCGCCTGCGCCTCCACAATCATGACGCTGTCGTCACCGATGATCACACCCGAATTCGGGTCACCCTCGGCGGTAAAGGCATAAAGCCCGTCGCCGATTTCCGTGAACGAGATCTTCTTTTCCGCCGTGTCGCCCTGTGACGCAAATGCCTTGGCCATGGCATCCTCCCTTGGTCAAAGCCACTGCGCCCGGCAGTGGCTGGAATCATGTTTTCGGTTGATGTCGAATTTCGTTGCAATCGAAACGAAAGTCAATATCGTTTCACTTGCAACGAAATGGATTCTTGCCCCATGACCGACGGTTTCAACCTGTCCGCGTTCCTGCCCTACCGCCTCGCCGTGTTGTCCGAGCGGGTCAGTCGACGGCTGTCGATCGAATATGGCCGGACCCATGGGATCAACGTGGCAGAATGGCGGGTGTTGGTGCATCTGCAACGATGCGGACATGTGTCGGTTCGGGAAATCCATAACTGTGTGAACCTGGACAAACCCCGCGTCAGCCGCGCCGTGTCCCGGTTGGAGGAGGCCGGGCTGGTGCAAAAGGCACAAGGTACGGCAGACGCGCGATTGGTGGCGATTTCCCTGACGGATGCAGGGCAGGCCGCGTTGGCGGACATCCTGCCCGAAGCCGTGGCCATCGAACAGCGCTTGCTGGACGGGATCGACCCGGATGATCTGGCCGTGTTCAGTCGGGTGATGGAGCAAATCCACACGACTTTGGACCAAGACCCCGAGGCCAAGGTCAGATCACAAATGGACTTGAATCTGTCAGGTGACTGACAAACTGCTTAGCCTTTGCGCAGTTGGCGTACCTTCAGGCGAATTTTCTGAGTAGCTGATAAAAATTTATTGACCGATCAAAAATGCGCCTGCATGCTCACCCCCGCAGGGAGAGCCAGTATGATCAATCGCGACCTTTCCGAATTGGCCCGGATCAGCACACCGGACCTGATGGCGCAGGCGGCAGACGTGCGGGACGCCGCGTGGGGCCGTCGCGTGACCTATTCGCGCAAGGTGTTTGTCCCGCTCACCAACATGTGCCGGGACACCTGCGGATACTGCACCTTTGTCAAACACCCCTCGGACCCTGCCGCGCGGATCATGACACCGGAACAGGTTCTGGCCGAGGCCCGCAAGGGCGAACGGCAAGGGTGTAAGGAACTGCTGTTCAGCCTCGGCGAAAAGCCCGAGCTGCGCTATGATGCGGCGCGCGAGGATCTGGCGCGGCTCGGCTATGATCGGATGACCGATTACCTGGCTGACATGTGCGCGCTGGTGCTGTCGGAAACCTCGTTGCTGCCACATGTGAATGCGGGCACGCTGGACGAAGATGAAATCGACAGACTGAAACCTGTATCGGCCTCCATGGGCATGATGCTGGAAACCATCAGCCGTCGTCTGACCCGCAAGGGCGGCCCGCACTACGCCTGCCCGGACAAAACGCCGGTGCAGCGGTTGCGCACATTGGACCGGACAGGGGCAAAGAAGGTCCCATTCACCACCGGCCTGCTGATCGGGATTGGTGAGACGTGGGATGAAAGGATCGAGGCGCTGGTTGCCATCAACGACGCGCATCGCAGACATGGCCATATTCAGGAGGTCATC
>JBFOMB010000070.1:0-20880 GCA_040830545.1 Paracoccaceae bacterium | reverse complement strand
GGGCAGATGCAGGTGTCGATGATGTCCTCCTGCGCCATTTGCGCAGGTTCCGCACCGGTAATGTCGCGAATGATTTTCGCTGTCACATCAGAAGGATGCGGCACGCGGGCGTCGTCGTAGTCGTAGTAACCCGCCTTCGTCTTCTGTCCGCGACGGTCCAATTCGCACAGTGCGTCGCGGATCGGGTTCGCGGTGACCGCTCCCTTGGACCAGCCAATGTCCAGACCGGCCAGATCCGACATCTGGAACGGGCCCATCTTGAAGCCAAACGCGTTCAGTGCGGCATCAATGTCCCAGGGCATGATCCCCTGGTAGACCAGTTTCTGCGCCTGATCTTGCCGCGCGAACAGGATGCGGTTTCCAACGAAACCGGGGCACACACCCACGACAACAGCAATCTTGTTGATTTCGCGTGCCAGATCCAGACAGGTGGCCAAAACGTCCGGTGCTGTCTCTTTCGCGCGCACAATTTCCAGCAGTTTCATAACGTTGGCGGGCGAAAAGAAATGCGTTCCAATCACGTCCTGCGGGCGCGAGGTCACGGCGGCAATCTCGTCAATATCCAGCGCCGAGGTGTTGGTTGCAAGAATTGCACCCGGTTTCATAACCCGGTCCAGTTCGGTGAAAATGGTCTTCTTCAGGTCCATGTCTTCGAACACGGCTTCGATCACCATGTCGCAGTCCGCTAGATCAGCGAGCGACAGACGACCTTCATAGCGCGCCATGCGTATGTCGACCTCTTCCTGCGGGAAACGACCGCGATCCGCGCTGCGCTGATAGTTGCCACGCACGACGCTCAGACCACGATCCAGCGCCTCCTGCTGTGTCTCAACGATCGTGATCGAATAGCCTGCGGTGGCAAAGTTCATCGAAATGCCACCGCCCATGGTGCCCGCACCGATGATACCAATCGTTTTTACGTCGCGCCGGGGGGTTCTGGCGTCAATATCCGGCACTTGCCATGCCAGCTCGCCAGACGTTCCAATATAGGCCCCGATTTCTGCGTCCGTGGGGGTGTGGGTCATCCGGTCTTCTCCGTCGGGTCAAGTGTTTTATGGTCGAGTGTTTTCAGGCAGGCCGCGCGCAGGGACCGTCTGTCCAGCTTGTCCGTTGCGCCGCGGGGCAGGGGGCTGTCATGGAACCAGATATGTTCCGGGATCTTAAAGTGAGCGATGTGGTCGCGCAGGTAGGATCGAATGTCTTCAACCGACGTTGTTGTCCCTGGACGCAGATGCACGCCTGCGCCGACAACCTCTCCCAAACGCTCATGTGGGACGGAAAACGCGCAGGCCTCGGCCACGGCAGGATGTTTGTGTAACGCGCCTTCGACATCCAGACAGGCAATGTTTTCACCACCGCGAATGATGATGTTTTTCTTGCGGTCGACGATGGTGACAATGCCGTCTGCATCGATCATGCCCATGTCGCCGGTTCGCAGCCAGCCATCGTGCAGCACCTCAGCCGTGGCTTCGGGTTTGTTGAGGTAGCACCGCATGTTACAGGGGCTTTTTACAGTGATTTCACCAACGTCTCCCGGCGTGACATCCTGTCCGTCATCTTCCAGAAACCGCAGTTCCTGTATCGGCGGGATCAAGAGCCCCCCCCCCCACCCACCCCCCCCGCCATTTCCTCCCCCCCAACCCCAAGCCCTGCGCGTGGGGTTCGTCCCTCCCACACCCCGCATTCCTTGCCGCGGGGGGACCCCCCGCCCCGCCACACCCGGTCGCGCCTCGTATTCCGGCCCGGCCAAACCAATGCCGTTGGCATTGGTTTCCGTCATGCCCCAACCAGTTGCGATTTGGGCATTCGGAAACGCCTCTTTCAACTCGCCGACCTGTGCTGCTGGGCGTTTCGCGCCGCCGGACCCCAAAAACTCCAGTGTTGGCAGGGTTTCGCCCATCTTGCGTGCGGCGTTCATCAGGTCGTGGGATTGCGTTGGCACACCGATTAGACGTCGAATGCCTTCGTCGCGGATGATGCGCACCGCATCCTCAGCGTCCCATTTCGCCATGACCGCCAGCATTGCACCGGCTGGCATCGAGGTCAGGAAAACTGGATGGGTGGCCGTGACATGAAACAGTGGCGTCACAACCAATGCAGACAAGCGTGGCGGTTCTGGCGCGTCCGGGGCAGGCGGGTCCAATAGCGGTGCCATGACCCCCTGCATCAGCCACGTGAATACTGCGTTCATCGCGCCACGGTGAGTTTGCACGACACCCTTGGGATGGCCGGTTGTGCCCGACGAATACATGATTGCGAAATCGTCGTCCGTATCGATTTCGACCGTAGGCCAATCAGCCTTTGGATGTTTGGACAGAAAGGACGGGTAAGATTGGGGAACTAGTTCAGCCCCGTCGCGCACACCTATGATATTCAGTGATTTTTCGGCCTCAAGCGGCAGCAGGCGACGTACGCGTTCCCCATCAGCGAAAACCAGCCGGGCCTCACTGTCTGACAAAGCATAATCGAGTTCCTCGGTCGTCCACCAGCCGTTCAGGAAAACCGTGACAGCACCCAGAGAGGCAATGGCCGTGAACAGCACCAAAAGCTCGGGACAATTCCGCATGGCAATCGCAACCCGATCGCCTTTTCCAACGCCAAGATCCTGGCTCAAGGCCTGCGCGATCCTGTTGGACTCTGCGCAGAATGCATCATACGTCCAACGCTCGTCTTCATAGACCAGAAAGTCGGCTGCACCGTTGTCCTGCTTCTCCCGACTGGCCTGCATGAGGGCGCGAACATGACCCGGGATGTTCTTGAAAACACTGTATTCTACGCCACGGATCGTCGCTTGTGTCACGGCAAACGCAGGCTCGGTCGTCGTGACATGCTCGACCGCTTGGGCCAGGGTCATGGCTGTCATGAGCGCGCACACTGGAAGAGACACGGTTTTCCCGTGTTATTGTTGATCACTCGGCTGTCCTCCCTCAGTCCCGTCGAAAGTCTTTCGTCGCGACTCTGTTACGCAGGATGTTAGAGAGGATTGAGAGGCGTGCCAAGACCGCACTACGGAACGTCGTTTCGCAAATGCCGCTACGTATTTTTGGTTCAGGGTTTTGTCATCCCAATATTTTACATAATACTGATTATGCGAAAATTGTATACCCCATGGGACATCTTCCCTTCGCTGCATTGACCGCAAACGCACATCCGACCAGATTCGTAATTATCCCTGCTTCAACGATCGGTGGCCGTTATCCTACGCTGGGCATGAGACAGATTTAACTGTTCGCTGCCAGAACGCGTTCAACGAGCGTTCCTCGCATGATCTTGCGTGTGGGTGTCACGGGCATGTCATCCACAATGACAAGGTGCTCGGGCCATTTGTATTTTGCCAGACCGCTCCGGTTTAAAACCTCGGTCACCTCCGCCAGCGTCAACTTGGCCCCTTTGGCAAGCTGCACGCACAGACATCCGCGTTCGCCCAGATCGGGATCTGGGATCGGAACGATCGCGCATTGCAGGATGGCCGGAAGCGTAGACAGCACCTCTTCGATCTCAACCGGGTTGAATTTGACACCGCCGCGATTGATGATTTCCTTGGTGCGTCCCGTGATGCTCATGAACCCGTCTGGGTCGATGACCGCCAGATCACCGGTGGCAAACCAGTTTTCTGCGGCAAAGGCGCGTTCGGTTTCATCCCGACGGTTCAGGTATCCCCCAAACACCGAGGGGCCGCGCACCTGAAGCGCACCTTCCTGATCCGGGTCCAGAACACGGCCATCGTCAGCGACAACACGAATTTCGGTTTTCGGAACGGCCGAGCCAGCGGTGGTCAGGCGTTTTTCTTCGGGATCATCCGGGCGACCGAATGTGCCTGCCTGCAATTCGCTCATCCCCCACAACTGGATCACAACGCCGTTGTCCATTTTGTCGTCAACAGCCTTGGCCAGCGACTGGGGCACCGTGGCCCCTGACAGGCACAGCAGTCGCGTCGCAGCCAGATGGTTCGAATGCAGCAGGTCCTGTGCCACGAACGGCGCGAAATGCGCTGGCGCGGCAAAGATGTGCGTGGCCTGAGCAGCACTCAGATCGTCAAACAACGTGGCCGGGTTGAACGCCGGGACCAGAACCGTCGTCGCGCCGCTGGCCAGCGCCAGGTGCAGCGTGAACAGGCCATAAAGATGTGTCATGGGCGCCAGCGACAGGATCCGGTCCCCTGCCCTGACTTGAAGTTCATGTGAAGACAGCAGCGCATTGTTCAGGAAGCTGCGATAGACATGAGGCACGCCCTTGGGCTTGCCGGTGGTTCCGGAAGTATAGAGCAGGAGGTATGTGTCGTTGATAGTGGTGGCCATCTGATCGGAGGGGTCGGATGACGTGGCCATGAGATCGACGAGCGAGGTACATCCATCGATTGCGGGGCCGCTCACAATCACATGGGCCAGATTTGGCAGGCTGGCGCGTACGTTCAGAACGTCCTGTGCGCGGCTGTCCGTGGCCGTGTTGGTGACGATCACAGCCTTGGCTGACGAATCTTCCAGCAGGCCCTCCAGCTCGGCCCGGCGATAGGGCATATGCAGCGTCTGAAAGATCCCGCCACGGGCTGTCACTGCCAAAAACGCGATGATGAAGCTGCGGACGTTTGGCAATTGCACGCCGACGACATCACCAGGGCCGATGCCGAGGCCAGCCAATCCCGAACACAGACGGCTTACCGCCTGCGATAATTGCCCGTAGCTGATCGTTCCATCGCCGTCCACAATGGCTGCCGCATCTGGGTTGTCCAATGCCTGTGCGTGCAGCCAGTCGCTGAGGGTTTGATCGGAGTTTGCCGTCATGTGTCCTCTGCCTCTGGAACAGCGGTAATTGGCTGGAACGTGCTGCTGAACAGGATGATGTCGAAATGATGCAGACCCCGCTGCAAATCGAACGTCACGGCCTGTCCATTCTTGCGCAGATGTTCGGCGTAAGCGCGGCTTTGCCGGACGAATTCTGTCGTGTCCCGCTCGGCCACAGTAACGCGCACATTCTGCACGTCGCGCGGCAGCAACGCCATCGGGGACAATTCCGAAATCTCTGCCGGGGTGAGGTGCAGCGCGTCGTTCACGGACGTTTCGGCAATAGGTTCCAGATCAAATACACCGCTGACCAGGATGGCATCGGTCACTGTTAGCCCGGCCCGCCGCAGGTCATCGCCATAAAGGCTGAGCACAGTCGCGACGAGGTGCGCTCCGGCGCTGTGGCCTGACAGGGTTAGCCGCGCTGGATCAAAACCCAGCTCATCCGCGCTGCCCGCCAGCCAGATCAACGCATCGCGACATTCCCGGGCCATTTGACCCAACCGGCCCACAGGTGCGATGGTGTAGTTCAGCGTCGCAAAACTCTGGCCGCTGTTCACGATGTCACCCGCCATACTCGCCGAGTCTCGGTGACTGAGAGCCTGCCAATACCCGCCGTGAATAAACACGTGTAACGGGGCGTTTGGCGTTGCCGCCGGGAAGAAATCCAGCACATGCGCCTCGTCCGGCCCATATTGCAGGTTTTCATGAACGCTCATCTGCACTCGCTGCGCCGCGCTCAACGCGGAATATGCCGCCAGATAAGGATTGATATCCCCCCCGACCATGGAACTAGGGGAATATTCAACCTCCAGTTCTGCCTTGGAGTAGCCGTAGTAATTCATGTACCTGCCTGCCCGAAAAACAGTGTGTATCGGGAGTCATTAAGGTCGCGGAAGCCATGCAGGTCCAGCGTCTTTTTGGGAAATGTCACTTGGCTGGGAAACCACTTGGCCATTCAGCAAGGATCGCCAACCCATGTGTGCCTTTGGCCCCCAGTTGTTGGTAACCATGAAACGGCAAAAAGAATGCGCCCCGGGAGTTTCCTCCCGGGGCGCAAAGTCAATCCGGACAACCGGTTCTTCAGCTCGCGGCCTGAGCGGTCACTTCGCCGTGGGTGGTTGGCACGCCTCGCGCTTCACGACGGGTGTCGTTGTAGATCGCCTTGATCAAAGCGATACACATCAGCACCATCACAACCGAGAATGGCAACGCACCAATAACCATTGCAGTCTGGATCGCGCCGGTCCCACCGGATATCAGCAAACCGCCCACAACCAACGCCAGGGCCGCGCCCCAGAACAGGATGTGTGGGCGCGCTTTGGGGCCTTCATCCCCCGCCGCATTGATCGTGTTCACGATCAGAACCGCCGAGTCAGCAGAGGTCACCAGGAAGGTCATCAGCAGAACAACGATCAGAACTGCCATGCCCCAGGCCAACGCCTGCGCAATCGGCGCGAGCATGAATTCGGTCATGGCAAAGATCTTGTCGCCATTGCCCGCGTTGAAGATCACGCCATTTGCGTCCCCGTTCAGCTCGAGGTCGATCGCTGTGCCACCGGCCCAGGAGAACCAGATGCAGCACATCAGGCCCGGCACCAGCATCGCGCCCAGCACGAATTCCCGGATTGTCCGACCCTTGGAGATACGCGCCAGGAACAGTCCCACAAACGGGGCAAACGCAATCCACCAAGCCCAGTAGAACACCGGCCACCAGCCCTGCCATTGTGCGAGCAGGAACGCCTCGGACCCTTCGACACCATCAGAGCGGTAGACATTGAAGCTGAGGTAAGGCAGTGCCAGCAGGTAGTCCCACAGGCCCACAAACAGCGCCTTGGCGCCGAACCACGTGGCCCCGAAGATGATGAAGAAGCCCAGCAGGACAATGGACAGCACCATGTTGATGTTGGACAGCCACTTGATGCCTTTGCCAACGCCAGACAGGGCTGACAGCGTGGATGCGCCCATGATGAAGAGCAGAGCCACGATGATCCCGGTGAAGTTCACCGTTCCCGCAATGCTTTCACCCGCAGCATCAACCGCACCTGCCGGATGAACCAGGCCGCCGATCCCGATCCGGGTCAGACCCGCAACGAACTGATCGACGCCAAAGCCCAGCGTTTGTGCAACACCAAGGATGGTCGCAACCACGGCAACGATGTCGATGATATGGCCAATGGTGCCCGACAGCGCCTTGCCGAACAGCGGGGTCAGCGCCGAACGGATGGTCAGCGGCAGCCCGCGCCGATAGGTGAAGTAGGCCAGCGAAAGGCCGATAATCGCATAACAGGCCCAGGCCCCAGCACCCCAGTGCAGGAAGGACCAGACATAAGCGGTCCGCACATTGTCAGCACCACCGGCAGTGGTCAGACCCTGAATAACGCTCGGGTTGTTCTGGAAGTGCGACACAGGCTCAGCAACGGCCCATGTCAACATGCCAACGCCGATCCCTGCCCCAAACATCATCGAGAACCAGGAGAAGTTCGAAAATTCCGGCTTGTCACCGGGTTGACCCAGCAACATGCGCCCACCAGCCGGCCATAGCGCCAAGGCGAGGCAAACGATCAGGAACAAGGCGACAACCCAGATGTACCAGGCGGCAAAGTTGTTCAGAATGGCGCTGTTCCAGGCCCCAAGGGTCGCACCTGCCTGCACAGGCCAGAAGATACACCAAACAACAAGAACGCTGATGATGATTTTGGAAACCACAGTCACATTCACACTGAACCCGCTGTAGAACCCTTTGTCTGCCGTTGCGATCGGCAGATCAGTTAATGGTGGTTTCATTTAATATCCTCCCTGACACCCACTTTTCTTTGTGTGGGTCACAATACACTGCAATCACGCACGTGATTTGGCCAGTTCTTTGTGAAATGTCAGTTTGGATTTTAGCTCATGGCGGCGCTTTTGGGGTTGAATACGACACACACGTTGGAATTGATCTCACTTCGCGCTGTTGGGCGCGTGAACGTGTATCGCTGAGCCTGCTCGCATTGAGCCTTTGCAATTGTGGGGGGGTGGGCAACGTTGTGCACGCCGCCCTACCCCGCGTCTTCCGTCGGCTTAGAAAAAGGCCTGCAAACCCGTTTGCGACCGACCGAGGATCAGCGCATGAACGTCATGCGTACCTTCGTAGGTGTTGACCGTTTCCAGGTTCATGACGTGGCGGATCACCTGAAATTCCAGACTGATGCCATTGCCGCCATGCATATCCCGCGCCATGCGGGCCACATCCAGCGCCTTGCCGCAGTTGTTGCGTTTGACGACGGAAATCATTTCAGGCGCGGCGTTTGCTTCGTCCATCAGCCGCCCGACGCGCAGCGACGCCTGCAGGCCCAGGGCGATTTCCGTTTGCATGTCGGCCAGTTTGCGCTGAAACAGTTGTGTCTGGGCCAGTGGCTTGCCGAACTGCTTGCGGTCCAGCCCATACTGCCGCGCTGCGTGCCAGCAGCATTCCGCCGCGCCCATTGCGCCCCAGCTGATGCCATAGCGCGCGCGGTTCAGACAGCCAAACGGCCCCTTCAAACCTTGCACATGGGGCAGCAGCGCATCTTCGCCGACTTCGACGTTTTCCAGCACGATTTCGCCGGTGATCGAGGCACGCAGCGACATCTTGTTCTGAATCTTCGGCGCGCTCAGCCCCTTGGTACCCTTGTCCAGCACGAATCCGCGAATCTTGCCGCCATGCGCTTCGGATTTGGCCCAGACGACAAAAACATCCGCGATGGGGGCGTTCGAAATCCACATCTTGGACCCGTTCAGGACGTAGCCACCCTGCACCTTTTCGGCCCGCGTCTTCATCCCAGCCGGGTCGCTGCCCGCATCGGGTTCGGTCAGACCGAAACAGCCGATCCACTCTCCGCTGGCCAGTTTGGGCAGATATTTCTGACGCTGTTCTTCGGTGCCATAGGCGTAGATCGGGTACATCACCAACGAGCTTTGTACCGACATCATGGAGCGATAACCGGAATCCACGCGCTCGACCTCGCGCGCCACAAGGCCATAGCTGACATAGCCAGCGCCCAACCCGCCATATTGTTCGGGCACGGTGGTGCCCAGCAGGCCCATCTCGCCCATCTCCCGGAAAATCTCGGGATCGGTGCTTTCGTTCTGGTAGGCGTCCAGAATGCGGGGCTGCAGTTTTTCCTGTGCATAGGCCCGTGCGCTGTCCGCGATCATGCGTTCATCTTCGCTCAACTGGTCGGACAGGCGGAACGGGTCGGACCAGTCAAAGCTGCTGAGGTCCGGCGCATCCTTGGCGCGCAGATGGGGTTTTTCGGTGGATGGGGCGTCCATGGTCATCTCCTGATCAGATTTGCCCCTGATATACGCATTCTTTCAGACATAAAGAATTGCGTTCTTCGCAACTATCCATGAAATTATAGAATACATGGACCTGAACCGCCGATACCTGCCCCCCCTGCCCGGCCTGCGCGCACTGGAGGCACTGGACCGTCTGGGCAGCGCGAGCGCCGTGGCCGAGGAACTGGCATTAACGCAAAGCGCCGTGTCCCGGCAGATCCAGTCGCTGGAGGCACAATTGGGCACGGAACTGGTCCTGCGTGACCGGCGCAGGCTGACCCTAACGCAATCGGCGCAGGAGTATGTGGCGCAGGTACGTCCGGCGCTGGAACAAATCGTGCAAGCGTCAATGCGCTTGCAGGTGGCCCCGGCGGGCGGCACGATCAATCTGGCGATCCTACCGACCTTTGGCATGCGTTGGCTGGTGCCCCGCCTGCCCGAGTTCACCCGCGCCCATCCCGACCTGACCCTGAACATGAGCACACGGTTTCAACCCTTCCCGTTTGGGGCCGAGCCGTTTGATGCCGCTTTGCATTATGGCACGGGCGACTGGTCGGGGACGGAGAAGATGTTGTTGCGATATGAACAAGTCGTGCCAGTCTGTGCACCTGCATTGGTGCAGACCCGCCCTGCCTGCGCATCGGACCTGCTGACCCTGCCTCTGCTGCATATCCAGACCCGCCCGACGGCCTGGGCGGACTGGTTCACAGCGCAGGGTGAAACGCCGCCGGTCCCGGTGCCGGGTACAATGTACGATCAATTCGCGACGATCATGCAGGCCGCGTTACATGGGTTGGGCGTTGCGCTGGTGCCTGACTATCTGGCGGAACCAGATCTTGCTGCGGGCCGTCTCGTCGTGACCTATGGCCGCCCGGTGGAGGCAAATGGCGCTTACTACCTCGTCTGGCCAACGTCCAAGGCACAGGATCCCGCTTTGCAAAAATTCCGCGACTGGCTGGCGACGCAGGCCGAGCCCGAGGATCTGTTGCCCCGGTAGTATTACTCCGCCGCCTCGGACGCCGCGTCCAGTTCCTCGGCCCGCTTTTCGACCAGTTCGACAATGTGATCGACCATCTGATCGTTGGACATCCGATGGCTTTGCTTGCCTGCCAGATAAACCATGCCGTTCCCGGCCCCGCCGCCGGTGAACCCGACATCGGTCATCAACGCCTCACCGGGGCCATTCACCACGCAACCGATGATCGACAGGCTCATCGGGGTTTTAATGTGTTCCAGCCGGCGCTCCAATTTCTCCACCGTCTTGATCACGTCGAACCCCTGCCGCGCGCAAGACGGGCACGAGATGATGTTGACCCCACGATGCCGCAAGCCCAGCGATTTCAGGATTTCGTAACCGACCTTCACCTCTTCGACCGGATCGGCGCTAAGCGAGACGCGCAGCGTGTCGCCGATTCCCATCCACAGCAGGTTGCCCAGACCTATCGCGGACTTGATCGTGCCAGAGGTCAGGCCGCCCGCCTCGGTGATGCCCAGGTGGATCGGCGCGTCGGTGGCTTCGGCAATTCCCTGATAGGCGGCAGCGGACAGGAACACGTCCGACGCTTTAACAGAGATCTTGAAGTCCATGAAATCATTGTCTTCCAGGATGCGGATATGTTCCAACCCGCTCTCCACCATCGCCTCGGGACAGGGTTCGCCGTACTTGTCCAGCAGGTGCTTTTCCAACGACCCGGCATTCACGCCGATGCGCATGGAACAGCCGTGATCGCGGGCCGCCGCGATCACTTCTCGCACGCGTTCGGGGCTGCCGATGTTGCCCGGATTGATGCGCAGACAAGCTGCCCCGGCTTCGGCCGATTCAATGCCGCGTTTGTAGTGGAAATGAATGTCCGCAACGATGGGCACTGGGCTTTCCGGCACGATTTCCTTCAATGCCTTCGAACTCGCCTCGTCCGGGACGGAAATCCGCACGATGTCCGCGCCCGCCTCTGCTGCCGCCTGAACCTGCGCCACCGTTGCCGCCACATCCGTGGTCAGCGTGTTGGTCATCGTCTGCACGGAAATCGGTGCATCACCCCCGACGGGCACATTGCCCACCATGATCTGGCGCGACTTGCGGCGATAGATGTTTTTCCAGGGCCGTACGTGGTTCAGCGACATAGCACCATCATCCTGTGTTTGCCCCCTGCACATAGGCGCGCAGAGGCGGTCAGGCAATGTGGTAAATTGGAAAGTCGATCAGTTGTCGGGATCGAAGTTCAGGCCCTGCGCCTCGGCATAGCGCATCAGGTCCTGATCCTGTCCCCAGATTGCTTCGGGGAAGGTTTCGTTGAGGCCTGCCAGTGCCATCGGAACATCCCGTGTCACAGCCCCGCGTGGCCCCACCGGGCCATAAAACTTCTCCGCGACTTCGAAATAGATCGCGCCGCTGTCCCCGGTCCACAGAACAGGCGGTTCTTCGGTCAGGGGTGCGGTCCATGTGTCGCCGGGCTGCATGGTAGCATCAAACAGCACCGTGCCATCCGCGCTTTGGACCTGTACCCAGGACAGGCGCACTGCGACCATTTTCAGAACCGGCGCGCTGTCTTCCAGAACCTGCGGAATGCGCTGGCCGCGGTTGCCGTCTGCTGTGGCAACCTGGTCGCCGGTTACCTGAGCATTCGCATCATCGGCGCTGGCCAGCTGGTCCACCAAACGCTGCGCCGCATCCGCGACGGTCTCGGTGGCAGGCAACCGATCCGGTGCAGCCACGGACGTGCCGGGCAGCCCACCGGAACGGAACGTCCCAACACTATTTGGGTCCAGCGAGGAAATCGGCGCATCCCGCGCGACCAGAATCGGCACATCCAGCGCTTGCGGGCGTTGCAGACGGTCCAGCGACTCGGTGCGCGGGCGCTGCGCGGTTTGCAGGGCCTGTTCAGAGGGCTGCGGCAAGGACCGGACTGCCTGATCCAGCGGGTCGAGGTCGGTCAGCACCACGGGTGCTTCTTCCACCGGGGCCACCTGCACCTGCTGAATTTGCTTCAGCACGGTCCAGCCGCCATAGCCGATCCCACCAATCAACGCGAGCAGGATCAGAACCGACCCAATCGCGCGGGGTTCAATATGGCTGAAGAAGCCGTCGTTCACCGGCACAAAGGGCGTATTGGGTGAAAGGAACGGGTCCCGCTCTGATGACAGCAGCGGGCGGTTATCCTGCATCGGTTTCTTGATGCTGGACGCCTCAGCCGACATGCCGTGCGCTACGGAAAATCCGCTTTCCTTGCAGAACGTTTCGAACGCCGTATCGGGGTCCATGTCCAGATACCGCGCATAAGAGCGCACGTAACCAGCTATAAACCCGGGTGTGTCAAAAGCGGAGGGGTCGCTGTTTTCGATGGCGGCGATATAGGCGGCCTTGATCCGCAATTCGCGCTGAACGTCCAGCAGCGATTTGCCCATCGTTGCCCGCTCGCCGCGCATCATGTCGCCAAGGCGCAATTCGAAGTCGTCGAACCCTTTGGGTCCTTCGTCTTCTACATCGGTCAAATCTGGCGTTCGTCGCCTGATCATTCCTGCCGCCCCATTGCCTATGCAGTTATCCGAACACACCCCATCACGATTCGGACACCAGCGTTCTTAAGGAATGATTACCATAGTGCAAGGAACTTGCACATATCCCGTAAAGTCAGGCAGTTAATTCAGCGCGATTCAGCGCACAATGTGACCACAGCTGGTCCATGGCGCGCACAAGCGAATCAATTTCACCCGGGCCGTGCACCGGAGAAGGCGTAAATCGCAGCCGTTCGGTGCCACGCGGGACCGTCGGGAAGTTGATCGGCTGAACATAGATTCCGAACTGATCCAACAACATGTCCGAGATGTTTTTGGTGTGCACAGGGTCACCCACAATCACCGGCACAATGTGCGAGCCATGGTCGATGATCGGCAGGCCCAAACCTTTGAGACGCATCTTCAGAATCTTCGCCTGCATCTGATGTTCGTCCCGCAAGTCCTGCGCAGTCTTCAGATGCGCAACAGACGCGGCCGCACCCGCAGCCACTGCAGGGGGCAAGGACGTGGTAAAGATGAAGCCCGGCGCATAAGAGCGCACCGCATCACACAGCTTGTCACTGGCGGCAACATAACCGCCCATCACGCCGTATGCCTTTGCCAACGTCCCGTTGATCATATCCACGCGATGCATCAGCCGGTCGCGTTCGGCCACACCGCCACCGCGCGGGCCATACATGCCGACCGCGTGCACTTCGTCCAGATAGGTCAGCGCACCAAATTCGTCAGCCAGGTCGCAGATCGCCTCGATCGGACCGAAATCGCCGTCCATCGAATAGATGGATTCGAACGCGATCAGTTTCGGCGCCGCAGGATCGTCCGCTGCCATCAATTCGCGCAGATGCTCCACGTCGTTGTGACGGAACACGCGCTTGGCCCCGCCATTGCGGCGGATGCCCTGAATCATCGAGGCATGGTTCAATTCGTCCGAATAGATGATCAGCCCCGGAAACAGGATCGGCAGCGTGGACAGCGTCGCGTCATTGGCAATGTAAGCGCTGGTGAACAGCAGCGCGGCTTCCTTGCCGTGCAGATCGGCCAGTTCGGCCTCCAGCCGTTTGTGATACACGGTGGTGCCGGAAATGTTGCGCGTGCCGCCAGACCCTGCACCCGCGGCATCAATCGCCTCGTGCATCGCCTCCAACACAACAGGGTGCTGACCCATGCCCAGATAGTCGTTCCCGCACCAGACAGTGATCGGTTTCTTGCTTCCATCCGGGCAGGTCCATTCCGCATGCGGGAAATGACCATTGCGACGTTCGATGTCGATGAATGTCCGATAGCGGCCCTCGTCATGCAGCTTTGCAATCGCGCGGTCGAGTTCTGCGTTATAGTCCACCGTCATCTCCTGGTCTGGTCTTGGCTTTAGCGGCCCAAGTCGATGTCTGACTGTGCCTATCAATTAGACACCCCTCGGATCAACTCTATACCGACGGGCGTCATGTCGCATCCTTGATCTGGATCAACGCCCTCTGGACAGTGGATCGGGGCCTGATAGGGTCCGCGCAATCTGCCCGATACCTACAGGAGACTCCGATGACGCTCGACGCTGTTCTGTCCCAAATTGACGCTGACTTGCCTGCTGCAACTGAACGGCTGAAAGCGCTGTTGCGTATCCCGTCAATTTCCACCGACCCCGCCTACAAGGCGGATTGCGACCGTGCGGCGGACTGGATGGTCGATGACCTCAAGTCGTTGGGAATAAACGCGGAAAAACGTGTCACGCCGGGTCACCCGATGGTCGTTGGACATGGCGGTGAAGGCGACAGGCACCTGCTGTTTTATGGTCACTACGACGTGCAGCCGGTTGATCCGCTGGACCTGTGGGACAATGACCCGTTTGATCCGCAGGTCGAGGAAACGCCGAACGGTCCGGTCATTCGGGGACGCGGGGCCTGTGACGACAAAGGGCAGTTGATGACCTTTGTCGAGGCCTGCCGTGCCTGGGTTGCCGTTCACGGAAAGTTGCCCGCACGTGTGACCGTCTTCCTCGAAGGTGAAGAGGAAAGCGGGTCGCCCTCTCTGGTTCCCTTCATGAAGGAAAACGCCGAGGAACTGACCGCAGAACTTGCGTTGATCTGTGACACGGGCCTGTTTGAAAGCCGCGTACCTGCGATCACCACAATGCTGCGCGGGCTGCTGGGCGAGGAACTGACCATCACCGGCCCCGACATGGACCTGCATTCCGGCATGTATGGCGGCGCGGCGATGAACCCGGCGCGGGTTCTGGCCAAAATCATCGCGGCACTGCATGACGACACAGGCCGCATCACGGTGCCGGGGTTTTATGACGGTGTGCCGGAAATCCCCGAAGGGCTGCGTGGACAATGGGACAACCTGGGCTTTGACGCGGCTGGTTTCCTTGGCGGCGTTGGTCTTAGTGAACCGGCAGGGGAACAGGGACGCACGCCATTGGAAATGATCTGGTCCCGACCAACCTGCGACGTCAACGGTATGTGGTCCGGCTATACCGGGGACGGGTTCAAAACCGTGTTGCCCAGCAAAGCGAGCGCAAAGATCAGCTTCCGTCTGGTGGGGCAGCAGGACCCGTTCAAGATCCGCGAAAGCTTCCGCGAGATGGTGCGCAGCATGTTGCCGCCTGATTGCTCGGTCGAATTCACCGATCACGGCGCCAGCTTTGCCGGCGATTTCGAAACTTCGGGCCATGATTTCGAGGCCGCGCGCAAGGCGCTGAGTGACGAATGGCCGGACGAAGCGGCCTTTATCGGCTGTGGCGGGTCGATCCCGATTGCAGGGCATTTCGCGAACCTGCTAGGGATGCGGCCCATGCTGATCGGTTTTGGCAAGGATGACGATCTGATCCACTCGCCCAACGAAAAATACGACATGGAAAGCTTCCACAAGGGCATCCGGTCCTGGGCACGGGTGCTGGCGGCGCTGACCTGATGGCTGTGATCCCGGGTTTCGAGGACAGTCTGGCCGAGGTCAACAGCCAGACCATCGCCTATTCGCGCGCAGGCTCGGGGCCGCCTTTGTTGCTGCTGCATGGATTTCCGCAAATGCGGGCCATGTGGCGTGGCATTGCGCCTGCACTGGCCGAACGGTTCACCGTGATCGCCGCAGATCTGCGCGGCTATGGCGACAGTTCCAAACCCGAAGGTGTTGCAGCCTATTCCTTCCGTCACATGGCAGCGGATCAACTGGCGCTGATGCAACACCTTGGGTTCGACCGGTTTCATCTGGTCGGACATGACCGCGGCGCGCGGACCAGTCATCGGCTGGCGTTGGATGCGCCCGAGGCGGTGGAAACCATCACGCTGATGGACATCATTCCGACCCACCTGCTGCTGGATAAGCTTTCACAAGAGGTCGCAAAAGCCTATTACCATTGGTTTTTCCTCGCACAACCTGCGCCATTCCCGGATCAGATGATTGGTTCGGACCCGGACGCCTATTTCGAACATTGTTTGATCGGCTGGGACACGGGCGGCTTGCAGGGCTACGATCCCGAGGCGCTGAACCACTACCGCACCAGCTGGCGGCGGCCAGACGCGATCACCGGCATGTGCAACGACTACCGCGCAGCGATCGAGCATGATTTCGATCTGGACGCGCGGGATTTGGGCCGCGTGCTGGATTGCCCGGCGCTGATCCTTTATGGCCGCAATGGCGTGATGAACAAGGCTTATGACGTCCCCGGTACGTGGTCGGATCGGTTTGCCAGCGTTCAGGGCCACGCCATGCCCGGCGGGCATTTCTTTCCCGACTTGCATCCTCAGGAAACGACCCAGGCGCTTTTGGACTTCCTGCCCGGTTAGAGCGCGGTAGGTCAGATCACGCCCGCAAACCGGTCCGGCAAGCGGTATTGAATCCGGTAGTTCGGGCGATCAAATTGAAAAAACTGCGAATTTGCACGCGGCTTCCAGCTGCGATGCATCTTCCGCCTGAGCCATCGCAGATCGAACCCCTCCTGCATGTCAAGTTGCGAGAACGACTCGAACATGTCGCGGTCCTCGCCTCTGGCCGTCTCGAACCAGTGCCGCCCGATCATCGTGTCCTGGACCGATGTACCGATCTCTTTGGTCACCGCATTCCGTTGGTCCATCGTTTCGCAGTAGACGCCAAAATCACAGAACTTCAGGTGCAGCAGATACAGTTCATCTGGCGTGTGCAATTCGGGAAAAACCGAGAAATGACCGCCACGAGACAGCCGGGTCGGAAAAGACAACAGGCAGGGTTTGGAGTAGTGCGGAGCCGGACGGACATGCATGCGTGGCCCCAGTATTTGGTCCGTGACCGGGTCCGGTTCCAGATCGATGCGATGTATCACCTCCAGCCCCAGTGGGGTCAGCACACGCCGCGCCGGTTGCTGCGCAATCCAACCCTTCAGATCGGTGCCAGCCTCGGGATCCAGCACCAGCAACTCGTCAACATCACCAACAATCACATAGCGATAGTATTGACGCAGCCCTTCGACAATACCGTTCAGAAGTTGCCAGCGCTTGCGATCAAACTTCGGATGCGGATCACCCGGAATGCCAATGACATTGCACCCTGCGGCCATGTCCGCCACTTGTGACCCGCGACCGTGATTGACGATATAGCAGTTTTCCCGCCCAAATTGCTCGCCATAGTGGCGCAGCCACGTGGCCAGGAAAAACGGATCATCCCGAACCATCGTCACGGCTGCCACGGTTTGCATAAGAATGTCCTGCTCGTTTTTGTTTCCCCTATTCTTACCCGGTTGCGCGACGTAGTAAATTCTCAAATCGAGCGACACGAGGGTTGGGTTCTGTTACCGCCAAGCTTTGCACAGACCGGGCTGCACGTGATCCGCGCCCGCCAGATGGCGGTGACGCATTATCAGGTGCTGGGGGAACGTTCGTCGGGCACCAATTTCTTGCAACGCCTGATCGGGCGGAACACGTCGCTCGAGCGCACTGACGAGTTGGGCTGGAAACACGGCTTCGGTCAGATGATCGCGGTGCCGCGCGACATGTTTGTGGTGTGCATGGTGCGCAATCCGGAACGCTGGGTTCTGTCGATGTACAACAAACCCTGGCACACGACACCTGACATGCAGCGCCTGTCAATTTCAGATTTCATTCGTGCCGAATGGCGCAGTGCGTTTGACAAACCGAGGTATCTGGGACGATTGCGACGCGGCTATGTGGGGCAGCCGTTGCAGCAAGATCGCCATCCACTGACAGGCAAACCGTTTGCGAACATTTTCGCGCTGCGCCAGGCAAAATTGCAGTACCTGTTGTCGTTTACAGCCCGTGACTGCAACTGCGTCTTCCTCCGACTGGAAGACGCGCAGGCGGATCCTCAAGCGACAATGGAAAAGATGGCAGCAGCCCTGGAATTGACGTCCCCGCACGCGGCCTTTCGGCCTGTGAAAAAACCGCAAGGATGGCGGTTTCGCACCGCTGTGGGCGAACGACCAACCGCCCCTGACCGGCTGTCAGACGAAGACCGGGCATACATGTGGTCTGCGCTGGATCAGGCACAGGAGGCGGCACTGGGCTATAAACCCTGACCGCCCCCGCATTTTTTATTGCGTCGGGCAAATATCAGAATTTGCGCCCGAAATTGACATCAACCTCTGATAGTCACTCGGTTGTTTCCACAATCAGTAACTCGCGCTCGGACGCCCCGCGCGCGTGCTCCAGCGCGGATTGGTAGAGGTCCGAATGATAGCAGGTTTCTGCCACCTCAACCGACGGGAAGGTCGCGACCACATTGCGAGGCCGTTCCTTTCCCTCCAGCTGAACGTACCGCCCGGCCCGCGCAATGAACTTGCCGCCATGTTCGGCAATCGCTTCGGTCGCGATCTTGGCGTAGCGGCCATAGGCCTCTTCATCCGTCACGGTCACATGTGCAATCCAAAGTGCCGGCATCTTATCCTCCCAATACCTTTTCCGCCGCAGCAATCGCAGCCTCGGCGTTCTCTGCCGAGGGACCACCGCCCTGCGCCATGTCGGGACGGCCACCGCCGCCCTTGCCACCCAGTTCAACCACCGCAGCCTTCACCAGATCCACAGCGGACACCGACCCGGTCAGGTCCGCCGTCACGCCAGCGGCCACAGCCGCCTTGCCACCGGTGTCAGCAATCAGCAGAACCGCGCCACTGCCCAGGCGTTCCTTGTGTTCGTCAATCAGCGGCGGCAGGTCCTTACCCGTCACCCCCGTCAGCACTTGAGCAATGAACGGTACGCCGTTGATTTCACGTGTTTCCGGTGCGGCCTGACCGCCGCCGGCCATCGCCAGATCACGCCGCAGCTGCGCCACCTCATTCTGCAACGCCTTACGTTCGTCCAACAGCGCCTGCACCCGTGCAGGCACGTCCGCTGGCTGCGCTTTCAGCGTCAGGGCGGTTTCGGCCAGTCGGTGGTCCTGATCAGACAGGTACCGGAACGCCTCCGCCCCGGTCAGAGCTTCGATCCGGCGCACACCCGCGCTCGATGCGCTGTCGCCCAGAGTGACAAACATGCCGATGTCACCGGTCTGCGCCACATGGGTCCCGCCACACAGTTCCAGCGAATACGTCCGTCCGTCCGCGCCCTTGCCAGAGCCGTCCAGCGTGCCCATGGACACCACGCGCACCTCGTCCCCGTATTTCTCACCAAACAGCGCCTGCGCGCCCAGTTCCCGTGCATCGTCCGGCGTCATGATCCGTGTGTCCACGGGGGCGTTCTGCCGGATGAAGGCATTCACCTCTTCTTCGACCTGCCTCAGTTCGTCGAGGCTAAGTGCCTTGGAATGGCTGAAATCGAACCGCAACCGGTCCGCAGCGTTTAACGACCCGCGCTGCGCCACGTGATCACCCAGGGCGCGTCGCAACGCTTCGTGCAACAGGTGCGTGGCCGAGTGATTTGCCCGGATTGACGTGCGCCGAGCATGATCAACTTCCAGCTTTGCCGCATCGCCCGGCTTCACCGTGCCCTCGGCCACCACGCCGATATGAATGAACACGTCCGCGGATTTGCGTGTATCGCTGACCTCGATCACCGCGCTGTCCGTGCGGATCACACCGCTGTCGCCAACCTGACCACCAGATTCTGCGTAAAACGGCGTCTGGTTCAGCGCAATCTGTACGCTATCCCCCTGCCCGGCCTGATCAACACGTGCACTGTCCTGCACCAGGGCCACGATCTGGCCTTCGGCTGTTTCGGTTTCATACCCAAGGAAATCGGTCGCCCCATGTTCTTCGGCCACGTCAAACCAGACCGTTGAATCCGCAGCGTCCCCTGACCCGGCCCAGGCGGCACGCGCCTTGGCCTTCTGTTTGGCCATGGCAGCGTCAAACCCGTCCACATCCACCTCGCGCCCTTTTTCGCGCAAAGCGTCCTGCGTCAGGTCCAGCGGGAAACCGTATGTGTCATAAAGTTTGAACGCAGCCTCACCGGACAGCGGCGCATCCTCCGCCAGATCGGCCAGTTCGTCATCCAGCAGCTTCAGGCCACGGTCCAGCGTTGCCTTGAACCGGGTTTCTTCCAGCTTCAGCGTTTCTTCAATCAGCGCCTGCGCCTGTCCCAACTCGGGGTAAGCCGCTCCCATCTGCCGCACCAAGGCGGGCACCAGACGGTGCATCAGCGGGTCTTTGGCGCCCAGCAAATGTGCGTGCCGCATGGCGCGCCGCATGATCCTGCGCAGCACGTAACCACGCCCGTCATTGGACGGCATCACCCCGTCGGCCATCAGGAAGGACGTTGACCGCAGATGATCCGCAATCACCCGGTGATGCATCTTGCCCGGCCCGTCCGGGTCGCTGGAGGTCGCATCCGCGCTCGCCTCGATCAGCGCGCGCATCAGGTCGGTGTCGTAATTGTCGTGTTTGCCCTGCAGCAACGCGCCAATCCGCTCCAGCCCCATGCCAGTGTCAATGGACTGCATGTCCAGCGGCACCATTGAGCCATCTTCGAACTGTTCGTTCTGCATGAAAACGACGTTCCAGATTTCGATAAACCGGTCGCCGTCTTCTTCGGGGCTGCCCGGGGGTCCACCCCAGATGTGATCGCCGTGATCATAGAAAATCTCGGTACACGGACCGCAGGGGCCGGTTGGTCCCATCTGCCAGAAATTGTCGGACGTCGCGATGCGGATGATCCGATCTTCGGGTACACCGACCTTTTTCCAGATCTCGAACGCCTCGTCATCGGTGTGGTAGATCGTTGTATAGAGCTTGTCCGCAGGGATATCGAAATCCTTGGTGATCAACTCCCAGGCAAAAGGGATCGCTTCGGATTTGAAATAGTCGCCAAAGCTGAAGTTCCCCAGCATTTCAAAGAACGTGTGGTGGCGTGCGGTATACCCCACGTTG
>JBFOMB010000069.1:0-22775 GCA_040830545.1 Paracoccaceae bacterium | reverse complement strand
GGGTTGGCCGGGACGGCTTTGAACTGTCCGCGACAACGACCGGGGCGAATGTCGCCGAGCAGATCAACATCGTGATTGCGATCGATACGTCGGGATCCACAGGCGCCTCGTCCGGGACCGACTTCAACGGAGATGGCACAACAGAAACGATCCTGCAGGCACAGTTGATCGGTGCTCAGGACCTGTTCGATGCCTATGTGGACGCCGGATATGACCCGAGCGAGATTTCCATCTCGCTGGTAGATTTCTCGGGCAGCGCAACAGTCGTCGGTTCGTTCACATTGGATCAGTCGACGGAATATACGGCCGCGCTCCAGACGATCAATTCAAACGGGCCCGGTGGTGGAACGAACTTTGACGACGCTCTGGACAAATCCATTGATGCGTTCAATGCAGTGGGGGCCACGACAAGCGAAACCAACGTTCTTGTTTTCATGTCAGACGGTTTCCCGACGTCTGGCGGGCTCGATTTCGACAATGAACTGCAGACGTTGGAAGATGACTTCGGTACGGCGATCTCCGGTATCGGGCTTGGCCCGAACAGTTCACTGACGGTCTTGAACCAGATCGACAATACCGGCGGCGCTGTCCAGGTGAACTCCGGCCAGGAACTGACTGATTTCATTGTGCAACCGCTGACCGACATCGACTTCCTGCGGTTCGAGATCGAGATTGAGGGCATCGACGAGAACGGTGATCCGATCACGCAGACGATCACGCTGAATGAAGGTGACCCCGAGGTTATCGTGACCCCGACTGGATGGTCGTTTGATTGCCTGCCCATCAGCGAAGAATTCCAGGTTGGCTCTGAACTGATGGTCACGGTCAACAGTGTGTTCGGCGAAGACCCGGGCAATCCGGGCAGCGGCGAACAGGTCGTCACGACCGAGCATACGCTCAACATCGTGGTCTGTTTCGTGGCCGGAACGATGATCCTGACTCCAAATGGTGAAGTCGAGATCGAGACGTTGGACGTGGGCGACCGCGTCGTGACGCGCGACCATGGCGTACAGAAAATTCGCTGGATCGGGGCGACAACATTCCCCGGCAGTTACGTGGCCGCGAACCCGCATCTGCGCCCGGTTCTGATCCGCGAAAACGCGATTGCCAAGGGCGTGCCCGACCGCGATCTGCGCGTGTCGCGCCAGCACCGCATCCTGGTGCGCGATTGGCGGGCCGAGGTGATGTTTGGCGACCCGGACGGGGTGCTGACCCCTGCCTTTACGCTCTGCAACGATCATTCGATTGTAGAGGAACGCCCGGACGCGCCGGTGACGTATTTGCACATGGCCTTTGACCAGCACGAGGTGGTCTATGCGAACGGAGTAGAAGCGGAAAGCTTCCAACCCGCAGAGCGCACCGTGTCCGGCCTCAGCGCACCGCATCGCGAAGAACTGTTCGAGATCTTCCCGGAACTGCGCGAAGGGGCCGAGCCGGCTTATGGTTCCGCTCGCAAAGAACTGCGCGGCAAAGAAGCGGCGGCACTCTTGCCGGGTCGTCCTGCGGCCTGAACACTAGATTGCAAAACACGCAAGCGGCGCCCCGGGCTTGACCCGGGGCCTCGTGTTTTTGAGGGCCTCGTGTTTTTGACGTAGGCCCTCAGCGCGTCAGGTCGGCTGATCCGCGGATTTTCATCGTCGCGAATTCAAGTCAAAATCATATGAAAAACAAAATGCTAGCGCAGAATGCTCATTTGACCTCGCCCGCTTTCTTCGTCCGCGCCGCAAACACGCTTTTGGCCAGTGCCAGCGTTTCCGTCTCCAGATCGTTCAGCCCGGCAACTGCCGCATCCGCATCACCCCGTTCAATCGCATCCGCAATCGCGCTGTGCAGCGCGATGATTGCCTCACGCGACCGGGCGGTGAAGGTGATCATGTTCATCAGCGGTTGCATCGCTTCGACCGCACCGGCCAACTGGTAGGACAGCACCGGATTGCCCGCCCCGTCCACCAGCGCACGGTGAAACGCAACGTCCGACGCGCAGAACGACTCGTCGGTCAGGCCGGGCTGACCCTGCCGAAAAATCTCGGTCCGCATCGTGGCCACGTGATCGGAGGTCCGTCTTTGCGCTGACAATGGCGCGCAGGCCCGTTCCAGCGCATAGCGCGCTTCGCAAGCTGTTTCGAAACTGACCGCGTTCATGGACAGTAACAGCGTGGCGGTCGTTACCTGTTGGTCATAGGCGTCGGTATAGCTCAACCGGTTCACGAATGCCCCGCCCGACGCACCGCGTTGCGTGCGGATCAGGGATTGGGCCCCCAACCGTTTCAGAGCTTCGCGCACGGTCGGGCGCGAGACATTGAACTGATCGGCCAGCTCTGCCTCGGATGGCAACCGTTCATCCACGATCAGATCACCGGACACAATGGCATCCCGGATCGCGTCGGAAATCTGCACGGACAGATCGGCGGAGGAGGTGGGGTCAATTTTCATTTGTCTGACATTTAAAAGTCTGACATTTAATCTTCAAGAGTAGAATCGGAGGATCGATGGAGTCCAACGGCATCATCCGCAGCGTTTTGTGGCTGGGTTTCTTCGGCGCGATTCTGGCGTCGTGGTGGGTGATGTATTCCATGGCGATGAACATGGATGTGGATCTGATTGGCCGACCAGGCGAAATGGGCCAACGCATGGCCGCCATGGACCCGCGCATGGACATGAAGATGCCCATGGCCGAATTCGGG
This sequence comes from Paracoccaceae bacterium, assembly GCA_040830545.1. GTDB lineage: Bacteria > Pseudomonadota > Alphaproteobacteria > Rhodobacterales > Rhodobacteraceae > HXMU1420-2. The sequence goes on along the minus strand of JBFOMB010000069.1, from coordinate 20,091 downwards.
CCGCTGTTTTCCATGTGGGCGATCATGATGGCCGCGATGATGCTGCCGACGCTGGTGCCAACACTCAGCAGCTACGAGGACCTGATGGTCAGCGCCGATGGCACGCGCGCGGGCTGGCTGGGGGTTTTGCTGGGGTATTCCGTGGTTTGGGTCGCCTTTGCCGCCCTGATCGCGGGGGTGCAACTGGCGCTGCTATTTGGCGGCTTGATCGACATGTTGGGCATTGCCAAGAACAGCTGGGTCACCGCAGGGTTGCTGATCGTTGTCGGGGCCTTTCAGTTTACCCGCGCCAAAGAGGTGTGCCACGGCGTATGCCACAGCCCGATGAGCTATTTCATCGGCCATTGGCAAAACGGGTTTGCAGGCGGTCTGCGCATGGGGCTGGGGCTGGGCGCGTTCTGTGTCGGCTGTTGCTGGGGCTTCATGGCACTGGGCTTTGTCGGTGGGGTGATGAGCCTTCTGTGGATGGGGCTCGCGACGCTGTTCATGGTGGTGGAAAAGTTACCGCAGGTCGGACATTATGTAACGAAACCAATGGGGTTTGTGTTGATCCTCGCCGGGTTGGCGGTGATCGGGGCACCCTGGGTTATGGGAGGATAAAACATGGCAGTAAAACGACGCTCGGACGCAGACCGCCTGCCGGTCAGCCAACGGATCGACAGCCGGATGGACAATCCCCGGCGGCGTACGATGCACCCGACCGAATGGCAGATCGATGGCGAACTGTTCATGAACTGCTCGTGCGAGGTGGTGTGTCCCTGTGGGATTTCGCTAGGCAAGCATCCACCGACCTACGGCTACTGCCAGACCTGGTTCGCGCTTCGCACTGACGAGGGCCACTACGAAGGTGAAAGCCTTGCAGGCCTGAACTGCGCGCTGCTGATCGACATCCCGGGCCGCATGGCCGAGGGCGGCTGGCGTGTCGCGGCCTATGTAGATGAAAAGGCCAGCGGCAAGGCTTATAACGGCCTGCTGGCGATCCTGTCCGGCGCAGCGGGCGGCAACACCGGTGTCTTCAACTTCCTTGTGTCCGAAATCATCGGGGCCGAGCGTGAAAAGGTCGTGATCGAAGTCGAAGGCCGCAAGCGACGCATCATCGTGGGCCGCAAGATCCAGGGCGAGATTGAAATGATCCCGGGCAAAGACCCGGATGTACCTGTATCCATGGAGAACACGCAGTATTGGATGGGACCAACAATCTACCCTGCCGTGGGTCTGAAATCCAAGGTGCGCGACTACGGCTGGGTGTGGGATTTTGAAGGCAAATCCGCGGACATCATCCCGATCCGCTGGGGTGGCCCCGGCCGCCGCTGAACTCAACTCAAACACGGAACCGCCGGGTTCCATTTCTGTCTAAACCCGTAAGGAGATGTGATGCCACAGATCTCTCTGTCTCGACGTTTGCGTCGCACACCGTTTTCGGAAGGTGTCGAAGCGGCAGGCGTCAAAGCCTACACCGTCTACAACCGGATGCTGTTGCCCACGGTGTTCGAAAGTCCCGTGGCGGATTACCACCACCTGAAAGAGCATGTTCAGGTCTGGGACGTGTCCTGCGAACGGCAGGTGGAACTGCGCGGGCCGGATGCCGGGCGGTTGATGCAGATGCTGACGCCACGCGACCTGCGGGGGATGCTGCCGGGGCAATGTTTCTACTTGCCCATCGTCGATGAAACCGGCGGCATGTTGAACGACCCGGTGGGTGTGAAACTGTCTGAAGAGCAATACTGGATCTCGATTGCGGACAGCGACCTGCTGCTGTGGGTCAAGGGCATTGCCAACGGCTACCGTCTGGACGTGCTGGTGGACGAACCGGACGTGTCACCGCTGGCGGTTCAGGGGCCGAAGGCGGACGACCTCATGGCGCGCGTCTTTGGCGATCGGGTGCGGGATATCCGCTTCTTCCGCTTTGACATGTTCGACTTCGAGGGACGTAACCTGGCCGTGGCGCGGTCCGGTTATTCCAAGCAGGGCGGGTTCGAAATCTACGTCGACGGCAGCGATATCGGCATGCCGCTGTGGAACCGGTTGTTTGAGGCCGGCGCGGACCTGAACGTGCGTGCGGGTGGTCCGAACTTGATCGAACGGATCGAAGGCGGGTTGTTGAGCTATGGCAACGACATGACCGACGACAACACGCCGCATGAATGCGGACTGGGCAAGTTCTGTGACACGCAGACGGCGATTGGCTGTGTTGGTCGGGATGCTTTGCTGCGCGTGGCCAAGGAAGGACCGGTTCAGCAAATCAGGCCGATTGAAATAGACGGTGACCCGATTGGCCCGTGTGACCAACCCTGGCCCATTTACGGTGGCGACGTGAAAGTGGGGCAGGTCACGTCTTCGGCGTGGTCTCCGGAGTTTGAGACCAACGTTTCGATTGGTATGGTGCGCATGACCCATTGGGCACCGGGCACGCGGTTGCGGGTGGAAACCCAGCACGGCACGCGTGAGGCGTTGGTCAGATCCGCGTTCTGGAGGTGAGAGAAGGGGGCGCTGCCCCCTCTGGGCCTTCGGCCCATTCACCCCCGGAGTATTTTGGGAACAATGAAGCAGGGGCAGGACCGCTGCAGGAACAGGAGTAAGAGATGTTCAACGCATTGATTGTTGAAAAAGACGAAGACGGCAAAACCTCGGCGGCGATTCAGGAGATTGGCGAGGATCGCCTGCCTGAAGGAGATGTGACCGTTGCGGTGGAATACACCACCGTGAACTACAAGGACGGCCTGTGCATGGGGCCGGGCGGCGGCGGTCTGGTGCGGAACTATCCGCATGTGCCGGGCATCGACTTTGCCGGGACGGTCGAGGCGTCGGATGACGACCGTTACAAGCCGGGCGACAAGGTTGTCCTGACCGGCTGGCGCGTGGGCGAGATGCACTGGGGCGGTTATGCGCAGAAGGCGCGCGTGAAGGCCGACTGGCTGGTGCCGCTGCCGGCGGGGCTGGATACCCGAATGGCGATGGCCGTGGGGACCGCCGGGTTCACCTCGATGCTGTCGGTGATGGCGCTGGAGGATCATGGCATCAAGGATGGCCCGGTTCTGGTGACCGGTGCAGCGGGCGGCGTTGGCTCGGTCGCGGTCGCGATCCTGGCGAACCTGGGCTACGAAGTGGCAGCGGTCACCGGGCGTCCCGAGACCGAAGAGTATCTGCGCAGCCTGGGTGCAACCCAGATCGTGGCGCGGGAAGACATCAACGAAACCGTGAAGCGTCCGCTGGAAGGGGAAACCTGGGGCGGCTGCGTGGACGCCGTGGGTGGCGCGATGCTGGCCCGTGTGCTGGGTCAGATGAAATATGGCGCATCGGTTGCCTCGGTCGGTCTGGCGGGCGGCGCGGCGCTGCCTGCGACGGTTATTCCGTTCCTGCTGCGCGGTGTGAACCTTTTGGGCATCGACAGCGTGATGCAGCCTTATGAGAACCGCTTGCCAGCCTGGGAGCGGGTGGCCAAGGACCTGCCGATGGACAAGCTGGAGGCGATGATCCAGCCCGCCGTGATGAGCGATCTGCCGCAGCTGTGCGCGGACATCGTCAAGGGTCAAGTCAAGGGCCGCGTTGTCTGTGACATGAACGCCTGAGTGCTGTTCGATTGAAATTGAAGGGCCCCGTCCGAGACTGGCGGGGCCCTTTTTTTTCTTCCACAGAAATCGACTTGCAGCCCCGGCATTCTGGGTTAACCGTGCCGCGCAAGATGCAGAAGGGGCATGACATGCAGGCACTGGATACAGATTTCGTCAGGGCGCAGTTCCCGGCCTTTTCACAGCCCGCATTGCAGGGGCAGGCGTTTTTTGAAAACGCAGGTGGGTCGTATACGTGCCAGCAGGTCATCGACCGCATGTTCCGGTTCTACACGGAACGCAAGGTGCAGCCCTATGCACCCTATGAAGCTAGCCGTCTGGGCGGTGAAGAGATGGATGAGGCGCGCACGCGTCTGGCGGCCATCATGGGGGTGGAGGCCGACGAACTGAGCTTTGGTCCGTCCACGACCCAGAATGCCTATGTCCTGTCACAGGCTTTTCGTCAGTGGATGAGCCCCGGTGAGGCGATCATCGTCACCAATCAGGATCATGAGGCCAACACGGGGCCATGGCGGCGGCTGGAGGCGGATGGGATCGAGATCCGCGAGTGGAAGATCGACCCGGTGACCGGGCATCTGAACCCCGAGGATCTGGAGGGGCTGCTGGATGAACAGGTGCGGCTGGTCTGTTTTCCGCATTGCTCCAACGTGGTCGGTGAAATCAACCCGGTGGCCGAGGTCACGGCGATTGCCCATGCCGCCGGCGCCTTTGTCTGCGTGGATGGGGTGTCTTACGCCCCCCATGGGTTGCCCAATGTGGGGCAGATGGGGCCGGACATTTACCTGTTTTCCGCCTACAAGACCTATGGCCCGCATCAGGGGATCATGGTGGTGCGCCGCTCGGTTGGGGAACATCTGCCCAATCAGGGGCATGTTTTCAACGGCGATACGCTGTTCAAACGGTTCACCCCGGCGGGGCCGGATCATGCGCAGGTGGCGGCGTCTGCGGGCATGGCGGATTATCTGGACACGTTGCATGACCATCATGGCGGGCCGGGGGGCAGCGCGGCGGACCGGGCGGGGTTCGTGCATGACCTGATGCGCGCGCATGAGGTGAAGTTGCTGCAACCGCTGCTGGACATGTTGAAGGAACGCAACGACCTGCGTTTGATCGGGACGGCACAGGCAGAGCAGCGTGCGCCCACGGTGGCCGTCGCGCAGAACCGGATGGGCGGGGCAGAGGCGGCGGCGAAGCTCGCCGAACATGGCGTGATGTGCGGTGGTGGGGACTTCTATGCCGGACGGCCCTTGCAGGCGATGGGTGTGCCACTGGACAGCGGTGTGCTGCGGGTGAGCTTTGTGCACTACTCAACCGAGGACGAGGTGGCGCAGGCCATGCGGGCGCTGGATCAGGTTTTGTGATCTAAACCGCGCCCTTGTGCGTATCGGGTCTACCAAAAGAAAGACCCGACATGACCCAATCCCCGATCCTGCTGTGGCTGCGCCGTGATCTGCGGCTGTCTGATCATCCCGCGCTGCATGCGGCTTGTGCCACGGGGCGTCCGGTCATCCCGGTGTTCATTCTGGACCCCGAGACCGAGCGTCTGGGCGCGGCGCCAAAATGGCGGCTGGGTCTGGCGGTGGAGCGGTTTGCACAGACACTGATCGGGCAGGGCGCGCATTTGATCCTGCGGCGCGGGGCGGCGCTGGATGTGTTGCGCGCATTGATGGCGGAGACGGGCGCGACTGCGGTCTGGTGGTCGCGGCTCTATGATCCGCAGTCGATTGCGCGGGACAGCACGGTGAAGGCGGCGTTGAAGGCGGATGGCGCTGATGCGCGTACCTTTGGCGGCCATGTGATGTTTGAACCCTGGACGGTTCAGACGGGGCAGGGCGGGTTCTACAAGGTCTATTCACCAATGTGGCGGGCCGTGCGGGATCGCCCAGTGGATGCACCACTGCCCCGACCCGCGCGGATACCCGCGCCGGAGGAATGGCCGGTCAGCGATGATCTGAATGACTGGCAGATGGGGGCCGCGATGCGCCGGGGCGCAGCAGTGATGCTGCCCCATCAGCGTGTGGGCGAGGAGGCGGCGCGCGACCGGTTGGACCAGTTCATCGACCGCGCAGTGGCTGGCTACAAGGCGCGACGCGATTTCCCGGCCGAGGACGCGTGCTCAGGTATGTCAGAAAATCTGACCTATGGCGAGATCAGCCCGCATCAAATCTGGCACGCGGGTCAGCGCGCCATGGAACAGGGCGCAGCGGGTGCGGAACACTTCCTGAAGGAACTGGTGTGGCGTGAATTCGCCTATCACCTGATCTACCACACGCCCGAAATCACCGAGCGCAGCTGGCGGCCCGAATGGCAGGGCTTCCCCTGGACCACGGACCGCAACCGGCCCGAAATTGTCGCCTGGCAGCAGGCGCAAACGGGTGTCCCCATCGTCGATGCGGGCCTGCGCGAGATGTATGTGACGGGCAAGATGCACAACCGGGTGCGCATGATCGTGGCCAGCTATCTGACGAAACATCTGCTGGGTCATTGGCGGATCGGCATGGATTGGTTTGCGGACTGCCTGACCGACTGGGACCCGGCCAGCAACGCGATGGGTTGGCAATGGGTGGCCGGGTGCGGGCCGGATGCGGCACCCTATTTCCGGGTGTTCAACCCGGCCACGCAGGCCACGAAGTTTGACCCGGACGGGCAGTACCTGCGCCGGTGGCTGCCCAAAGGGTCGACACCGTCCACAGATGCGCTCAGCTATTTTTACGCCGTGCCACGCAGTTGGGGTTTGCGCCCGGATGTGCCTTATCCGCAACCTTCGATCACGCTGGATGCCGGGCGCAAGGCCGCCCTCACGGCCTACGAAGCATTTCGTGAAAATGCGTCAAATGCCTCGGCACTTGCCTGATTGCGCCACGCAAACTAGCCTTACCTTACAGAAATACAAGGAAGATGACATGGTCCTGACATCGACAAAGGGTCAAGAAAACCTGCCGCGCTATTTCACGAAGGCCTTTGCCATGGCGGAACGTATGGATCACGGACGGCTGGACGTGGTGCTGGATGACGGGCGGATTTTCCGCGCGCAAGGGTCCAAACCGGGACCGGCGGCAGAGATTCACATTCACAATTCCGATTGTTTTGGACGTCTAATCCGTGAGGGCGAGCTGGGCTTCTGCGATGCCTATCTGGACAATTGGTGGAGCACACCGGACCTGCAGGCGCTGATGGACCTCGTGCATATGGACGACGACACGATCTATGACACGGTGCCGGGCTGGGCCATTTTGCGCGCAGTGGAACGGTTCCGGTTCTGGTTGCAGCGCAATCACCGGGAACAGGCGAAGAAAAACATTTCCTACCATTATGACCTGGGCAATGACTTTTATGGTCTGTGGCTGGACGACACGATGACCTATTCCAGCGCGCTCTATGAAACCGGGCAGGAAAGCATGGAGGCGGCGCAAACCGCCAAATATGCCTCGATGGTGGATCAGATGGGCGTGCAGCCCGGCGATCACGTGCTGGAAATCGGCTGCGGCTGGGGCGGGTTTGCCGAATACGCGGCCAAGGAACGCGGGCTGCGGGTGACGGGCCTGACGATTTCCAAGGAACAGCTGAAATATGCGCAGGAGCGGATGCAAAAGGCCGGGCTGGCGGATCGCGTGGACCTGAAGCTGCAGGATTATCGTGACGAAAAGGGCGTTTATGACGGTATCGCCAGCATCGAGATGTTCGAGGCCGTGGGCGAAAAATACTGGCCCATCTACTTCAAAACCGTGCGCGACCGGCTGAAGCCCGGCAAGAATGCAACGTTGCAGATCATCACTGTCGCGGATCGCCGGTGGGAGGTGTACCGTCGCAGCGTCGATTTCATCCAGAAATACATCTTCCCAGGTGGCATGCTGCCCAGCCCCAAAATCCTGAAGGAGCAGGCGGACAACGCCGGGCTGGGGTTTGTGACCTCCAAGGAGTTCGGGGCCAGCTATGACCTGACCCTGCGCCGCTGGCACGAAACGTTTAATGCCAAGTGGGATCAGGTGCAGGCGCTGGGCTTTGACGACCGGTTCCGGCGCATGTGGAATTTCTACCTGACCTCTTGCGCAGCGGCCTTTGACAACGGCAATGTGGACGTGACCCAGATCACTGTTCAGAGACCCGCCTGATGCCAACCGGAGCCCGATTGTTTTGTGCCGTCTCCCTGGCGGTGCTGGCGTTTATCGTGTCGGGTCAGGTGATTCCGCAAATCCCCGAACGGACTGATTTTGGCAACATGACCCCCATCAATATCGTGGTGGGGCTGGCCGTGGGCTGGTTCATCATGGGGCCGCGCACCGGGCGCGGCTATGTTGCGGGGATCACCAACGGGCTGACGGGCATGTTGTCCATGGTCATCCTCAGCCTGTCGATCTTTGGCGCTGAAGAGATGTTTTCGCGCGCCATGGACCGCAGGTATGATGGTCCGTTTGAGGCGATCCTGGCGATTTTTGAACTGGCGCTTCGGTATAGCGGTGTGCTGATGGTGACGAACATCCTTCTGACTTTGTTTATCGGTGGGATTGTGGCTGGCCTTGTTGGGGAAATGGCGGCAAAACGGTTCCGGTGATCGGGGCAGGGAAGTTGTTAAGTGGCCGGCATTTTTTTGTGTGGGGCGTTGGCGTTTGAGCCATTGGCGGACGCCGTGTTGGGCTCCGTGGGGCAGTTGAGTGACCTAAACCTAAGCGGGTATCGTCAAAGCAGCGTGGCAGAGGGCCGGTTGAGCGCGCTGGTTCCTGATGCCGGATATTCGGTGCCAGGCAAGGTTCTGCGTGGCGCTTCAGAGGAGGCGGAGGCGCGGTTTCGCTACTTCCTGTCGGTCTTCGGGGTGGAGGCGCAGCAGCTTACGGTTGAAGTGCAAAAATTGTGGTTCCCCGCGGGGAACCCTGTTTTGCCGGACTGGGACGCAGGTATTTGGTCGGCTCGGTATGCAACCCTGATGACCCGCGTTGCGTTTGAGGTCATGACCCATCGCACCACATACACCGCGCAAGAAATGGCTGCGCGATTGCCACCCATCCTGGCCCGCGCGGAGCTGTGGGTGAACCAGAACGCCGAACCGCCCACGCCGGAACATGATGCGGAGCGAGATGTGATCGTTCACGCGGTTCACCGCCCTTACATGAATTTCTTTGCCGTGCAGGAAATGGATCTGCAATTCCGCAAGCAGGACGGCACGATGAGCGAGGTCATGAACCGTGGCGCGCTGCAACTGGGTGAAGCGTCCGTTGTGTTGCCCTATGATCCGGTCACGGACAGTGTGCTACTGATCCAGCAGTTTCGCGCGTCGCTGCTGATTGGCGGGTCGCGCGCGCCGTGGGTGTGGGAAACCGTGGCGGGCATGACCGATCCGAGCGAGACACCGGTTGAGACCGCGCATCGCGAAGCCATGGAAGAGGCGGGCCTGACGCTGTGGCATCTGGAACAGGTGGCGGACGGTGTCAGCAGCCCGGGTTGTATGAGCGACCGGTTGTTCCTTTATGTCGGGCTGACCGACCTGTCCCGTTTGGAGGACGGTGGCGGGTTGGCATCCGAGGGCGAAGACATAAAGCGCGAGATCGTGTCGTTTGACGATCTGATGGCGGGTGTGGACAGCGGACGATACCGCGCGATCCCGATGCTGGCGCTGGCGCTGTGGTTGGCACGGCATCGTGATCGGCTGCGCGCTATGGTATGAGTTGACGCAGGACGGCTTGAGGTCGCAGGACCGCGCGGCTACATCTGATTCAACCAAATGAACGGAGACACCATGCGCATTGCACGCGACCTGGCCGATGCGGTCGGACACACCCCATTGCTTCGCCTGCGGAAGGCGAGCGAGGAAACCGGCTGTGAAATCCTCGGCAAGGCCGAGTTCATGAACCCTGGCCAGTCGGTGAAGGACCGCGCGGCGCTGTTCATCATCCGTGACGCGATTGCGCGTGGCGATCTGAAACCGGGCGGCACGATTGTCGAAGGCACGGCGGGGAACACCGGGATTGGTCTGGCGCTGGTCGGGGCGTCGATGGGTTTCAAGACGGTGATCGTGATCCCGGAGACCCAGAGTGAGGAAAAGAAGGACATGCTGCGTCTGGCAGGCGCGGAATTGGTGCAGGTGCCCGCAGCGCCCTATCGCAATCCCAATAACTATGTCCGCTATTCGCAGCGACTGGCCGAGGAGCTGGCCAAGACCGAACCAAACGGCGCGATCTGGGCGAACCAGTTTGACAACGTTGCAAATCGGCAGGCGCATATCGAAACCACCGGCCCGGAAATCTGGGAACAAACTGGCGGCAAGGTGGACGGGTTTGTGTCTGCTGTCGGCTCTGGCGGGACGCTGGCCGGTGTCGGCATGGCATTGCAGCCCAAGGGCGTAAAGGTGGCATTGGCCGACCCGATGGGGTCGGGGGTCTACAGCCTTTATACCGAAGGTGAGGCAAAGCCCGAGGGCGGGTCCATCACCGAAGGCATCGGTCAGGGCCGGATCACCGCCAATCTGGACGGGTTCCACCCCGACATGATGTATCAGGTCCCGGATGAAGAGGCGCTGCCTTATGTATTTGACCTGCTGAAGGACGAAGGCCTGTGCATGGGCGGTTCGACCGGGATCAATATCGCCGGCGCTGTGCGTCTGGCGCGCGAGTTGGGACCAGGGCACACGATCGTTACGATCCTGTGTGACTACGGTACGCGCTATCAATCCAAACTGTTCAACCCCGAGTTCCTGCGGTCCAAGAACCTGCCGGTGCCCGACTGGATGACCGCCGCCCCGGCCAGCATCCCCGGCGTCTTTGTCGATACATGAACGGGATGCGGGCGGTCTGGATACGTGTTGCGGCGGTTCTGACCGCCGCGCTGCTGGCCTTTGCGCTGCTGCCCGGCGTCGGACAGGCGCAGATCACAACCGAGCAGCGCGAGTTCTTTCAGGAATGGCTGGACACCGCTGAACGCGCAGAAGAAGCGGTGGAGGCCGGACGAGCCTCCAACATCGCGCTGGAGCTTTTGCGTGCGCAGATCGTTGAGTACCGCGACCGGTTCGAAACCGCGCGCACCCAGAATTCAGCCCGCATCGAAACCCTGCAATCGCAATTGAATGCTTTGGGCCCACCGCCCGAGGACGGGCAAACCGAGCCCGAGGAAATCGCCACCTTACGCGCCGATCTGAACAACCGGATCGACACGTTGCGTGTGCCGGTTGTGGTGTCATTTGAGGCCTATAACCGGGCTGACGGCATCATTACCGAGATTGACCGCATCATCCGCGAACGGCAGCGGCAGGAGTTGCTGCGCCGCACGGACACGCCGCTGGACCCGCAGCTATGGCTGCCCGCCTGGCGTGCGATTATCGACGCGAGCAAGGACCTGCACACCGAGGCCCGGGTGAACTGGGCCAACCAGACCGAAATGCAACGTGTACGTCAGTCCCTGCCGCAGGCGGGACTGTACCTGGCCTTTGGCCTGCTGTTCCTGTTCCGGGGGCGCAGATGGGCGGAACAGGCCGGGGCCTTTATGCGCCGCTTTGGCGGTGTCGGGTCGGGGGCCTGGAGATTCCTGATTTCGCTGGGGCGGATCGGATTGCCGTTGGTCGGAGTCTACCTGATCATCGAGTCCATTACTGTATCAGGCGTTCTGGGCCTGCGCGGAGAGCTTGTTTTGGGCTCGCTGCCGTATTGGGCGACCCTGATACTGGGCTTCCAGTGGTTGGCTGAACGTCTGTACCCGCGACGGCCCGAAGACCTTGCCTTCAACGTGCAAATGGCAAGCCGTCCGGCGGCCCGTCGCAATGTGCTGTCATTGGGGTTGATCCTGGTGCTGCACGACATGGTCAACCTGCTCGATCAGATCGAGCATATGTCCTACAGCGTGCGTGGCGTGATCGGCTTCCCGGTGATCCTGTTGGGGGCCGCCGTGGTGATGCGCATGCGTCAGATTGCGATGCGTGACGAACTGGCCCGCAAGGCCGATGGCGATGAAGACAGTCGGCGGACGGGCCTCATGTGGATCGGGCCCTTGTTCCGCTGGTCTGCCGGGATCGTTGCCCTCAGCACACCGCTGATTGCGGCGGCTGGCTACGGTGCCATGGCCGAGGCCATTCTGTTTCCCTACATGATCACCGTCGGTCTGTACGGCGCTCTGCTGGTGTTGCAGGTGTTCTTCCGCGACATCTATGCCTGGATGACCGGGCGCGATGCCGAGGCGGCGGATGCCTCAGTCATTCCCATTCTGATCGGCTTTGCGCTGGTGCTGGGGTCGCTTCCGTTCCTCGCGCTGATCTGGGGCGCGCGGCAGGCCGACCTGACCGAGGTTTGGGACCAGTTCCTGCAAGGCGTACAGGTCGGTGACAGCCGCATATCGCCGGTCGATTTCCTGACCTTTGCGGTGGTGTTCGTGCTGGGTTACATGCTGACCCGCATTTTCCAGAATGCCTTGAAAAGCAGCCTGCTGCCACGCACGAAACTGGATCAAGGCGGGCAGACGGCGATTGTGTCGGGCACGGGTTATGTCGGGATATTCCTGGCTGCCCTGATTGCCGTTTCGACTGCCGGAATCGACCTGTCTTCGCTTGCCATCGTGGCTGGTGCGTTGTCGGTGGGCATCGGTTTTGGCCTGCAGAACATCGTGTCGAATTTTGTCAGCGGGATCATCCTGCTGATCGAACGCCCGGTGGCCGAAGGCGACTGGATCGAGGTCAATGGCAACATGGGCTATGTGCGCGACATCTCTGTCCGCTCAACCCGGATCGAAACGTTTGACCGGTCTGACGTCATTGTCCCGAACGCCGATCTGGTCAGTGGCACGGTCACCAATTACACGCGCGGCAACACCATTGGCCGGCTGATCCTCCCGATTGGCGTGGCCTATGGCACGGATACCAAGCTGGTTGAGGGCATCCTGCGCGAAATTGCCGAGGCGCATCCTATGGTTCTGGCCAACCCTGCTCCGTTTATCGTGTTCAAGGAATTTGGTGCGGATAGCCTGAACTTTGAAATCCGGGCGATCCTGCGCGATGTGAACTGGACGCTGTCCGTGAAGTCAGAGATGAACCACCAGATCAACGCGCGCTTTGCCGAGGAAGGCATCGAAATCCCGTTTGCACAGCGCGATCTGTGGCTGCGCAATCCCGAGACTCTGTCGCCGAAGCCCGCCGCTGGACCTGTGTCCGAGGATGCAGGCCGTCCGGTGCCGAAGGAATTGCAGATGCCCGGTGATGATGGGGAAGGACCCGCCGATGACCACTGAATTGCTGTTCGCGCAGGACGCCTATCGCCGCACGGCACCAGGTCGCGTGGTGTCCCATACCGAGCAGGGTGGGCTGATCCTGGATCAAAGCCTGTTCTATCCCACGGGCGGGGGGCAGCCCGGCGACGGCGGTGTATTGCGCTGGGATGGGGGTGAAACGCCCATTGCAACGGCGGTAAAGGGGGGTGGCGGTACGGTTGTGCTGGTCCCCGCCGAGGGCTCAGCTTTGCCGCCACCCGATACGTCGGTCGAGCAGGAGTTGGACTGGGATCGCCGTAACGGCCACATGCGCGTGCATACCTGCCTGCATCTGCTGTCTGTTGTGATCCCCTTGCCGGTTTCAGGCGGCGCGATTTCGCTGGAGAAAGGCAGGCTGGATTTTGCAATGCCCGAGCCACCCGAGGACAAATCCGCACTGGAAATGGCCCTGCAAGAGCTGATCGACCGCGACCTGACGGTGAGCGAAACCTGGATCACTGACGCGGAACTGGAGGCCAACCCCGGGCTGGTCAAAACCATGTCCGTCATGCCCCCGCGCGGCGCAGGCCGCGTCCGGCTGGTGCGGATTGGCGAAGGTGGGGCGCAGGTTGACCTGCAACCTTGCGGCGGCACCCATGTCGCCCGCACGTCTGAAATCGGACGCATCCGCTTTGGCAAGGTCGAGAAAAAGGGCAAGCTGAACCGCCGCGTTTACGTGCATCTGGACGACTAACCTTGTCAGGGGGCGGAAATTGCAAATGACCCTCTTGCAACTGCCCTACGCTTGATAGTAGACCCGCCGGCGGAGAGGTGGCCGAGTGGTCGAAGTCGCACGCCTGGAAAGTGTGTAGGCGGGAAACCTTCTCGAGGGTTCGAATCCCTTCCTCTCCGCCATATTTTCACGTTAAGTTCCTATATTTAAGAGAATCTTCGCAGGGCTGAAGAGAGCGTTCCCACACCCAACCGTCAGTCGATGGTGTATTATTCAATCAATTCGTCTGGGTCTTCACCTGTCACAAGCTTACGCTGGTCGTCCCGGTTGATTTGACCATAGTTGCGAAATGTCGTCAGAACATCGGTATGCCCAAGATTCTGTGACGTGGCGACTAACTCCGCAACCGATTTGCAATTCCGGGCAATGTGACGGGAGAGCATGTGTGGGAACGAATGCGGACCGAACGGCTGCAATCCTACAGCCTTGAAAGCAGTGTTGACGATCTTGCGGGCGGGTTCTGTCGTTGTCCAGTTGCGGCGGTTATATCCGCTTGCCTTAAAGCCGTCGTTGCCCTCTGCTTCAAGCGCCGTCGCCGGAACCTTCGCAACAACCTGCCGCTCAAGTGTATCTGACAATCCGAAGCCCAACTCACTTTCGGCGCGCTCTTCAACGTAGAGGGTCGCATGTGTGAATGTCGTCTCTTCGCCGGTGACAGCGTGCGTTCGAACAGTTTCGTACCAATCCGCAACGTGCTTTCGATGCTTTGGCAGGTCTAGCACTGCCAAAGCATCTGCTAGGAATGCAGCGCGTGAGCCTTCGTTTTCGAGGGTCCACGGCAGCCCAGGTTCTAATTCGAAAGAGGGCGAAGGCGAGTGGCACGTGCGCAAGCATGGTGGCCCAAGACGGCGGATCTGGCGGAAGATTCACCTCGGGATCGACGAAGAAACGCTGGAGGGCTGGGCAGTCGAGGTCACCGGAATCAGCGTGGACGATGCGCCCATATTGCCCGATCTTCTCGATCAGATCCCAAACGATCAGGAGATCGCCAGCGTGACCGCCGACGGGGCATACGACACCCGCAAGTGCCACGATGCCATCGCTGATCGCGGGGCTGATGCGGTGATCCCACCTCGTAAAATACCCGGTTCTGGAAACCCTCAACCGCCGGGGCGGTGGCTCGAAACGAGGCTCTGCGCGCGTCGAGATATCTGGGACGGGCCATCTGGCGACGATGGACTGGGTATCACCGCCGAAGCCGCGTCGAAACAAAGATGCACTGCGTGAAACTGCTGGGCCAACGTCTCATGGCGCGGGAATTCGACCGCCTGGTTGCCGAACTTCAGGTCTGTAGTGCCGTGCACAACGGCTACACCGCGCGCGGCATACCAGTCTCTGAGGCCGAGGGATAAGTCCGTCCGGGGAAAGGGGTAGTCCGCCCTTCACCCGATTTGTGCAACAATGCCATGCAGCGTACTCGAATTGGACGACCGGGATCAAATCCAGATCCAATCGGTTTAGGTTAACAAGAATTGTGAAGCATCGTTGCCGCACAACCGGTCAGATACTCCAAAATTCTTAAAAAAAGTCACTTTTGATTTATGAGATTACGGCCAGACCGGTGCCGCTGACCTCCAACTATCGATGTAGCGCGCGCCATTCTAAGTGCGTCAAGCCAGTCTTTCGATGCGTCGATCCCCTTCTATGGCACCAATTGGCATCGCCATGTCAGCTACGGTTGGCAATCACGCTGTTGACGTCCATCCATATCAGAAAGTTATAGGATGCAGTGTATTTTGGTATTTTCTTCTACTCAATGCGTTCGGCTACCGTTCCGCCCAAAGAAAATCTGAACTGCCTGTGGCTCGGCAAGCAGGCATTTGGCGGAGTATTCTCGCAATGAATCTCGGAAGACTGATCACACGCTCTGCGCACTATTGGCCGGACCGAATTGCCATCAAGGATAAAAAAGGTGCGACCACATACCTGGACCTCGATGAGCGAACCAACCGCCTGGCGAATGCGCTCGTCGATTTGGGCCTGTCCAAAGGCGACCGGGTTGCCGTATTGGCGTGGAACCGATCCGAGATCGTTGAAGCGGAAGTTGCCCTTTTCAAAGGCGGGTTTACGCGCGTCCCGATCAACGCACGTCTTTCGGACGACGAGGTCGTGCACGTCTGCAACGACAGCAACGTACAGGTACTGCTTGTCGATCCCGAGCATCTAACAGCCGCCGAGAAAGCCCTGACCAATTGCAATGGCCTGAAGGCCCACTTTGTTATGGGCGACGGTGGAAGCTACGAAGATTCACTGGATCAAGCTGAGGCCACGCCTTGTTGCGTAGACGTCGCAGATTCGGACACCATGGTACACCACTATACCTCGGGGTCTTCTGGTGTTTTGAAGGCGGCGATGCATTCGGCCGGCAATCGCCGAGCTATTCTGCGAAAGATTACCTTCCGATCGCGCCTGCATCCCGATGACCCGGAAGTTTTCGTGCATGTCGGGCCGATCACGCATGTTTCAGGTATGGCTCTGATGCCGCTTCTTGCCCAGGGTCATACCAACGTGCTTCTGTCCCGGTTCGACGTCGACAGCTATCTGTCCACCTTGCAGAAAGAGAAGGCCACGCAAACTTACCTGGTTCCTACAATGATCAACCGGATATTGGCCGCACCGAACCGGGATGACTACGATATCTCGTCTTTGAAAATGATCCGCTATGGGGCTGCGCCAATCTCTCCGGCGCGCCTTCGCGAGGCGGTCGAGTTCTTTGGCCCAATCCTGAACCAAGGCTATGGCGCTGGCGAGACATGCTCGTCCGTTACCCTCCTGACCGAGGCCGATCATGCATTGGCAATGAAAGAACGCCCGGAATTGTTCAGTTCCTGCGGAAGGGCGCTGTTCGAAACGCGGGTCAAAGTTGTCGACGACGCGGGCAACGACATGCCGGTTGGCGAAAGGGGTGAGTTGATCGTCGAGGGTGAAGACGTCATGCAGGGCTATTACAATGCGCCCGAGTTAACGGAACCAGTGCTGAAGAATGGGCGGTACCACACGGGCGACATCGCCTATATCGACGAAACCGGCTACATCTTCATCGTCGACCGCAAGAAGGACATGATCGTCACCGGCGGGTTCAACGTTTACCCGAACGAGGTCGAGCACGCGCTTTTCGAGCGCACTGAGGTCTTCGAGGTCTGCGTGGTTGGCGTGCCGGACCCTGACCTGGGCGAGGCCGTGAAGGCCGTTGTCGTCCCGCGCGACGGCGCTCGAATCGACAAAGCAGCGTTGATTGCGCATTGCGTTGATAAATTAGGGAAATTCAAAAAACCGCATTCGGTCGATGTCGTCGCTGAATTGCCCAAGAACGATGCCGGAAAGATACTTCGCCGCAAAGTCCGCGATGGCTATTGGGTCGGTGCGGAAAGGAAGGTCTGAGATGGGACTCAACAAGGCATCAAAAGGGCTCGACCCGGAGAAGTTCGCCGAGCTTCGCGCCAAGGTGCACCGTCTTCTCTACGACGAGATGCTGCCGTTTGAGGCAGAGAACGGGCTGACCCATGAAACCCGATTTGAACGGTCGCAATTGGAAGAATGGTGGCAACGTTCCCGTGACTTGGGAATCTATGGCTGCAACCTTGGCCTGGAATACGGTGGTTTGGGGCTGTCCATCGACCAGCTTTGCACCCTCAAAACCGACTGCACCCGGTCCAACGCAGCGCTTTATGGCTGTGTTCTGGGCGAAAACGGCGGGCCGATGCGGATCGGCTATATTGTCGGGCAAGCGACTGAAGAACAACGCGAGGAGTTCTTCCTGCCCGCTGCCCGCGGCGAACGGGCGGGGTGTTTTGCGCTTTCCGAGCCCAATGCCGGATCGGATGCGACCCGTATCGAAACTCGTGCCATCAAAGACGGCGAAGATTATGTTCTGACCGGTCACAAGCGTTACATTACTGCCTCGCGCACGGCGGACTTCGCGATCATCATGGCCGTGACTGATCCGAACGCTGGCACCAACGGGGTGACTGCCTTTCTGGTCGACGCCAGTTCGCCAGGTTACCGGATCGAGGGGCACTATCTGCCGATGTCCGGCCAGCACATTGACAACGACATCCATCTTGATGGTGTTCGCGTTCCCGCGCGCAATATTCTTGGTGGTCTCGGACGAGGCTTCAAGCTCGGGATGGAACGGATCAATATAAACCGGTTGCTGCAATGCCCGACGATGCTGGGTCACGCGGAGTTCGCGCTTGATCAAGCCACTGAATACGCCAACCGGCGAGTGCAATTCGGTCGCCCGATTGCGGACTTTCAGGCGATCCAACACATGCTGGCCGACATGAAGACGGCGAACTTTGCCTCACATTCGATGATACACGCCGCTGCCGCAAAGGCGGATCGCGGTGAGAACATTCGCTCCGAGGCCTCGATGTGCAAGGTTTTTGTCGCAGAGAGCGCCTTTCAAACTGCGGACAAGGCGATCCAGATACATGGCGCGGTTGGAATGACGCAAAGCCACCCTGTGGAATGGGTGTTCCGGCGTCTTCGCATGTTCCGCGTTCTGACCGGTAGTTCTGAGATCCAGCGCAATACAATTGCCAAAGGTATTCAAAAAGAGTGGCAAAGTATGAACGCGGAGGCCGCGGAATGAGCGTTGAATGGTCGTTTCTGAACGGAATGCGGATCATCGATCTTTCACGCCTTTTGCCCGGTCCCTTTGCCACGCAGTCGCTCGCCGACCTTGGGGCCGAGGTGATCAAGATCGAAGAGCCCAGACATGGTGACCCCGGACGTGCTCTGGGCCCCGACATGTTCGCGAGATTGAACCGCAACAAGAAGTCCTTGACACTCGACCTGAAGTCGCCGGAGGGCAAGGTTATTCTCGCCGACCTGCTTCGAGATGCGGATGCAGTTATCGAAAGCTTCCGGCCTGGCGTAATGGACCGTCTGGGATTTGGATATGACGCTGTCAGCGCACTAAACCCGGGGATCGTTTATTGCTCGCTATCTGGGTTCGGACAAACCGGACCTTACCGCGACCGTGCTGGACATGACATTGATTTCCTTGCTCTTTCCGGGTATTTTGCGGTCCCTTCCCAAGTTGACGACAAGCTCGCACGCCCCAAGGTGCGTCTGTCGGATTATGCCGGCGCCATGTACGGAGCGCTTTCGATGGCGGTGGCAATGGCCAGTGCCAGGATGAGCGGCAAGGGCCAGTTCCTTGACGTAGCCATCCTGGATGCCATGGCAAACTGGTCCTCGCCGCTGGTGCGCATTGCGCATGAGCTCTGCGAAGGCGATCCGGACCGGATGTCGTTTGTGATGCCAGACAATGACATTTTTGAAACGGCGGATGGAAAGCATATCGCCATTGGGCTGTTCGAGAACAAGTTTTGGAAACGGCTGGTCGAGATGCTGGCGGATGAGTTCCCGGAACTTGCACGCGAGGAATATGCCACCAACCGCCTGCGCAACGGGCGCAAGACGGAGGTGCATCAGCTTCTAAGCAGCATGTTTGCCGCAAAAACGCTGGCCGAATGGGAGGCCGTTTTCGACCCGACGGACATGCCCTGGGCGGTGGTATACGAGGACATGCGCCTGTTCGACGATCCACACCTGCAAGAACGCGGCATGTTTGGCGATTTGGGTGATAGTTATCAGGCCGGGTATCCAACCAAGTTTTCTGCCGGGTTGAACGAATTTCGCTCTCCGCCACCAGGCAAGGGTGATCATACCGACGAAATCCTGCGCGGCCTGGGGCGAAGCGATGATGAAATCGCAGCGCTCCGGATCTCGGGCGCAATCTGAGGACCCCCATGCAGGAAGCATATATTTGTGACGCGATCCGCACGCCCATTGGACGGTATGGCGGGGCCCTGTCTTCTGTCCGCGCCGATGATCTAGGGGCGGTGCCGCTGACAGCCCTTATGACGCGCAACCCGCATGTGGAATGGGATCGAGTAGATGATGTGATCTTTGGCTGTGCCAATCAGGCAGGCGAAGACAACCGCAACGTTGCGCGAATGTCGGCGCTGCTGGCTGGTCTGCCCGATGTGGTTTCAGGCACAACGATCAATCGACTTTGCGGCTCGGGGCTAGATGCCGTGATGCAGGGTGCGCGTGCGATCAAGGCGGGAGAGGCCGATCTGATCATTGCCGGTGGCGTCGAAAGCATGAGCCGCGCGCCCTTTGTGATGCCCAAGGCCAACGTTTCCTTCTCGCGCGCAGCCGAAATGCACGACACCACAATCGGCTGGCGCTTCATCAACCCGAAGTTGCAGTTCGCGCATGGCGCCGACTCGATGCCTGAAACAGCCGAAAACGTGGCCGAACAATTCGGTATCTCGCGTGCGGATCAGGACGCCTTTGCGCTGCGCTCTCAGGAACGCGCAGCCACGGCGCAAGCTTCGGGAATTTTCGCGGAAGAAATCACGCCTGTTTCGGTTCCGCAGCGCCGGGGCGACCCGGTCCTCGTTGCAACGGATGAGCATCCGCGCCCAGATACTACCGCCGAACGACTGGCCAAGTTGCCAACGCCATTTCGCGCTGGTGGCAGTGTTACTGCGGGCAACTCTTCAGGCGTGAACGATGGTGCGGCTGCCCTGATCCTGGCTTCAGATCAGGCTG
>JBFOMB010000068.1:0-6107 GCA_040830545.1 Paracoccaceae bacterium | reverse complement strand
CGCAGGCATCAACCCGGGCGACCGAAGGTATGGCGCAGAACCGCCGGGTGGAGCGGATCGTGACGCCTAACGCGCCTGCTTGATCGGGCGTACTTAGCCACGCGCATCCGCTCACAGTGGATGCGCGCACTCTGTTCTGGCCATTTAACCGGCCCGCGCGTATTCCATGTCTGATCACACACCAGTGAAACGGACAGGTGAATAGACATGGGCAACCCTACACTCCTCGGCATCAGCGGCTCTTTGCGGGCGGATTCTGGCAATACCAAACTGTTGCACGAGGCCGCGCGGTTGTTTGGCGATTGCGACTATGTGCAAGGCGACATTCGCCTGCCGCTATATGATGGCGATGACGAGGCCCGCGATGGCGTGCCCGCTGTGGTTCAGACGCTGGCCGATCAGATCGCTGCCGCAGACGCGGTGATTGTGTCGACGCCGGAATACAACAAAGGACCTTCCGGTGCCCTGAAAAACGCGTTGGACTGGGTCAGCCGGCCTGAGGGCAACCCATGGAAGGACAAGCCCGTTGCCGTCATGTCCGCCGCCGCTGGTCGGGCCGGAGGGGAACGGGCGCAGATGGTTCTGCGCGGCTTCCTGCTGCCATTCCGCCCGCGCATTCTGGCGGGGCCGGAAATGCATTTGGCGGCGGTCGGGTCGGGCTTTGACGAGGCGGGGCGGTTGCAGGGTGACATGTACATCCAGACCCTGACCGAGTTGATGCAGGCCTTGCGGACGGAAATCGGGCGTTAACAGATGTTGGGCCACGAACACGGCGGCAAGACCGTCTATGGCGCGACGCTGGGCATCTTGATGCTGGAAACCCAGTTTCCGCGCATTCACGGCGACATCGGCAACGCAACAACCTGGCCGTTCCCGGTGCAATACCGGATCGTGCGCGAGGCGACGCCGGATCGCGTGGTGCGCAATGACGCGCGGCTGCTGGTGCAGAAATTCATCGACGCGGCGCAGGATCTGGTGGCCAGCGGATGTGACGGGATCACCACCAATTGCGGGTTTCTGGCCATCGTACAGGACCAACTGGCAGAGGCGGTTCCGGTCCCGGTTGCCGCGTCCTCGCTGATGCAGGTGCCTATGGTCCAGGCGATGTTGCCCCCGGGCAAGCGGGTTGGGGTTCTGACGATCTCCAAGGAAACGCTGACCGACGCGCATCTGACCGCCGCCAATGTGCCGCTGGATACGCCGATTGTCGGGACCGAAGGCGGGCAGGTGTTCACGCGAGACATTCTGGGGGATGCGCCCCGGATCGACTTTGCCGCCTGTCGCCAGGACATGCTGCAGGCCGCGCGGGATCTGGTGACAGAGCATCGGGATATCGGCGCCATCGTGCTGGAGTGCACCAACATGACGCCCTACGCGGCGGATGTGCGGAAACTGACGGGATTGCCGGTGTTTTCGATCTACAGCTTTGTGCGGTGGTTCCATCAGGGGTTGGTACCTGACCGGTTCGAGCGTCCGCTGGATGATCCGCTGTTGGGGTTGGTTTAGGCCCGAACCGCGCGGAATCAAGGGCTGAAAGCCCGCCGCGCGAGCGCCCGACCTCCCCCCGGGAGGGCGCTACCGCAACGACGCCTCCCTCATCGCCGTTTCAAGCACGCCTCACGATAAAGTACTTCGCTTCACGACTTTGCACGCCCATCCGAGGTCGGGCGCTCGCGCGGCTATCCACTCAATCCGGAACGTACAAACGCGAATAAGCCAGCCTCACCAACTCCACCGTTTCTTCACTGCGCCGCTCGATATGGTCGCGCAATGCGCCCAGCGCGGCATGTGTATCCCGCGCGCGCACGGCCTCGGCGATCACGCGGTGCATGGACAGGCTGGCCTGTTCGCCCTGCCCCAGCCGCCCCTGTTCCAACAGACGTTGCAGGTTCACCAGCCGCACGTACCGGATGCGTTCATTGACGTTTTTCAACAGTCGCACCAGTTCTGCATTGCCCGACAACGCCGCCAGAGACACGTGGAAGGTTTCGTCCATCTCCAGCAAGTCCGGCAGATCGGTGGAGGTGCTGTAGGCCCTTTCCGTCGCATCCAGATGCGCGCAGAAGGCTACGATGGCCTCTTCGCTGGCTGTGGCGATGCCCCGCATTAGGGCCTCGGATTCCAACGCGGCCCGCACCTGATAGAGCTCCAGTATCCGCTCCGGGCTGAGCGGGCGACAAAAGAAACCCTGCCCCGGCGCGACGGTCAGAAACCCCTCGGCCACCAGACGGTTCAGGGCTTCGCGCAGGGGCGTGCGGCTGACCGACAGCTGTTTGGTCAGGGCGGATTCGTTCACCCGTTCGCCCGGTTTGAACTCGAAGTGGATCGCCATCGCGCGAAGCTGGTCATAGGCGCGGTCGGCGCTGCTGAGTTGGTCTGCCATTGGGAACGGGTCACCTGTTTTCTGCCAGATTACCGGAAGGGCCCGTCGAACACAAATCTGACTTCACTTTCATCGACAGGCCTGTATACAGGATTGCATCCCGTCAGGTCAGGAGAATCTCATGAGCAACGAAATGAACGGTGCAGAGGCAATGGTGCGGTCGCTGGAAGCGCATGGCGTGCAACATATCTTTGGCCTGTGCGGGGATACGACGCTGCCGTTTTATGACGCGATGCATCGGCTGGATCACGGCATCACCCATGTGCTGACACGGGACGAACGCAGCGCGGCCTATATGGCGGACGGCTATGCCCGGGTTACGGGACGCGTGGGCGTGTGCGAAGGGCCGTCGGGCGGCGGCGCGACCTATATCCTGCCGGGGCTGATCGAGGCGAATGAAAGTTCTTATGCCGTGCTGTCCATCACGACGGACATTTCGGTGGCATCATACGGAAAGTACCCGCTGACCGAGGTGGATCAGGAGGCGCTGATGCGCCCGCTGACCAAGTTCAATACAGTGCTACGCCGTGCCGATCACATCCCGCGCATGGTGCGGCAGGCGTTTCGCGCGATGACCACAGGGCGGTCCGGGACGGCGCATCTGGGGATGCCTTATGACATCCAGTATGATCCGGTCCCGGCGGATGACATCTGGGCCGATCCCAAACACAAGACCTTCCCGGCCTACCCCGCCGCCCCCGAACCCGGCGCGGCAGAGGCGGCGGTAGAGGCGATTCTGTCGGCCAAGGCCCCGCTGATTGTTTGCGGCGGCGGCGTCGTGATTTCCGGCGCGATGGAGGAATTGGACCGGCTTGCATCCCGCCTTGATCTGGCGGTGGCAACCTCGATTTCGGGCAAGGGGTCGCTGGCGGATACCCACCCCCTGTCGTTGGGTGTCGTCGGTTCGAACGGCGGGACGGACGAGACATGGGAGATGATGGAAGGCGCGGACCTGGTGGTGTTCATGGGCTGCCGCGCGGGGTCCACGACAACGGCCCGGTGGGAAGCGCCAAAGCCCGGCCAGCGGATCGTGCATTTCGACAATGACCCGATGGTGATTGGCGCGAACTATCCGACCGAGGTCGGGGTTGTGGCCGATCTACGCCTCGCGCTGGCGGCGGTAAATAGCTATCTGGATGGGCGCGATGGTGATCTGCCCGCGTTTGGTGGGGCCGCGCAGGTCGCGGACATCAAAGAGCGCAAGTTCGCGAAGTTTGATGCGCTGGCGGCGAGTGACACGGACATGGTCTTGCCCGAGCATATCATTGCGGCGGTCAACGCACATCTGCCGGATGATGCGGTGGTTGTGTCCGATCCGGGCACCAGTTGCCCCTATTACAACGCCTATTCACAGCAGAAAAATCCGGGGCGATACTACATCACCAACCGGGCGCATGGGGCGCTGGGGTATTCTTTGTCCGCTGCTTTGGGGGCGTGGTACGGGCGGCCAGAGTCGAAGGTTGTGGCGATGATGGGCGACGGGTCCTTTGCCTTTGCCTGTGGGGAGCTGGAGACCGTCATGCGTTCCGGCGCGCCGATCACTTATATCGTGTTCTCGAATTCAAGCTTTGGCTGGATCAAGGCAAGCCAGCGGGACGATTGCGACCGGCGGTATTACAACGTGGATTTCAACCGGACCAATCAGGCAGCCGTGGCCGCCGGGTTCGGGTTGAAAACCTGGCGGGTGGAACGGCCAGAGGACCTGGACGCGGCCATTGCAGAGGCGTTTGCGTTTGACGGGCCGACGCTGATTGATGTGATCTGCCAGCCGCTGGAAGAAGCCGCAGCACCCGTGCGGCGCTGGATGGGATAAGAGTTTTTTGGATCGCTGACGCGATCCGATCCGCGCGCCTTCGGCGCGCTACTGCGTTTAGGGTTTTGCCAGAATCTCTCTGCGATACGAATGTCCCGAGAGCGCCACAGGCGCGGCAGGGTATTCGTGTCTCAAATTAAACCCGGAACGCGGTTGGGGGCGCTGCCCCCTCTTGGCCTGCGGCCAATTCACCCCCGGAGTATTTTGCGAACAATGAAGGGGTTAGAGTGAGGCCTCGGGGCGGAAGCTGGTTGGGATTGTGTCGCGGTTTTCGAGGATCAAATCGGCCATGACCTCTCCAATCTTTGGGGCCATGCCGAAGCCGATTTTGAAGCCGCCATTGGCGATGAACCGGTTCGGGTGCAGCGGGTGGTTTCCGAGCATGGGGGCACGGCTGCGGGAACGGGGGCGCAGGCCGGCCCAGCGGTTCAGGACAGTGGCGTTGGCAAGGGCCGGCACGGCCTGTCTGGCCTTCGTCATCAGGTCGTCCAATTGGGAATCGGTGGTGGTTGGATCGGTGAAGTCGCGTTCGGTGGTGGAGCCGATGGCCGTGGTGCCGTCACCGTGGGGCACGATATGGACCGTATCAGCGAAGATTTGCGGCAACGTGCGCGCGTCGTGGTCGAGGATGGCGGCCTGACCCTTGATCGGCGCACCGATGGTGCGCCCGAAATGCTGGCTGAGGCGGATGAGGTCATGGACCCCGGTGGCGTGCACCACGGCCCCGCGATCGGGCGCGTCGGTCAGGATTTGCGCGCCGGACCTTTCTAGTGCGCTGGCCAGTGCGCGGCAGGCCTGCCTTGGGTGCAGGCGCGCGGTCAGCGTGTCGTGGATCAGCCAGCCGGTGGGGGAGGCAGGGGCCCAGTCGCGATCTGCTGGCACAACCTGCCAGGTGGCCTGACCCTGCCACAGATCCCTGGCTGACGCCGCCCGGGCCTGTGCCTGTTGCAGCTGCCGATCATCCGCGATGGGTTGCAGGCGTCCTGTGCGCCCATAGCCGGAGGAGAGGCCCGAGATGTCCTCGACCCGGGCCCAGAACGGTTCGGCCATCAGCAGGCTTTGAAACTGGAACTCTTTCTTCTCGTTCCAGTTTTCCGGCACATGTGGGGCCAAGGCACCCAACACGCCGCCGCTGGCCCCGGACCCCGGCCCGTTTGGGTCAACGACCTGCACGCGCGCGCCACGTTGCAGGCAATTCCAAGCGATGGTCAGGCCAAACACACCCGCGCCACGTATCGTTACATCGACCATTGCCAATTCCGCGTCCTTTGCCCAATGTCGCGCCGTTCAGCCGACCAATACGGGACGACATCATGGAGGACCAGCGCGCAGATCTGGATTGGCGGGCGGGGGATATTCCCGTTTCGACCCGGTTTGACGATCCGTATTTCAGCCTGGACAACGGGTTGGCGGAAACGCGGCATGTGTTTTTGGCGGGCAATGATCTGCCAGAGCGGATGTGTGATGGGTTTCATGTGGCAGAGCTGGGCTTTGGCACGGGGCTGAACCTGTTGGCGACGGCAGAGGCCTGGAGGCAGACCGGGCGCGCGGGCCATCTGCATTTCACCAGTTTCGAGGCCTATCCGATGACGCGGGATGAGATGGCCCGCGCGCTGGCGGGGTTTCCCGAGGTGTCGGATTTGGCGGAGGCGCTGCTGGCGCAATGGGGGCAACCCGAGATCGAGGTCGGGCGTGTCCGGTTGAATCTGGTTGTCGGTGACGCGCGGCAGACCTTGCCGGACTGGGATGAGCAGGCAGACGCGTGGTATCTGGACGGATTTTCACCAGCCAAGAACCCTGAATTGTGGGGGGCAGCGCTGATGACCGCTGTGGCTGGGAAGACACGGGCTGGTGGCACGGCTGCGACCTATTCTGCCGCCGGGCATGTGCGGCGGGCGTTGCAGGAGGCGG
>JBFOMB010000067.1:0-4589 GCA_040830545.1 Paracoccaceae bacterium | reverse complement strand
GGGCGGAAGAGGTTCTGGTTCGGAATAATGATCGGCGTGACGACGACCTTTTGCAGGGCATCCACCCCGTCCGCGGCCTGACGCATCCGCTTTGCCCCTTCGAACGGGAAGGGTTTTGTCACCACGCCAGCGGTCAGAACGCCAAGTTCGCGTGCAGCGTGTGCGATGATCGGCGCAGCCCCGGTGCCGGGGCCGCCGCCCATACCAGCGGTGATAAAGCACATGTGTGCCCCCGCCAGATGATCGACGATCTGCTCAATGCTTTCCTCAGCAGCTGCTGCGCCTACGGTCGGACGCGCCCCAGCGCCCAGCCCCTCGGTCACTTTAACACCCAACTGCACCCGCGCCGAAGACTGGCTTTGCTGCAGCGCTTGCGCGTCGGTGTTGGCGACTACGAAATCGACGCCATCCAGTTGCTTTTCAATCATGTTGTTGACGGCGTTGCCGCCTGCCCCACCAACGCCAAAAACCGTAATCCGAGGCTTCAGTTCGTCGTGCCCGGGCATCGAAAGATTCAATGTCATGCTCTGTCCGCCTGTTTTATTGACCCGCCAAAGCGGTGTTTTTCTTACCTATCCACCAACAATCCTACCGTTCGAAACCGCAAAGGTCACGCCAAAAATCGCCAAATTCCACAAAATATGGAGGAAATAAGGCAGCTGTCAGCAGCATTTCGCATAGATTGCCAGATGTTGCGGGATTTACTCAAAGCACCACAAAAACAGCGATACGCGTGCCGCAGCGGACATGCACGTCACTTGACCAAAAACTTCGGTTTTTAGAATGCGGAAAACTGCTCAGGTCCTGCCGCATGGCCTCTGATGGGCCTTGTGGATATCTTGAGGGATAACGTTACCGGCTGCAACCCATTTCTTTAGCTAATTGGGGCACTTGGGCAGTTCAAACCATCTTCGCTGATGCTAAGCACCTCTTGAATTTCCGTACGGGCGAATGTGGCCAGCCGCACCATCAGGCGGTCTTCGTGCAGAAATGGCCACCAGCAGACCGGCAGCCCATCCGGATCATCATCATACAAAAAGCAAATTTGCCCGTTGGGCGTGGTGATCTGACCGTAAACACATCTACGCCCCTCCATCCGCCAGACAGAGAGGCTGGGGCTTAGAAACTCTTCGGTCCCAACCAGCACGCCGCTGGGATAGTCGTGAAACTTGACTGTTTTACCCTGAACGGCGGCCAGGAAAGCCTCGGGCGCAATCCGGGTCTGCGCCTGAGCAATAAGCGGGACCGCAGCGATGAGCGCCGCAAGCCCCAGCTCCTTACCAATTGTCACGGAACCAGCGCATGGCGCGCTTAAAGGGCCGTGCGGCATAGGTATCGACCGGAATTTCGAAATCCCACCACTCATCCTGCGGATGCGCCGCAAAAAGGCTCAGCCCAACGGCTGACGAGAACCCCGGCCCGGTTGCTGATTGTGGCAGGCCATGGACGCGCAAGGGGCGGCCCAGACGAACGCGCTGCCCCAATATGCGAGTGGCGAGCCCGTCCAGCCCCATGATCTGGCTGCCTCCGCCGGTCAGCACGATCTGCTGAATCGGCATGTGGTCAAAACCAGCCGCATCCAGACGGATGCGGACCTCTTCCAAAATCTCTTCGACGCGCGGGCGCATGATGCCGATCAGCTCGGCGCGGCTGACAGTGCGGCGGTCGTGTTCCCAATCGCCGGTATCCCCGCCGATGTCGATCAGATCGCGGTCGTCGGCACCCGGGGCGTGAACGCCACCCTTAAAGGGCTTTATTCGCTCGGCCACCGAGGCAGGCACACCCAGCCCCATTGAGATATCCGCCGTCACGTGATCCCCGCCCATGCGCACGCAGTCGGCATAGATCATGTGCTTTTTCATAAAGATCGAAACGCTGGTGGTGCCACCACCCATGTCGATGCAGGCAGCGCCCAGTTCCTGCTCATCTTCGACCAGAGCGGAAATCCCGGACACATAGGCCGAATTCGCAATGCCCGCCAATTCCAGATCGCAGCGTTTGATGCAGCGCACAATGTTCTGAATTGCCACGGCATCGACGGTCAGCATGTGCATGTCTACAGCAAGGCTTTGACCCATCTGCCCGCGCGGATCAATCAGGCCTGACCGATTGTCCAGTGCGAAATTCACCGGCTGGGCGTGCAGCACCTCGCGCCCTACCCCGTAATCCGGGACGTCGCAGGCGTTCAGTACGCGGCCGACCTCAGCCTCAGTGACTTCCTGACCATCCAGCTCGACCTGCGCATCCAACCCGTAAGATCGCGGATTCGCGCCCGAGAAACAGGCGATGACGTGATCCACGCGGATATCGGCCATCTTCTGTGCCGCCTGCAAGGCGGTGCGGATGGCGCGTTCGGTTTCCTGCATCGCGGTGACTTCGCCAAATTGCACGCCGCGGGATCGCGTTGTTGCCGCTCCAATCACGCGGAACCCGGTCTGACCGGCCAGAGAACCGATGCTGTTGTCCTCACTCAGGCGTCCGGTGCCGTCAAAACGCAGTATAAGGCAAGCGATCTTGGAACTGCCCACATCCAGAATCGCAACTACGCCGCGTTGCATCGCCTGTCTGCGCATTTGCCGCATGGCCCGTTGGGACTGATAAAGATCGGTCATCATTGTCTTACTGCTCGCTACCCACTGTCACTTTTGTATTCCACCAGTCTTCGCTGGCGGCTTTGGTCATTCTTATGGTTGGCCGCTGCCCAAGGCGCATGTCGACCACGGCCACATCCCTTTCCAACAGGTCCTGCACTTCGTTCACCGCCAGAACACGTTCCAAAGCACGCACAGGACGTTCAGGCGGCAACATGATGCGCTGCCCCCGATCCAGAACCAGATCCCAGCGACGTTCGCCAATGCGGACCAGCCCGCGCACCCGTGCGCCAAGGCTACGGGCGGTGGTCATCAGGTCCAATGCCTCGACCACATGTCCGTCCGCCCCCTTGCCCGCGATCAGCGGCAGGTTGGCGTGGTCCTTGCGCGAGGCGATGCGCGCGACATGCGCACCGGTTTCGTCCAACAGTTCGATCCCGCTGCGGGTACGCCAAACAATGACGGGCTGACGCTCGACCACGTCCACTTGCAGGATGCCGCCGGGACGGACGCGAACCGAGGCAGATTTGACCGGGTTCAGCCCGGTAATCGTGTCCCGAATTTGCTCAACATCCAGATCCCAGGAACTGATCGGAAAATCCAACGGCACGACTTCGCGGATATCTTCGGACAGGTTGGTTCCCGCGCCGTCGATGGCCATCAGATTGACCATGAACTCCGGTCTCTGCTGGATCGAGGTCTTGATGTCGGCCACATAGGCCACCACCGCCTCGCGCCGCTCGCTCGAGCCAAAATAGATGCCGAGGGCCGCGCAGACCGCCAGAATTGGCAGGCCGAACTTCAGGCCACGCCGCACACCCGGCGTCAGCATCCAGCGTTGCAACCGGTAGCTCAGGCGCGACGGCGCCGGATCAAAGCGCTGCGATTTGCGGCCAAAAATCTTCCCCCCGCTCAGGCGGATTTTGGAGTCAGCCTCGGGCCGCGCGCCCGAGTTGAAATCGGCATCCGGACCAGCCAAGGGTTTCGCACGATGGATAACCGGCGCTCGGGTGGCTCTTAGCGGTCGCATGAGGCGTCCTCCACCATCCAGGCGCAGAGCTGTCCGAAAGTCAGTCCCGCATGCTCACCTTGCTCAGGCACCAACGACGTCGGCGTCATCCCGGGCTGCGTGTTTGTTTCCAGCAGGAACAAGCCATCCGCGCCCATGCTGTCATCCCAACGGTAATCGGTTCGCGTCACCCCCCTGCATCCCAGAGCGATGTGCGCGCGCAGGGCGTACTCCATGCAGCGATCAAAGATGTCTTTTGGGATGTCAGCAGGCAGAACGTGCCACGACCCGCCCGGCTTGTACTTGGCATCATAGTCGTACCAGCCACCGTCGGTCATGATCTCGGTCACAGTCAGGGGGCGATCCCCCATCACGGTGACAGTGAGCTCTCGACCAGCCACGTATTTCTCAACCATGACATACTCGGGCATGTCGTCTGACAGTTGCGGCGGGCCGTTCGACCCCTCGTGCACGATGTAGATACCGACGCTGGACCCTTCATTGTTGGGCTTGGCCACATAGGGCGGTTCCATCACGTGAACCTCGACAACCTCAACCTTGGGCACGATAACACTCGGGACGACTGGCAGACCTTCGGCCTGAAACACGTCCTTGCTGCGCTGCTTGTCCATTGCCAGAGCCGAGGCCAGAACGCCGGAATGCGTGTACGGAATGCGCATCCATTCCAGCAGACCCTGCACACAGCCATCCTCGCCCCAGCGGCCATGCAGGGCGTTGAAAACGACGTCCGGTTTGATCTCCAATAGGCGCGCGTAGAGGTCGGGACCTGCGTCCAGTTCGACCACTTCAAAGCCTTCTCCCCTTAGGGCGGCTGCGCATTCGCGCCCAGAGCTGAGAGACACCTCGCGTTCCGCCGAGGGGCCCCCCATCAATACCGCCACTTTGGGGTTTGTCCTGCTCGACTTACCCACTTCGTGCGCCTCAATGTCCCCGGACCTTATGTCGTGGTCCGTACTGCGTTATGCCTT
>JBFOMB010000066.1:0-25781 GCA_040830545.1 Paracoccaceae bacterium | reverse complement strand
GCCCCAGCAGGGGGTCGGCATCGGTGACAGAATGGGTGTCAGGGAAAAAGAACCAGCTTTTGTGCAGGAAGATATACAGTGGCGCCACACCCAGCCCCGCCAGCATGCCCGCAACCGCGCCAGCGTTGTTGATGCGGGTCGAGAAGATACCCATCATCAGCGCCGGGAAGATCGAGGCCGCCGCCAGACCGAATGCCAGAGCCACCGTCTGCGCCGCGAACCCGGGTGGGTTGAGGCCCAGAAGAACCGCCACAACAATCGCTGCCGCCATGGAGATACGCGCGGCCATCAGTTCCGAGCGTTCCGACATGTTCGGCGTCAACTGACCCTTGAGCAGGTCATGGCTGACCGCAGACGAGATCGCCAGCAGCAGACCCGCCGCCGTGGACAGCGCCGCAGCCAGGCCACCCGCCGCCACCAGACCGATCACCCATCCCGGCAGGGACGCGATTTCGGGGTTGGCCAACACCAGGATGTCGCGGTTGAACTTGGTCAGTTCGTTGCCCGCCCAGCCGTTTTCTTCGGCTTTGGCCTGCAGATCAGCATTCTTGTCGTTGTAATACTGGATCATGCCGTCGCCGTTTTTGTCTTCCCAATCAAGAAGACCGGTCTTCTGCCACGTCGCCATCCACGCATATTCCGGATCGGTTTCGATCTGTTCGATGCTGACAGCTGCGGCTTCGGTCCCGTTCGGCCACATCAGTTCCGAGATGTTCAGGCGTGCCATTGCACCAACCGCCGGGGCTGTCAGGTACAGAAGCGCGATGAACACCAGGGTCCAGCCTGCCGACCAGCGCGCGTCAGACACACGAGGCACGGTGAAAAAGCGCATGATGACGTGGGGCAGGCCCGCGGTACCAATCATCAGCGACAGAGTGAAGAGCACCATGTTCACCGTGGACCCGTGTGCGGCAGTATATTCAGCAAAGCCGAGGTCGGTGACGATCTGGTTCAGCTTGGCCAGCAGCGGTTCACCGCTTTCGGTCGTGCCAAACAGACCCAGCGCCGGGATCGGGGTGCCTGTCAACTGCAGCGAAATGAAGATCGCCGGGATGGTGTAGGCCGTGATCAGAACGCAGTATTGTGCAACCTGCGTGTAGGTCACGCCCTTCATGCCACCGAACACCGCGTAGGCGAACACCACACAGGCGCCGATCAGCAAACCCCAGAACGCGTCGATTTCCAGGAAACGGCCAAAGGCAATGCCCACGCCCTGCATCTGACCGATCACGTAGGTGATGGAAGCTACCAGAAGGCAGATCACTGCCACCATGCGCGCGGTCTTGGAATAGAAGCGGTCGCCGATGAACTCGGACACCGTGAACTTGCCAAACTTGCGCAGGTAGGGGGCCAGCAACAGCGCCAGCAGCACGTAACCGCCGGTCCAGCCCATCAGGAAGCTGGAATTGTCATAGCCGGTAAAGGCAATCAGACCCGCCATCGAGATGAACGAGGCTGCCGACATCCAGTCCGCCGCTGTGGCCATCCCGTTGGTGACGGGGTGAACGCCGCGACCAGCGGCGTAGAATTCCGACGTGGACCCGGCGCGGGCCCAGATCGCAATGCCGATGTAGAGCGCAAAAGACGCGCCCACAAACAGCAGGTTGAGTGTAAACTGATCCATGGAATTATTCCTCTTCCACGCCGTATTCACGGTCGAGTCGGTTCATCCGCCAGGCGTAGAAAAAGATCAGGATCAAGAAGACGATGATCGATCCTTGCTGGGCGAACCAGAAGCCCAGGTCGGTGCCGCCGACGGCGATCCCGGACAGGGCAGGGCGCAGGATGATCCCGAACCCGAATGAGACCAGCGCCCATATGACAAGGCTGATCAGGATGAGGCGCACATTGGCTTGCCAATATGCGCTTGGGTCTCTGTCTGCACTCATTGTGCTTCCTCCATTTGTAGTTTTTGTACGTCTTGTGCTGCCAGACCGATGTCAGGCATCTGCGTCACCATCGTTTCAGGAGCTAATGCCCAGGCTTCGCGTTACGATTGCCTGTCATCAATTGTCTCCTCCACCAGCCCGGTAAGGTTGACCCGTTGGCAGGGTCGCTTAGAAGCTGTTGATCAGAAAATACACAGATTACAGGAAAAGTGGGTAGACACTGAATTTCGCGGAAAAATTTTGTAAATTTTTCCATGTGATTTGTTTGAATAGCTGAAAATTTCTTTCCAATCCTGAAGAAAGCATGTGTTTCCGGGGCTTTAGAGCTTGAAGTTTGGACCATGGGTTGCGCTTGGTATGCAATTGTATACATGCCTTCGCCTGGACCTTCGCCGACCACCGGCAGAAAGCGATCATTTTTCGCGCCAAAAAACACCTGCTCCAGTCATCGAAGCATAGGGGAACAGCCCAGAATGCGTCACCCAAACGGGTGATTTTCACAGAATTGAGCAGGTATTTGCCACGATTCGGTCTATTAGGGAGGCAGTCGAGCAGCCTCAGGCCTTCAAGGTTTCCAACAGGTCTTCCAGAACCTGCATGCCTTTGCCCCAACCCTGATCCAGCCCGGCCATTGCGCCAGTGAAACAGGCGATTTCAGCATCGTTCGCTTCATGGGGTGTCCATGTCAGGCGTACGGCGGTTCGACCGTCGGCGAGGTCGGTAAAGGTCACCACTGTCAACAAAACGCGCGGCCAATCCGGCATCATCGGGTTTGCGGCCGGGTTCCAATCGGCATCCGTGACCGAGTGGTGCCATTCCAACCGCGTCTTAGGATCAACCTGCGTATAGTCCATGCGTTCGTAAGCCGACCGGTCGCCCATCTTCATCTCGTTCAGCCATACGCCACCCGCCCGCACGTCCAGCTTGTGAATGATCGTTGTCACCCCGGGTCCGTACCAATGGGATAGAAACTCAGCCTCTGTCCATGTCCGCCAGACCAGATCGCGCGGGGCGTTGAATTCACGGTCCAATACATAGATTGGCAGGTCAGTCATCAGATGTCCTTTCCTTGGCTTGCAATTCGTCCAGTAAGGTGTCGAGTTGATCGAAACTGCCTGTCCAGAACTGCCGGAACTCCTCCAGCCAGCGCACGGCGTCCTGCATGGGACGTGCCTCCAGCCGTGCCGGGCGGCGTTGCTTGTCGACGTTACGCGTGATCAGCCCCGCGCGTTCCAGGACCTTCAGGTGTTTGGACACGGCGGGCTGACTCATCTGGAACGGAGCGGCCAGTTCGTTCACCGACGCCTCACCTTCGGCCAGCTTGGCCAGAATCGCTCGGCGCGTTGGGTCCGCAAGTGCGGAAAACACGGCGTCGAGTGATGACGGGGGTTGGTTCACTAGGTTCATAACCTAATGGTTATATAATTGGATTGCCAAATTCAACCTGGTTGATTGCGTACTCGCGGTTGAAGGCATTGTGCTGAAGTACGGGCGAAAAGATCAAAGACCTCCTTTCCCCGCCCTTCCATTTGAGGAGGTCGTTCTGCCCACCGTGTTGAAACCCGGTGGGCAGGATGGGTCAGATGTCCAGCGTGTTCTCACGCTCCCACTGAGTGAAATGGCGCATGTAGTCTTGCCATTCATTCATTTTCAGCTTGAAGAACGCATCGGAGAATTCGTCTCCCAGCGCGGCCTTCAGGTCCTTGTCCCGGTTGAACATGCGCAGCGCGTCCAGCAGGTTCAGCGGCAGTTTTGCCGCGCCGCGCGCCTTGTGACCTTCAGCATACATGTCGATGTCCCAACGCTTGCCCGGATCGGCCTTGGATGCCATGCCGCTGAGCCCCGCCGCGATGATCACGGCCTGTAGCAAATATGGGTTCACAGCCCCGTCCGGCAGGCGCAGCTCGAACCGGCCCGGTCCCGGGATACGCACCATATGCGTGCGATTGTTGCCCGACCAAGTGACAGTGTTCGGTGACCACGTGGCACCGGATGCGGTGACCGGGGCATTGATCCGCTTGTAGCTGTTGACCGTTGGATTGGTGATCGCCGTCATGGCAGTGGCGTGTTTGACGATGCCACCCAGGAAATGCGCACCCTGATCACTGAGGCCCAGTTCTGCTGTTGGACTGTCCCCACCTTCCTCCGTCGCGAAGACATTGGTTTTGCCATCCATGTCCCAGACGGAGATATGCGCATGGCACCCGTTGCCCGTCAGCCCCTCGATCGGTTTCGGCATGAACGTCGCGCGCAGCCCATGCTTTTCCGCCACCGATTTGACCATGAACTTGAAAAAGCTGTGTTTGTCTGCGGTGCGCAGGCAGTCGTCGAACTCCCAGTTCATTTCGAACTGGCCATTCGCGTCCTCGTGGTCGTTTTGGTAGGGACCCCAGCCCAAATCCAGCATGTAATCGCAGATTTCCCGCACAACGTCATAGCGGCGCATGACGGCCTGCTGATCGTAACAGGGCTTGGCCGCAATATCGTCCGGGTCGCTGATCCGGTCCCCATCGGGGTGCAGCAGAAAGTATTCCGCTTCGATCCCCGTTTTGATCCGCAGGTTCTGTTCGCCCGCCTCGGCGATCAGGCGGCGCAGCACGTTGCGCGGGGCTTGCGCGACCTCTTCACCTTCCATCACCGGGTTTGCGGCGACCCAAGCGACCTCGGGTTTCCATGGCAGTTGGATCACGCTTTCCGGGTCCGGCACAGCCAGCATATCGGGATGTGCCGGGGTCATGTCGAGCCACGTTGCAAACCCCGCAAACCCCGCGCCTTCCTCCTGCATATCCGCAATCGCGGCGGCCGGGACCAGCTTGGCCCGCTGCCCGCCGAACAGGTCGGTAAAGGAAATCATGAAGTATTTGACGCCGTTTTCCGCGGCAAAGGCGGCCAGATCAGTTGTCACGTTGTGCTCCCTGTCGGTTTGTCTTTGAGTTCTATGACCTCGAATTCGACCAGATCGTTCCAATGAGCGATCCATATGTCAAAGGTTTCGGGGTGGTTTGTTTCCATCACTTGATAGCAGGTCGTGTCATCGGCGCTGAGCCAGCTGTCGATGTAGTGCAGGCCCTCGGGCAACAATCGCCCCTGCGCATGAAACCGGTCATAAACGGCGGCAGAATTGCCCTGCCGAAACCGTTCAATGACCATGTAGCGCTGCATCAATACCCGCCGCCCGGTTTGCCCGGCCACCAGTTCGTCCCGGCCAGTGGGATTTGTGCCATGGCAGCGGCTTCCATCGTGACGGCGCACAGGTCTTCGGGTTCGAGGTTCAGCAGATGGCTTTTGCCGCAGGCGCGGGTGAGCGTCTGGGCCTCCAGCGTCATGACGTTCAGGTAGTTGGCCAACCTGCGCCCGCCTTCAACCGGGTCCAGCCGCGCGGCCAATTCCGGGTCTTGCGTGGTGATGCCTGCGGGGTCTTGACCTTCGTGCCAGTCGTCATAGGCCCCGGCAGTAGAGCCGAGTTTCTGATACTCGGCCTCCCATTTCGGGTCATTGTCACCGATGGCAATCATGGCCGCCGTGCCGATGGACACGGCATCCGCCCCCAGCGCCAGCGCCTTGGCCACATCCGCCCCGGTGCGAATGCCGCCTGAAACGACCAGCTGTACCTCGCGGTGCACGCCCAGTTCTTCCAGCGCGGCAACCGCCTGCCGGACGCAGGCCAGCGTCGGTTGGCCAACATGTTCGATGAACACATCCTGCGACGCCGCTGTTCCGCCCTGCATCCCGTCCAGCACAACCACATCTGCCCCGGCCTTCACCGCCAGAGCCGTATCAAAGAAGGGGCGTGCGCCGCCGACTTTTACATAAATCGGCACGCGCCAGCCGGTGATTTCCCGCAGTTCCAGGATCTTGATTTCCAGATCGTCCGGCCCGGTCCAGTCGGGGTGGCGACAGGCAGACCGCTGGTCGATCCCCGCGGGCAAGTCGCGCATGTCGGCAACCCGGTCGCTGATCTTCTGACCCAGCAGCATGCCGCCGCCGCCGGGCTTTGCGCCCTGACCCACAACAACCTCAATCGCATCAGCCTTGCGCAGGTCGTCCGGGTTCATGCCATAGCGGGAAGGCAGGTATTGATAGACCAGCTTTTCCGAATGCCCGCGTTCCTCGGGTGTCATTCCACCATCACCAGTGGTGGTTGAAGTGCCCGCAAGGGTCGCCCCGCGCCCCAGCGCCTCTTTCGCGTTCGCGCTCAGCGCGCCGAAGCTCATGCCCGCGATGGTGATCGGGGTTTTCAGTTCGATCGGGTTTTTTGCGTATCGCGTGCCCAGAACCACGTTGGTGTCGCAGCGTTCGCGGTATCCTTCCAGCGGGTAACGCGACATGGACGCGCCCAGAAACAGCAGATCGTCGAAATGCGGCAGCTTGCGCTTCGCTCCACCGCCCCGGATGTCATAGATGCCGGTTGCGGCGGCACGCCGGATTTCAGCGTTGATTTCAGGCGTGAAGGTTGCCGACATGATCGGCAGCGTGCGCGGGGGGCCGGAATAGGTGTCGTCGCTCATAGTCGGTCCCTCAATAGGCGTTGTCAGGCTTGAAGTGATAAAGTTCGCGGGCCGAGCCATAACGGCGGAACTCTTCGGGTTTTGCGTCGCTTTCTGCGGCTGTCAGCAGGGCGGCGAGCGCTTCCAGATGTTCGGGG
Source organism: Paracoccaceae bacterium (assembly GCA_040830545.1). Taxonomy (GTDB): domain Bacteria; phylum Pseudomonadota; class Alphaproteobacteria; order Rhodobacterales; family Rhodobacteraceae; genus HXMU1420-2. Next base: position 19,247 of record JBFOMB010000066.1, on the reverse strand, counting down.
CGCATGTCCTTTTCCACGCAATCCGCGCCCAGTGATTTCACACTGCCGCGCACAAACAGGGTCGCCTCGTACAGCGAGTCGCCCAATGCATCGCCCGCATCGCCGCAAACGACCAAGGTGCCCTTCTGCCCCATGAAGGCAGACATGTGGCCAACGTTGCCGTGCACAACGATGTCGATTCCTTTCATCGAAATCCCGCAGCGGGAAGACGCGTTGCCCTTGATCACCAACAACCCGCCATGGCCTGTCGCCCCGGCATATTGGCTGGCGTCGCCTTCGATCACGACGGTGCCCGACATCATGTTTTCCGCCACACCCGGCCCAGCGGACCCATGTACATGCACGGTCGCCTGCTGGTTCATCCCGGCGCAGTAATATCCGACGGGGCCACGGACATTCACCTCAATCGGAGCATCCAGCCCGACAGCAACTGCATGGCTGCCACGCGGGTTTTCAACCTCCCAAACGGTTTGATTGGTCTCTTCGGCCTGTGCCTGCAAGGCGGCGTTCAGGTCGCGCAGGTCCTGAGCCTGCAAATCGTAGCTTTGCATCAGGCGGCCTTTCCAGCGGGGGCAGGGGTGTTGTGGTTCCAGAAATAAACCTGCGCCGGTTCCGGTTCCCAAACGCGGGCCGCTGCAATGTCAGGCAGGTCGGCAAGCGCACGGTATTCGCTGCCGAAGGCCACGTAGTGATCCGTTTCGGCCAGAACGGCGGGTTTGCAGGCAATCGGGTCGCGCAACACGCCGAATCCGTCGCGTGTGCCGACGGCAAATGTATAGAACCCGTCCAGGTCAGTGATGCCGGATTCCAGCGCCTCGCCCAATGTCGCGCCTTCCTGCATTTTCCATGTCATGTAGGCGGCGCCAACCTCGGTATCGTTTTCGGTTTCGACGTGCACGCCCGCATGGCGCAGCTTGCGGCGCAGGGCGTTGTGGTTGGAGAGTGACCCGTTGTGGACCAGGCATTGATCCGCGCCGGTGTTGAACGGATGCGCGCCAAGCGTTGTCACCGCGCTTTCCGTGGCCATGCGGGTGTGGCCGATGCCATGGGTGCCGGTCATCTGGTCGATGCCAAAGCGCTGCACGACGTCAGCGGGCAGACCGACCTCCTTGTAGATTTCAATTGAGTCGCCGGTGCTCATTACGCGGATACCCGGATGCATCTGTGCCAGCGCAGCCCGGGTTGCTGTGGTCTGGCTGGCCGGAACCGACAGAACCGCATGGGTATCACGGCGGGTCATGGTGATGGCTCCGCCCAGGGCCTTGTCCAACCGTGCGTCCAACCCATCGAAATCCGAATCTGCGGAGTCCGACTGAATGGTCAACTTCGTGCGACCACTTTCCGCGCCACCGTAAATCGCAATCCCCGCGCTGTCAGGGCCACGGTCGGTCATCGTGACCAGCATCCCGGACAGCAGCGCACCCAATTGCGGCTGCAGCTCCGGCGTTTTCAGGAACAATCCGACAATGCCACACATGGCCTGTTCTCCGTTTTCGTCTTTGTGCGGAGAATAATGTGGATTCGGTCAGAGATTCAACTGTGAAGAAACAAATTTCACTGCTGTGGGTAAGAAATGATCGAAAGATAGCGGGCAGGCAGGTCAACCAGCACCTCGGGACCGTGCGGGGCGTCGGCGTCAAAGAACAGCGTGTCGCCCTTGCGCAGGCGATAGACCTGATCGCCGTGGCGATAGTCGACCTCGCCCTCCAGCATGAAAATCAGTTCGATCCCGTCATGTTGGAAGGCGGGAAACCGGTCGGATTCTTCGTTTAGCGTGATCAGATAGGGTTCGACCATCACGCCAGCCGTGTTCGATCCAAGATGGCCCAGCAGGTTGTATTGATGCCCCGCTCGTGTTCCCTGCCGTTCAATTTCCACAGCCTCTCCTGCACGGGTGTGTACCGCAGGACGGTGTTCTTCAAACCCGCGAAAGAAGGAGGTGAGCGGAACGCTTAGCGCCTGCGCCAGTGTTTGCAGGGTGGTGAGGGAAGGGGAGGTCTGCCCATTTTCGATCTTGCTGAGCATGCCAATGCTCAATCCCGTCGCCTTGGACAGGTCAGAGACAGTCATGCCGTGCTGCCGCCGAAACCCGCGCAATTCGCGACCAATCGCGACCTCCAGAACCTTTTCCCCCGCTGCTGACGGTTTGTGCGGGTCTTGCGTCAGCGGCGGCGTCATTCCGCGTCCTTGGTCCAGAATTGCGCCCAGGGGCCGTGGTAGTCCGTGCCGTCACGGTCAGTGCGTTCAAACCCGTGCGCGCCAAAGAAATCGCGTTGCGCTTGCAGCATGTTCGCAGTGCCGCGCGCGGTGCGCATGGTGTCAAACCATGTCAGGGCACCGGAAAGCGCAGGGGCCGGGATGCCATGTGCCAGGGCCGCCAGTGTAACCTTGCGCAGGGCCGGTTCGGTGCCGCGGATCATGGCGGTGAAGGCAGGGGCATGGATCAGGCTACGACCGGCGTTTTCAGCTAGCGCCTGCGCCATGTCGTTCAACATCGCCGACCGGATAATGCAGCCTTCGCGCCATGTGCGTGCAACCGTGTCGAGCGGCAGGTCCCAGCCATAATCCGCGCCCGCCTTGGCCAGCAGAGAAAACCCTTGCGCGTAACACATGATTTTGCCTGCGGTCAGCGCAGCCTCCAAATCGTCCAACGTGACGTCGCTGGTGGTCATCGTCTGCGGCCCGCGCCCGAACAACGCTTCGCCTTCGGTTCGTTCGTCCAGTGCTGCCGACATGTTGCGCGCAGCGACCGCAGCCTCGATCACCGGGATTGGCGTGCCCAGCTGCTGTGCCTCAATCGCGGTCCAGCGACCAGTTCCCTTCTGCCCGGCGCGGTCGAGAATGATGTCGAGCATAGGCTGCCCCGTGTCCGGATCGGTTTCACCAGCGACGCGGGCCGAAATATCTATCAGGTAGCTTTCCAGCGGGCCTTCGTTCCATTTGGCAAAGACCTCAGCACACTCCGCGGCGCTGCGTCCCATGCCGTCACGGAGAATGCCATACACTTCAGCAATCAACTGCATGTCCGCATATTCAATGCCGTTATGCACGGTTTTCACGAAATGGCCTGCGCCCTCTGGACCGAACCAGTTCGCGCAAGGCTCCCCTTTGTACTTTGCGCTGATCGCTTCGAGGATAGGCGCAACCGAGTCCCAGGCCTGTCGGGGACCGCCGCCCATGATGGCCGGGCCAAACCGTGCGCCTTCTTCCCCACCGGACACGCCGATGCCCATGAACTGTACGCCGGTGACAGTGGTCGCACGGCGGTTGGTGTCGCGGAAATTCGCGTTGCCCGCGTCGATGATCATGTCATCGGGGTCCAGCAACGGCGCCAATGCGGCGATCTGTTCGTCCACTGCCGGGCCAGCCGGAACCATCAGGATGATCCGGCGCGGGCGGTCTAGCGAATTGACCAACGCTTCCAGTGACTCGCAGGGCGTGATCCGGGCTGCCAGATCACCGGCGTCGGCCACAAAGGCATGGGTTTTTTCGGTCGTGCGGTTGAAGACCGAGATGTCGAACCCGTGATCCGCGATGTTGAGCGACAACATTGCGCCCATAGTGCCTAGGCCAATCAATCCGATGTCGCTCATGCCACGTGCTCCTTGCGGCAACGGGCGCAAACTTGCGTTGTTGTGCGTGATCGGAAAATACTGGGGTATCGGGAATCGAAAAAGAACATGGGCGCTCCTTGGTTGCGCCCATTCCCGTGGAATTCTGGTCTGATGTCAATGTGGTGCCAGCGTGTAGGTGCGGAACGGCAGGTTCACCGGATCAGCCATTCCTCCACATCGTCGGAAATTTGATGCATGCGTTGCCAGCGGGGATCGGTCGGCTGGCCGGTGCGCAAACGCAGTTTGCCCATCAGTCCAACAATCGCCCACTCCGGTCGCTCCGCGCGAGAAGAGTAGACGGCGGTCGCGTCATAGTCCGGGTTCACCACGCGACGGGTCATCACTTGGCGCGCGGCAACCTCAGGAACAATGACGTTCTCTGGCACGGTGTCAGCTTCCGCCACCTGCTGACCGGTTTCCCCTTCCCAGACCTGCACCTCGTATTCTTCGGTCAGGACAGCACCAAATGCGTCGCGCAGATATTTGTCTTTCCAATGTCCGATGTCGCCATCCCCGATGACAGACGGCGTGGCCGAGATGACGCCAATAGGTTGCTCCCCTGCCTGCGCGGGGCGAATTTTTCTGCCGTCCAGGACAACGGACAGACCGCGACGATCCTCATTATGCGGGTTCCCGTCGGCCCATTCGAAGTATTCCGCATAGTCCGCGCCACCACCGGTCCAGGACCCATCACAGGTTGCGTTGCCGTCCCCCGCAAAGCGAAAGGCCAGATCGCCCTGACCGGAGGAAGTGAAGCGAGCGAAGTCGAACGCCGTGTTGGCAGCGCGGTCTACGACGACCTCAAAGGCCGTGGATGCGAAAACCGGGTCTGGCGTGGTGGCCCGTATCACCGGTTCTCCGGTTTCTGCGCGAATGTCGGCGCGGGCCTCAGGCGTGGCGGCATTGATCCCAACGCGACCGGTATCGGCGGCGACCACAACTGCATCAGTCCATGCGGACCCGTCCGGAGAAACTTTGACCGAGAAGTCAGTGTTCCCGGCAAGGCCCAATTCGGCGTGTCCAGCCCAGTCGGATTGGAACAGCACAGACGCCGTTTCACCCGTGCCGGATTTGTTGATCTTGAGCTGATGGCCCGCGCCGGAATGTGTCAGCAGGCTGGCCGGTCCTGACGCGGCCAGCACGTTCGTGGCATCTGCCGTTGCGCCAATCCCAACGCCTGACAGGTTGTTGGTGTCCAACGCGGGCACCTCCCACGCGGTCCCGGTCCAGACGCGGATGGTTTCAGCAGCCAGATCCCAAGCCCGCCATCCGGGCTGCGGCGACAGATAAGACCACCCATTGTCGCGCCATACGGCAATTTGCTGTGCGTGCCCTGCCCATGGCCCGGATGCACCCACCGCCGGGATAAACGCCTGGCCTTCGACAGGCGACGGGGGCGGAGCGGTTAGGTCCACAGCCTCCACCCGCAATTGTACGATCAGGTCGAGGGTTTGCAGCGCCTCGTTATGTGTGACGTGTTTTTGCGCCTGTGAGGGCTGAATGTAAGGCAGCGAAAGAATTGGCGAGGATTGTGACATGCCGGCGGCTCCCAGTGACTCGGTTGTACAAAACAGTGCCGGGACATCCTGAACGCTTTGCAATTCATCCGCGCGACCTGTTCACGGATCGTTAAGTCGTGCGCGAACACCATAGGGGAGTGCAGAAATTGACGGGCCAATGGACGGAGTATTGAAACGCCTTGCCGTTCCGGTACAACGGCACAACCATGAAAATCCTGTTTGTTCACCAGAATATGCCGGGCCAATATCGCGAGATGGTCCAATGGCTTGCCGCGCAGGGCGAGCACGAATTGGTTTTCCTGACCCAACGCAAGGATGCCCCGAGCATTCCAGGTGTGCGGACCGTGCGGTATTCAACGCACCACCGTCCGGCGCAGGATGCCTATGGCCTGTCAAAAGTGTGGGAAGAAGCCTCTGGCGCCGGGTTTGGCGCGGCCATGGCGGCGCGGGATCTGGAGCGGAAGGACGGATTCAAACCGGACATCGTGCTGGGCCACACAGGCTGGGGTGAGCTGCTGTTTTTCAAAGAGGTTTGGAAGGACGTCCCGATACTCGGCTTCTTTGAATATTTCTATCGGGCCAAGGGCGGACCTGTTGGGTTCGATCCCAATGACAAGGTGACGGATCACACTCCGTTCCTGCTGCATGCGCGCAATGCTGTGCCGTTTGCCAATATCCACGTGGTCGACAAGGGCACCGCGCCGACGATGTGGCAACGCGACACCTTCCCGCCGAGTTTCCATGACAAGATGTATGTCTGTCACGATGGGATCAGAACTGACAAGCTGGTGCCCGACCGGAATGTGAAGTTGGGTTTAGGGCGGCTGGACCGTGAACTGACCCGCGAGGACGAGGTATTCACGTATATAGCGCGCAACATGGAACATACGCGCGGGTTCCATGTGTTCATGAAGGCGCTGCCGGAGATTCAGAAGGCCCGCCCAAATGCGCGGGTTTTGATCCTCGGTGGCAACGACGTGTCTTATGGGCGCAAGAGCAAACATCAGGGCGGGTTTCGCGGCGAGATGGAAGCGCAGGTCGGCCATCTGGTCGACTGGGACCGCGTGCATTTCCTGGGGCAGGTGCCCTATTCGAAATTCTGCGACGTCATTCGACTCAGCCGGTGTCATATATACCTGACCATGCCATTTGTGCTCAGCTGGTCTTTGCTGGAAGCCATGTCGATGGAGGCGACAATTGTCGCCTCTGATGTTCTGCCGGTTCGCGAGGCGATAGAGCATGGCAAAACCGGAATGTTGGTGGATTTCTTCGATCACGAAGCATTGGCCGCGCAGGTCAGTGATGTGCTGGCCAAACCTGATGACTACGCGCATTTGGGCCCGGCAGCGCGGGCGTCCGTTGTCGAGCGATATGACTTCCTGACGCGCTGCTTGCCGGAACATGTCCGGCAGATCAACGCGCTGGTGCCGTCAGACAAACACATCAAAATCTGACGGCAAGGCGCTTAACCGCTGAGGTCTTCGTTACATTTGCGCGCGGCGTCGATGGCTTTCATGCTGCCGTCGAGGTTAATGGCAATCGCATATTCCTCGCCCGGAAACACGATCATCTCGTATTTACGCTGAACCAAATCGACGAATTGCGGATCGTCCGTCAGCACATAGCCGCCTTTGTACCCGTCCGGCAGATGTTTGGTTTTGCGCGTTGCCATTCCGGTAAAGACGGCGTCATCAAAGGCGACGATCACTGGGTCTTCACCCTCTTCCAGATCAATATCTGCCTTGGTGAAAATCCCCAGATAGCCAACCGAGCGCACTTCGGTCAGGCCCATCTGGACAACATTGCCCGACTCGTCCGTCTTTTCGATCAGGCAGCTGTTGCGCGACCGGTCGGCATAAATCGTCCAGCCACTTTCCTCACCCCACTTCTGGAACAGGCTGTCTGCGTTAGGCAGGATTCCGACCTCGTCCTTGGCAAACGCAGTAGTGGCTGCAATGGCACAGGAAACGGCGGCGACGATGGATAGGTTTTTCACGAACGACTCTCCTCGGGTCTGGGCTGGTACCCGGTATCCTAGGGTCATTCCCGGTTGGATCAACTGCAAGGCACGTCTGACCGAGCGTCGTTTTGGCAGGTTGCAGAATCCGATGGTATTCAGAAAGACCCCCCGCGGATTATGCGGGGGGAGGTAACGAACCACAGGAAGAAAAGGTTCGTTGGGGGAGTGTCTCAACCATAGCGTGCCTGAACCACAGGTAACTGGATAGTCCGGATTTCCTGACCCTCCCGGAGAATGCCGGTTTTGTGGCATTCAGGGCACAGTTCAGGCGGCGCGTGGAATGCCCTGCAAATCGGCGAGAATGGAGCGTACGACCCCTTGCGGATCAGGCGCCTGCCAGATTGGACGACCAACCACGATATGATCTGCGCCGTCCTGAACGGCAGTGGCAGGGGTCGCGATGCGCTTCTGATCGCCCAGTGCCGCGCCTTCGGGACGGACGCCGGGCGTCACGATCAGTTTGCCTGCCGCTTCGGGCAGAGCACGGATAGCGGACGCTTCCTGGGGCGAGGAAATGACTCCGTCCGCCCCGGCCTCGAACGCGCGCGCGGCGCGCTCAATCGCAATTTCCGGAACCGCTCCATCGCGCATCATCGACGCATCCAGATCGCCCCGGTCCAGCGACGTTAGAACTGTCACGGCAAGGATCTTCATGTCGGACTTCTCTGCCCCGATCTTTGCCGCGCGCACCACGTGAGGGTCCCCCTGCACCGTCAGGAAATCCAGATCGAACTGCGCCAGCCCCCGCACCGCAGCTTCGACCGTTGCGCTGATGTCGAACAGCTTCATGTCCAGGAAAATACGCTTCCCATGGTCCTGTTTCAGTTCGTTGGCCAACGCCAGCCCGCCACCAGTCAACATGCCCAGCCCGATTTTGTAGAAGCTGACGCTGTCACCGAGTTTGGAGGCCAATTCCAATCCTGCAACGGCATGAGGGACGTCGAGGGCTACGATCAGGCGGTCGTCGGACATAGGGGCGCTCCTTGGATTTTGGGGATTTGTGCTTCTTTAGTCTTATGGGGTGATTGGGTCCAGTGGTGTTCGTGCTTGCTGCTTCGTTGGGATTGTGTAGCGCTGAGGGGAACGATGGAGGTTGGGTATGGGTTTGCTTTCTGGTCAGGTCGCATTGGTCACGGGCGCGTCGACGCCGCAGGGAATCGGGCGTGCAATTGCGTTGCGGTTGGCGCGGGACGGGGCGCACGTTGTTGTCGGTGATCTGGAAGGAGACGTCGACGTTAATGGAGTGCTCCGTTACCGGCTGGATTTGCTGGCGGAGTTGGTGGGCCAGATCGAAGATGCCGGTGGGCAGGCGTCGGCGGTCCGGTTGGACGTGACATCTCAGGACGACATTGAAGCCTGCATCAGCAAAACTCTGGATTGTTTCGGTCGGATCGACATCCTTGTGAACAACGCAGGATCGTTGGCAGGGTCCAACAATTTCCTGTCCACCACGCCCGAGCAATGGACCACGAGCTTTGCTGTGAACCTGCTGGGGCCAATGCGCCTGTGTCAGGCGGTGATCCCTCAGATGAAAAAGCAGCAGGCGGGCAGGATCATCAATATCGGCTCCACAGGGTCGCTGGGGGCCGAGGCAGGATTTGGAGCCTACACAGCAATGAAACATGGGTTGGTGGGACTGACCAAAACGTTGGCTGCCGAGTTTGGGTCCGATGGCATCCGCTGCAACACCGTCTGCCCGGGGTTCATCGCGACCGACATGCACATGGCCGCCAACACGCGACTGGCGGCGGAGACTGATATGACCATCGACGAGATCAAGGCGCACCGCTATGCGCCCGTGGCCCTGCGGGATGCCGGACTGCCAGCGGATGTGGCGGAGGCCGTGGCCTATCTGGCAGGTCCTGGCGGCAATTACGTGACAGGCATCAACCTGCCCGTGGCGGGCGGCGTATCCCCGGGAATTTAGCGAAAATTCCGTGCAGATTCCGCGTAGAATCCGCCCCGTGCCCCTTGCGTGATCACACCGCGCTCCCCACATCTGATCCGAGGCCCAAAAGACCACGTGCCGCCAAGCGGGCGGGTCGCAATCGGGCGCTTGAAAAGGAGAGAACTCATGGACTTGACCAAGTTCACGGAGCGTGCCCGCGGTTTTGTGCAGGCAGCTCAAACCATCGCGCTGCGGGAAAATCACCAGCGCCTGTCCCCCGAACATATTCTGAAGGCCCTGATGGATGACGATCAGGGGCTTGCCTCCAATCTGATCCAACGTGCAGGTGGTGTGCCATCCCGCGTGACCGAAGCACTGGAATCCGCCATCGCAAAAATCCCGCAGGTCAGCGGCGATGCCGGGCAGGTTTATCTGGACGGCCAGACAGCGAAGGTTCTGGCCGAGGCGGAGAAGCTGGCGGAAAAGGCTGGCGACAGCTTTGTCCCGGTCGAACGCGTTTTGATGGCGCTCACAATGGTGAAATCCGCTGCCAAGACAGCCCTGGATGCTGGTGCCGTCACCGCGCAGAAACTGAACGAGGCGATCAACGACATCCGCAAAGGTCGGACCGCCGACAGCGCCAGTGCCGAGGACAGTTACGACGCGCTGAACAAATACGCGCGCGACCTGACCGAGGTGGCGCGTGAGGGTAAGATTGACCCCATCATCGGTCGCGACGACGAAATTCGCCGTGCGATGCAGGTGCTCAGTCGCCGGACCAAGAATAACCCGGTGCTGATTGGTGAACCCGGCGTGGGTAAAACCGCGATTGCCGAGGGCATGGCCCTGCGTATCGTCAACGGTGACGTACCCGAAAGTCTGCGGGACAAGAAGTTGTTGGCGCTGGATATGGGTGCGCTGATCGCGGGTGCGAAATACCGTGGCGAGTTCGAAGAACGGTTGAAGGCAGTCCTCAACGAAGTGACCTCAGCCGCCGGTGAAATCATCCTGTTCATCGACGAAATGCACACGCTGGTTGGCGCAGGCAAAACCGATGGTGCGATGGACGCTGCGAATCTGATCAAACCGGCCTTGGCCCGTGGTGAATTGCATTGCATCGGGGCCACCACATTGGACGAGTATCGCAAATACGTTGAGAAAGACGCTGCCCTGGCCCGCCGGTTCCAGCCCGTTGTTGTACAGGAACCCACGGTGGAGGACACAATCTCTATCCTGCGGGGGATCAAGGAGAAGTACGAGCTGCACCATGGTGTCCGCATCTCGGATTCCGCCCTTGTGAGTGCTGCGACGCTCTCGCACCGCTACATCACCGACCGCTTCCTGCCCGACAAGGCCATCGACCTTGTGGACGAAGCGGCCTCACGCCTGAGGATGGAGGTGGATTCCAAGCCCGAGGAACTGGACCAACTCGACCGGCAGATCCTGCAAATGCAGATCGAGGTCGAAGCGCTCAAACTCGAAGACGATACAGCCTCGCGCGACCGTCTGGAAAAGTTGCAGAAAGATCTGGCAGACCTGCAGGAAAAGTCGTCCGAGATGACAGCCCAATGGCAGGCCGAACGGGACAAGCTGGCCGGTGCGCGCGACATCAAGGAACAGCTGGATCATGCGCGGGCGGAGCTCGACATTGCCAAACGGCAGGGCAATCTCGGTCGCGCAGGTGAGCTGAGCTATGGCGTGATCCCGGAGCTTGAAAAAAAGCTGGTCGAAGCAGAAAGCGCTGAGGACACCGGCCTGATGGTCGAAGAGGCCGTGCGTCCGGAACAGGTGGCGGAGGTTGTGGAACGCTGGACCGGTATTCCGACGTCCAAGATGCTGGAAGGCGAGCGGGAAAAACTGCTGCGGATGGAAGATGACCTGCACAAGCGGGTCATTGGTCAGGACGCGGCAGTGCGTGCCGTGTCCAACGCGGTGCGGCGCGCGCGCGCCGGGCTGAACGACGAAAACCGTCCCTTGGGCAGCTTCCTGTTCCTCGGGCCCACTGGCGTGGGCAAGACCGAGTTGACCAAGGCGGTCGCGAATTTCCTGTTTGACGACGACAACGCAATGGTGCGCATCGACATGTCCGAGTTCATGGAAAAACACGCGGTTGCCCGTCTGATCGGTGCCCCTCCGGGCTATGTTGGTTACGACGAAGGTGGTGTTTTAACCGAAGCCGTGCGGCGCAGGCCCTATCAAGTGGTCCTGTTTGACGAGGTCGAAAAGGCACATCCCGATGTGTTCAACGTGTTGTTGCAGGTGCTGGACGACGGCGTGTTGACGGATGGTCAGGGCCGCACGGTCGATTTCAAGCAGACGCTGATCGTGCTGACCTCGAACCTCGGTTCCCAGGCACTCAGCCAACTGCCCGAAGGGGCCGACAGCGCGCAGGCGCGGCGGGATGTTATGGACGCGGTCCGGGCGCATTTTCGGCCGGAATTCCTGAACCGCCTGGACGAAACGGTGATCTTTGACCGGCTTGGTCGCGGTGACATGGGCGGTATCGTGGAAATTCAGTTGGCTCGGCTGCAAAAACGGTTGGCAGGTCGCAAGATCGCGCTGGAGCTGGACAAAGAGGCCAAGAAATGGTTGGCCGACGAAGGGTACGATCCAGTGTTCGGTGCCCGTCCGCTAAAGCGGGTGATTCAGCGCGCGTTGCAGGATCCGCTGGCCGAGATGTTGTTGGCGGGCGATGTGGCGGACGGCGCGACGATCCCGGTCAGCGCCGGGGCCGATGGGCTGATCATCGGCGACCGCTTGGCGAGTTCCAACCGGCCCAGACCGGATGACGCCGTCATTCATTGATGACGCGGCTAGGCACAGAACGAGGGGCGGGGCTTTCCCCGCCCATTTTCGTTGCGTCGGGACCGGTTGACGAGCCGAAGGGTTTCGCGTCCGCTGCTGACAAACAACGCGTGAGGGAAACGATGAGCGAAACACTGACCTGCTATATAGATGTGAAGAGCCCTTACGCTTACCTGGCCATCGAGCCCACGCGCCGTCTGGCTCGCCAGACCGGTGTCACGCTCGATTGGTTGCCCTTCACGCTCGACATTCCCAGTTACCTCGGTAGTGCAGAAATAGATGATGACGGGAATCTGATTTCCGACAACCGTACGCCGCACCAATGGCGTCGCATCAAATACGCCTATATGGACATCCGCCGCATCGCCAACCTGCGCGGCATGACGATCCGGGGCACTCAGAAAATCTGGGATTCCTCGCTGGCCTCTATCGCGATCCTCTGGGCGCGAGAACAGGGCAAGGCCGACGCGTTTCTGGACGTGGTTTATGCGCCTTTCTGGCGGCGCGATCTGGATATTGAGGATATTGCAATGATCAACACCTGCCTGACAGAGGCAGGTGTTGATCCTGCCGGATTTGAGGATTGGGCAAATGGAGAGGGCCGCGCCAAACATGATAACCTGCGGGCCGAGGCGGAAGAGGCAGGCATGTTTGGTGTTCCGTCCTATGTCTGGCAGGACGAACTGTTTTTTGGTCGCGACTCGCTGACCCTGATCCGACAGCGGATTATCGGTGAGGCCCCGGATTGGGCAGCGGATGTCGGGATTGCGTGATGGCAGGGCAGGCGCCATGCCAGCCGATTGTTATGCAACAACAGTACGTCCGTGATCCCACGATCCACTGAAAATTCTGTCATCTCTGACGCTTCGGCTTGATCGGTCACTCAATCCCGCTCAAAACTCACATCACGTAGAAACCGCATCGCACCGACGGCAACCCGCAGGAGACGCTGATGGAGTTCACCTTCCGAGCCTTGGAAATCATGGCGTTGAGCTTCGTGCTCGTGATCGGGTTGATCCTGCTGACAATTGTAGTGCTGTTTCTGGCCGACCGCTTCCAGACCGCTGACGCCATCCGTCGCAACTATCCGGTGATTGGGCGGTTTCGGACACTGTTCAGCGAGTTGGGTGAGTTTTTTCGGCAGTATTTCTTTGCCATGGACCGTGAGGAACTGCCGTTCAACCGGGCGCAGCGAGAATGGGTGGAACGCGCGTCGCGTGGACATGACAACACAGTTGCCTTTGGGTCGACCCGAAATACGAACATTCCGGGCACACCCCTATTCGTGAATGCGCCCTTCCCGCCGTTGGATGACCAGTTCGCCAAGTCAGAACCGCTGGTGATCGGGCCGCACGCCCGTACGCCATACGCCGCTCCGTCCTTTTTTAACATTTCGGGGATGAGTTTCGGTGCATTGTCCCGCCCAGCGGTCGAAGCGTTGAGTCAGGGTGCGAAAGAGGCTGGCATTTGGCTGAACACCGGGGAAGGCGGGCTCAGCCCGTTTCATTTGGAAGGCGGTTGCGACGTCGTCTACCAGATCGGCACGGCAAAATACGGCGTTCGGGACGAGCACGGGAACCTCAGCGATGACAAGCTGCGCGAGGTGGCCAGCCACGACGCGGTTCGCATGTTCGAGATCAAGCTGGCCCAGGGCGCGAAGCCGGGGAAGGGAGGCATTCTGCCCGCCGCCAAGGTCACGCCTGAGATTGCAAAAATACGGGGCATCCCTGCCGGTCAGGACAGCCTGTCGCCCAATCGCCATCGGGACATCGCCAGTTTCGAGGATCTGTTGAACCTCATCCATCACGTGCGCGAGGTGACAGGCAAACCAGTGGGGATCAAAACCGTTGTTGGCGGTGAACCTGTATTGAGAGACCTGTTTGAGGCTATCGTGGAACGGGGTGAAGAACACGCGCCGGATTTCATCACCATTGACGGAGGTGAAGGCGGCACCGGGGCCGCGCCGATGCCTTTAATGGATCTGGTTGGCATGTCCGTTCGCGAGGCGCTGCCGCTGGTGGCCGATCTGCGCGACGCTTATGGTCTCAAATCCCGCATTCGCCTGATTGCCAGCGGCAAACTGGTGAACCCCGGCGATCTGGCCTGGGCGCTGGCAACGGGTGCAGATTTCGTGACCTCGGCGCGCGGCTTCATGTTCTCGCTCGGATGCATTCAGGCGCTCAAATGTAACAAGAACACCTGTCCGACGGGGATCACGACCCATAACCCACGTTTTCAGAAGGGGCTGGTCGTGGCGCAGAAACACAAACGCGTCGCGCGGTACGCAAAAGAGATTATTCACGAGGTCGAGGTTATTGCCCATTCGGTGGGTGTGTCCGAACCCCGGCTGATGCGCCGCCATCACGTGCGGATCATGCGGGAACAGGCGGGAAGTGTGGCGATGAACGAGCTCTATCCCCGACCCGAAACCGGTAGTGCGCTGCGCGCCCGGTCAGGGTGACAGCGCTGCTGTCATATATAAGGCAAAGGTCCTGGCGACGGGGCCTGACATTTTCCGAGTTTAGGTCTCTGGGCCTGGCCGACAAACCGGCCATGGAAGCACGGACGTTCATTGGTGCATATGGGGCCGCGCAATTGGCTCTGCGCATCAATCGCAATTCCAACAGACGCGGGATGGTGGGCGACAAGCTGCTGTTTGGCGCGACACTACGAGGCGCTGGACTACCCGCGCCTGAACTGCGCGCGGTGTTTGGGCGGCCCGCGCCGCACGCCGCCGAAGCTTTATCCACCATTGACGATCTGCGCCAATTGCTCCGGTCGCAAGACTGCCTGCCATTGTTTGGCAAGCCGCTGTTGGGTCAACGGGCTGGGGGCGAAATTGCGGTTTTCGGGTTTGATGACCGATCGGATCAAATTCTGACGGTGGACGGAGATCAGATTCCGATTGTGCGGTTTTGGGAAAGGTTGGAGCGCAAACACCGGTCGGGCGGTTACTTGTTTCAGAGCTTCCTGCGGCAACACCCCTCTTTGGTTCGTATGGTTGGTCCAATCGTGGCGACGGTGCGGGTGATCACCCTGTTTGACCGAAAACAGGCACTGATCCATCGTTCCTTCTGGAAGGTGCCCTTGGGCGAAGGTTACACGGACCATCCGCGCGCCGGTCATGCGGCGGCGATTGTCGATGCAGAAACTGGCATTGTTGGGCCTGTTCTGGCGGATGTGATCGGAGATCGACACGCTCTGACCCGGCATCCGATGACCGGGTGCGACATGTTTCAGCCTCTGCTGCCGCATTGGGAAGAGGTCTGCGAGATTGCAAAACAAGCTGCTGGTCTGTTTCCCATGGTTCCCCTGATCGGCTGGGATATCGCTATTTGTACAGACGGCCCAGTTATTGTGGAGGCGAACACGTCGCCTTCGCTGGACGTGCCGCAATATCTAAGCGGCCAAGGCGCGTTGTCCGGGCCACATGGGGAAACCTTGGTGAAGCTCGCTCGCCAATCCGCCCGTGTCAGGCGCAATGCGAGGCGCGAAAAACGGCGCAGGCGATTGCGGCTGATCACAGGTAGGTTGGTTTGAAACGTTCACCGACGCGATTGTGAGGACAATTGGTTTGGGTTTGAGCGGGCAGAGGCCTAAGTAACCCAAACGAAATCGGGGAGAGTGTAACATGGCAGGTCGGTGGACCAACACTTTGAGTCGGGCGGACGTCACGCCCTACGCAGCATATATGAACCGGCGGCAGCTGCTGGCAGGCGGCGCGGCGGCTTTGGGTCTGGGCGCAATTGCCGGTCCGGGGCATGCGTCAACCGATCTGGTGCCCAACACATGGGAAGAAATCACCAGCTACAACAATTTCTATGAATTCGGCACAGGCAAGGACGACCCGGTTCGCTATGCAGGCCAGTTGACGACCAGCCCCTGGTCCATCGAAATCGACGGCCTCGTCGAGCGGCCCGGCACCTATGATTTTCAGGACATCATGTCCGAGATGACGATCGAAGAGCGCATCTACCGGTTCCGCTGTGTAGAAGCGTGGTCGATGGTGGTGCCCTGGAATGGGTTCGAACTGGCCGATCTGCTGAACTTGGCCGGTGTGAAAGAGGGCGCAAAATACGTGGCCTTCGAAACGTTGCTACGGCCCGAGGAAATGCCTGGCCTGCGTTATCCGGTGATCGAATGGCCCTATGTCGAAGGTCTGCGCCTGGACGAGGCGATGCATCCGCTGACGTTGATGGCGACAGGGATTTACGGCAAACCCATGCCGAACCAGAACGGCGCGCCGATCCGATTGGTGGTGCCTTGGAAATATGGGTTCAAGTCGATCAAATCCATCGTCAAGATCACCCTGACCGAAGATGAGCCGCCGACCAGCTGGAACAAATATGCGCCACGCGAATACGGGTTCTATTCCAACGTGAATCCCAACGTGAATCACCCCCGGTGGAGCCAGGCTTCGGAACGGGTTATTGGTGGTGGTTTGTTTGCGAAGAAACAGCCGACGCTGATGTTCAATGGATACGAGGCCGAGGTGGCCGCGCTTTATGACGGCATGGACCTGAAAGAGTTCTACTGATTGACGGACCCCGGGCACGTCTCGGGGCCAACATCGACGAGGCCCCGGATCAAGTCCGGGGCTGCGGTGCGCGAGACGAAGGCGCCGCTTTATTAGCCGCTAACCTTGCCCTAGGCTCCCGCATATGGAAGCCAAAACCTATCCAGCGGATTTCTACGGTGACGCGTTCATCCGCGATCCGCTGCCACACTATACTGATATGCGGGCACGTGGTCCGGTTCTCTGGCTGGAGCAACAGCAGGCCTATGCCGTCGCCCGCTATGCCGAAGTCGTTGAGGTGCTGCGTGGTGCAGATCGGTTCCAGTCCGGGCGCGGCCTGTCCTTGAATGATGACGTCAACGCGATGCTCGTTGGGTCCACTCTGAACACGGATGGTGAGGCCCATGGCCGTCAGCGTTCGGTCACCGCCGTGCCGATCATGCCAAAGAACCTCGTTCCCTTGGAGGACTACATCCGCGACACAGCGCAGGCCTTGGCAGACCGCCTCGTGACGCAAGTGCGGTTTGATGCGGTCAGAGACTTCGCCCAAATCCTGCCGTTGTCCATTGTCACTGACCTGATCGGCTTAAGCGATGGGGGAAAGAACAATATGCTGTGCTGGGCGGCAGCGACGTTCAACCTGTTCGAAGGATTTAACCAACGCAGCCGGGATGCGTTTGCGGACCTTGTCGATCTGCAGGCTTATCTGAAGGCAAATGGTCGGGCCGAGGCGTTGAAAGAGGGCGGGCTGGCACGGCGCATTTTCGAAGTCGCACCTGAGAAGGGGTTCACCGAAGCGCAGGCGGCGCAGTTGATGCGCGACTATATCAATCCAAGCCTCGACACGACCATTTCCGCCGCTGGATTTGCGGCCTACTATTTCGCGCGTTTCCCTGACCAATGGGCCTTGCTGCGCGAAAAGCCTGATTTAGTTGCCAATGCCGTTGAAGAGGTCGTACGCATGTCCACCCCGATCCGTGCGTTTTCCCGATATGTTGGGGAGGACACGGAACTGGCCGGCGTGCCGTTGTCCAAGGGCGCGCGCATTATTGCAATCTATGCTTCAGCCAATAGGGACGACAGGGTCTGGGATAGACCGGATCAGTTCGACATCTCCAGGAACCTGCGCAAGCATCTGGGTTTTGGCCATGGACGTCACACCTGCATGGGTCTCCATCTGGCGCGACGGGAACTGATCAACCTGGTCGACGCTATGCGAACACGGGTGAAACGGTGGGAGTTGGATGGAACGCCCACCATTGCAATGAACAATACAATCCGCGCTTTCGACCAGCTTCCGGTGCGGGTCATCCCTGATTGAAACAAACCCAGCAGGCTCGTGAGTCCGCGTGTTTTGAACGAACGTGATTTGGTGATTAGATCAGCGGCATGAAAACAGCGATTGTTCTGACCCTGAATGGATGGCTGCGCCGTCTGCCAACATGGCCTCTTTATGTATTGTCGCTTCTGCCAGCGCCCTGGCTGTTCTGGCAGGGGCTGACGGGCGCACTGGGCGTAGAACCAATAAAGGAGTTGGAGCACGCGTATGGCGAGCTAGCGCTGCAGTTTCTGATCGCCGGACTGTGTGTGACACCGTTGCGCCGATGGGTTGGTTTGAACCTGCTCAAGTTTCGCCGTCTCCTGGGGCTTGTTGCCTTTACATATGTCGGGCTGCATCTGGCCGTCTGGCTGGTTCTGGATGTTCAGGTACTGGCAGAGATTCTGCGCGACATTGCCAAACGACCGTACATTACCATCGGCATGGCCGGTTTCGTCCTGTTGGTGCCGCTGGCGCTGACGTCCAACAACGCGTCAATAAAGCGACTCGGCACGGCAGGTTGGCGGCGATTGCACTGGTTGGTCTATCCGGCAGTAGTGTTGGGGGGCTTGCACTACATAATGCTGGCCAAAGGATGGCAGTTGGAGCCGCTCATATACATGACGACGATTCTGAGCCTGCTGATTTTGCGGGTACCAACAAAAAAACGAGTCACTGCCACCTGAATCGTGGACCCCGAGTTGTTTGATTCACGGCGTGATTTGCCGAGTCTCGGGACAGTATTGGGGGTAGGTCTGTGGATAACCCCAAATCTGGTATTCAGGGCGAATCCCTCCCGTGACCACGTAAGGGTCGCAACACTTTCTACTAGCAGACCCCGCACTCTTCTTTGGCTTCAAGCAGTTGAAAAATATAGGAAATTATGAAATGTCAAAAAAATACGACGTTTTTTGAAAAAAGGGGTTGCGGCCCCCCGGCCCAATCCGTAAATACCCCTTCACCGGCGGCGCTGAGGCGCACGACGGAACGCCAGACGGAACGACGGAGCGATGCTCTAGAGGGAAGGAAGGCAAAAAACACTGAGGTAACTGAAGCGGGTCGCGCCAAAAAGAAAATGGCGCTTCCGGTTGATTTTGTCTCTCGGGTTCTGGTTTGTGCTGGGATCCACGCTCTTTGAAATTGATGATATCTGAAGAGATATGTGGGCGGTTTGGTTCATTCGATGGATCAAATCTAAGCATATCAAACTACCTAGGGTGATGATCTGATCGGATCCCGATGATGGATAGTCAGCTTCACTGTTTGGACGGCTTTCGGTTTCTGATGAAACTGAAGCACAACAAACAGAGACGGTCCTGATCTTAGCCGGTCAGGATTGATGTGCAGAGGTTCGAACGTCAAGGATAAGCTGGAAACAGCTTTTCAGCTTGAGAATTTGATCCTGGCTCAGATCGAACGCTGGCTGCAGGCCTAACACATGCAGGTCGTGCGCACCTTCGGGGGAGCGGCGGAGGGGTTAGTAACCCGTGGGAAAGTGCACAGATCTAAGGAATAGCCACAGGAACCGGTGAGTAATACCTTATACGCACTTCGGGGGAAAGATTT
>JBFOMB010000065.1:0-22417 GCA_040830545.1 Paracoccaceae bacterium | reverse complement strand
GCGAAGTTACTAGCGCCGGCCGGTTCGCGGACACCGTCCCAGCAGAGCACAGGGTAGAGGGGTGCGGGTTCATTCAAGTGGGGGTCAACGACCCCCTGTTTCTCCCCGCCGATTCCGATTCTACGACGCTTTGACGCTGTGAAAGCGCGCGAGTTTTATGTGGATTTTCTGGGGTTTGCGGTGACGTTCGAACATGGTTTCGAACCGGACACGCCGCTATATATGGAGGTGCGGCTGGGTGACTGCATCCTGCATCTGAGCGAGCATCACGGTGACGCAAGCCCGGGTGCCACTCTGCGGATCGAAACCGAAGATGTGCGCGGCTTTGCCTTTGCCCTGAACGCAAAACGCTACGCCAATGCCCGCCCAGGCGTGCAGCGGCAGGCCTGGGGGTTTGATGAAATGACCGTGCAGGATCCGTTCGGCAATCGTCTGATCTTCTGCTCGCCCATACCAGACGGTGCGGGGCAAACCTGAAGGGCCAGAATGGCGCGCCTTGCTCTGTTGACCCTGACCTGTGGCTTGGGTAGGGAACTCTTAGCCGTTCGGTCCTATCCTGAGCCGGACATGCGACGTGCAGCGAAGGAGCGACCGCAGTGGACGATTTTCTGAGGGAATACCTGCCGATCCTCGTATTTCTGGCCGTTGCAATCGGCTTGGGCCTTGTCCTGATCCTTGCTGCTGTTGTTGTTGCTGTACGCAATCCAGACCCCGAAAAGGTCAGCGCCTATGAATGCGGTTTCAACGCATTTGACGACGCGCGTATGAAATTTGATGTGCGGTTCTACCTCGTGTGTATCCTGTTCATCATTTTTGACCTGGAAATCGCGTTCCTCTTCCCGTGGGCCGTCGGGTTCAAGGATATGAGCGACGCTGGATTCTGGTCGATGATGGTGTTCCTGGGCGTTTTAACTGCTGGGTTCGCGTATGAATGGAAAAAGGGCGCGATGGATTGGGCCTAAGCGACAAACCTGCACGGTTTGACCGCTGTGTGAGGACCCGCAAAGCTACCTGATCCCTGGTTCAGATTGCAGTCTTCACCTGGCCGTTCGCCGGTCGAGTTCTGTTTTCAGGTCTGTGGGCGACTGGATTTCCAGTGTTCTATATCTGCGACTGATCAGGCCGTCTTTCGTCAAGATTTGAAGGCCTTTGCTGACTGTATTGCGCGTCAGGCCGACCATTTGACCGATCTCCTCGGTCGACAACTCAAAACTTGATTGTCTCGGGTTCAACTTGCACAGGCTCAGCATCATCGTGATCAGTCGGCAGATTGGATCACGATACAGCGCGCCCTCAGTCTGCGTGATAAACGTGTCGAGCTGAAACAGCACGTTTTGAGCCATCCATCGCCAGATGTCTGGATGGCGCGTTGCCACTGCTTCGATATGGGTGGAAGGCACCGCGAGGCACGTGCATTCTGTTCGCGCAACGGCGGTTCCGCGATGTGCATTGCCGCTCAAAACTGCAGCATCGCCCGCCCAATTCCCGGCCCCGTACAGCATCATCAGCTTGGTTTCCTGCGGATGGTAACTCAGCAAGGCGCCGAATGTGCCCTTGGCCAGGCCGAACATGAACCGGGGGTCGTCCTGGATGGCAAACATCTGATCGCCCTTGGTGACTTCGACCAACCTTGCACCCTGCAGCCAATCATCCTGGAGCGCGATAGGTAGGGTCGACAGCCAGCCGGACTGTCTCAGAAAACTCTCGGCCTCGTCGCGATTCATATTTTCCTCCAACTGCCCGTTGGTGTGCAATTCGATAGCAAATGGGCCGCTAGGGTTCAATCGTACTGACGTTCGAATCGGGTGAATTGCACCTTCGGATTCACGCTAGCAGGCGGAGAAATAATGAAAAAATTTGGTTTTATTGCGCAACTTTTTGCGACCACGGCACTGGTTTGTCTGGCAACAGCAGCAAGCTCTCAAACCGCGCCTGAGTACGCTGCTGACGTACCTTCAAACATAACTGTACCGGACCGGTTTGAAACGCGACTGGGCGTTTTGGAATACAGCGACGGCCTGCCCACCGAAGAGACTGTCGCGCTGGCCTATGACGCACTGGATTTGGCGCGTGGCATGACGGCTTTCTTGGATGGCATGCCCGCGGCGTCCACGTATGCAATGTGCCGTGGTTTGGAAGGTGTTGGCCTGGATCGGCTGTCCATTGGCATCTTCAACGACCTTTACAACGCACGTTCGCTTCTGCTCACGCCGAACACCACCACAATCTACATGTTCAATTGCACGGACTTGTCCAAGGGGCCCGTCGTTCTGGAGGTGCCTCCGGGCATTTTGGGGCTGATGGATGACGTGTACATGCGCTATGTCACGGATATCGGCAACGCCGGGCCTGACAAGGGCGAAGGCGGCAAATTCCTTATCGTGCCACCGGGTTATGATGGCCCCCTGCCAGAGTCCGGGTACTTTATCGTCACGCCACCCAGCAACATGAACTGGTTCGCGCTTCGTGCTTTCTACGGCGAGGACGGGGTTGCGGCCCGGACAGCAGAGCTCAAGCAAACTGTGCGCGTCTATCCATGGGATGACCGCGACGCACCAGCGCCAACAAATTTTGTCGATCTGACGGACAAACAATTCAACACCATTCACGCCAATGATTTCAGCTTTTTTGAAGAAATGAAGGCGGTCGTGGATGGCGAGGTGCCCGGTGCCTTGCCAGAAGAGTTGATGGGCACCTTGTTTTCCCTTGGAATACGCAGGGGTGAACCGTTCGAACCAGACCAGCGCCTGCGGGACACACTTGGCGAAGCGGTGGCGTTGGGCACCGCCGCGGCGCGGTCCCTTGTCTTTGCCCCCAGATCGCGCGCGCCATTTTACTATGACGATGGGTACTGGAAGACCGCGTTTGTCGGCGGCAGCCACGAGTTTCAGTTGGACGACGTCAAGCTTCTCGATGCCAGATCGCTGTTTCACTACTACGCGACAGGCACAACGCCTGCGATGGTCGCGCAGAACGTAGGCGTCGGATCGCAATACGCCTTGGTGAACCGGGACAGCGACGGAAACTACATGGATGGGGCAAAGACCTATTCTGTCACTTTGCCGCCGGATGTTCCGATCAACAACTATTGGTCTTTCGTCGTCTATGACACGCAGACACGGTCCCTGCTGGAAACGGATCAGAAACTCGCGGGCGTTGACAGCAAACAACCTGCGCTGACCGCGAACGAGGACGGCAGTTTCACGATCTGGTTCGCGCCCGAGCCGCCAGAAGGCAAAGAGGGGAACTGGATTCAGACGATA
Source organism: Paracoccaceae bacterium (assembly GCA_040830545.1). GTDB lineage: Bacteria > Pseudomonadota > Alphaproteobacteria > Rhodobacterales > Rhodobacteraceae > HXMU1420-2. The sequence continues at coordinate 19,154 of JBFOMB010000065.1, read as the reverse complement.
CCGGGGAAATCCTGGACCACGGTATTGCGGCTCTACGGTCCGCTGGAGCCCTGGTTTGACGGGTCGTGGCGCCCGGGCGAGATCGAGTTACGCGAATAGAAATTACACGGCAGGCCATTTCCACCACTCACAGGAGCAATTGATATGAAACCGATGCCTATTCTTGCCGGGGTTTTGGCGATGTACGCCCCTTTGGTCTTCGCCGACACCGTTGCGGTCACAAAAGACAACTTCGCCCAGGCCGAGACGGCCTGGAACTTCTCCAACTGGGCGCGGGCCGGGGCCGACAAGGGTATCCTGCACCTTAGGGAGGTCACGCCCGTCGGCCCCGAGGCACCGACAGTTCGGATGAATTGGGATACGCTCTATTCAATCCGGATCGTGAAAGTGTCGGACGACCGGGAATTCCAGATCTCTCTTCCCAGTTCTGACCTATATGTCTCGGCGCAGGTTATGGATGAGGATGGCTTTTCACCCTACTTCATCGTTGATGCCGGCGACCACGACCTGTCTGTTTCAACTGACTATGCGCTGATCATCTTTCGAACCGAGTTGAAGGACCGCACCAACGCGGCATCGCTGGAGCATCTGCACGCCGTTCAGGACCAGATCGCTGTGTCAGGGGCCATGGAAGGTGTCTATGAGCCAAAAGACTACGATCAAGCGCAGTTGGAGGTCCTTCGTGCGACCTACAAGGACGCGTTCCTGAACGCGGGGATCGACTACACTTATGCCAAGGCGGCTGGTGAGGCGGATCAGTATCTGCTGGACTTGTCGCACGCCGCAGGCTGGGGTGGCTACCCGCCCGAGCTGGGTGTGTCGAACGCCTATTCCAGCTCTCCGGGTTTGCAGGGGGACCAGTGCCTTGCCGTGACCTTCGACGATCCCAAAAACGCATTTTTCACGTCCTTCACGTTGTACGACACGGATGGCTACCTGATGGATGGCAACATGCACATCAATTCGAACATGTGGGCGCCGAACCCGGATGGCACGATCACGTTGCACTTCAACTGCGGGGAAGATGTCACTAACCCGCTTTCGTCGGGTGGGGCACCATTCAACTACAGCGTCCGCAACTACGGGGTCAGTCAGACCGTGCTGGACGGCAACTTCCGACCGGTAAACCCGACGCCTGTCGCTGATTGAACAATCAGATTTCCCTCGACCGGGTTCTCTCTGGCATGAGAGGGCCCGGTTCTTTTTCGTGATTTACCCAGTCTTTACGGACCTGCGGCAAACCCTCCGAAAACGGCTGGTCTCCCTTGACGTTCGGCAGGTGCGGGCTTAGTCGATCCTTAGGCATCTTCCAGGAGGGTACCCAATGGGAATCTCAGGCGCATTGAACGACGCGGGCCCGGACAAAGAGGTCGCGACACGCGCACTCAATGACGAGCTCGCCGACAAGGGGTTCCTGCTCACCTCGACCGAGGACATCATCAACTGGGCGCGCACCGGCTCGCTGCACTGGATGACCTTTGGTCTGGCCTGCTGCGCGGTGGAGATGATGCACACCTCTATGCCGCGTTATGACCTGGAACGCTTTGGCACTGCGCCGCGCGCATCACCGCGCCAATCCGACGTGATGATCGTGGCCGGGACGCTCACCAACAAAATGGCCCCAGCGCTGCGCAAGGTCTACGACCAGATGCCCGAACCGCGCTACGTGATCTCCATGGGGTCCTGCGCCAATGGCGGTGGCTACTATCACTATTCCTACTCGGTCGTGCGCGGCTGTGACCGGATCGTTCCGGTCGACATCTACGTGCCCGGCTGCCCGCCCACGGCAGAGGCGCTGCTGTATGGTATCCTCCAGCTCCAGCGGAAAATCCGCCGGACCGGAACCCTCGTACGCTGATCCATTCGGAGGATGACATGACCGAAGCGCTGAAGGATCTCGGGTCCTATATCGAAGCCAAGCGGGCCGATTGCGTGGTGGCCTGGGACGTGTCCCATGGCGAATTGAACGTGGACGTGGCCCCATCCAACATCGTCGATTTCATCGATTTCCTGCGCACCGACCCGACCTGCCGGTTTTCGACCCTGGTGGACATCACCGCCGTCGACTACCCCGAACGGGCCAAGCGGTTTGACGTCGTCTACCACTTCCTGTCGATGTACCAGAACCACCGCATCCGCCTGCGCGTGTCGATCCGGGAAGAGGATATGGTCCCCTCCATCGTCAGCGTGCATCCTTCGGCCAACTGGTTCGAACGCGAAGTGTTCGACATGTTCGGCATCCTCTTCTCCGGTCACCCGGACCTACGCCGTATCCTCACCGACTATGGCTTTCGCGGCTATCCGCTGCGCAAGGATTTCCCGACCACGGGCTATACCGAGGTGCGGTATGACGAGGTTGAAAAGCGCGTGGTCTATGAGCCCGTCTCGCTGGTTCAGGAATACCGCCAGTTTGATTTCATGAGCCCATGGGAAGGGGCCGAATACATCCTGCCCGGTGACGAAAAGACCGAGGAGGCGAAGTGATGGACGGAGCCACCCAGACCGACATCGACGCGGTCACCGCTGCCGCCGAAACCTACTGCCATGCGGTCTATAAGGCGCAGCAGGACGTGTTCGAAACGCTCTGTCACGACGCATTCCACATGGTCGGGGTTGATGGCCCGGAATTGCAGACCTGGGACAAGGCCGCCTATCTGGCCCGCGTCACTGCACGCGACGCGGCTGAGGGTGACACGAAATACAAGATCCTGACCGTCGAGGCCGATGGCGACATGGCCCGGGTCAAGCTGCTGGTCGGCGTGCCCGGCACGGTCTACGAGGACTACCTGGGCTTTGTCCGCGTCGGCGGCGAATGGAAACTGATGAACAAGCTGTTCCGGACTGCTGACAGTTCGGCACTGGCAGGTTGAGGTTTTGGTATGATCCAAGATGACGAAACTTTGCGAAGTGCGCTATCTGCTACGATTAATGCCCAACACCGTAGTATTTGCGGCGCATGGTGGCACCGTACCGAGATTCAGGGTTTTCTCGCCGGGACAGTGTTTGCATTGACGGCCATGGCTTTGGCCTGCTTGGCTATTTTGTAGGAAGGGCAGCTAGATGGACGGATCGCGCGGCTACGAAGACGCCCTGACCGGCGAACAGAAAATCCGCAACTTCAACATCAACTTCGGGCCTCAGCACCCGGCGGCGCATGGCGTGCTGCGGCTGGTGCTGGAACTGGACGGTGAGATTGTCGAACGGTGCGACCCGCATATCGGCCTGCTGCATCGTGGCACTGAAAAGCTGATGGAAAGCCGGACGTATCTGCAAAACCTGCCCTATCTGGACCGGTTGGATTATGTGGCGCCGATGAACCAGGAACACGCCTGGTGTCTGGCCATCGAAAAGCTGACCGGGGTTGAGGTGCCGCGCCGTGCCTCCCTGATCCGGGTGCTGTATTCCGAAATCGGGCGCATCCTGAACCACCTTCTGAACGTGACCACTCAGGCCATGGACGTTGGTGCGCTGACGCCGCCGGTCTGGGGATTCAACGAACGTGAAAAGCTGCTGGATTTCTACGAACGGGCATGTGGCGCACGTTTCCACGCCGCCTATTTCCGCCCCGGTGGTGTGCATCAGGACCTGCCGCCCGCGTTGATTGACGATATCGAGGCGTGGTGCAAACAGTTCCCGGAAAAGCTGGACGATCTGGACGGTTTGCTGACCGAAAATCGGATTTTCAAACAGCGAAACGTGGATATTGGCATCGTCACCGAGCAAGAGGTGCTGGACTGGGGCTTCTCCGGCGTCATGGCACGCTCGGCCGGGCTGGCCTGGGATTTGCGCCGCGCGCAGCCCTATGAATGTTATGACGAGTTCGAATTCCAGATTCCCGTAGGCAAGAACGGCGATTGCTATGACCGCTACTTGATGCGGATGGAAGAGATGCGTCAGTCCTTGCACATCATGGAGCAATGTATCGAGAAACTGCGCGCACCCGAAGGGCAGGGCGATGTTCTGGCGCGGGGCAAGCTGACGCCGCCAAAACGGGGTGAGATGAAGACCTCGATGGAGGCGCTGATCCACCACTTCAAGCTCTATACTGAAGGGTTCCACGTTCCGGCGGGTGAAGTTTATGCCGCCGTCGAAGCGCCCAAAGGCGAGTTTGGCGTGTATCTCGTGGCTGATGGCACCAACAAACCCTACCGCGCCAAGCTGCGTGCGCCGGGCTATCCGCATTTGCAGGCGATGGACCACGTTGCAGGCGGCCACCAGCTGGCCGACGTCGCGGCGATCATCGGCACCATGGACGTCGTGTTTGGGGAGATTGACCGTTGAAGCGGCTGATCCTCGCCTCTTGCCTGACCTTTGGGCTGTCCCCAGCGGTATCTGTGGCCAATGAATTGCCCGTGTCGCAGGACCTGCTGGACGTCATGATTTCGGTCGCGCAGTCCCATGACTGCACCATCGACCGCGACATCGCGACGGCAGAACTGCTGCCTGCCGGGTTCACCAAGCGGTCCATGGAAAAAACCATGCGCTATCTGGTCAAAGCCGACCGGGCTGAGATGGCCAGCGGCAAGTTCACTTTGAAGCCAGAGGATTGTCAGGAATGACAATCCAGGTCCGCGAATATCTGGGGGCATCACGCTAGTGTGGGCGATGCTGACAACTCTGGTCATGCTGATCACCGCCGCGATCACCGGGTATCTGGCGTATATTTCGCTGCGCGATCCGGTGAAGGCGATGGACACGGTCACGCACCGGGTGGAGTTGCTGCCGCACGTCATGGCGGGCCGCTATCTGGTGCTGTTCCTGCTGACGCTGGGCGTTCTGATCTTTGGCCAGCCGGGCGTTGCGGCCTATTTCCTGGCGGTTTGCGCGGTGCTGGGGCTCTATGACGGTTGGGTCTATGCCTCGCGCGGGTTGCCGCACATCAAACACACTGCGACCGGGTTGCTGTCCTTTGGTGGCTGCCTGATCGTGCTGGGCGCTGTGATCTGGGGGGAATGACCATGTTGGGTTCGCTTGTCACCATCATCTCTTGGGCGCTTGCGATTTTCATGATCGTGGTGACCGTGCTGTTGGCCATGAACAAGCAATACGGTCTGAAGCTGATCCAGCACCGCCCCGACATGCTGGCGCAGGCGCTGTTGGTGCGCTACGCGGGGCTCGCCGCGCTGGCCTTGATCGCCGCTTGGCTCAATGCGCCGCGCATGCTGTTCGCCATGCTCCTCAGCTATGCCGTGATCGGCCTGGGGGACGCATTCATCTATCGCCGGGCGGGTCATCCGTTCTGGATTCATCTGATTATCGGCGGTGTGTCCGCCATTGGCGCGATTTTCGCGCTGTTTGCCATTCCGTAGGGGTCCGACATGCTGCGTAGACTATACCACGAGCAACCCGAACACTTTGCCTTTACCCCAGCCAATGATGCCTGGGCACGGGCACAGATCACCAAGTACCCCGAGGGGCGACAGGCCAGCGCGATCATCCCGCTGCTGTGGCGTGCGCAGGAACAGGAAGGTTGGCTGAGCCGGAAGGCGATCGAACATGTGGCCGATATGCTGGACCTCGCCCACATTCGCGCGCTCGAGGTGGCGACGTTCTACTTCATGTTCCAGTTGCAGCCGGTCGGCAGCGTTGCACATTTTCAGGTGTGCGGCACGACCTCCTGCATGATTTGCGGGGCCGAGGATCTGATCAGCGTCTGCAAGGACAAGATCGCGCCCAAGGCACACGAGCTTTCGGCAGATGGCAAGTTCAGCTGGGAAGAGGTTGAATGCCTTGGCGCCTGCGCCAATGCGCCGATGGTGCAGATTGGCAAGGACTACTACGAGGACCTCACCGCAGAGAGGTTTGCCGAGATCATTGATGAACTTGCCGCTGGTGGTGTGCCTGTGCCGGGTCCGCAGAACGGGCGCTATACGTCCGAACCGGCGGGGGGCCTGACATCTTTGCAAGACTACGCCGAGGGTCGCGCGCAATATAATGCATCCGCGCAAAGGGCCGTGGATCTGGGCGACAGCGTAAAACGCATCGATGGCACCGAAGTACCGCTGCTGACGCCGTGGCAACCAGATGCTGCCGAAGCTGCGAAAGCCGCCGCGAACGAAGCTGCTGCACCTGCGCCGGAACCGGCACCTGCCGCACCGGTGGCGGCCGCGCCCGCACAGGCGGAGGGTCTGATCAAACCTAGCGCAACGCTGCCAGGGCAACAGGAACTGGCCGCACGCAAAGGCACGTGGCGCTATGAACCTGAAGGCGTGCCCGCAGAACCCGCACCCGCACCAAGCGCGGCGGATGGCGAGTCCAAGCCCGAAACGCTGAGCGCTCCGCGAGACGGGCAGGGCGATGATTTGAAGATGATCAAGGGTGTTGGTCCCAAGCTCGAAGGTGTGCTGCACGGCATCGGCATTTACCATTTCGACCAGATCGCCGCCTGGACGCCAGAAGAGGTCGCTTGGGCCGATCAGAACCTTGTTGGTTTCAAAGGCCGAGTCAGCCGCGACAACTGGGTCGAGCAGGCGAGTCAATTGGCCAAAGGTGTAGAGACCGATTTCTCCAAACGTGCTAAGGAAGACGACATCTATAAGGACTAGATCGTCCAAGCACAGGGAGACCCGACAATGACCCAGCCTCAGACTGCAAGTGACTGCACGCAAAAATGCCGCGTTGGTGCGGCGGTTTTGGGCGGTCTTGTGTTCCTAATCGGCCTGATTATGGGATGGGGATTTTGGGCTGCATTGCTGATCGGGATCGTCGTGCTGGTTGTTGGGTTTGTCTTGTTCCCACGCATATTCTGTCCGCAACAAGCTGCCGCCGGGCAAAGCTTTGCCCCTGCGCCGCCGCCAGCACAGCCTGCGGCCCAACCGGCCCCGGCACCCGAGCCGGAACCTGCAGCAGAACCTGAACCCGTGGCCGAGGCCCCGGCACCTGAACCGGCACCCCAAGCCGCGCCAGAGCCTGAAGCTTCAACAGCGGCTGCAACAGACTCCGTGATCAAGCCATCCGCGCACCTGCCCGGGCAGGCTGAGCTGGCTGAACGCAAAGGAACATGGCGGTACGAGCCCGAAGCGGCCTCAGCACCCGCGCCAACTGCACCCGCTGCAAGCGGCGGTGCTGATGACCTCAAGCGGATCAGCGGCGTCGGCCCCGGGCTGGAGAAAAAGCTCCACGAAGCAGGCGTGACCAGTTTTGCTCAAATCGCCGCATGGACCGAGGCTGATGTCGCGCATATGGACGACGTTCTGTCCTTCAAGGGCCGGATCACGCGGGACGACTGGATCGGGCAGGCCAAGGCCTTTGCCGCCGAAGGGTAGAGGGACACGGATCGAAGGATGACGCAGGAATTGGAACAGGCACTGGCCCGCAAGGGACGTATCACCGGAACGGTGATCGCGGGCGCGGGCCTGTTGGCGATCCTCGCGCCGTGGCTGGTCCAGGTTCTGGGCCTGCCGTTTCGGTACGAATTCCTGTTCTACTTCTTCTCGCTCGCTGCATTTGTGTGGGCGATCGTCAACATCTATCACATCTGGCGCGCGCGCCGGGAACATCAGAGGTAAGCCGTCATGTTGAAAGACGAGGATCGCATCTTCACCAATATCTACGGCATGCATGACCGGTCGCTGGCGGGTGCAAAGGCGCGCGGGCATTGGGACGGCACGGCCAAGCTGATCGGTAACGGGCGCGACTGGGTGATCGAACAGGCCAAGGCCAGCGGGTTGCGGGGCCGGGGCGGCGCTGGCTTTCCCACGGGGTTGAAATGGTCCTTCATGCCGAAGGAAAGCGATGGGCGTCCCGCTTATCTGGTGGTGAACGCGGATGAATCCGAACCGGGCACCTGCAAGGACCGTGAAATCATGCGCCACGATCCGCATACGCTGATCGAAGGCTGCCTGATTGCCTCTTTCGCGATGAACGCGAACACCTGCTACATCTACATTCGCGGCGAATATATTCGCGAGCGTGAGGCGCTGCAGGCGGCGATTGATGAATGTTATGACGCCGGTCTGCTGGGCGCGAACGCGGCGGGCTCGGGATGGGATTTCGACCTCTACCTGCATCACGGGGCCGGGGCTTATATTTGCGGCGAAGAAACCGCACTGCTGGAAAGCCTTGAAGGCAAGAAAGGCATGCCGCGCATGAAACCACCGTTCCCGGCGGGCGCGGGGCTTTATGGCTGCCCGACCACGGTGAACAACGTGGAATCCATTGCCGTCATCCCGACGATCTTGCGGCGCGGGCCGGACTGGTTTGCGTCCTTTGGTCGGGCGAACAACGCCGGGACCAAGCTGTTTGCCATTTCCGGCCATGTGAACAACCCTTGCGTGGTCGAAGAGGCCATGTCGATCCCGTTCAAGGAGTTGATCGAGCGTCACTGTGGCGGCATTCGCGGCGGTTGGGACAATCTGAAAGCGGTTATTCCAGGCGGCTCCTCGGTTCCGTGCATTCCCGGCAAGGTGATGGAGCAGGACTGCATCATGGATTTCGACTGGCTGCGGGAACAGCGGTCGGGGCTGGGTACGGCGGCAGTGATCGTGATGGACCAGTCCACCGACATCATCAAAGCGATCTGGCGACTGTCGAAATTCTACAAACACGAAAGTTGTGGCCAGTGTACGCCGTGTCGCGAAGGCACCGGCTGGATGATGCGGGTGATGGATCGTCTGGTCACGGGTGAGGCAGAGCCGGAAGAGATCGACATGCTGCTGGATGTGACCAAGCAGGTCGAAGGCCACACGATCTGTGCCCTGGGCGACGCTGCGGCGTGGCCGATCCAGGGTCTGATCCGCCATTTCCGGGACGAGATCGAGGACCGGATCAAGGCCAAGCGCACGGGTCGTGTCACAGCGGTTGCAGCTGAATGATCCTGTGTTTCTCAGGCGGGGGAGGCCCTGCCTGATACGCGGTTTCTTAAAATTGTCCCAATTCCTCCCCCGAATGCACACAGGGAGGGGGTAACCTCTACCTGTTGCATAATTGTCATCGGCAAAAATCCGCCGTGCCTCAAAATCGCCACATTACTGCGGTCTAAAGGTCATCAGCCTGAGCTGCCCGGGCGATGTGAATGACAAGGTCCGGGTAAATTCCGTCGGCAACGACGGGTTTGTATTTGATTTGAGGGACACGCTGTCATGACCTTCATGAGAAAATTTCGCAAGGACGAGCGCGGTGCCGTCACCGTTGACTGGGTTGTGCTGACTGCCGCGGTCGTTGGTTTGGCCGGGGCCGCCTATATGTCGATCCAGAACGCGTCGGGGGGCGTCGGGTCTGGTGTTGGCACATCGCTGACAAACAAGACTGTCGGTTGATCGTCTGATTTTGCGCATTTCGGGGTCGGCGGTCCGCCGCCGGGTTCCCTGTGGGTGTGATCGGGTGCTAAGGGTGCGGCAATCCTGAATCGATTGTCCAAGGTACCGCTATGGCCCCCGAATTTCATCTGGCCGAGTTCAACATCGGCACGTTGCTCTATGATTGGGACGACCCTCGGGTCGCTGATTTTGCCAACAATCTGGATCTGGTGAACGGGATTGCCGCGCGCAGCCCCGGCTTTGTCTGGCGTTTGTCCGATGACGACATGGAATCGGCGCAGCTGGACGCGGACGGGGTACTGGGTGGGAACCCGCGCACAGCCTCCACGCTGAGCGTGTGGGAGGATTTGGCCAGCCTTGAGCACTTCGTCTGGAACACGGTTCACAAGAAATTCTATGATCGTCGCGATGAATGGTACGGCGAGGGCCAAGGCCTGCGGCTGGTGATGTGGTGGGTGCCTGCCGGGCACAAGCCGACGATCGTGGAGGCGATGGAGCGTTATCACCACCTGGAGGCCCATGGCGACACGGATTTCGCATTTGGCTGGGCGGGCGCGCGGGCAACACAACCGACGGTCTGAATGGCTCTGGGAGGGCTCAAGATATGCAGCAACCCAACGGTAAGCATTTGGCAGAACTCAACATCGGCCGCCTTCTGGCCCCGGTCGATGACCCGCGCGTGGCCGAGTTCATGGAAGCGCTGGACCGGATCAATGGCCTTGGCAAACGTATGCCGGGTTTTGTCTGGATGATGGAAGGGTCGGGTGAACCGGGAACGGGGAATACCGAAAACAACATTGGGGACGACCCGCAACTGGTGGCGAACCTGACGGTCTGGGAAGATGTGCAAAGCCTCGAGACTTTCGTTTTCAACACGGTGCACAAACAGTTCTACGACCGCCGGGCAGAATGGTTTGAGGTGTTGGGCCAGCAGCATTTCGTGATGTGGTGGGTGCCAGAAGGACACCAACCGACCTTGGACGAAGCCCTGAACCGGTTGCAGTACAAACGCGATCATGGCGCGTCGGATCACGCTTTTGGCTGGGCTGATCTGCCCGCTGCCCGGCTGTGGCGGGACAAGGCGTGCACGACCAACGCCGCGTGACGCGCATCAAATCAAGCGCAAAGCCTTGAATTTCGCGGTTTGGAAGGCGATACCGGGTTAAGGTGAGGAGAGCCCGGGACCGATGACACCAGAAGCGTTGCCCGGGTCGGACCTGAGCAGTGGGGCTGAGCGGGCAATGAAAAGGTTTCGTTTCGATCCGGATGCCGATGTCGCGGAGGATATTCGTGCAAAGTACGGCTATGATGGTGATTTGCTGAACATCTATGCGGGCAACAAGGGCGCGATTGTACACAAATGGCACCATTACATCCCGATCTATGACCGATACTTCGGCCCCTATCGCGGCACGGCCGTGCGGTTTCTGGAAATCGGCGTCAACAAAGGCGGCAGCCTGCAAATGTGGCGTGAGTATTTTGGTCCCGACGCAGTGATCTATGGCATTGATATCAAAAAGTCCTGCGCCGAGTTGGATGGGCAGGCAGGCCAGGTTCGTATCGGATCGCAGGCTGATCCCGAGTTCCTGAGCGAGGTGGTTGCTGAAATGGGCGGGGTGGACGTGGTCTTGGACGACGGCAGCCACAGGATGCCGCATGTCCGCGCGTCATTCGAATCCCTCTTCCCACAATTGAATGATGGGGGCGTCTACATGGTCGAAGACCTGCACACGGCCTATTGGGAAAAGTTCGGCGGTGGGTTCCGGTCTTCTTCGAATTTCTTCCGGTATCTGCGAGAGCTGACGGACGACATTCACCACTGGTACCACCCCAAGAAAGTGCGGCATCCGGGGCTGCGTGACAAGATTTCAGGCCTGCATGTGCATGACTCGATCGCTGTGATAGAAAAACAGCCGGTGCACAGGCCGTGCCATTCATGGGTAGGACAATGAAGACAAGACAAACACTGCGACTGGTCTGTTCGGTCGTTTTGGGGGCAAGCCTGCTGTCGGCCTGCGCGCGGCCCGAAGAACGGGTTCTGTTTGACGGCTACTATTTCCGCTCGGACGCCAAACCGGTGGACAAGAAGGCTGGCCTGAAGGACTTCCGCGTTCGGGTGCGTAAGGTGTCGCAATCCCTGGATGCGGCACGGGCCGCCGGCCAGTATGAAGGCACCCGGTATTGCATCAAGAATTTCGGCACGTCCGAGATTATCTGGTCCGTTGGACCGGAAACCGAACCGGCCTATTTGCCGATTGAAAACGATCAGCTGTTTTTCCGGGGGCAGTGCGACCCAATCTGATGGCGGGCGGAAGATCGCCGGCGATCCGGCATGGAATCGCCCATAACCAAGGCCGGTTATTGCATAACATGGGCGGGCGTTAACGATTTGGAGCCATCATTATCGGAGGGTTCCCCATGTCCAAGTCGTTTTTCGCCCTGATCCTGTTTCCGCTGTTGGTCGTAATGCCGACGCTGGTGGCCGCCAAGCCGCCACTGCGTGAGGTGAAGGAAATTGATGACACGCTCTACTACATCGCCATCGCAAACGAGATCGACGAATATTGCGACGGCATCTATGGCTTACGTGTCAAAGCGATCAACAAAATGTATCAATTGCGTGCCCATGCCAACAATCTGGGGTACAGCGATGCAGAGATTCGCGCTTATGTCGAATCAAAGGCAGAGCAAAACCGTATGCGCAAAAAAGGAGAGGCGTATTTGGCGGCCAACGGTGTCACATATGCCAAGCCCTCGACTTTCTGTAGACTGGGCCGGAAAGAGATCGCCCGGTCCAGCGCGATCGGTATCTATCTGAAAGAAAAGTGAGCCATGTCTGAGCCTGACCTTCGCAAGATCATCATCGACGGGACCGAAGTGGAAGTGGATGGGGCGCTGACCCTGATCCAGGCCTGTGAGGAAGCGGGGGTCGAAATCCCGCGCTTCTGTTATCACGAACGGCTGTCCATTGCGGGAAATTGCCGGATGTGTCTGGTGGAGGTTGTTGGCGGCCCGCCCAAGCCCGCCGCGTCCTGCGCGATGCAGGTGCGCGACGTGCGGGGCGGTCGTAATGGCGAGCTGCCCGAGATCAAAACAAACTCGCCCATGGTCAAGAAGGCCCGCGAGGGCGTGATGGAATTCCTGCTGATCAACCACCCGCTGGATTGCCCGATCTGCGATCAGGGTGGCGAATGCGACCTGCAGGATCAGGCCATGGCCTATGGCGTCGATTTCAGCCGCTTCACTGAGGCCAAGCGCGCCACTGACGATCTGGACCTGGGCCCGCTTGTTGAAACCCACATGACGCGCTGCATTTCCTGCACGCGCTGTGTCCGGTTCACGACCGAGGTTGCCGGGATCACCCAGATGGGCCAGACGGGCCGGGGTGAGGATGCGGAAATCACTGCATATCTGGGTGAAACGCTCGATTCCAACCTGCAAGGCAACATCATTGATCTGTGCCCCGTGGGGGCGTTGACGTCCAAACCTTATGCCTTCACGGCGCGGCCTTGGGAGCTGACCAAGACCGAAACCATTGACGTGATGGACGCGCTGGGCTCGAACATCCGGGTCGATAGCAAGGGGCGCGAAGTGATGCGCATCCTGCCGCGCAACCATGATGGCGTGAACGAGGAATGGATTTCCGACAAGACGCGGTTTGTCTGGGACGGTTTGCGCCGTCAGCGTCTGGACCGGCCTTATGTGCGCGAAAACGGCAAACTACGCCACGCCACCTGGCCCGAGGCACTGGGTAAGGCCGCTGAGGCGATCAAGGGCGCGTCGAATCTGGCCGGTTTGGTCGGTGATCTGGCCCCGGTCGAGGCAGCCTATGCGCTGAAACAGCTGATTGAAGGGCAGGGCGGTGTTGTGGAATGCCGCACCGATGGGGTCAAACTACCCTCGGACAACCGTGCGGCCTATGCCGGTACGGCCACGATCGAGGACATCGACACCGCCGAAGCCATCATGCTGATCGGCACGAACCCCCGCGACGAAGCACCGGTTCTGAATGCACGCATCCGCAAGGCATGGCTGGCAGGCGCAAATGTCGGTGTGATCGGTCAGGCAGTGGACCTGACCTATGACTACACGCATATCGGCACGAGCCCCGAGGTTATGGCCGACCTGCTGACCCGCGATCACGCGGCAGTGGGCGAAAAGGACTCCATCATCATCGTTGGACAGGCGGCGTTGACCCGCGCGGATGGGGACAAGGTGCTGGCGCAGGCGATGCGTCTGGCCGAGTCGACTAAATCCGGCTTGCTGGTGCTGCACACTGCCGCCTCGCGTGTTGGCGCGATGGATGTGGGCGCGGTGAACGAAAACGGCATGGCGGCGCTGCAAGAGGCCGACGTGATCTACAACCTGGGCGCGGACGAAATTGAAATCGCGACTGGGTCGTTTGTGATCTACCAGGGCAGCCACGGCGACCGGGGCGCTCATCGGGCGGACGTGATCCTGCCGGGCGCTGCCTACACCGAAGAACCCGGCCTGTTCGTCAACACCGAAGGCCGCCCGCAACTGGCCTTGCGCGCAATCTTTGCACCGGGAGAGGCCAAGGAAAACTGGGCGATCCTGCGCGCGCTGTCGGGCGAACTGGGTTCCGCTCTGCCGTTTGATTCCATGGCGCAGTTGCGTCAGATGCTGGTCAAGGACGTGCCGCATCTAGGCAAGATCGACGCCGTGCCGGAAAACGAGTGGCTGATTCCCGATCTGCCTGCACCTGCGGGCGGCGATCTGGGTGTAACCTTGTCGGATTTCTACCTGACGAACCCGATTGCCCGCGCCTCGGCCCTGATGGCCGAGCTCAGTCGAAACTCCAAATCGCGGGGCGAGGCCAAGATCGCCGCAGAATAATGATCCGGCCCGTCATATGGCCTGTTATGTCGGTTCTGGCGCTGGCGGCGTGCGAGACGGAAGAAACCGCCTCTGACACGCCCGCGCCGACCGAGTATCTGGGCGTGCAGACCCGGTTGCTGGACGGTGACCTGGTTCAGTTCGGCGCGCGGGTGACCGGCCCTGACACGCCCGAGCTTGCGGCAAAATACTCCGAATGCGCTGCCGCGCAGTACGCGTTAATCCGAGGTTACGGTTTTGCGCGTCATTTACGCACAAATGTTGAGGAAGAGTCTGGAATCTGGACCGCAGATGCTGTTTACACCATCTCGCCATCCTTGCCGTCCGGACTGCGTACGATAGATGCGGAAGTGGTCGTGGCGGCTTGTGCGGAAAATGGAATACCCACGGTGTGAGGACCTATGGCTGAGTTTTTCTCCAACACCACTTTAGGCATCCTGCTTGTTGTCGTGGCACAGATCCTTTTGGTTGTTGTGCCGCTGCTGGTGGCGTTGGCCTTCTTGATGTACGCGGACCGCAAAATCTGGGCGGCGGTGCAGATCCGGCGCGGGCCCAACGTGGTCGGCGTATTCGGTTTGATGCAGAGTTTTGCGGATTTCCTGAAATACATCGTGAAGGAAATCGTGGTGCCTGCGGGCGCGGATCGCACGGTGTTCTTCCTGGCCCCGATGATCAGCCTGGTCATGGCGCTGATCGCATGGGCGGTGATCCCGTTCAACGATGGCTGGGTGCTTGCGGACATCAACGTCGCCATCCTCTACGTCTTTGCCGTGTCCTCCCTTGAGGTCTATGGCGTGATCATGGGTGGCTGGGCCTCGAACTCCAAATACCCGTTCCTTGGCTCGCTGCGGTCGGCGGCACAGATGATTTCCTACGAGGTCTCCATCGGCCTGATCATCATCGGCGTGATCATCTCCACCGGGTCGATGAACTTTGGCGACATCGTCAATGCACAAGAGGGCGCAGGCCTGCTCAGCTGGTACTGGTTGCCGCATTTCCCGATGCTGTTCCTTTTCTTCATCTCGGCCCTGGCGGAAACCAACCGCCCGCCCTTTGACCTGCCCGAGGCGGAATCAGAACTGGTGGCGGGCTATCAGGTGGAGTATTCCTCCACGCCTTTCCTGCTGTTCATGATCGGTGAACTGGTGGCCGTGGTGCTGATGTGTGCGCTGGTGTCGCTGCTGTTCTTCGGCGGCTGGCTGTCGCCCATCCCGGGCTTGCCTGACGGCATCCTGTGGATGGTGCTGAAGATGCTGCTGGTGTTTTTCTTCTTCTCGATGGTGAAGGCGATCACACCGCGCTATCGCTACGACCAGCTGATGCGGCTGGGGTGGAAAGTGTTCCTGCCCATGTCGCTGTTCTGGGTCGTGTTCGTAAGTTTCGCCGCCAAGTTCGGCTGGTTCTGGGGCGTCTTCGCCCGCTGGAGTACGGGGGCCTGACATGCAGGATGATCTGAAAACCGCTATCCTCAATGCACGCTACATCGACCTGATCGACCTGGCGGGCGGCATCGGTTCCGCAATCGGTGCGGCGGACGACCAATTGGCCGGACCCGAGGCGCAGAAGATTGCCGCCGCGATGTTCCGCTGGGCCGCCGATCAGGTCGCAGCCCCCGAGGCACAGGCGGAGAAGGCAGCATGACGCAGATCGACTATACCCGCGCAGCCAAGTATTTCCTGCTGGCCGATTTCATCAAAGGGTTCCGCCTGGGGTTCAAATACTTCTTTGCGCCCAAGGCCACGGTGAACTACCCCCACGAAAAAGGCCCGCTGAGCCCGCGTTTCCGGGGTGAACACGCTCTGCGCCGCTATCCCAATGGCGAAGAGCGCTGCATCGCCTGCAAACTGTGCGAGGCCGTCTGCCCCGCGCAGGCCATCACCATCGACGCTGAACCGCGTGAAGACGGCAGCCGCCGCACCACGCGGTACGATATCGACATGACCAAATGCATCTATTGCGGCTTCTGTCAGGAGGCCTGCCCGGTGGATGCGATTGTCGAAGGTCCGAATTTCGAATTCGCCACCGAAACCCGCGAAGAGCTGTTCTATAACAAGGAAAAGCTGCTGGAGAACGGCGAACGCTGGGAAGCGGAAATCGCGCGCAACCTGGAAATGGACGCGCCCTACCGATGAGTGATAAGCCGACCAATCCGTTCGAGGCGATGATCTCGCAAGCGCAGGAAATGGCGAAAGCCTTCAATCCCGCGCTGGAATCCTTCTCGCCCAAGGAATTCGAAAAGCTCTGGCCAACCATGCCCAAAGAGCTGATGGAGCTTTGGTTCGGCAACACCATCAATTCCGAAGGTCTGGACGCCAAAACCCGACTGCTGCTGACGTTGGCAGGCCTGACCATGCAGGGCGCACAGAACGAAACCGCCCTGCGCCAGACCGTGCGCCACGCGCTGGAAGCGGGCGCGCGCAAGCAGGAAATCGTCGAAGCCATCGGGCAGATGTCCGTGTTTGCCGGAATCCCCGCGATGAGTCGCGCGCTGGATCTGGCACAGGACGCGCTGAACGACAGCGAAGGAGAGACGCCATGAGCGCTTTTGCCTTTTACCTTTTTGCCATCAGCGCGGTGGCGGGCGGGTTTTTCACGGTGATCAGCCGCAACCCCGTACACTCGGTCCTGTGGCTGATCCTGGCCTTCCTGTCCTCGGCCGGGCTGTTTGTCCTGCTGGGGGCCGAATTTGTCGCGATGCTGATGATCGTCGTCTACGTGGGCGCGGTTGCGGTGCTGTTCCTGTTTGTGGTCATGATGCTGGATGTCGATTTTGCCGAGCTGAAGGCCGAGATGGCGAAATACATGCCGCTGGCGTTGCTGATCGGCGTGGTGATCCTGATGCAGTTCGTGATGGCCTATGGCGCATGGGAAACCAACGCCGCCGCTGAGGGGCTGCGCGCCAATGTGACGCCCGAGGATCGCCACAATACCGAGGCGCTGGGCCTGATCCTTTATGATCAGTACTTCCTGCTGTTCCAGCTGTCCGGCCTGATCCTGCTGGTCGCCATGATCGGCGCGATCGTCCTGACCCTGCGCCACCGCGCGGACGTCAAGCGGCAGGACATCCTGGCCCAGATCTATCGCGATCCGGCACAGGCGATGGAATTGAAAGACGTGAAACCGGGGCAGGGGCTCTGATCACGTGACGGGGGCTTTCACCCATATCCCGCGCGCGGCATGTGTCGCCGCCATTCTGGCCGTAGGGCAGGCACAGGCGCTGACGCCGTTGCCGCCCTGTGACGGGATTGAAAGTGACATGCAGGTCTGGGACTTGGACCTGTTCGCGCAGACCTCCGCCGGCCCGATCACCATCGAAGGATATGCCGACCCCTATGAACCGGGCGCGGATGGGGTCTATGGCTACCGCTCCAAAAGCATTCAGGCCTTGCACGAATTCAACGGCGTGCGGCTGGTCAACTGCGCCACGCGGCGCATTCTGGCGTTGAACGTAAACGCCCATCCCAGCGAGGTGCGGATTGCGCTGAGCGCGACGGAGTTCCTGCGCGATGACATGCAGGCTGGGCGCAACGTACAATTCCGCGACGTGCGCAGCGCGGCCAAGGCGGTTTATGGCAACACCCTGATCGAACTGCGCGAGACCGAGGCGACATGCGGTTGCGACGAGGTGGCGGCATGGAACTGAACCTGATCGCCAGCCTGTTTGTCGGCATGTTCGACGCGGCCATTCAGACGTTTGGCTACGCGGGTTTTGCTGCGCTTTACGCGGTGAAGGCGGTTGCGACATTCTTCGGCCTGCGCTGGTTGCGGGACTGGAATTCAAGACGGAAAGGACTGGGCCAAGCGAATTTTTGAAAAATTCGCACCGGAATTCTTGAGAATTCCGGGCCCCGGTAGAAAAGGACGGGACGGATGATCGGACTTGAACATTACCTGACAGTGGCGGGAACGCTGTTTGTCATCGGCATCTTCGGGCTTTTCCTGAACCGCAAGAATGTGATCATTCTGCTGATGAGCATCGAACTGATGCTTTTGGCAGTGAACATCAACCTCGTGGCGTTTTCGCATTTCCTGAACGATCTGGTTGGGCAGGTCTTTACCCTGTTTGTGCTGACCGTCGCCGCCGCTGAGTCGGCGATTGGCCTTGCGATCCTTGTGTGTTTCTTCCGCAACCGCGGCACCATCGACGTCGAAGACGTCAACGTGATGAAAGGCTGACATGCGGCTTTGGCTCCATATCGCGGCGTTTCTGGCGTCGGTCCCAGTCTGGACCGGCGCGGCGCTGGCGTGCGAGCCGTTGCCGCCCCAGCCACTGTGGGCCGACAAGCGGATCAAGGTGGAGGGCAATTGCGCCTTTACCCAGGCCGAAGGGCACTACGATACCTCAATCTGGGGCAACAAGGCCATCGACATTGGCGGTGGCAAGGTCGGCCAAAAGGTCAACGAGGCGGCGGTGTGCCGGGTATATGAGCGTCTGGTTGTTGTCGATTGCAACGCGGGGCAGGGCATTTTCGTTGAAGGGGTCGTTGATCCGCAGGACAATGTCGATCTTGGCGGTGGGCCGTCCACCTCCATCGCCGTGATCCAGCATCCCAAGGGTCCGATCCGCCTGACCTCGACCACCACGATCAGCGACATTGCTGCCGTTGCGCAGCGGGCGGGGCTGACCTACACGACCGACCTGACCCAGGACTTGAGTCGGATGAAGAAACGCAACCGGTACAACCCCTATTGCGGATGTGCCGTGTTCTATCCGGGTAGCACGGGAGCAAACAAATGATGACTGCTTCGAGCGAAAGGGGCTGAGCGCATGGAAACCACTATCCTCTTTGCCCCCCTGATCGGCGCGATCCTGTGTGGCTTCGGCTGGCGGATCATCGGTGAGGCCGCCGCGCAGTGGATCGCCACGGGGCTGTTGTTCCTGGCCTGTCTGCTCAGCTGGATCGTGTTCTTCCGCTTTGACGGCGTGACCGAAAGCATCCCGGTCATGCGCTTCATCGAAAGCGGTACGCTGGCGACCGAATGGGCGATCCGTATGGACCGGCTGTCGGCGATCATGCTGTTCGTGGCCACAACCGTGTC
>JBFOMB010000064.1:0-16853 GCA_040830545.1 Paracoccaceae bacterium | reverse complement strand
CCGGGAAGCTGACCGTGGCGGTGGAAGGAGGGAGAAGACGGTTCAAAGCGGCTTGACCAAGGGCTTTCGAAAGCCCTTGATCAGTTCAAATTGAAAGCGCAGCCCCATGAAACTCACGCTTCATCATATCAACCTGTCCACCGAAGATGGGGAACGCATGGATCGCTTCTATCGCGATGTGCTGGGATTGGAGACGGAACGCGATGGTCTTCCCGCGCTGGAAAAGCGCAAAGGCTACGCTGGCCACGTCGCCTTTGTCACGGATGGGGCGATCCAGATGCATCTGGCGCAGAAGGATGTACAGGCCGGGTTCCGATCCGGTCAGACCGTGAACCCGGTCAGCCATGGCCACATCGCCTATCGCACAGACGATTTGGACGCGTTCAAGGCACATCTGGAGACGCAGGGCATCCCGTATTCCGACTGGGGCAATCGGGCGGTGGCTGGCTGGCACCAGATTTTCTTTTACGACCCGGATGGCAACGTGATCGAAGTACACGCCGTGGATGATGAGCCGCACTAGGCTTATTCGACCCGCGTTACCTCGTCTGGTCGGATCGTAATTGGCGTGTCCGCACCATCCATGCGCAAAACATACGGTCCCGCAGGCAGCGTCAATTCGGTTTCAGCAACGCCGGACGCCACGACCTCTCCACCCTTCAGCACATCGAATCGGCGCAAAACCACCTGCGTCAACACCTCGGCCAGATCGGCCTCGTCCGCGACGTCCACATAGGTTCCGCCACCCGCTTCGGCCCAGGCGCGGAACGGCGCGCGGTCCACATCTTCGGCCAGCGACAGGCTCACCACGTTCAATTCGGTCTGAATCCCCATCGCGGCCAGTGCTTGAACCTCGGCCAGGGGATCGCCGTCACAGGTTTCCTCCCCATCCGTGATCAGAAGAACGGACACGCGGCCCTCTGCGGCCTCCAGATCGCGCGCAGCTGCAGACAGGGCCATGGCAATTGGCGTCTTGGCCAGGTTCTGCGGCGTGATTGTCTGAACCGTCGCGTCGATATCTCCGACAGGTGCAAGGTCGCGCAATAAATCGGTTTCGCAGCGGTCGGGCGTCCCACCGAACACTCGCAGGCCCAGCGGTGTTTCTGCTGGCAAGGTGCCAATGAAACGACTGAGCGCGGCCTTGGCCAGATCGATCCGACGCCCGCCATCCAACCGTTTCAGCATGCTGCCCGAGGTGTCAAACAGGATGTGATACGCGCGGCCTGAACGCTGCTCACCACCCAAAGACGCGTTGGCAGAAACCAGCAACGCGCCATCCGCAGGGGCCTCCCCAGCCTCAACCTGAATGCTGTAGGACTTTGGCCCTAGTAGGCGTGCGGCGGCGCGAGCGTAGCCAACCGAGATATCCCCGGGGCGCAGCACAGGCCACACCTCGCCCCCGCTGAGCGCAGCCCAGGACAGGGCCGCCGGTTGCGACAGCTTGGGGTCCTGCCACATACCGCCCGAGGAAATCTTGAGCACATAGACGGGCGCTCGCGCCGCCGCCAATGCGCCCGGCAGGTCAGGCGCACGGTCGGCATCTGCATCCGTCACAATCAGGATCGCACGCGAACCCGGCGAAGTACCAAAGGCCAGCGACGCCTCCGCTAACGACGCTTCGGCGCTGCTGGTACCGTCATAGCCATATTCGATCAGACGGCGACGAAATTGCGCCGGGTCAGTGAACCAATCGCTCAGTTCACGACCCAGCGCGCCAAAGGCCACTCGGTCCCGTCCCGCCACCATCGACTCGGCAAAGTCGATGGAGTTACGGCGGATACGTGGGATAAGGGGGGCGACCGAGGGGCTTTGATCAAACAGGAAAAAGACGCTGCGCTGATCCTCTGACACGGTCAGGGTCAGCGGTTCGGACCCCGGGAAGGTGTAGACGCTGAGGCCGGTATCCGGGTCGAGTTCGACAGACTGCGGGTCAATCGTCGCGCCAGTTTCATCTGTGGCCTTCAGTGACGGTTCAAACCCGGCGCTGCCATAGGTCAACACACGCAGCGTTTCACCATTTGCGGTCGGGCCAACCATCCAGCGTTCTTCGCGTTTGGCGTTCTGGACCACTCCGGATTGAGGTTCACCGGACTCCAGAGCGCCCCGATCCGCGTTGGTTTCCGGCAGCAGACTATCTGTGTTGGCGGAAATACCAGCCTGCCATGCACCTTGGGCACCCAGAACGGATCGATAAGCTTCGTCCTCTGCCGCCTCAATCACACGCAGGGCCACCGGTAAAAACGCGCCGCGCTCACCTTCAAACCTCAGGTGCAGAGCATGAACCGGTGTGTTGTCGGGCCAATCCGCCACTACGATCTGACCTGAACCGGGTTCGGCGGGCAGTTGCACGCTCAAAACATCTTGCGACGTACCACTCGGTCGATCCGTCGCGGACCCCAGATGCAAGGTGGCCGCATGTGTTCCACTTGCCGGGTTGTCCGCATAAACCAGTTCGACCCGCGCAATCCGGGCCGGGCGGCCACTTCGGAACAGCAAGGTCAGGTGTTCGCCTACCTCCATCGAGGGACCCAAATTTAGCGGCTTCGTTTCGGGCGTTGGTGGGTTCAGCATAGTCACCAAGGCGTCGGGTTGCCCCGGTCCGCCCATCAACCGCGCGCCCAGCGCGGCCGACGCGATGTTGGCGGGCTCCAGCCCCGACGCGCCCGGAGTCGCAATCACCTCCAGCTCTGAAACAGAGATCGCGTCACGTTCGCTCCCGCGCCGGTTCAAAGGACGCAAGCGCAGGAACCGCGCGTCGACAGGGCCGTCCGGCAGCACGTAATAGGCTGTTTGCCCCCAATCGTCGTGCTCGGCCTCCAAAACCTCGCGCCATGCCGTGCCATCCACGGACAGATCCACAGCAAAGCGCGCTATCGCGGAGGAGGCCCAAGCACTGCGCGTATCAATGCCGATACCTGCAACCGACACCGGACCCTCCCCGGCCAGATCGAGGATCGGGTTCAGCACGTCGGTCGACCCGTTGCTCGACAAAAACGCCTCGCGATTGACCGGCTGAACGCTTTGCACTGGATAGCCATCAATGGCCTCTGGCAGGCCCGTCGCGTTGCCAACGCCGTTGCGCGCGTAATCCCCTGTTTCAGGGTCAACCTGCGCCTCGGGTGTATCAATCCAGCGCGCGCCCAAGGCCGACCAAGCAACATTGATCCCGCCCCGCAGCGCTTCGGGGACTGGCTGAAAAGGGGTCGGTTGGATGGGTGGGGCGTCTGACCTTGGTTGCAGAGTAAGCTGCAAAGCCCCCTGCACTGTGTCTTCGACGTCAACCGTCAATGACAAGATCAGGTCCGTTTCATAAAGATCAGGTGCGGCGCTCAAAACAACGATCAAATCCACCGTTTCACCGACTCCAACTGACACAGGCACCGGGTCAACTGAGAGTTTCGGGTCAGAGGCCCATCCCCTCAATATGCCGGACACGGGCTGATCCGTTGGGTTTTTCAGGTGAACGATCAGTTCTGCTCGTTGCCCGACCTCGGAGTAGGCCGCAAATTCAGGCAATTCATCTGCTTGCAGGTGCAGTGGGCCAACTGACGGATCCGGCAGTTCATAGTCCAGGCTGACCGTGTACTCTGCTGGACTGCCCTTGTGCGGTTGCAGTGTGAGTACATGCTCCCCTGCTGGCAGGTGCACAACCTCGCTCAGCCCATTGTCATCGACCTGCACCCGGTCCCAGCCGGGCAGCGCCGGACCGAACCCGTTGTTCAGGGACACCCTCTGAACCGCTCCGGCAGGTGGGGACACCGTCAATCGCATATTCGCCGCGCGATGTAGAAACACGGCATACCGGTCGCGGTCCCAATGCGGGAGCGTGCCGCGCTTGACCTCTCCGACCTGCATTCGGTTCGGCAACGGGTCGTTGGGTTCACGTTCATCCCCGTCAACAGGCGGACCAAGGGGTTTGATCAACAGCTTGTAGTCGCCAGGCTGACCCGAAACGCTGCCCGAGACAAGGCCGGCAGGGATATAGACATCACGTGCGGCCAGACGTTTGCCATCATCGGGCTGACGTCGTTGGCGCAACAACTCCCCACCAGATGCCTCCGAGATGTTGATCTCCGCCAGTGCTTCTCCCGAGCCCAAGAACCGCCAGACTTGCCCGGTTTCTCCGGCATCCAGCCGAAACGTGTCGCGGTCCTGTGCGGTCGCAAACGTACCGCTGAGCACCGCTTGACCGGAAAGCGGAGTCAGCAATTCGGGCCGGGCATTTGGTTCGGCGATCACACGCGGGTTGTCATCAGCGGCCTTGGCAGCAAGCCGATAGAGGATCGCCTCTTCCGGCCCGCGATCCACCCACACCTTGGTGCCCGGCAACAGCGGTCCATAACTGATATCGCGTCCGTTCTGGCATTCTTCACCCCGGTCCGGATGCTCTGCACAGAACCGCAATTGCTGCTGTGCTTCCATTCTCACGTGGCTAAGACCAGCATCGGGAAGATCAAAGTAATCCGCGTCCGTCTGATCCAGAACACCGGTCAACGTCTGCCCATGGGACAAAGGCATGGAGGTACCGTCGCGTTCTGGCACCTCGGTCCAACGCGACGTCTCCGCACGCAGACGCCAAACACGATCCGGGCGCGGCTTGCCACCACGGACCTCAACGCACATCTCTGCGTCGCCACTCAGATCAACACTTGTGAAATCTGTGCGTGCGTTTCCCGTGCGCCTCTCGGTCACCCTGCCGTTGCGTTTGTATTCCAGTGTTACGTTGGTGCCCGGCTCGGACATTAACACGAGGTCCATCAACCCGGCATCATCATATCGCAGGCATCGTGGCTTCTGATCCGTCAGCCCTGCCACCTCGGCCTCGACGAGGGTGGCCGTGCTGTTGTCACCGGTCGGCAGAACCTCTTGGGCCAAACTTGTTTTCACCCTCAACACGGCATCGACCGGGGCCACGCCCGCCAACCCGATGAAGTATTCACCCGGTTCCGGCATGGTGTCCGGGGCCACCGCGATCCGGTCCCCCTGCCCGATGGACGCATCAGACGTGATCAACCGCCGTTCGGTTGCCTGCCCCTGTGCGTTGAGGCTCAGCCGGTTCAGTTCCACCGTCACACCGATTGGCCCCAAAGCTTCCAGGCTGATCGACAGGATCGTGCCCGGCTGATCTACTGTCACAGCAAACAGTTGCGTGTCACCAATGGTAACGGCCTGTTCCACCGTTTTGCCGGAGATCAGGGTCAGCGGGACAGCCTGAACCGGCGGGGTTTCCCCCGATGCACGGTTCAGTTGGTCAAGGTTGATCATTTGTGCCTGCCCCAACGCGGGTGTGCACAGACACATGGCCAAGGCGACCCAACGCATGATGCTCATCTGTCCAGCGCCCATTTACAAACGGGATCAGACAGCAGGCCAACCGAGTAGCCGCTCAGGTCGATGAAGGATTCAAACGTCAGCGCGGACAGGACATATCCGGTCGCCGTGGCTGTGGAGAGTTCGGCAACGGAGGCGAGCTTGTTCCCGCTGGCCGCGCCCACCCCATACAGCGCGATGTTACCCAACTGACAGCAGGCAAGCATTTCGTCATCGTCAGGATAGGCCTCGTGACAGGAATACGCTCCGTAGAAGGCTGCGATTCCGCCGATCAGGACCATCGCGATCCCCGTAATCTTCTGGATTTTTTCCGTCGCAGGTCCACCTGCCGCCGCGCTCATCCCCAGCGTTTCACCGGTCACGGGGTCGATGCGCCACCACATGTCACCCTGCCCCGCCATAACCAGAATACGCCCCTGTTTCAGGTCATCCTGCATCCGCAGCGATTGGCGGTTCGACACCGGATTGCTCTGTAGCCACGCCTCCAGCGCCGGACGATCGGTCAGTACCTCACCCAATGTCTGACCGATCCATAGGTCTTCGCCCGCGATGTTGGTCAGCGACTGTTCCAAAGCCGTCAGTCGCACACCATCCCGCAGGGCCAGGTCCGGGGCAAGTTCTGGCGCACCATCCTGCAGGCGCAGTCCCAGAACGGGTGCATGCAGCACGTCCATTTCGACAACGGTCAGACCGTTTTCCAACGCACTGGCCCGGCTGCGGCGCATCGTAACCATTGGGCCAGGCCGCAGCAACGCGCCCTGTACCGCCGGGGCGCGCAGCACATCACCAAACAGGGCCATGTCCATCCACGGCATTTCCAGCGTATCGGTGAAGGCCGCAGGTTGAGTCGACAGATTCTCGAAACTGATTTCCTCGCGCATGGCTGCCCCCAGCCAGGGTGACGCACGGAACCGGTTCGCCTGTGATCGCAACACAGCTGCCGTACGACGCGCGCCGTTTTCGACGCCAACCGCCACGTCGATCACCCCGTCAAAGCTGATCAGGCTGGCGGCATCCTCTGGAACGCCTTCGCTGAAGTCGGTCAACCGACGGATTTCGGTACGTGGTTTATGGCCGGGACCGGAGGTGGTTACGATCAGGATAAGAGCTGACAAGGCAGGCGCGTCTTCTTCGCCCCCCAGCCCGCCGATGACGTCCCCCAGCTTGTTGCCTACAGTGCGGAAAATGTCCGGCCCTGCCAGCGCGTCTTCGGCGGATGCGGTCAACCCGTTCAACCCAAATGCCTTGGCACCGTCAGGCACCACGCCATTCAGGACCGGCAGGAAAATGTCCGTGCCACCTGCGATTGCTGGCCCAACCGACAACATGATCTGGCGATCCGCCAACAAAGCTGCCGGGCGCTTGAATAGGGAAATCAACGGTTCCGTCCGCAGGTTCCCCCCTTCACGGCGTTCCACGAGCAATTCAACCGTTACCTGATGCGTCATGTCTTCGGGCACCACCCCGTCGATAAATCCGCGGGCCACTGCTTCAGGTGCCGGTTCCGTTCCGAAAGCCGGATGCACTTCTCGCCACGGATCAGAAGGCGTTTCGCGCCACCGCACCCAGGCATAGTTTCGCGCCAGCCCGTCGATCAGCGGACCAACATTTGTGTTCATCCGTCCAAACTGTGCTGCCGCATCCTGCAGCGGGGCCACCAATTCACGGCTTTGCGTTTCAGACAGGATAGCCCCTGGCTGCGCCTCAGGCACATCTGCCGCCTCTGCGCTCAGCAACGTCAGGATATCATCACGCGTCAACGCCGCCTCAGGCACGGCGGCAGGGTCGGCGATGGCATTGGTCAGCAGGCGCGTTGCATCTTCGTGGGGCAGATCGCCTTCGACGATCATCGCTTCAACTGCCATTTCGTTCAGCAAGGACGCCAGCAGAACCGCCTGATCCCAGGCCGAACCGGCTTCGGCTGACAGGGTTCCACGCGGGCCACGCAACACGCCCACATAGGGATCAAACGCAATTTCTTCAGCGACAAACTTCACCGCCTCAGACGGGTCGAAAAACAGGTCGTCTGCCTTGGCAGCGGGATCGTACAATCCTTGCGAAATTTGTTCCGCAGCGCGCCGCCATTCCGCTGCAACGGCGTCCGCCCTGTCCCGAAGTTCGGGCCCGGGTGTCTGCGCCAACAAATTGATCGGCATACAGAGCACCACCAGAGCGGACATAAATTGTTTGAACATGAATCACCCTTCGACATAACAGCAGCAGCCGAATCAAAAAGTTAGAGGGTCATCCGGAACAACGATCACCCCCGTGACTGCAGTATCGGTCTAGAGAAATTCAGCCCAAGGCTCTTGAAAAAATCGGACAAAATGGCGTGCGATCACACACCTTCCGCGATGTTTTTCAGAATGTTATCTTCGTCGATCACCAGACGTCCGGGTGTCTGTCGCAGGTATTGCCGGAACGTGCGCGTCAGATGGGCCTGATCCGAGAACCCGGCGCGGTAGACGACGTCGGCGATGTCCATGTCGGGATTCTCGGAAATTTCGGCCAGTGTGAACAGAACCCGCCGGATGATGGCAAAGGTCTTCGGAGTCACACCGACGATCTCGGAAAACTTGCGGCGGAATTGCCGGTCATTCATGCCCAGTTCGGTGGCGAGGTCGGTGATGCTCAGATTGCCATCTTCGGCCTCGATCCTGCGTGCCGCTTCGGTGATTTCCGGCACCGGATCGCGCGCGCCTTCCAGGAAGGAGTCGATGATCTTGTAAAACGTCTCGTCCGTCGGCGGCCCTTCGACCGGGGCATCATGTGCCTCATGTATGTCCTTCAGCGCGCCGACATCACGGTTTAGCAGAAGATATGCGCCATCCGCCGTACATTTCGCAAGGTACTGCGTGCATGGGCCATGCAGGGAATATGATGCGTCAAACGTGGTAAGTTGCCCAGTGAAATGTATCTGTCCGGTCTGCACTTCGAACCTGTCGTCGTTCGCCTGCCCAGTGCCCCGACCCTCGGGTATCCAGCCGATATAGACATAGCCCGTTGGGATTGCCGGAATGGTTGCGGTCTGATCCTCGTCGACACGGATTTTCAGGATACGCTGCACGTAACGTTCATAGCGTTTGGGAAGGTCGAGTTCCTTATAGATCGGCATGGTTTACTCTTTCCGCTCATGAATTTAACCGGCGCTCCTGCGCACCGTCGCACAACCGTAGAAGAGCCCTCCTCAATCGTCGAGGAGGGATCGCAAGCAATTGAACCGGAACCAGAATTCAGAAGGGCTAACCGGCGGCAGCCTCTGCCCGCTTATAGGCCTGATGTTCATCTTCGATCAGGCCAATTTTCCAGTAGCCAGCGATATAGGCATCCTCTTTGGAAATCCCACGTCGGGTCAGGATTTCCGCGCGCAGCGCTTTGACCATTGCGCTTTCACCCGCGATGCAGGTTTGCACGCGACCAATATCCTCAGGCAATGCACAGATGCGATCAACAGACTGAGTCAAAGGCACGTGTGGATCGGGATGCAGCAGCCAATGTACGTCGATCCCTTCCGGCGCGTCGATCTCTTGCTGGTCTTTTGCGTCGGTGATTTCAAAGTAAGCCACACCGGTTGCCTCTCGCGGCATGGCCTCCAATGTGGCCGCAGCCACCGGCAGCGCCGACATATCCGCGGCCACCACGTATGTATCCGCGTAAAACTCGGTCAGTTTGACCGTACCTGGACCAGCAAAACCTGCTATATCCCCGGGTTCACACCGACGGGCCCAGGCAGAGGCCGGGCCAGCGTCGCCGTGGTCGACAAAATCAATGTCCATTTCTCCTGCATCCACGCGCAGATGGCGAATCGTATATGTGCGGACGTCGGGGCGGGGGCCATCCTCTAGCTGCGCTACAAAGTCCTCGGCACTTTGGTGTGGCTTCGGCAGGAACAGCTTGAAATGCGCGCCTTCGATGCCCGACCGCAAGGTCTTGATCCAATCTGCGGCGCAGGTCACGCGGATCATGTTCGGCGTGATTTGCGTTTTCTTGGAAACGTTCAAAATGCGGGGCGGGCGTTTCGGTGATTTCGCCATGGTTTATTTCCCTAAGATCATCGGGCGCGCGTCGATCACCCGTCTGTTTCCTCATCAAAGGCCGGGTGCAAACGCGGTTCCGTCCTCGTTGTCTCTCTGGCGAAAAGCTGGATAGAGTCGTGATCTAGGGCTGGTTGGGCACCCACGCAAGCCTCACGGCTTGCACAAGAGGACTGCGTCGATCAGAAGACTTACCAATCCACACGCGAAACGGAGCGATTTTGCCAGATTTCACCCTGACACCCACAGTGGCGACCATGGTGTTTGTGATGGCTTGTCTTGCGGGCCACCGCTATCGCCGTGTTTGGAAGGCTGAAGGGCCGCGCTGGCAGCTGTGGCTTTATGGATTGCTCACCGCGAGTGGATTGATTCTGTTGGCTTTGGTGCCGCTGAACCTCAGTGGCTGAGTCGCATCAGGTCGCGTGTTCGTCCAGACCTGCGCGTTCCAACATTTTGCGGGCGCGAGGACATTCCAGCCGGTCGCGCAGGGGGGAATTCGGGTCGATTTCCTTGTGGCACACAAGGCATTGATCCGCGTCACCAATCGCGTTCAGACCGCCGCAGCTGCCCTTGATCCGACGCCCCATCAGCATGACACCCAGCGACATACCCAGAACAACGATCAGAAACAGGGAAAATGTGAAAACAAAAATTGTCATGTGATCCCCCTGCTTGCGATTGGCTTAGTGGTCTTGCTGGCAAACAGCGTGCTTTGCGCTGTGGTGAAGCCTGTCTGGCCCGCGCCACCGTCACGGTCAACAAACATTACCGCGATCCCTTGGGCGTCGGCCACTTCCAGGCCACGTTCGCTGCCAAGGATCAGCATCGCGGTTGCCCAGGCGTCTGCCAGCATCGCATTGTCCGCCAGCACCGTGGCCGAAGCCGTATGATGTGTCACCGGGCGCCCCGTGCGCGGATCGATCACATGCGAATAGCGCTTGCCGTCCCGTTCGAAATAGTTGCGATAGTCACCCGACGAAGCCAAACCCGCGCCGGAAACACCAATCACGTCCAGCATGCCGCGATCATGGGCGTTCGGCGATTCGATCCCGATCTGCCAGGGCTGCCCATCCGGGTTGCGGCCCGATGCATAAAGGTCACCGCCAATTTCGACCATGTAGTCGGTGATTCCCAGATCCTCTAACGCGCGACCCACCAGATCCGCGCCGTAACCTTTGCCGATGGCGGCCAGATACACCTGAGCCTCGCCCTGCCGCTTCTGCAGACCCGTCGCGCCAACCTGCAGCGTGTTGCCATGACCCGACCGCTGCAACGCAGCCGCGATCGCCGCATCATCCGGCATCTCGCGCTTGCCCGGCGCGCCAAAGCCCCACAGCTCGATCAGCGGACCCATCGTGGTATCAAACGTGCCTTCGCTGGCCTGATGCACGGCTTCAGCCGCCTGCATCACCTCGGCCAGTTCGGGTGACATCGTAACGCTGTCCGTGTCCAGACGCGCATTGAAGGTCGAGATTTCGGACCCCGCATCCCAGTTCGACATCTGCGCATTCACACGCGCCAGCGCTGCGTCGATGGCCGATTGCACCTCGCCCTCGGACACCGAATCGCCCGTAGCGACAACATTGTATGTCGTGCCCATCGTCTGCCCGCTTAGCCGGAAAACGTCCGGGCCGAATTTGCACGCAGCCAGGGCCAGCGGCATCAGCATGAAGGAACGGCGGGAAAATTGGATCGGATCGGGCACGAGGAAACCTCTTGAGCGTGGTCGTATTGTCGGGTGACAGTCAGCACGCGGCTTTTCAGCGACATTAATGGTCATTTCAACAAAAAAGTACCCTGCGGCGGCAATTCGTCACTTTCGTCCGCGCGGCGACCGTTGCATAAGCCAGCGAAAATCCTGCCAGAGGTATATGACTGTGAAGCGTTTCTCGCTACGCAAAGGTTTGAATGTACCGATTTCCGGGGCCCCCAGGGCCGAAATTGCCGAAGGCGCACCCGTGCGCACGGTTGGAATCATCGGGGACGACTATGTCGGCCTAAAACCGCGTATTGCTGTATCCGAAGGGGACCCTGTCGGTCCTGGCACCCCGATCCTGTTCGACAAGGACACGCCTGATGCCATGGTGGTGTCGCCCGTGTCCGGTGTGGTGAAGGCGATCAATCGCGGAGCGCGGCGCAAGCTGATCAGCGTTGAGATCGAGGTTGGTGATGGGGCTGAGGCGGTGGATTTCTCTGCCGTTGGCGACATCGCGACTCGGGAAGGATTGACCGAACGGCTGTGTGCAGCGGGTCTGTGGACGTCATTCCGCACGCGGCCGTATTCAAAGGTACCGCAACCGAGTGACGTTCCAACCGCGATCTTCATCACGGCAACCGACACCGAACCTCACGCGCCTGATCCGGCCCTCGCGATCAATGCCGAGGCAGAGGCCTTTGCCAAGGGTGTGGAAGCTGTTGCTGCCCTGACAGATGGGAACACCTATCTGTGCCAGGGCGACGGGGCAGCCCTGCCCGGCGCGGATGTGCAGGGGGTTGAGGCCGCGACGTTTACCGGACCGCACCCCGCTGGGTTGGCCGGGACTCACATCCATTTCCTGTCACCCCCAACGGCCAACACCTTCGTCTGGACCATCGGGTATCAGGACGTGATCGTGATCGGCCGCCTGTTGTTGACTGGGCAATATGACGCGTCCTGCGTCGTCTCACTGGCCGGCCCGCAATGCGCTGACCCGCGTCTGGTGCGCACTGTCGCAGGGGCGTCGATGACCGATCTCGCCGCAAACGACCTGAGCGGCGATGTGCCGGTTCGCATGATCTCGGGCTCGGTCCTCAGCGGACGGGCTGGCGAAGGGGCCAGCGCCTATCTGGGTCGTTACGCCCGACAGATCACGCTTATCGAAGAAGATCGCAAGCAAATTCCAATGGGCTGGATCCGCCCGATGTTTGCGAAATACGCGGTGCAGCCTGTACTGGGCTCGGCCTTCGCCAACCGAGAGTTTCCGTTGACATCGAACCTGAACGGTGGCCGCCGTGCGATGGTGCCGCTGGGCACGTTCGAGGCGCTGATGCCGCAGGATTACCTGCCGACGCAATTGCTGCGCGCACTGTTGGTCATGGACACCGATCAGGCACAATTGCTGGGCGCGTTGGAACTGGACGAAGAGGACCTGGGCCTCGTCGGGTTCGCCTGCCCGGCCAAGTATGAATACGGGCTTGCGCTGCGCGTCTGCCTGACCAAGATCGAGAAAGAGGGGTAATCCGTGGGCCTTCGTAGCTTTTTCGATTCGATCGAGCCGCATTTCGTAAAGGGCGGCAAGTGGGAGCGTTACTTCCCCATCTACGAGATGGTGGAAAGCTTCATCTACACGCCCAAAACGGTGACCACCGTCGCGCCGCATGCACGGTCATACGTGGATATGAAGCGGATCATGACCTACGTGGTCATTGCGACCGTGCCCTGTATCCTGATGGCGCTGTACAACACCGGCTATCAGACGAACCTGGCGATTGCTGATTTTGGCGCGTCAGGCTGGCGGGCGGCCATCATCGACGGGCTGGGCATCGGGTTCAACGCCGCCAACCCGCTGGCGAACATGGCGCACGGGCTGTTCTATTTCTTGCCTATCTACATCGTGACGCTGGTTGCGGGCGGGATTTTCGAAGTTGTCTTTGCCACTGTGCGCAAGCATGAGGTTAACGAAGGTTTCCTTGTCTCTTCCATGCTTTACGCGCTGATCGTGCCCGCAACGACACCGCTGTGGCAGGTTGCTCTTGGCATCATCTTTGGTGTCGTGATCGGCAAGGAAGTGTTTGGCGGAACCGGCAAAAACTTCCTGAACCCCGCGCTGACCGGTCGTGCGTTCCTGTACTTTGCCTATCCGGCGCAAATGTCGGGCGACTCGGTCTGGGTGCCTGTGGACGGGTTCACCGGTGCCACGGCGCTCGCAGTGTCTGCTGCCGAAGGGTATCAGGAATTGGCCGCACGCGGCATGACATGGTGGGACAGCTTCCTGGGCTTCGTGCCGGGATCGCTGGGTGAAACATCCACCCTGGCCTGTCTGCTGGGCCTGATCTTCCTGCTCGCAACCCGCATCGCGAACTACCGCATGGTTGTGGGCTGCATGGCGGGCATGATCGGGTTCTCTCTGCTGTTAAACTGGATCGGTTCCGACACCAACCCGATGTTCGCCATGCCCTGGTATTGGCATCTGGTTCTGGGCGGCTACGCCTTTGGTCTTGTGTTCATGGTGACGGAGCCCGTGTCCGGCGCGCACACCAATCTGGGACGCTATTTCTACGGGGCGCTAATCGGCTTCATGGTCGTGATGATCCGTGTCATCAACCCGGCCTTCCCTGAAGGCATGATGCTGGCCATTCTGTTTGGCAACGTCTTTGCCCCGCTCATCGACTACTTCGTGGTTCAGGCCAACATCAAACGCAGGGCCAAGCGACATGTCTGACGATCCGCAAAAACAAGAGCCCAAGGGCGCAATTGGCCGGTTCCTGGCCCTGCCTGCGGACTCGATCCCGAAAACGATCTTTGTCGCTGTGGCGGTCTGCTTGGTGGCGTCCATGGTCGTGTCTGCCGCTGCCGTCGCGCTGCGTCCCTTGCAGGCGGTCAACGCGCTGAAGGACAAGCAAATCAACATTCTGCAGGTCGCGGGCATTTATGACCCGAACGCGGATGTGCTGGAGTCGTTCGAAGCTTTCGAAGTGCACATTCTGGAACTGGCAACCGGCACCTTCACTGACCAGTTTCTGGAGACCGGCTTTGATGACCGGGCGGCCGCCGACCATCCAGACCATTCGATTGAGTTGGCTGACGACCCGGCGGGTATTGGTCGGCAGACCAAATACGTGACGATCTATCTGCTGCGTGACGATGCCGGTGAAATTGACAAGGTCATCCTGCCCCTTCACGGCTACGGACTGTGGTCCACGCTTTATGGCTTCATCGCGCTGGAAGCGAACGGCAACGACATCTTCGGCCTGCAATTCTACGAACATGCGGAAACGCCAGGCCTTGGGGCCGAGGTGGACAATCCCCGCTGGAAGGCACTGTGGAACGGCAAGCGGTTGCGGGACGAAAACGGTGAGTTGCAAATCAGCGTGACCAAGACGCCCCCTGCGGCAGGTGCGGATTTCCACGTCGACGCGCTGGCCGGGGCGACATTGACAACGGTTGGCGTCCACAACCTTGTGAACTTCTGGCTGGGTGAAACGGGTTACAAACCGTTCTTGGACAACCTGAAAGCGGGGAACCTGTAGATGGCACATAAACGTCGTGAAATGCTGATCGACCCGCTGGTCGACAACAACCCGATCACGTTGCAGGTGCTGGGCATCTGTTCCGCGCTGGCGGTGACGTCTTCGCTGCAAGTCGCGTTTGTGATGGCGATTGCTGTGACCTTTGTGACCGGATTTTCGTCCATGTTCATCTCGATGATCCGCAACCAGATCCCCGGGTCGATCCGCATCATCGTGCAGATGGTCATTATCGCCTCGCTCGTGATCCTGGTGGACCAGTTGCTGAAGGCGTTTGCCTTCGAGATTTCCAAGACCCTGTCGGTCTTTGTCGGCCTGATCATCACCAACTGTATCGTCATGGGCCGGGCCGAGGCGTTTGCCATGAAAAACCCACCCATCGACAGCTTCATCGATGGGGTGGGCAACGGGCTGGGCTATGGCCTGATCCTGATGCTGGTCGGCGTGATCCGCGAACTGTTCGGCGCGGGCAGCCTGTTTGGCATCACTATCCTGGAGACGGTCAACAATGGCGGCTGGTATGTGCCGAACGGCATGCTGCTGCTGCCGCCATCGGCGTTCTTCATCATCGGACTGATCATCTGGGCCTTCCGTTCTTGGAAACCTGCGCAAGTCGAAGCCCGTGAATACAAAATCCAAACGGTCGAGGCACACTGATGGAAGGTCTCCTCTCACTGGCCGTCAAGGCGATCTTTGTTGAGAACCTGGCGCTCTCCTTCTTCCTGGGCATGTGTACCTTCATCGCCGTGTCCAAGAAGATTTCGACCGCGATTGGCCTGGGCATCTCGGTCATGATCGTGCAGGCGATCACGGTACCGGCAAACAACCTGATCCTGAACTACCTGCTCGCGCCGGGCGCGCTGGCCTGGGCTGGGTTTCCCGATGTGGACCTGACCTTCCTCGGTCTGATTTCCTAT
Source organism: Paracoccaceae bacterium (assembly GCA_040830545.1). GTDB lineage: Bacteria > Pseudomonadota > Alphaproteobacteria > Rhodobacterales > Rhodobacteraceae > HXMU1420-2. Next base: position 1,345 of record JBFOMB010000064.1, on the reverse strand, counting down.
ATCGGTGTCATCGCGGCGCTGGTGCAGATTCTGGAAATGGTGCTCGATAAGTACTTCCCGCCGCTCTACAACGCGTTGGGGGTTTTCCTGCCGCTGATCACGGTGAACTGCGCGATCCTCGGCGGGTCGCTGTTCATGGTGGAACGCGGCTACGACTTCGCTGAAAGCGTGACCTACGGCGTGTCCTCCGGCTTTGGCTGGGCGCTGGCCATCACCGCTATGGCGGGTGTGCGGGAAAAGCTGAAATATTCGGACATCCCCGACGGTCTGCAGGGTCTGGGCATCACTTTCATCACCGCGGGTCTGATGGCGATGGCCTTCATGTCCTTCTCCGGCGTCAAACTCTGAGGGTCACGGAATGGCAACCTTCGGTCTTGGTATCGTTCTCTTCACACTGATCGTTCTGGCGCTGGTCACGGTTATCCTGGCGGCGCGCTCGCGGCTGGTGTCCAGCGGCAACGTGAACATCACCATCAACGGCGAAAAGACCATCTCGGTCCCAGCCGGCGGCAAACTGCTGCAAACGCTGGCTGAACAGAAGCTGTTTGTGCCATCCGCTTGTGGCGGTGGCGGCACTTGTGCGCAGTGTCGCGTGCGCGTTCATTCCGGCGGCGGGTCCATCCTGCCGACCGAAGAAAGCCACATCACCAAGCGTGAAGCCGCCTGCGGTGACCGCCTGTCCTGTCAGGTTGCAGTCAAGCAGGACATGGAAGTCGAAGTCCCCGAAGAGGTGTTCGGGGTCAAGAAATGGGAATGCACAGTGCGGTCCAACGACAACGTTGCGACCTTCATCAAGAACCTCGTTCTGGAACTGCCCGAAGGCGAAGACGTGAATTTCCGCGCGGGCGGCTACATCCAGATCGAAGCGCCCAAGCATGCGCTGGCTTATACCGAGTTCGATGTGGCAGATGAGTATCGCGAGGACTGGGACAAGTTTAATCTGTGGCAGTACAAATCCACGGTCGAAGAACCCATCGAACGTGCTTATTCCATGGCCAACTACCCCGATGAAAAGGGGCTGATCATGTTGAATGTGCGCGTGGCCTCCCCTCCTCCGGGGACCGAGGGCATCCCGCCGGGTCAGATGTCGTCTTACATCTTCAACCTGAAACCCGGTGACAAGGTCACGATTTCCGGTCCATTCGGCGAATTCTTCGCCCGCGACACGCAAAAGGAAATGGTTTTCATCGGCGGTGGGGCTGGGCTGGGCCCCCTGGGCAACCCACTCTTTGTCTCACGCCACAGGTTGGAGAACCTGGGGCGCCAAAACACCTTCTTGGTCCGCGCGCGGGCCACGAAAGAGGTGTTGTTTTTCGAAGATTTTTACCAACTTGCCGCCTGATTT
>JBFOMB010000063.1:0-42671 GCA_040830545.1 Paracoccaceae bacterium | reverse complement strand
GCGACGACTGGATCAGCGTCGCGCAGTCCATGCGGGCATATCTCCGGTTTTCCCTGCTGGGCGGCGTGATCGCCAAACAATGCCGCAACCTTGGCTATCTGGCCAAGGCGCACACGGTGATGGACGGCGAGGTGCTGCAACCGCCGCTGCTGTTGCTGGCGGGGCTGGGGGAAGTGTCGCGCATTGGGGAGGTGATCCTGAACCCCTACCTTGGCCCACGTCTGAAGTCTGGCGTGGTGACCACGACCATGCCCATGGATCACGACAAACCCATCGACTTTGGCCTGCAGGCGTTTTGCGAGGCATGCAACAAATGCGCGCGCGAATGTCCTTCGGGTGCGATCACCGCAGGGCCGAAGCTGATGTTCAACGGGTACGAGATCTGGAAATCCGACAGCCAAAAATGCGCGACTTATCGCATCACCAACCAGAATGGTGCGATGTGCGGGCGCTGCATGAAAACCTGTCCCTGGAACCTCGAAGGCATCTTTGCCGAGGCACCGTTCCGCTGGGCGGCGATGAACATTCCGTCGGCTGCGCCTGCATTGGCCAAGCTGGACGATGCGGTGGGCAATGGTGGGCTGAACCCCATCAAAAAATGGTGGTGGGACATCGAATTGGATCCCGCAGATGGTCGTTACAAACCTACGCCAAACCCGGTGAATGCCCGCGATCTGGATAAGAAACTGGACGTGAAATACGAGGATCAGACGCTCGCCGTCTATCCCGCGCCCCTGGCCCCGCCCCCATGGCCCTATCCGTTCCCGATGGACCGCGAAGCGGGGATCGAGGCCTATCAGGCCATGGTCACGGCCGAGCAATACAAGGTCAATCTGGAACGCGGCAGCACCGAAGGGCAGCACCACTATACCGTGCCCGAGGACGCGCCGGTGTTGCAGATGGTGGTGGCCAAGGCCGAGCATATCACCAAGGACATCGTGAAATACGATTTGCAACGCCCTGACGGTTCAGACCTGCCGGAATGGACGGCAGGCGCGCATCTGGACATCGTGGTGACGCCGGAATTCCTGCGCCAGTATTCCATGTCCGGCAACCCGGCCGACCGCAACACCTACCAGATCGCTGTTCTGCGCGAGGACGAAGGGCGGGGCGGGTCCAAGATGATGCACCGCATTTTCTCGGAAGGACGGCGCGTGTTCGTTTCCAAACCCATCAACCATTTCGAACTGGTGGAGGAGGCTGAACATACCTTGCTGATGGGCGGCGGAATAGGCATCACGCCCATGGTTGCCTTTGCACACAGGCTGCATGCGCTGGGGCGGCCCTTTGATCTGCATTACTCGGTAAGTGATCGGGATGCGGCAGGGTTCCTGACCGATCTGCAAAATTTCCCATGGTTCGACCACGTGCACGTTCACATTTCCGCCGAAGGCACACGTGCTGATCTGGACGCGATCATGGCGCAGCACAAACCGGGTTGGCATGTTTACACTTGCGGACCAGACAGGTTCATGGATGCGGTGATGGAGGCGGCAGAAAAGGCCGGGTTCGCGGAAGAAGAACGCCACCTGGAATACTTCAGCGTGCCGGAACAGCCGGACTACGTGAACCACGACTTCACCCTGAAACTGGCCAAGAGCGGCAAGGAACTCCTGATACCTGCAGACAAGCGCCCCACGGATGTGCTGGAAGAAAACGGCATCCATGTTGACGTAAAATGTTCGGACGGTATCTGTGGGGTTTGCAAATGCGGCCTGATCGACGGAGAGGTCGAGCACCGCGACTTTGTCCTGTCCAAAGCGCAGCGAGAAGGGGCAATCATCCTCTGCCAATCCCGCGCGGCGGAGGAAAACGGGGTCATCACAATAGACCTGTAGCGCCATGGATCATCGGACGTATCTCAAATCGCTGGGCACGGCAGAAAAGGACGCCCTGACCCGGCGAGCGGATGCGCCGGGGTTTCTTCATCTGGCGATGCATGGTGGGTTGATCTTGTTTCTGGGTGGGTTGATCGCCCTGCGCGTTCCGTTCTGGTGGGCGCTGATGCTGCCGCAAGGCATCCTGCTGGCTTTCCTGTTCACGCTGCAGCATGAGGCGACGCACAAGACGCCATTCGCTTCGGATCGGTTGAACGAATGGGTAGGGCAGATCACCGGCCTGATCCTGGTGCAGCCGTTCCTGTGGTTTCGGTACTTCCACTTCGCTCATCACCGGTGGACCAACATTCCTGACAAGGATCCGGAACTGGCCTCGGCCAAGCCCGAAGGTTGGCCTGCCTTCCTGCGCCATCTGAGCACGGTCGACTATTGGTCCGCAAAAGCACGGGTGCTGTGGGACAACGCATTTGGGCCGATGGAACAAGAATACCTGCCGCAAAACGCCCGGGAACGCGCCCGTAAGGAAGCGCGATTGATGCTTGTGGGTTATGCCCTGATCGCTCTGTTCACTTTGTTCGTCTCACCAATTTTGCTGTCCATCTGGCTCATCCCGTTGGCGCTGGGCTTCCCCTTCCTACGCCTATACCTGCTGGCTGAACATGGTCGTTGCCCATATGTGGCAGACATGTTCCTCAACACCCGCACGACCTTCACCAACAGGGTGGTGCGGTTCCTGGCGTGGAACATGCCCTACCATATCGAACATCACGCCTTCCCGCAGGTGCCGTTTCACCGATTGCCCGCATTTCATCACATGATCCGCGACCGGCTAGGTACAACGTCCGACGGGTATGCGGCGTTTGCGCGGGAGTATGTGGAGGGGTTTCAGGACCAAACCTGAAATTTCACAGGAGTGTCACACCGTTATGCCGGTGATCTGCTATGTGACAGGCTATCAAAACGCCGTCGTTCGGATTCCTCTACACCCGCGTGGCGACTCTGTTCCAATGCACGAAGGTTGACCCATGACCCCCCTCCGTATCGGCGCCTGCATGGCGCTTGCCGAAGTCGCCACCCATCGCGATTGGCTGTTTGACGACGACCGTGATCTGGAATTGCAGGATTTCATCTTCTCCGACGCGCTGATCCAGAACCGCGAGAGCTTTGTCGCGACGGCCAACGCCACGCTGGACGGGTTCAAGGGACGGCTGGGTGTTCATGGCCCCTTCATCGGGTTGGACATGGATAATGCCGATGTAGATGTGCAGCGCGCAATCACGGGCAAGTTCATTGGCGCGCTGGAATTGGCCGCCGAAATCGGAGCGCGGCAGATGGTGCTGCATTCGCCATACGATCTTTGGTACAAGCAGAACCGCCTTTGTTATCCGGGCTATGAAGCGGCCAAGCTGAAGCATATCCACGCCATCATGGACCCGGTGGTGAAGCGCGCCGGTGAACTGGGCTGCACGCTGGTCATTGAAAACATCAAGGATGTCGATCCTGAGACACGCCGCGCCATGGTGGACAGCTTCGATTCGGACGCCATTGCGCTTTCCATTGACACGGGCCACGCGCATCTGGCGCGCAACATGTCGGGTGCGCCGCCTGTTGATTACTTCGTCCGCGACGCAGGCAATCAACTCCGCCACGTCCACATTCAGGATCTGGATGGGTACGCTGACCGGCATTGGGCCCCGGGTGAGGGTGAGATCGAATGGGAAGCAGTATTTCGCGCGCTGGGCGATTGTGAAAGCGAGCCGCATCTGGTGCTGGAACTGAGGGACAAGGGCGACATTCAGAAAGGCTTCGCTTATCTGCGCGATCTGGGGCTGGCCTGCTGATCTGGCAAGGCGCGTATGGGACAAGGTGGCGCTGGACACCTTGCGTCACCTGGGTCAGATTCCGGGTGATCTGACCGGAGTCTGTTTATGCCCCGCATCCCACGCGCCACACCGTTGGAACTGCTTCGGGCAGAGTGGGTTACATGTGCGCGCCAACGGCAGTTCGCGAAATGAACGACTTCGCCCGTGTAGAAACCGCATTGGCGGGGCTGGCACAGCGGCGGGGCTTGTTGCCCATGCTGTTCATCGCGCTGTTCGCCACGTTGATGTTCCTGCCGGGATTTTTCACAGTACCCCCGATTGACCGTGACGAAACCCGGTTTTCTCAGGCCTCACGCCAAATGGTGGCCAGTGGTGATCTGATCGACATCCGGCTGGGGGAGGGGACGCGGTACAAGAAACCGGTGGGGATCTACTGGCTGCAATCTGCTGCCGTGTCCTTAGTTGGACCCGAACATGCAAAGGATATCTGGGCCTATCGCCTGCCGTCGCTGGTGGCGGCCGTGGCGGCCTGCTTATTGACCTATCTGATCGCACTGTCACTGGTGAATGCGCAGGCTGCCTTTATTGCTGCGCTTCTGATGGCCGTGTGTTTCGTGCTGAATGGCGAGGCGCGATTGGCGAAGACAGACGCCACATTGCTGGCCTCAATTCTGGCCGCGCAGTTGGTGTTGGCGCGGTTACAAATGCAAGGTGCGCTTGGGCGTATGATGCCGTGGTTGTTTTGGGCTGCGCTGGGGGTGTCGGCCCTCGTCAAGGGACCGATTGGGCCGATGGTTGTGGGGTTGACCGTTTTGGCGCTGTGTCTGTTGCGGCGGGAGGTGAGCTGGCTGTCGGCACTGCGTCCCGGTTGGGGGGTGTTGCTGTTCGTTCTGATCGTGGCGCCTTGGTATGTCGCGATCACGGTCAAGGCCGGGAATGCGTTCTGGGACGAAGCGTTGGGCCGCGACCTGTTGGGCAAGATCGGGCAGGGGCAGGAAAGCCATGGTGCCCCGCCTGGCGCGTTCACGGCTGCTGTCTGGTTTACGTTCTGGCCCGCGTCCATCCTGCTGCCGTTTGGCATCTGGTTTGCCTGGCGCGAAAGACAAGAGGCGGCGGTGTTGTTCTGCCTGGCATGGTGGTTGCCGTCCTGGCTTGTGTTCGAGATGACGGCGACCAAGCTGATCCACTACGTCCTGCCCACCTTTCCGGCCATAGCAATTCTGTGCGCCGCCGGGTGGCAGGCGCGCCCCGAGGGTAGACCGGGACTCATCTATTCCGTGTTCCTAGCGGTATTCTTGGCCCTTGCGCTGGTTTTGGCTGCAGTGCCTGCGGGGTTCCAATGGGATCGCGGAGCATGGCCCGCTTGGCCCTGGTATGTGGGGCTGGCGATTTCGACTATCGGGATCTGGTTCGCGTGGACACGCGTTCGCACTGGAGATCGCATTCTGCCAGTTGTGGGGCTGGGACTGCTGTGGCTGGGACTTGCTTTCAGTCTGTTTTCCAACCTTGCGCGCTTTGCGCCCCTGTGGCCCTCGGTCGCTCTGGCCGACATGGCGCAGTCGGTGGAATCATGTGACGCGCCGCTGCTGGTTTCGCTGGGCTATCAGGAGGAATCGCTGATGCTCCTCACCGACAACTTGCCGGTCTTTGTTCATGATGCAGACAGTGCCTTGGCAGCGATTGCGGACAGACCTTGCGCGTTGGTGTTTGCTGATGCCCCGCACCAAGCGGCGTTCGAGGCCGGTTTGGTCGAGCACACCGTTGAAACCGTTGGCACGTTTCAAGGGTTCTCCATAGGCGGTGCGGATGAGGTCGACATCAAAGGTTATTTGATCCGACCCGAGTGAGCCGACAGCAAAATCAAATGTCAGCGCTCCCAGCAGTCGGGCGGGGCCACATAGAAGCGCAATGTGCGGCCCGCATAGGCCCCGTCGGGCGTCGCGTATTCTTCGACCAATTCCGGATCGCAAGGCGGAACACCAACCGTTCCGAGATACAGGAACGGTCCATCGCGCCCCTGTGGATAGGCCAGTTTCTGCGCAAAATAGTGCGGATAGTGCCCGTCATGAGGTTGCGCAAATATGTTCAACCCGCTGTCGCGCCCGGTGTGGAACAGGTCCGCCAACATGTCACGGTCATCCGCCACGATATCCTGCACGCCCTTTGCCCTGGCCAACGCGACAGCATGGCGGCTGACCTCGGACCGACCTGCAAAACGTCGCAGAACCAAACGGCCCTCCTTCTCCATCCGCCAGGTCGTGGTCTGGGTGGCAGCAATCGGGACGGCAAGCGTCAGCGTCAGGTTCAGAACCAGCCCGCCCCAATAGAGCCAGCGCAGCCGGGGCCAGATCAGCGGAATGGCCAACAGGGCCACACCCACACAGGCTGTAACCGCCCAATTCGCATAAGCCCGGGACAGCAAGGCCTGCACTGTCACCAACAACAGGATCGGTGCGGACATCCAGACCAGCCAGCGTTGCGTCCACGTTCCGCGTCTGAAGGCAAGAAACACGCCAACCAGATACGCCCCGAACCAAACCGGTCCGAACACGCCGAACTGCGCCAGCAAGAATTCTGCCGCGCGATCCGCGTGTAGAGCAACGCCACTGCGCACCCAATCCACATTATCAGCGGTATGGGACAAGGTAGTCAGATCGTTCTGAAGGTTCCAAATGACATTCGGCGCAAAAACCAGTCCGAACACGCCAACCGCGACGGCTAGATCCCGCCATGCAATCCGCGCTTCGCGTACAAACACAGCGCCCAGACCCGCACCCATCCAAAAGTAGACCGCTGCGTATTTTGCCATCATGCCGAGCCCGAGGCACAGACCTAGTGCAACAGCCAACCTTAGATCGGGGCCGCGAGTCAGCCGCAGCCAGATCCAGGCCGATGCTGCGAAAAACGGCATCAGAATTGTATCTGTTGAGATCAGGAATGACCCGACCGCAACGCTGGGCATGGTCACATAAGCAAGGCCTACAAACCCCGCAGTCGTGCGGTCCGTGAACTCCCGTGCCGCGCCGGCCAGAACTAGCGCCGTTGCCATGTGCAACACTGGCCCCGGCAGGCGGACCCAGAACACATCGCTGCTGCCAACCACGTCAGTTACCGCGCGCAGGACCCAGCCAATCAAAGGGGGTTTGGAGTAGTATCCCCAGTCCAGGTTCTGGCCCCAGATCCAGTACTGCGCCTCGTCCACAAACAAATCCGCCGTGGAAAATGCCAGCAAAACGATCCGGTAGAGCGTTATTGCAAGGATCGACAGCAGCGCCAGCCGCGCCAAATCAAGCCCCGGATGCGGTACGGCGTTTTTCGGCATGGATCAGCCACAGATTGCGGGTGTAGATCACCACCCCGATGGACTGGCCCAAAATGAACACCGGGTCGGCCCGGTGGATCGCATAGGCCAGCAACGTCACGCCGCCGGTGATGGAGAACCACCAGAACATCTCGGGCACGACAGATTTCTTTTCCCGCTCGGACGCGATCCATTGCACGATGAACCGCATCGAAAACAGCAGCTGTGCGCCAAGCCCGACAACAACCCAGATCAGTTCGCGCGTGGTCTCAACCTTGAAGAATTCCAGAATAGCATCCATCGCTATTGTCCCTCGCCGGTGTGATCCGGGCGCAGGTGTTCTACCGGGCTGGCTGTTTTGCGACGTCGGATCAGCCAGGCAACTCCGATCAGGTCATGGGCCCCGACCATGGCGCGCTGGAGGTTGTTGTATTTCGACGTCCCACCGCCACGTTCGCGGTGGCTGACATCCACATGGGCAACGTCCCAGCCATGCCGTTTGAACAGGGCAGGCAGATACCTGTGCATGTGGTTGAAATAGGGCAGTTGCAGGAACGCATCGCGACGAAACGCTTTTAATCCACATCCTGTGTCCCGGGTGTCGTCATCCAGCATCCACGCGCGGATCGTATTTGCTGCACGTGATGCCCAGCGTTTGGACGCCGTATCCTGCCGGCCAACCCGCTGACCGGCCACCAGTCCCAATCGGTCGGACGCGTTATCCGCCAGAAACGGAGCGACGAGGTTCGGAATTTCTGCCGGAGGATTCTGCAAATCCCCATCCAGCGTGCAGACGACGTCGCCTTCTGCGGCCAACACACCGCTATGCACGGCGGCGGACTGCCCTCCGGCTTTCGGATGGACGATCAGGCGCAGGTTTTCCAAGCTCGCCTGACGTTCGACCACCAGCGCATTGGTGGCATCGGATGACCCGTCATCGACCAGCACAATCTCGAACGCGGGCAACGTCGCACACGCCTCGACAATCTCGTCGATCAGCGGCCCGACATTTTCGGCCTCGTTGTGCAAGGGGCTTACGACGGTGATCATCATCTGCGGGGCTGTCCCGTTTCCTTCTGTGTGCGGCGCTCTCTAGCATTGATGGAATCGGGTGTCACGGCATGGCGGGTTTGTCGTCCGCTTGGTCAGCCTGTGGCTGGCCGACGGGCAAATCGCAACAATGGCCGCCCAGCCAACCGGAGGAAGATCAGGGAAACGCCAATCCCCAGCGCAGAAGGCAGGTAGAGGAGCCACCAAAGGGAGGGACTGGCCAAGACCATGGGGGAGACCGAGCCGCGCAACCCTTCCAGAGCAATCAACAGAAGGAACGCCAACAACACCTGCGGCCATAGCCCAAAGCGCGAAAAACTGCCAAGTGTCAGGGCCGAAAATCCGACCAAGGCCACCGCCACGCAAATGGTCGCCCACGAAATTCGTTCATGCAGTTCCTCGACTATCACACCGTCGGAAAACTCGAACTCTTCCTGAATGCGGTCGCGTTCGAAGATCAGGGCGAGTGTCGGCAGACCGCGCACATTTCGGCTGCGGATGGGGCCACGATCAGCCAGGCTGGACACGTCATAACTCAGATCCTCGAACACGGCGGTGGACAATGTGTTGCCCTGCCGGTCATGGCGGATCGCCATGCCGTCCAGCATCACCAGATTGGCCCCGGCCTCGCCCCGAACCAAAAACGCCTGTGCGCCGACATAGGTGACAACCTGTGCCGGATCGCGCCGGTCGGACAGGAACACATCATGCAACGATCCGTCCAGATCAATCCGCCCGATATAGAATGTCACGCCGGGCACCGGATGCATAAAGTTGCCTTCGTTCAGCAACTGCGCCGTGACATCACGGGCCACATCTGCCTCGCGCAGGTCAAGTTGCTGGATCGACGCCGGACGGGCAACTGTGGTGATCACAGCCATCATAAGCCCGACGATCAGGCCAAAGTACAGAACCGGGCGCGCCAATCGAAAGGGGCTGGATCCGGTGGCAAACATCACCGTCAGCTCACTTTCGCGATTCAGGCGATTGGTGGCGTAAACTGCCGCGCCAAAGGCGGCCATCGGCATGACCGTCCGGATGAGTGTCGGCAGCGCCAGCGCGGTAAATTCCAGAAACACCATGGCCGACTGACCACCGCCAATCAGCTTGTCAAACAGGCTGACCGAGCGGGAAATCCAGAACACGCCGACCAGGACCAGCGTGAAAAAGCCAAACAGCGCCAGCAACTGCCGAACGAAATATCCGTCGAATCGCGACATGTGCCCGCCTGTTGCCCTTCGTGTTCTGCCCGTTGGTTCTTGGTCTATCCTACTGTGAACCCGCAAACAGGAAAATAGCGATACGTCATCGAACGAGGGTGGGCCATTTCCCGCTATACGCTGCAGGGCGGTCACGGCATACTCCCCCCGAACACCGTGCAGGAGGACGACGGCATGAACGAGCAAACCCAGATTCCAAACGACCTCGACAGTTTCTGGATGCCCTTCACGGCGTCGCGCTGGTTTAAGTCCAACCCGCGCATGATCGCCAGCGCGGATGGCGTACACTACAAAACGATGGACGGGCACGAGGTGATCGACGGCACCGGTGGCCTCTGGTGCTGTAACGCGGGCCATAACCACCCGCGCATTGTTGGTGCGATCCAGGCGCAGGCCGCGACCTTGGATTTCGCGCATTCCTTCAATCAGGGCCACGCCATCGCTTTTCAGGCCGCCAGTCGCCTAACCGAGCTCGCGCCGGGTTTTGATCACGTGTTCTTCACAAACTCCGGGTCCGAAGCGGTGGATACCGCGCTGAAAATCGCGCTGGCATACCACTCGGCAAATGGCGAAGGGCAGCGGCGGTTGCTGGTCGGACGGCAGAAGGCATATCACGGGATCAACTTTGGCGGGCTGTCTGTGGGTGGAATCGGACTGAACAAGGGACAGTTTGGCTCGCTGTATCCCGCTACCGCGCATATGCGGCACACCTTGTTGCCCGAAAACGCTTTTTCGCGCCATCAACCGGAGACCGGCGCGTATCTTGCCGAAGATCTGGCAGGCATTATCGAAACCTATGGTGGGCACACGATCGCTGCAGTGATCGTCGAACCGGTCGCCGGTGCCGGCGGTGTCTTCCCGCCGCCCAAGGGATATCTGGAGCGTATCCGCGCGCTGTGTGATGAACATGGCATACTGCTGATCCTGGACGAGGTGATCACCGGGTTCGGCCGCCTCGGCACGGCATTCGCCAGCCAGTACTATGGCGTGACGCCCGATCTGTTCACCGTTGCCAAGGGGCTAACCAACGCCACCGTGCCGATGGGCGGTGTCTTTGCTACGGCAAAGGTGCGTGAGGCGTTTTTGAAGGGCCCGGAAACCATGCCGGACCTTTTCCACGGCTACACGTATTCCGGCCATCCATTGGCCTGTGCAGCGGCCATCGCAACGCTCGACGTCTACCGCGATGAGGGCATTTTCGAGAACGCGCGCAACATGGCACCGGTTTGGGAGGATATGCTGCATGGGTTGAAGGACGCACCGGGCGTGATTGACATTCGCAACGCCGGTATCCTTGGCGCGATCCAACTGGAACAGAACGGCGCGGTCGGTGCGGCTGGACGCACTATGTTCGAAAAGCTTTGGGACATGGGGCTCAGCATTCGTCCCATCGGCGATAGCCTTGCAATGTCACCGCCTTTGACGCTGACGGAAAGCGACATTTCCCGCATCGGGGAACGTCTGGCGCAGGGGTTGCGGGGCTAAGAGCGAGGCAGGCACGGGCCGAGCCTAGCTCTTAGCCTTCGGGCTGTTTGCCATCCAAGGAGCCCAAGACAATCCCGTCGGGTTGACCCATCGGTACAGGGCTCATGACAGCCGTCAGAACAAAGAGAGCGATCCCAATTGTTAAAACGCAAGCAGACCCGACCAGTCGCGCACTTGTCGTGAACCGGGACCTGTTTGCAGATCCGGTGTCAAACTTTCGCTCTGCCCAGTTCCGTGCCAGAAGAGCGGCGACCCCGATTGCGGACATCGCGACAGCCATCCCCACGGAAATTGCGATCACCATAAGGACTGCAGGAAGTATCAGATCATTGGCCAAACCAAACAGCATCACGATCAGCGCGCCGGTACAGGGAACGACCCCAACTGCCGCAGCTATCCAGTGGCTCCCTTTCGGGTTTGCGGCCAGGGATGCTGCGGCTTCGCAGCTCGCACAGCCTTGATGGTGATCATGGTGGTCATGATGCGTGTGTTCCCCACTGTGTGGCATGGTGCGAGATGCGAAAACAGAAGAAACGGCCTGCCATAGCATGACACTGCCAATCGCTATGATCAGCGCATAACTGAACAATCGAATGAACCGGTAATCGGAAGGCGGTGCCCCGGTGACCTGCCGAACACCAAAATCCAACAGAAATACGACGATGATGGCAGAAAGCACGTGAAAGATTGCGATCTGCACGCCCATACGCAAACCTCTCCTCAGACTACCTCCGGTGCCGACAAAATACGAAATAACAACGGCCTTGCCATGCCCCGGCCCGAGTGTGTGCACCGCGCCATAGACGAACGCCACGAAAAGCGCGAGGAGGAACGCGCTGGCAGAGTCACCGCGCCCGATAGCGCTCAGGCTTTCGGTAAACAGGGCGTTGACCCGTATCTGAGCACGCACCAATGCCGGAACCAATGATGCAGACGCTGCCACAACATCACCAGGAACGCCGGCCGTTTCCGCGTCAATCATGGCATAGGACGTAGGGACCGGACGGCTGCCGTCAACGAGGTACAACATGTGATAGGCCGGTTCATGCTGCAAAGTGCCAGCCAGGCGCACCGGCTCATACGGTTTCTTCAAACGCAGCCCGCCCTGGTAACTTACGTGAATGACCTGGTTTGCAGGCGGTGACGGTGTATGAATGCAGGCGCCAATCCAGGGCACCAACAGAAACTCGACAACGCGTCGCCCGTCCCACACCAACGGCAGGACATATCCGTCGATCATCACGCTACGGTCCAGCAAGGCGGGCATGACCTCGAAATCCGGTCCTTTCCAATCGCTTTCGAAATCGTGTGTTGGCGTGCCGCGATGGGAGATTGTAGCGTCGGATGCGCCTTGCACACCATCCGAAGATTTCGACGCAGGTGCCAATGCGTCCCATGTCACCAGCGAAGGCGATTCTGCCATTGACCCCGTCGGTGCGGCAATCAATGCGATAGCGACAAGAAGCCAAAGAAACGCGTTCCGCACGTGTAATCCGATGAGACAGAGCATCATTTGGGTCCCTGAACTGGTGACCACATCGTCGCCAGCGTGACACTGCCCGTCAAGTTTTCGGAGTCTTGGGCAGTGCGCCCCGGCAGTTTGCCGCCCGTGAAAAGAGGTCGCGGGCGGCGTTGGTTGTTTCCGTCGTGCACATACAACGCGCTGTGTGGTTCAGGACCCCAGTGCCGCGGCCAACGTCGATGCGTTGTGGCGGATCATGTCCAGGTATGTCGACGCCGGTCCATCAGCATCGGACAGTGCACCGGGATACAACGTTCCACCGATGGTTGCGTCTGTCTCATTCGCAATCTGTTCCAGAAGCCGCGCATCGGTGATGTTCTCGAGGAACACAGCAGAAATTCCGTCTTCGCGCATGTGTTCAATAAGCTCGGCAATGTCTTTTGCGGAGACGTCAGACTCGGTACTGAGGCCTTGCGGCGCGAGAAAGGTCAGGCCGTACTCCTTGCCAAAGTATTGAAACGCGTCATGGGACGTAACCACCGTGCGCTTGTCTTCAGGGAGCGCGCCGAACAGGGTGCTTATTTCCGCGTTCAGTGCTTCGATTTCAGCAACATAGGCTGCGCGGTTTTCATAGAATGAGGCCGCATTTGCCGGATCAGCCTTTGCCAGGGCCGCGGTGATGTTGTCGACGTATGTGACGGCTAGCGTCAGGCTTTGCCAGGCGTGCGGGTCGAATACGCCATGGTTGTGCCCGTGGTGATCATCGCCGTGGTCCGCGTGATTTTCGCCTTCGTGATCATCATGATCGTCATGCTTGTCTTCTGCATGATCATCGTGGTCATCGTGCTTGTCATCACTATGATCGTCGTGATCGTCGTGCCCCTCTTCGAATGCGATGGGCTCGATCCCTGCTGTCGCCACCACCAATTCGCCCGAGAAATTCGATGCTTCGACTAACCGGTCCAACCAGCCTTCAAATTCCAGCCCGTTGAAAATCAGGACTTCGGCCTGGCTGACATCGCGCGCCGCGCTGGGAGTTGGTTGATAGACATGGCCGTCCCCGTTGGGTCCGACCAGCGTGGAAACGGTCACGTGCTCGCCGCCAATGCGCTCGACCATGTCGCCCAGGATCGAGAAAGTCGCAACAACGCGGGTCGGGTCCGCTGCAACGGCCATGCCCGGAATAAGCGCGGACAGCGTCAGCGCGGCGGTGGCGGATTTGAGCAGCATTCTGCGGGAAGCCATTGGAAGTCCTTTTACGTGTCAAAATGGGGACGTGGGAACGCCTGGGCGATCAGGCCCCCTACGGTTCCGAAAACCAGTGACCCGGCATAGGCGATACCGGCCACAAGGATGATCGCCGGCCCGGATGGCAGGCTGTAGTAGAACGAAAGCAGCAGGCCGGTGACGCTGGATAGAATGGCGATCACAACAGCCGTGGCGACCAACCCTCCGATACTGGACACCCAGAACCGCGCGGCCGCAGCGGGCAGGATCATTATGCCAACCGCCATCAGCGTCCCAAGCGCATGAAACCCACCAACGAGGTTCATCACGACCAGAGTGAGAAAACTGAAATGCGTCAGCGCGCTAAGCCCACTGACCGAACGCAGGAATTGCGGGTCAGCACATTCCAGAACCAGCGGGCGAAACAAGAGCGCCAGCATCAGGATCGAAATGCTGGTGATCGCGCACAGCAGGATCAACGCGGCATCGTCCAGCGCCAGAACCGTGCCAAACAGCACATGCATCAGGTCCACGTTGCTGCCCCGCGTCGAAACGATCAACACGCCAAGTGCCAGCGAAATCAGGTAGAACGCGGCGAGGCTGGCATCTTCGCGCAAGGCCGTAACGCGAGTGACAAAGCCCGAGGCCAAAGCAACCGCCATCCCGGCGATCATCCCGCCAATGGTCATTGCACCCAACGAAAGACCCGATACCAGATACCCGATTGCAGCTCCCGGCAAAATGGCGTGGGCCATGGCATCGCCAGTCAGGCTCATCCGCCGCAGCATGAGGAACACGCCCATCGGCGTCGCGCCAATCGAAATTGCAATGCACCCCAGCAAGGCACGGCGCATGAAGCCGAAATCCGCAAACGGCGCGACAAACAGGTCCCAGATCATGCGGCGTCCTTGCCACAGACATGAGGTGTGCTGGCGCAGGCTTCGCACATTTGGCGCGCCCGAAACTGGTTTTCTGCCGTCAACACTTCGGCGGTAGGACCATGCGCCACCATTTCACGGGCCATCATCAGCGTGCGAGGGAAATGTGCGCGCACGGACTCGAAATCGTGGAGGACAGCCAAAACCGTGCGGCCTTCGCCATGCCAGCGTTCGATGATGCCCAGCAGGTCTGTCATCGTGCGGGCATCGACAGCTGTAAACGGTTCGTCCAGCAGGACAAGGGACGCATCCTGCAACATCAACCGGGCGAACAAAACGCGTTGCATTTGCCCACCCGAAAGGGACCCGATGGGGCGCGTTTCGAACCCTGTCAACCCGACGGCGGCGATCGCTTCACGCACGCGCCTTCGGTGTTTGCGACCGACCCAACCAAACGACCCGATTTCGCGCCACAACCCCATACTGACCAAATCCACAACCGACAGCGGAAAAGACCGGTCTATGTCGGATTGTTGCGGAAGGTACGCAATGTTCTCGCGTGTGAGCGGTCCAAACCGAATCTGCCCTTCGAGTGGAGCCAGCGATCCCATCACACCTTTGAGAAGGGTAGATTTCCCCGCGCCGTTCGGACCGACAATCGCGGTCAGGCTGCCCTCGGAGATGTCCGTTTGCAAATGATGGACTGCCGGGTGCCGATCATAGCCCAGGGTCAAGTTCTGAAACTCTAGCACAGCGCTCATAGTGCCCCCGGAGTGGCCGTCGCCCACAAGAAGCCAAGCCATAGCAGCGCAACAATGATCGCGGCACCCGCTAGACGTGGAGCGGCCCCGATCAGAACAAGCCGTGTAGCAGGTGAATCTGGTCGCATCATTTTGGTGCCTCTGGCGTGGCGCAGTCGCCACATTGACCTAACATTTCAACAACATGGCGCGATGGAACGAATCCAGACGTTGCGGCAAGTTTGGACAGATCATTCATCACGTCTGGTGCCGCGGTTTCGGCAACGGCCCCGCAGTCATCGCAGATCGAAAGAACCCGGGTTTCGTCTGCATGATGGCCGTCACAAGCCACATACGAATTCAGAGATTCCAGCCGATGTACCTTGCCGTTTTCCGTTAGCGCGGCCAAGGCCCGGTAGATGGTGGGCGGTGCAAGCTTTGGATTGGATTGGCGCAGAGCCCCCAGAATATCATAAGCAGACAATGACCTGCGGTTCTGCTGGAGAACAGCCAGCACATGCGCCTGCATTCGCTCGCCTCGCGTTGCCATGGGTCACCTCGTCAATCTTTTGCGTGCTGTTATGTTAAGTTATAACATAACGCAAGGGGCAATGTCGAAGAGCGACCGGTCAGGCGGCGCTTTGGCCCCCGGCACTTGTGGTCTTTTCCACCATCCAGGCCAGGATCTGATCCCGGTCATCAGGAAGGTGTTCCGCCAATCCATCCGTGAAGATCAGGAACGCCTCTTCGTTTAGCGCATTTAAGCCGACCAGAACCGGCAAATCCTGGGCCAGCGCCTCGGCAATGGTGGCGCGGAACCCTCGCCCTGCGGCCTCCTGTTTGCCAAATTTGTTGATAATCAGGCAGTCGACGCCTGCGGTCAGTCGTGTATTCACCAGTTCGACTGCGTTTTCCAAGGCTTCCGCGTCCAAGCGACAGCCTCGGGATTCGCGTCCAAGGTTTTGTGAAATGCGCAGAACCGGGCCATCCGGCAGCACACGAACGTCCATGTCACATGGGCCTCCAACCTCGGCTTCGGAGTTGATTTGAACCACACCGCATGGGATTTTCCCGAGTGATTGCAAACGCTCGCCCACCTGAAACAGCAGCCTGTCCATATCGCCTTTGCCGGCGGTCATGACGTATCCGATGTTCATTTTTGCGCTCACTTTCCACAGGTGGGACGGCAGTAGACTATGCTGCCGTTGCGAGAGAAAAAAGCGCGAAGCGCGGGGATGTCCCGATTGTGTCGAATATCTCCGGGATTTAGGCGCATCGATTTGCCCGAAGACGCCCCATGTGGTGTGCATTGGACCATCTGGCCGAGACCCAACATATTAGGAACCGTCCAAGAAACGAAAGTTGTGTAAGCAATAGTATAAAAAAATACCGCATTGTTTCCAGAAAGGAGATAATGCCTTTCAAAAAACATATCTCACATTCCGAATAAAAAGTACAAAAACATCGCGTGAAAATAAAAAACACGGCCCGGTTCGAGATTCGTTCATTCGAGTTCTTTTTTCATTCTGTATTTAGCGGCTATTAAGCCCACTTATCGCGCCCAAATAAGTTCATTGTGGTAGAGAATCGGCGCTGTCGCTGATGTGCGACAGGCCCCGGGTGCCGCAGCGACGAGCGACAAAAGCCGCGTCAATGGTGAAATTTCGCAGATTTTCCCCGCTGCAGAGTATGTGCGAATTTTTGCCAATTCGTTGGTTCGCAGTGGTTTAGAGTGAATACGTTTGATCACTCATGTCACAAATTTTCTTTACAAGTGACCTCAGGGCAATCAGTATTAACACGTTATTACTTGTTCCAATTGTGTTTAGTGTCAGTCGCTGCCAACTATTTGAATATTTGAATTTATTAGCGTCAAGACGCGTGCACCATCTGGGAACATCGAAAGATCTGGGATCACGGTGAGGTGAGTGGACGTTCGTCTGCGTCACCTTTTCCGGTTACGGGATGTGAGGTGTGTGATGAGAAGACGCTGGACCGGCAAACGCAGCGATTTCCTTTTGGGGGTGTCCCCATCGGTGTTGATGCACACGCATGATAGTAGCCCGGTTGCCCCGCGGCTGAAGCCGAAGGCAAAGGTCGGTTCGGTTTCGCCGAAGAAATCCAGAAACAAGAAAAAGCTGCGCAAGGCCAAGGCGCTGGCATCCGCTCAGAAGAAGATCGCGCGCAATCGTACAGCGATGGAGCCGTTGGAGCAGCGAATCCTGCTTAACGCTGACCTGACCGGCGGTGCGGCGACCGTCTATGATTCCGGCATGACCGCTTTGGCAAACTGGTCCACGGCCATGCAGTCGCAGGCGGCATTGGCGCAGGCGATCCCCGTCATCAACCGCCCGCTCAACAATCTGATCGACTTTGGTTCGTTGGTGCAGACCACGCTGACGGACAAGGTTCAAGGCTACATCGCGGGCGGCGGCGCGATCGACAGCGACGGGATTCTGGCCGCGATTCAGGGCACGTTTGGCGACGACACGGTTGTAGCCAGTTACGCCGAAAACGCGACACCAGAACTCACGGATGACATCTTCACCGTGGACATCACCCGAAGTGTGGCCGCGACGCCGATTGACCTGGACCTGACGGGACAGGACGGCGGCACCGGGCTGACATTTGGCGCGACCGGTCAGTTGGACGTGGCGCTAAGCGCTGGTGTCTCGCTGCAATTTGGCTTGGACAGTCTGGCCGTGGATGGCAGCGGGTTCTTCGTGACGCCGGGCGCGATCACGGTAAATGCCAATGGCGCGCTCAGCGGGTTTTCGACCTCGGTTGATTTGGGGTTTGTGGACCTTGCCGCGACTTTGGACGCGGACATCGACGCAACCGCCACGCTTGCCCCTGCAGCAGCGGCCCCGACGCCTTTGCGGGCTGCGGACCTGATTCCGGCCAACTTTGACGTGACCTTGGCTGGGACGGCCAATCTGGATGTCACTGCGGATGCAGGTTTCGGGGTGGAGACCATTGGGCTGGACTGGACTGGTGACCTGTCCACGCCAACAGTCGATACCGACCTGCAACTGCTGTCCGACCTCGGCGATGTGACGGCCGGGGATTTCACCAGCCTGTTTGACGGAATTGACGATTTCATTGGCATGCTGAACCCGACCGGAAGCCTTTTGGGCGATCTGCCGGTCTTCGGTGACAGTCTGGTGTCGCTCGCAGACCCTGCCGGTTTGATCGACGGGCTACTGGGCGGTCTGCCCGTGTTCACTGACATGAACGAGCTGCGCGCGGCGATTCTGGCGGCGGCTGATCTGGACGATCTGGGATTGAACCGGGGTGATCTGGACGGTGATGGGGTCAATGACTCGATCTGGCTGGACCTTGGCTTCTCTGGTTCGCGCTCCGGATCGGTTTCGGGTCAGTGGAGCGAACGCGGCGCACTCGACATGGCGGCGACATTCAGCGTGGCCACCGCAAATGTCGGTGTGTCGGGGCAGTTGGGGCTGGGTGTGGATTTGCGCGGTCCAACGCCAACGATGTTCTTGCGCGCGGGCGATGCTGCCCCGGCGATCCAGATCACAACCGCGCTGACGGGAATTGATGCCAGCGCGAAGGTCGGCTTCCTCGACGTGGCGATCACCGGCGGGTCGGCTAACGCATCCGCGACCTTGCGCTTGCGCCAATCCGGCGGGTCCGAGACGATTACATTGGCGCAACTCACCGGGCCGGTACTGAACCCTGAGAGCTTTGCAGAGATTGGCGGAACGGTTGACATCACCCTGCCGCTGGAAGTGCCGGAACTGGGTATCCTTCGGTCACTGACGGCGAGCTGGTCGGACCTGACGGACATCAACGCGTTCACCACGAACGCTGGCACCTTTGCCGACCTCGACGCCTGGAAAAACCTGAGTGCGCAAGACGTCACAAACGCGCTGTCCGAACTGCCGCACATCCTGCGCAACCTTGTTGAAAACGGATATGTCGACAACATCCCCTATGTGGGCGACACGCTGGCAAATATCTCCAACCTCGCGGACGAGATCGAGGCCGCGCTGGCGACGCTGCAGGCCTTCACTGACCCAGCCGAACTGCTGGCCGCATTGCAGGCGATCCCGGAATTCAGCCTGATCGATGTGGCGACAAACGCGGATGCGCTGGAAATCGGGCTCGGCACTTCGGGCGTATTCGACGAAACCGTTGATGTGTCCTTTGATCAGGACGTCGGTGGTGGTCTGGGCAGCCTGTCCTTTGGCGGTCAGGCGCAGGCTACGGGAACGACTGATGCAACGTTGCGGTTGGGTGTGTTCCTGGACAACACGCTTTCCCCCGAAGATCGCGTGTATCTGCGTACAGGTGCAGGGAACACTGCATTGGATGTTGGGTTCCAGCTGCTGACAACCACCCCGTTCCTAGCTGCCGCTGCGCTGGGCCCGTTGCGTATCGAAGCGCGCAATGTGGACTTGAACATCGCGCGACGCGATCCATCTACAGGATTGCTGGACCCAACCGGTGATGCAACTTTCTCAACCTTCTTGCGCGACCCGAGTGGCAATGATGGTATCACTCGGCTGTCCGAAATCCTGGCCAATCCGGTGGGGATTTTCCAGGCCCCGGCATTGCAGGGGCGCGCAGAGCTTACCGCCGATCTGGCGGCGGACAGTGGTGTCGGATCAACAACCGTGCCGATCACCGTGGCACAGCGACTGGATTTCCTGAATCAGGCACCCAGCATCAATCTGGACACGACCCAGCTGGGCAATCTGCTGCCGTCGAACCCTGCTGACCTGCTGACATCGGGCACATTGGACGGTACCGCGCGCGCCCTGTTGGCGCAGTTGCAGCCGTGGTTGACGCAATTTGCCAACTCGGCGGGTCAGAACCCGCTGCTCGACACGAACATCCCGGTTCTGGAAAAGTCGCTACGCGAACTGCTGACGCTGGAAACTTTGCTGTCGGACTTTGGCACTGCGCTGCTGTCTTTCGCGAATGATCCAGCCGGAGCAGCGGAGGGCGTCGCAGCCCTCGTTGCAGATGAAATCGAGGCGCTGACAGACAGCGCGCGGTCTTTCGTTGTGGACCGGGCGAATATGTACTCGGGTCTGGTGCAGGCTGCGGCGACACAGGCGGCGGAGCAATTGGGCCTGACAGCTGGCACCGATCAGTTCGTGATGCAGCTGAACACGGCCATCGACATCCCATTCCTGAACGAACGCGGGGCGATTGGGGTCGGTGACACCGACCTAAGCCTGGCGCTCGAGGCCGGGATTTCCGGATCGACGACGGTCGATCTGCAAGTGACCTTGGGTGTCCGCCTGGACCCGACCTTGCCCGTCGAGCAGGCGGTATTCCTGCGGTTGGATGGGTTCGATGTTGCATTGGCGGCGGATGTCGATCCCAGCTTCAACAGCGACATTCAGGTCGGCGTTCTGGATCTGGATCTGGAAGGTAACTCCAATTTCCGTATACGCGCCGGTCTGCAAGGCGGCGTTGCCCAAGGAACGGGAGTTCCCCCGGCACCGCTGAGCCTGGGTGAGGTTCTGGGCACCTCCACCGACGGCCTATTGAACCTCCAGGTCACGCAGGCAGAAGTCGCAGGCGCGTTCATCATGACCGCCAATCTGTCCGGGATCGGCAGTGGTACGCTGCTGGTGACCGGCCAAGGCAACCCGTTCTCGGGCGAGCCGGTGACGTATGTCTTCACAGGCACCTTAGCGGACGAGGCCAGCGAGTTTTCCGGCCTGACCGCCGAAGGGTTCCTGGCGAACCTGCAGCAGGTTGCGTCGTGGCTGTCGAGCCTGTCTGGTGCAAACTTCCTTGAGGCAGATCTGCCCTTCACGGACGCAACCGTCGGTGACGCACTGGATTGGGGTGTTGCGTTTGAACAGCAGGTCAATCAGGTCCTGACCGACGCCAACGGCTTTGCCACATTCGATTCACTCGAAGATCTGGTGCAGCAACTGGGTGCGTCGGCGGGGATCGATCCCAGCAGTATTACATCTGACTACAATGCGTCGCGCGAGCGGCTGGAATTTGCTCTGACGCTGGATCATACGTTTGCTGACCTGACCACCGGGTTCAACGTGTCCGAGAGCTTTGATGGCCTTGCCGGTCTGTCCAGCAGCGGGTCGTTGACGGTTCAGGCGGACGGGTCACTGCGCATCGGCTTTGGCTTTGATCTGACCCGTGTCAGCGTGGTGATGGAGGCGCTGCGCGTCCCGACATTGGCGTTCCCAGCCGGGCAGGACGCGAATTTCTTCCTGATCCTTGGGGATGGGCGCAGATTCGAGGTCAATCTGGCCGCCGCACAGACGCAGGACAACACCGTCATCGGCGATTTGGTGAGTGACCTGCAGGCGGCTGTGTCCACCGCGTTGCTGTCTGGTGGAACCAATCAGGACGGGTCGCCGGGAACACCGCTGTCGCCAACTGCAATTCAGGTCGGCTCGGTCAATCGACCCGGTGGGGCTCGTCTGACCTTTACGATCAATGATTCCACGCTGGGCGGGGCGCTATACTATCAGGAAGCGGCACAGATCGACGCGCAGGGTATGACGACCCGGCCTGCCACGCTCAACCTTGGCTTTGGGCAGACACCGGCCTCGCCCACACTGACGGTAACCGGTGACATACCGGCCCCGGCCAATGGCCAGTTGACGCAGGATGCGGTTCTGGTGATCGACGCGTCGTTCCAGACGCCAACTGTCATCACGATTGCGGCTGCGGATACTGCTGACAACACTACCGTTGATGATCTGGTGCTGGATATCGCGCTGGCGCTGAACAATCTGAATGCAACGCGTCTGGCCAATGATGCAGGCAGCTTCATTCCGCAGGCCGACGACAACGGATTCATTTCGATCACGTTGAACGACCTGTTCTCGACCCGGTTGGTCATTGAACCCGACGCGTCCGATTCAGGCGGTGCAGCGCAAATGGGTTTTGGCAGCCGGTTGGAGGTCCTGCCCGCTTCGGCCCGTCAGGGCGCTGTGTCTGACCTTGTCGATAGCTTCTATATCGATGACCTTCTGGCCACCGGTAACCTCGCCATTGACGGCACGGTGGACGCGGCGGCGCGGTTCGGGATTGTCGATATCGAACTGCAGAACGGCACGGTTGATATTGATGGGTCTATCTCATTGGACCTGTTGTCGCCGCCGTCACCGGATTTCGGGTATTTCCTTGTTGATTTGCCGCAGAATCCCGCGCTGTTCGAAGACTTGTTCACCGGCGCCGATTTCACCAGCAGCGTGTCTGGCAACTTCAACGCACCGGTTACGCTCAGCGGGCCTGCGGCGACCTTGTTCAACCTAGAAGGCACTGAAACCCTGTCGGTCAATATGCCCGACATGTTCGATCCGGATACATGGACCGTAGACGGGCCGAGCCTGGAGGAGCTGGGCGATTTCCGTGATGTGAGTTCCGAGGACATCGCAAACGCCATACTCGAAATGGCGCAGCTGTTGGAGGAGTTGTTCGAAAACTCCGAACTGGGGCAGGACATTCCGCTGCTGGGTGATGCGCTGGGCGGATTGATTGATCTGGTCGAACGGTTCCGCGACGCGGCGCAGCAATACGCGGATGCACCATCCGCAGCCTTGGCTACGTTGGAAAGCGTGCTTGAGGATGCGATCAGCAGCGCCTTGGGGCTGGTGCCGGGCGATTACCTGACGCTTGGCTTTGACGAGGTCACGGAAAGCCTGACCTTCCGCTTCGACTTCGAAAAGGAATTCACCGCGACCAAAGGGTTCGACCTGGACATCGACGACCTGGGTCTGCCGAATTTTGGCGGCTTGAATGTGTCCAACTTCATCTCGGCTGGGGCCGGGGGGAATCTGGCGATTTCGGCGCTGGCCGATATTGACCTGATATTTGACGTTGAGTTGTTCAACATCGCGGCCGGTAATCCGCCCGAAGTCTATCTGGACAGCGATTCCGAGGTGACGCTGGGTATTTTTGCCGGCGGTACCAACCTCGACTTTGATGCCAGTGTCGGACCGCTGGGCGTGTTCGTGCGTGGCGGTGATGTGCGGGTCAGTCGGGCTACGGGATACGACCCGGTCAATTCCGCTGCGGAAAACCGTGGCACGCTGACCTTTGGCATTGATGACACACAGTCCCGCTATGAACTGACATCGCTGCTGAGCAACAGTAACAACCTGACCAATGTGCTGGATTTCACCCACAACATCACGGCTGTTGCGAACCTGCCGGTGGACTTCCCTGTTGTAGGCAACTCTTTGGGTGCGATTGATCTCGCGATCCCGGACCTTGGTGAATTCCTGACGAAATTGGCGAACGGCCAGCCAATCAACGAGGGCACAGACCCAACCGACGATTTCTCGATCAACGTGCCGGATTTTGCGGCTGAGATCGCGAATTTCGATTTGATCGGGAACTTTTCCAACATCGGGTCGGCCATCGACCTGATCCTGAGCCTGCTCGAAGACCTGTTGGACAATCAGGTGTTCAACCGCGACCTGCCTATTGTCGGGGACTCCTTGGGTGACGCTGCGGATTTCGTGGCTGAATTCCGCGACAATATACAGGCGGCGACAAACGGGTACACGAATCCGGGGTTCACCGGTCTCTACAACGCGCTCAGCACCGTGTTCTCGGGCGCTCTGCGTGACACTGACAACGATGGTAATTTCGACGATGAGATTGTCATTGTCTTTACCGCCGATATTGATGGCGACGGGATCATCCAAGCTAACGAAACCAATTTTGAATGGACGCAGGCGGAAAACCCGGATCTCAGCAACATCAATGTCGCAACGCTGGACAATATCGACATCATCATGCGTCTGGGGCAGGACGTTGATCTGGCCTCGGCCAATATCGGGTTCGAACTGGGCCTGCCAGGCATCGGTCTCAGCACGCGGGAAAGCTCGACCATTGATGTGAGCCTCGGTTGGGCGTTTGATTTCGGCATCGGAATCAGCCGGACGCAGGGGCTGTATCTGCGGTCCAACGTGGGTCTGGATGGCGGATCGGCGGCACCGGAATTCCGCGCGACCCTGTCGGCGGAACTGGGTGAGGATTTCCAGGCCATCGGGCGACTGGGTTTCCTTGAACTGCTGATGACCCCGGGTCAAACACCGACCGGTGTGTCGGGAACGGTGACCGCGGACCTCGTGGGTGGCAGCAACGGACGCCTCACGTTTGACTCGCTGGCGGCCAACGGGCTGACCAGCATCAACTTCGACTACGACCTGACAGCCAACGTCGACATGATTGTGGCCATGGGCTTTGCCTTCCAGTCGGATGGCAATGGCGGCTATCTGAACATGTCCGACTTCCCGACGCTGGATGCGGTCCTGCGCGCCAGCTGGAGTTTCTCGGGCGCGGATGGCATGTCGGGCAACGGGTCGAACGCGACCTTCTCCATTGATGATGTCACCCTGCGTTTTGGCGAGTTCCTGACGAACTTCATCGAGCCGGTGTTTGGCCCCATTGCGGACGCACTGGAACCGATCAAGCCGCTTCTCGATATTCTGTTGACACCGCTGCCGGTGTTCTCGGACATCTTTGGCGAACCGACGAACCTACTGGATCTGGCCGCCATGGTTGGCGGCACGGCGGAAATCGCTGAATACGCCAAAGCCGTGAACGACATCCTGACCATCGTGGATGTTGCGCGCAGTATCACCACGAATGGCGGTCTGTACCTCGGTTCACTGAACATGGATGGCATCGACTTCCGGCTGGGCAACGGTTTGGACGCGTCCCGCTACAATAGCCTGGATACTTCGAACTTCCTGGTATCCACGCTGGCCGAGCTTGACGGCTTTATGTCGAACCTGGGCGCAGGCGCCTTTCGCGACGCAAAGAATTCGTTCAACCGTGAAAGCGGCTTCAGCTTTCCGCTGATTGAAGACCCGACCATGCTGTTCGGTCTGTTCTTCGGCCAGAATGTGAAGCTGATCGAATACACCACACCGCCCGTGCGGGTTGACTTCACGTTCCGGCAAACCCTCGGCCCAGTCTGGACACCTCCACCGATCAACATCGTGTTTGGAGGTGGCGTCGGCCTCGCCGCGCAGTTGACCTTTGGTTACGATACCGAAGGTGTGCGTCGGTATTTCGAGTCCGGCAATTTCGGTGATCTGATTGCCGGTTTCTATATCGACGACCTGAACGAAAACGGCGAAGACACCCCCGAAGCGCAGTTCTATGGCGAGATTTTCGCAGGCGCTGAGGTCAATTTGGGCGTTGCCTCGGTTGGGGCAGAAGGCGGCCTTCGCGCCACAATCAATTTCGACCTGAACGATGGCGTGCAGGAAACCTTTGGCGGCGAAGACTTCGGCCTGCCGGGTCACGGCGATGGCGTTATCCGCTATGACGAAATCCTGGAGAACCTGCAGGGCGGCCCGCTGTGTATCTTCGACATCGAAGGGGCTCTGAACTTCTTCCTGCGCGTGACGTGGCGCATTCTGTTCTATTCTGACAGCGCAACGATCGTCAATCTGCGCCTGCTGGACTTCAACATTCCCAGCTGTATCGGCACAGCCCCGGAACTGGCGCGATTGGAAGAAAACGGGGACGGCACGCAGACGCTGGTCCTGAATGTCGGCAGCGAAGCAAACCGCAATTTGCGCGGTGGCGGCACGCAGGGTGAAATCAACGAAGAATACACGGTTGGCGCAATCGGCCCGGGCCTGATCAAGGTCGAAGCCTTTGGGTTTACGCAGATTTTCGGTCGTGAAGATAATGTGAACATCACCGCAATCACCGGTGATTTCCAGGACGGCGATGACCTGTTGGATGCGGGCGGTCTGCTGACAAACAAGAATGGTGATCCGATTTCCCTGACCGCCCATGGCGGGTCGGGCAACGACACGATCCTTGGTACCGAAGCCGCTGATACAATCACCGGTGGATTGGGATCGGATGAGATTGCCGGTCGCGGCGGCGATGACCGCATCTTTGGTACGGCACAAGGTTTGCAGGCCGCTGGCAGTGACGCGGATACACTGTCGGGTGACGGCGGTGACGACCTCATCATCGGGTCGGACAACGACGACGTAATCCGTGGCGGCCAGTCCAACGACCGCATTTTCACCGGCGCGGGCAACGACGTTGTTTATGCGGGCGGTGGCGACGACATCATTGTGACCGGCGGTGGCGACGACCTGGTCTTTGGTGATGCCGGTAACGACCAAATCTGGACCCAGGGCGGGCGTGATATTGCGGTTGGTGGCGGTGACAACGACACCATCGTTTCGGGCGATGCCTCGGGTGCGCCTGCTGTTGCGACCGAGGCACTGACGGCTGGCATTCTGGTCGCAAGCGTCGGCGTTGACGGGCTGGATTTGGTGATCGGCGACAGCGTAGGTGACAACATCGGCCAGGAATTGTTCGAAGGCCGCCCATCGCAGAACCGGGCCGAGGCGAACCGCTTCTTCTCGATCGCGAGCCTACCGGCGTCTTTGAACTATGATGCCCTGTTGACCGGTCAGCCCGGGATTGCAGGCGACGACCGCATCTACTCGGGTCTTGGCGGCGACTACATCTTTTCCCAAGAGGGTGATGACACAGTCAATTCCGGCTCGGGCAACGATTATGTCCGTACAGGTGCAGGGATCGACATCGTCAATCTAGGCAGTGGCACGGACGAGGCGCATACCGAGTCTGGCAATGACCAGGTCGATGGCGGCACGCAGAACGATACGATCACAACCGGTTCGGGCAGCGACACCGTGTTCGGGCGCGCCGGGAACGACGACATTGATACGGGCAGTGGCGCTGACCTCGTTTTCGGTGAAGAAGGCAACGATACGATCAAACTGGGCGCTGGTGACGACACTGCGTTTGGCGGGATCGACAATGACGAAATCTATGGCCAGGAAAACGACGACGAAGTCTTCGGTGGCGAAGGCAGCGATGACGTCTATGGCAACGCGGGTCAGGACCTTGTGCGCGGCAACGCGGGCACGGACCGCGTGTTTGGTGACGGGGGCAACGACACGCTGTTCGGTGACAGCGAGAACGACACGATCTACGGCGGCACCGGGATCGACCAGATCTTTGGTAATGACGGCGATGACTCCATCCGCGCGGGTGGCGGCGCCGACAACGTCGAAGGCAACGACGGCAACGACACGATCTTCGGTGAAGGCGGGGCTGACTTCATCCAGGGTCAGGCGGACGGCGACGTTATTCACGGCGGCGATGACGAAGACACAATTGAGGGTGACACCGGGAACGACTTCATCACCGGCGGCGACGGCGACGACTCGATCCGTGGTGACGAAGGCGACGACACCATTTCGGGCAATGATGGCATTGACGTGTTGTTCGGGAATGCCGGTGCAGACACGCTGATCGGCGGCGCAGGCGAGGACGAAATCTATGCGGGCTCTGGCGGTGACCAGGTCAGCGGCGGGACCGAAGCGGACTTCATCGACGCAGGCGATGGCGACGACACGATCTTCGGCGATGATGGTGACGACAACATCCTGGCAGGCGCAGGTGATGACAGCGCGTTTGGCGGCGAAGGTTCGGATACGCTGGAACTGGGTGACGGCGATGATACGGGGATCGGTGGCGACAATGATGACCTGATTCTGGGCCAGGACGGGGACGACTCCGTCTCGGGCAATGATGGCGATGACTTGCTCCGCCTGGGCGGCGGCAGCGGCCAGCAGATTGCATCTGGCGGGTCGGGCAATGACGAAATCCACGGTGGCGATTACAGCCTGCTTGTGGCCACAAACCCGGACTCGCTGCTGGGCGGCAGCGGTGATGACACGATCTTTGGCTACGCCGGGGACGATTCCATCGACGCGGGCAGCGGCAATGACATGGTCGATGCCGGGCGCGGCGATGACTTTGTCGAACTGTCCACCGGGGACGACACGGCCTATGGCCGCACTGGTGACGACTCCATCGAAGGCGGCAGTGGCGATGACCAACTGTTCGGCGGCGAAGGCGATGACACGCTGCTTGGTGAAGCGGATGAGGACTATCTGGTCGCCGGCCGCGGCGCGGACAGCCTGAGCGGTGGTGACGGGGACGACCGCCTGGAAGGTGTGGCCGGGTCGAACGTGTTGTTCGGCGACGGCGATGATGACGTCATCATCGGCGCGCAGGAAACCGCGAACACAGCGGATGGCGGCACTGGCAACGACTATATCCAGATGGGTCGTGGCAACGACATCGCGCGCGGCGGTGACGGGCGTGACGCGATTTCCGGCGGGGCGGGTGATGACACGCTCGAAGGTGGTGCTGGAAACGACATTCTGTCCGGCGAGGAAGACGATGACCTGATCTATGGCTTCACCCAAGCGCTGCCTGCGGGCGGTGCTCAGGACGAAGTTGACCGCATCTTTGGCGGCGACGGGGCTGACGACATGTTCGGCGGCGCGGGCAATGACCTGATCTTTGGCGAGGCCGGTGATGACCGCGCAGACGCCGGGGCAGGTGGCTCGAACCTGGTAGATCTGGGGGCGGACGAAACCGCTGGCCTTGGCGCGGATGGTGCTGATCCGGTGCTGAATCCGCTGGCTGATACGCCTCCGGTTCCCGGCGCACTGCCAGATGGCATTTCTGTTGCCTCTGGCGGGTGGACTCTGACCTCTGGCGTGTCGGGGCTGGAATTGGCCCCGGCCACGAACCTCGCCAGCAACGCAGTGTCCGTACTGGCCGTCAGCGCAACGGAAACCTATGCCGCCTGGGCGGACCCACGGGATCGCGGTGGCATTCGCGTGGCGCGGTTCGATGGCACTAATTGGACGCCGCTGGGCGCCGGGCTGGAAACACTGATCGCCTCGCCGCCGAGCGAAACCATCGCGTATTCCGAACCGACATTGGCGCTGGTGAACGGCAATCTCACGCTGGCCTTCCTGGAGACCGTCGGCCTTCAGGACCGCGTGCATGTGATGCAGTTCAACGGAGGTTTGGGCCAGTGGGAAAGCGCCGGTCCGATTGAGATCATTGGCGGGGCAAACAGTGCCCGCGACCTGAAGCTGGTGGATCGTGCTGGCAACGCCTACGTGGCGTGGTTCCGCAGCGTTGGTGCCGACGTCGGCATTCACGGGACCGAGCTGTCGGGCGGTAGCTGGTCCGGTCTGGGCGGCGGCGGCGCGACGCTTGTGGCTGCCGTGCCGTTGGCGACGCTCAACCTGACCGGAGACAGCGCATTTGATGTCGCGAGCCAGGGCACCGATCTGGCCTTTGCCTATGCTGAAGGCGTGACGGAAACCGCGCGGGTGAAGGTCATGACCTACACGCCCGGTGGCGGTTTTGGCGGGGTCGCCGGATCGACTGGCGTGAATGGCATAGCGGATCGGCCTTTGGTCGATCCGACGGTTGCGTTTGACGGTTCCGGCAACCTGTTTGTGGCCGCTGTTGGTGTCGAAACTCAGAACTCTCTGCGGGATTCCGTCCGCGCCTATCGTATCAGCGATCCGTTTGGAACGCCGGGCGCATGGACCGAGGTTACAGTGGATCAGGGCGGCATCGACCTTGGTGCGGACGAAGGTGTTCGGTCGACCCCGGTTCTGGCCAGCGACGGCACCGATGTGCATCTGGCCTGGCAGGAACTCGATACCGAAGGCACGCAGGCGCAAACCACACGGCTGCGGTTTGCCAGCTTTGACGGATCAGGCTTTGTTCTGGCAACAGGACCCGAGCTGTTGGCCATCCCGGACGGGACACAGGCCGAGCGGTTGCAGGATCTGTCCTTGTCCGTGAGCGCAGGGGCGCAGGCGGTTCCGATGATCGGCTTCATGGTCGGTGGTCGCGAGGCGGCTGGCCCGATGTTGCAGGGTCTGGGCACACTAATTGGTGCACCACTGGCGGCGAACCCAGGTACAAACGTGACCGTTGTGGCCAATGCGGCAGCGGCTCAGGCCGCCCTGAATGGGCAGAATTTCGGCGCGGGTGACGTGATCGAAATTGCCGCCGGAACGCATGCAGGCGACATCGTGATTGCCGCTGCTGACGCTGGTGTGACGATCCGAGGCGTCGGTACGGATACGGTTCTGACCGGCACCATCACGGTGGGTGCAGGCGCAGACGACGTGTCGATCCAAGCGTTGCAGGTGGACGATATCGTGGCCACCGGCGCTGACAATCTGCACATCACGGGCGTATCCGTGGACGACGATGTGTCGATCACCGGCGGGACAGGTGCGTCGCTGGTGCGCAATGTCATCTCTGGCACGTTGACGCTGGACAATGTGTCCTCGGCCCTGATCGCTGGCAATACGGTGCTCAGCAGTACTCGGCTGAACACGGCGGTCGACGCCCGGATTCTGGGCAACAGCCTGCAAGGGTCGGTGGGCCTGTCGATTTCCGGCGCTCATACAGGTCTGATCGCAGACAACCGGATCGACGCATCGACCACCGGTGTGCAATACGACGCGGCGGCGGTTATCCGGGACAACGTGATCACGGCGCAAACGGGTGTCAGCAGTTCGGTAGCTGATTTGGCCACGGCATTCGGCGCATCGGGACGTAACCACATCGCGCTGGAGGGTGCGGGGACAGGTGTGTTGCTGACAGGTGGCGCAATCCTTGTGGATACGCTGATCACTGGTGCTGCCATCGGTGTCAACGGTACGGGCTTGATCACCGGGCAGAGCCTGGGTCAGGGCGTCGAAGTTCGTAACAGCGACTTTGGTGTCGACCAATTCACCGGGCGGATCGAGTATCTGCAAGTTGTCGCCTCGGGCATCGGTATCGACGCGACCAACGATCAGGAAATCATTCGCTCGACCTTCCGGGACATGACGGACACCGCGATTCGGGTGGCCAACGCAGACCGCGTGCTGATCGAAGGCATCACCGTGGACAGCGACACCGGGGATGGTGTACGCGTCGAAGGCGGCTCTGTCGAGGCCGAAGTCATGTCGTCGGTCTTTGATCTGGCGGGTGGCACGGCGCTGAATATCGCGGATGACAGCCAGACGGGTTTCTTCAGCGATTACAACCTGTTCCATATCTCGGGCAGTGGCGCGATTGGCTTCTGGACGCGGAGTTTCACCGACATTCTGGACTGGCAGGTGGACATCGCCCGGTTCGATCTGCATTCGAACGGCACAACGGTTGTAAACCCGGATCTGGCGAAACCGAAATTCGCCAACCGCGCGACGGGCGATTTGTCCCTTCTGCCGACCATTGGTGGGCAGCGGATTTCCAGCCTTGGTGTTGAGGCCGGCGACCCCGCCACATTGGCGGACCGTCCGGGGTATCAACCTAACCTGCTGGTCAATCCCGGGTTTGAAAACGGCCTGACCGGGTGGACCGACCCGGACACCACCCGCGGCGGCAGCAACGCGACCGCAACCGCGCCTGCGACTGGCGGGTTCCAGAACGGCGGATACTTCGCGCCGGGTTCCACCGATGCGGGCTTTGTTGGTCAGACGATCAGCCTGCTGGGACAGGGGTTCACTCAGGCGCAAATCAATGCCGGTGACGTCGATCTGGTCTTTGGCGGTCGCGTGCGGTCCGACGGGGCCGGTCCGTTTGCCGATATGGGCTCTATCGTCATCACGTTCCGCGATGGAACGGGTGCCGCGCTGGGCAGTGAAATCCGTATCGACAGCACCAATCCCGGCGACCGCTGGGAACGCCTGTCGCAACGTGTCGAGGTTCCGGCCAACGCGGAGGAGGTCACGTTCTTCTTCGAAGCGACGCGCACGGGCACGGGCAACAACACCGCGATCTTTGATCAGGGCTTTGTCTTCCTGGTGCCCGGTCTGGCCGGCACCGATCCGGGTGCAACGCCGCTGACAGCGCGCGAGGATGCCGGGACGGCGGATTTGCCGGGTCAGGCAGGTGAAGCACGGATCAACCTGCGCTACCCGGACCTCTATGACGATTGGGAGCGCGGTGAACCGCAACTGATCCGCTGGGAAAGCTTCGGTGACACGCAGAATTCGCAGGTGCGGATTGACCTCTATCAGGACGGCCCGGATGGCCCGGCGTTCCTGGACACGATTGTCGCAGCGACGGCGGATACCGGCGAATACCGCTGGATTCCCGAAACCAACAACATCGCGTTTGGCACATACGGGCTGCGCATCCACATCTCGCTGGTGCAACTGCCGCAGGTGTTCGATCGCTCGGTCGAAACGTTCACCGTGCCCGAGGACGGGCTGGTCTACTACGTCGATGACGCGTCCAACGTTGGTGATGTGTTTGAAACCACCGCAACCGGGTCGAACCGGAACACAGGTAAGATTGTCACTGCGCCAAAACCGTTGCCAATCAATATTTTGCGCGAATACGAACTGAGCGCGGGCAGCCAGCTGTTCATTGATGCGGGTACCTATGGCTCGCTAGGCCGCTTCACGGTTTCGGGTTCGTTCGACTTTGGCCTGGGCCTGGACGAAGGGTTCACAATCACCGGCGCAGGCCGCGATCTGGTGACGTTGCAACCGGCGCTGTTCCCGACACAGGGGCATATCACCAATCACCACGGTATCGAGCTTTATGATGCGGACTTCGTCACCATCGAGGACCTGACGATCATCGGCGGTGACCGTGGTCTGTTTGCCCATGCCGGGTCCGACGACCTGATCGTTACCGACCTGCGTATCCTCGACAGCGCTCGCGACGGGTTGCGATATGACGGGAACTCGGCAGCGGGGACGTTTGCGGATCTGATCATCACGGATTCCGGGACAGACGGCATCAACCTGGGCGGTGATGTTCAAACGCTAGAGCGGATCAATATCACGAATTCCGGCGAAGATGGCATTCACGCACTGAATGGCTCGCAGGTTCAGAGCTTCGACCAGATTTCGATCACGAATTCCGGCAGCCGTGGCTTCCACCTGATCAACATCGGAAATTCGACACTGACGCGAAGCACGGTGGATGGCACCCTGTCTGAAGGTATTTATGCCGTCAGCAATTCGGCGGGTACCTTGACGGTCGGCAATGCCGACCTGACACTGGGTCTGGGCAACGTTATCCGGAACACCGGGACCCAAGGTATCCAGGCAAACAGTGGGACTGTGGTCGCTGGCAACACATTTGACCAGACGAGCGTTCGGTTCACCAGCAACTTTGGCGCCATCGACCTCAATACCGGCAGCGCGATCAACAACTATGTGTTTGATTCCGGGGACGGCATTATTGGGTTCAACGGAACCCTGATCGAAGGCAACCGCATCGTTCAGACGCGTGATGACGGCATTCATGCCTTCCGCAATTCAATCGTGCGCGGCAACGTGATATACAACGCGGCTGTTGGCATTCGGACCTCGGACATCGGCGTTCAGTCCGAAGGCAACCTGATCTACAACACCGGCTCCCATGGGATGCTGCTCAATGGGCGCAACAGCACTCATGCCGGCAACACCATTTCGGTGAGCGGCGGCGCGACTGGTATTTCGGTGGGCAGCAGCGCGACCAGTGTCACGCTGCGCGACAACATTGTGCAGGTTGCGAACGGCACGGCGATCTCTGTCGCTCTGAACGCGCAAAGCAGTTTTGCCAGCGACTACAACCTGTACCACGTGACCGGCACCGGTGTGACCGGCAACTGGCAGGGTGTCCAACGCGCGACGCTGACAGACTGGCAAAACGCGGCCTTCCAAGACGCGAATTCGCTGGATGTAGACCCGTTGTTCGTTGACCCGAACGGGGCGGATGGCCTGCGCGGCTTCATTGGCGGCATCGATCAGGGCGCTGACGACCTGTTCACGCTGCAATCGACTGTTGGTCAAACCAACGGTGCCGCGACGCTTGGCCCGGTCCTGAACGCGGGTACCGGACTGCCCGAATTCCTAGCCTTCTCGCAAGCGCCAGGTGTTGCGCAATCCCCGGCCATTGACCGTGCCGACCCGGGATCGGCCATTGGTTTGGAACCTGTCACAAACGGCGGTTTCCGTAATCTGGGCGCTTATGGTGGTACACAATATGCGGCACAAAGCCCGGCGCAGTTTATTCTGATCACTGACCCACGGTCCGGAGATTCCCTGCAGCAAGAGGGCAATTTTGAGATTCGCTGGCGTTCCGCTGGCGTGGTCGGCACCGTGGACATCGACGTGTCCAGCGACGGCGGTTCGACCTTCCAGTCGATTGCAACGGGCGAGGCCAACGATGGCGAATTCGTCTGGGCAATTCCGCTTGCGCAGCCCTTGGGTCAGACCATCATTCGCGTTGCCTCCACCGACACTCCCGCCTTGCAGGCCATCAGCGATCCGTTTGAGATTACCGAGCCGATCTCGGTCTTTTATGTCAACGACGCCAGCACAGTGGGCGACCAGTATTCGCTGGCTGCCGGGGCCGAAGGCAATGACGGCCTGAGCGCCGCGACCCCAATGCTGTCCCTGCGCGCACTGCTGGAAACCTACGACCTGGGCGCGGGCGACATCGTTTATGTGGATACAGGCCAATACGACCTGACCACCGATATCCTGCTGGATGACAGCCTGTCCGGCTCTTCCACGGAACAGTTCGTCATTCAGGGTCCGACGCTGGATGGGGCCGAGGCCATCGTGAACCGCACGACAACCGCCAGCGGTACAGAAGTCTTCACGATCTCCGGTGACTTCATCACGATTGCCAACCTGACCGTGGAACGCGGGAACACAGGCATTATCATTGGATCCGCCGCCGAGGGCACGATCCTGCAGGATTTGAGCGTCCGTTTTGCCAGCTCACGCGGGATCACGATCACAAACGGGGCCACTGACACGTTGTTGGATCGTGTTGAAGTCAATGGCGCCTCCACCGGTATCTATGCTGACAGCGCCACGACCCTGATCCGCGATTCTTCGGTTTATCGGCAGACATCGATCGGTATTGATGCAAATCGCGGCACGGTTCTGGAAAATGTTCTGGCCTATGACACGTCCCGTGGTATCGATCTGAACGCGTCCAGCATGATTGGTGGTCGGGTGTTCCACACCTCCAACTACGGCATCCTCACATCATCCAACAGTCTGGTGCGGGATGTGACTGTTTATGCCTCGGCCACCGGACTCTATGCCAGCGAAGACTCGACACGCGTCGAAGGTGGGTCGTTCTTTGACAATGGCCTTGGTGTGCAGCTGAATCGTGGTGCGGATTTCACCGGAGGGTTTGTCTACGGCAACGGCACCGGTATCCGTACCTCGGGCACCTCCTGGACGAGCGAAATTACCGACGTCAAGGTATACGATAACGTAACCACAAACATTTCGATTGATCACAGCAGTTCCGGTCGCACGAATGTCCGCAACTCGGTCATTTCGGGCGGCGGTGATGTCGGCATCAGCGTGCGCAACACGACGTTCCACTACATTGGCAACAACACCTTTGCGCTGGATGACGGGACCGCCATTTCTGCGTCGAACACGACCAACCTGCGGATCGCAGGGAACATCTTTGATCTGCCCGCGGGCCAAGCGTTCAACATCGCGGACACAGCGGTCACAGGCTTTGAAAGCCGCAACAACCTGTTCAACGTTACGGGCACCGGCAGTTTCGGCACCTGGGGTGGATTGGCCACGCCGACACTCAGCGATTGGTTCTTTGCCAGCGGCAATGATGCGGATGCCCGGTTGGGTGATCCCGGTTTTGCTGACCGTGACGGCGCGGACAACAGTGAAGGCTGGAGCACTGATGTTGTGTCGGTGGCGCGGATAGAAAACGGCGAAGCGGGATATTCCGAAACCGGACCTGCAGAAGATGATGGTAGCGGGTCAAACGGACAGCGCCGCATTCTTGCCGGATCTTCAGCCACTTGGACCTTTGACGGGATCACAGCTGGCGATATTTATCGTGTCTATGTGTCCTGGGGCAATGGTCTGGTTGGTGCGACACGGTCTGCGACCTATCAGGTCAGCGATGACAACGAAGTTCTGGGCCGCGTCCGCGTGGACCAGAGGTTCGGATCGCTGGGCGTCACGATTGACGGCGAAACTCGCCCGTTCTTCCAGGTTGCATTGGTGCAGCCGACAACCGACACGATCACGGTCGAAGTGTTCTCGAACTCCGGCGATTTTGCCCTGGCAGATGTCGTGCGTCTGGAACGGTTGGAAGGCGACGACGGACGCGACGATGATTTCAGTCCGGCGGCTGATGGGCCAGCCACGGATGGCGGTTCGCTGAGTCAGCCGTTCTTCCTGGAACCGGGGCCGAATGGCGGCCGGATCGACATTGGTCATCTTGGCGGTACACCGGATGCACCGGTGATCGGCAGCACGCCGGTTCTGCAGATCCTGTCACCAAACCGCTTTGACAAGATCGAGGCGAATGTCCCAACCGCCGTCACGCTACGCACCTCGGGTGTTCAGCAGCGTGAAGGTGTCGCGTTTGTTGACCTCGGGGCTGGATTCCGTCCCGGGCAAGGGGAGTTTGGCCGTGGCTATTGGGGCCCCGAGGATCAGGGTACACGTGTTGGCGGTTCATCTGGTGTCACATCCAGCTCGCTGAACGAAAACAATCCCGAAGCCGGTCCAACACAGATCTACGACCGGGGCATCCGCAATGTGAATGACACGACACCCTGGACCTATTCGCTGGACCTGCCGGACGGTGAATACGTCGTTCGCATCCATACTTACAGCGATACGTCTTCTGCGGGTGCTGACGAATTCAGCGTCCTGATGGACGGCAACCTGATCATCGACGATATCAGCCCGGCGCGTGAAACGGGTGGTGTGCGCAATCTGCTGATCGTCGAAGGCACCGGAATGGTGACAGGCGGCGACGGCATGACGCTGACCTTCCAGCGCACCGGCGGCACGGTTGAGGCCGTGTTCATGGCGATCGAGGTCTATCGTGTGGACAATGCGCTGCCAGCCCAAGGTACGGTGCGTATCGAAGCGTCCACCGACAACGGCTCGAACTGGACCACTGTTGGCACGGGCGTGCCGCTGGACCGCTTTGGCTTTGCCCAGTTTGACTGGAGCCCCGATCCGGCTGTGTTCTCCGACCAGTCTGTACAGCTGCGCGCTGTGGACGAGAATACGAACACCGTGGGTGACTCAAGCGCGCCGATCTTTGTGGGCAATGATGGCCGCGACTTCTTCGTCAACGATGGGTCGACGGCCAACGATCAGTTCACCACAGCCGTGGGAGACAACGCCAATACCGGTAAGACCGCGGATTCGCCGCTGGCCTCGCTGGCCTTCCTGCTGGACGTATACGATCTGGAACCGGGCGACCGCGTGTTCATCGATAGCGGGACATACCTGCAAACCCGCAACATCGAAATCACCGAAGCCGATGAAGGCGACGCACTGCAATTCGTTGAATTCATTGGCCCGGATGCCCCGGGTGCCGAAGCGATCTTTGACCGTCAGGCAGCAAACACCAGCGGGCGTTATCCGATACATGTGCTGGGCGCGGACTATGTGCGCCTGTCAAACCTGACTCTGACGGGCGGTTCGACCGGTCTGTTCCTGTCTGGTGGCGCCATGTTCACTGAAACGGTCGACGTGACAGCGGATGCCAATGGCTTCTTTGGCCTGTTTGTGGACGACAATGCACATGACAGCACGCACACACGGTTCACGGCGATCAACACCGGGGTTGCAACCAACCGCTTCGAAAGCGGGATCGAGGTTGAAGGCGACCGCGTGACTCTGATCGACGCAACCGTACGCGACAATCGCTATCGCGGCGTTCAGGTGGATTCCACTGCAGCCGGCTTCCTGATGCAGGGCGGGTTGGTCCAGAATAACATCGGTGGTGCGCGGCTGTTCAACGGTGTGATTGATGGCACGACCTTTGATGGAAACGGTCTCGCGTCTACGAACACCAATGACCCGGCCCTCTATTTGTCAGGTGGCTCGGTCGGTCGGAATGTCATCATTCAGAACAGCGGCAATCTGGGTGCTACCGTTCAAAGTGGACGTCTGGAAAACAGCGTTGTGACAGGTGGTCAGCGCGGGGTGTTCGTAAGCAGTTCGGGTATCCTCCAAGACAGCCGCATCGAGGGCGCGTCTGTCTACGGCGTCTCGATGTTCAACAGCTCTCAGACCTTGCGGAACGAAATCATCGACACTCCGACGGGTATCAACGTTCAGCCGTCCAATGGCGGTGTGGCGACTATTGTCGGCAACCTGATCCACGGGGATGCTGTCAGAACCGGCATTTTCCTGGATGACGGCAACAACATCCGT
Organism: Paracoccaceae bacterium; assembly: GCA_040830545.1. GTDB lineage: Bacteria > Pseudomonadota > Alphaproteobacteria > Rhodobacterales > Rhodobacteraceae > HXMU1420-2. Next base: position 4,620 of record JBFOMB010000063.1, on the reverse strand, counting down.
TTGGACAACAACACGATTGTTCTGGGCAACCTCGGTGAATACGGCATGCGCCTTGTCGGGTCACCGACAAATGTCAGCATGCGCAACAACCTCTTCTCGCTGGAGGCGGGTGAAGCCGTTCAGTGGGGTAATTTCGCGCAGCTGGGCCGGGATTCCGACTACAACCTCTATGATCTGAGCGGTACGGCGGTTCTGGGGTCCTGGGAAGGTCAGATTTATACAGACCTGACCGACTGGTTCGATGCGAACGGCCTGGATCGGAATTCGCTGTTTGGCGATCCGGGATTCGTGGATGCGGGCAACGATGATTTCCGCGTGATGACCAGTGGTGCAGGCGTCGACAAAGGCGATCCGCTGGACGAGGTGTTTGCCGAGCCCCTGGCAAACGGCAACCGCATCAACATTGGTGCCTATGGCAACACCGCGCTTGCCGCGCTGAGCCCGGCGGGCCTGATTCAGGTATTGTCACCCAATGGCGATGACAAGCTGGAGGCGGGCGAGACCTACGACCTGACCTTCCGCGCATCCGGCTTGCAACAGGAAGAGGTCGTGCTGGCGGTCAACACCGGCACAAGCTCGACCGTTTCGGGCACCAATGGGCTGATCTATCGCAGCCAGGCGCCGTATGTGTCGGGCGCTTCTCCTGCCACGTTCAGTTCCACGCTGTTCAACGGCTCGGACGAAGGTGTGTTGCCGCAAGAATTCTGGATGACTGTTGAGCGTCTGGATTTTGCTGGTGAAACAACGACCTATACCATTCCGACGACCCCGGCAGGCACATACGCGCTGCGCGTTCACGCTATGACGACAGGCAGCGCGCCTTCGACGCTGGATGTGATCGTGAATGGCCAGACGGTTCTTGCGGATCTTGACCCAAGAACGCTGGCAGGTGGTCAAACCTTTTATGGCATCAGTGTGCTAACGCCACGGTTCAACCACACGGGTGGCGAGATCACGATTGACTTCGTCCGCGGGGCTACAGGCACGATGGTTGGCCTGTCTGGCTTTGAGGTCGTTCGCGTTGATCCGACACAACCGCTGAACCCGACCTTCACGGTCGAAGTGTCAACCGACAATGGGACCACCTATGTGCCTGTCGCGTCGGGTGTTACGCTGGACCGGAGCGGCACTGGCCGTGCACCTTGGATTGCCGGGCCGGAAACGACCGGATTCACGGGATTGGTGCGAGTCACGCAGGATGGTGCTGCTGTCACCGATCTGTCCGATCAGCCGTTCCAGATAGGCAACGGCGGGCGTGACTTCTATGTGAATGATGCCTCCACCACCGGTGACGTCTTCACCACCGCCATCGGTGACAACGCCAACACCGGCAAAACTGCCGCCGATCCGGTGGCCGACCTTGCCGTCCTGATCGCGCGCTATGACCTGCAGGCCGGTGACCGTATCTGGATCGACACAGGCAACTTCACCGTTGATCAGGAACTGAACTTTACCGAGGCTGACAGCGGCGACGCCACTGGTCGGATCGTGATCCGTGGGGCCGGGTCGGGCCAGACCGTCCTGACCAAGGCAAACACCGCCGATTTCCAGGATCTGGTTCAGTTCCTGGGCGCCGACTACATCACCATCGGCGACATCGGCTTTGCAGGTGCCTATCGCACCTTCCTTGCGCCAAACGGGTCTGACAGCGACTTCATCACGTTCGAAAACGTGGAGGTCACAGGATCGCGCTTCCAGGGTCTCGACTTTGGCACGTCCAACGATGATCTGGTCATCCGCGACTCTGTCTTCCGCTCCAATGGCAGCAGTGGCACCTACCAGCTGGACATCGACGGTGCGCGTGCGATGATCTTTGGCGGCCGCGTTTTTGACGGGGGTCAGGGCATCAACCTGCGTGGCCCGCAATCTGTCATCGACGGCACGGAAATCTTTGGTCACACCTCGACCTCAGCGCTGACATTGACCAGTGCGTCCAGCAATGCAGCGGGCATGGTAACCGGTCGCAACCTGCTGATCCGCGACAACGCGCAACGTGGTGTGACCATGAACGCGTTCACGGTTCTCGAAGACTCGGTCATTACCGGTAACAACCTAAACGTCTATACCACCGGCAGCGGTCTGATCGTTCGCGACAACGTCATTTCGGGTGCAACGACGTCTGGCGTGCAGAACACGTTCGGCACAGTGGTGGGCAACCGGATCTTTGACAACGGTACCGGGATTACCGGGCGTGGCGGCAACCTGCTGCGCAACCAGATCTATTCGAACAGCGTTTCGGGCATTCATCTGGACATGCTCAATTCGGACACAGCGACGATCCGGCAGAATCTGATCTACGCGAATGCGAACACTGGCGTCATCATCGACGACGGTGACTTCCACCAGATCTTTGGCAACACGATTGTGCAACCGGTGGGCACCGCGATTCAGTTCGTGAACACGCCCATCAACCCGACCCTGCGCAACAACATCATCCAGACTGGCGCAGGTCCGGCAATTGATGTAGTTTCATCCGCGACCGCCGGGTATTCGGGCGGCAGCTCCGACTTCAATCTGTTCAATCTGACCGGTCCCAGCGCCACATTCGGTCGTTGGGCAGGCGTGTCGCAAGCGACCTTCCTCGACTGGCAGAACGTGTCAGGCGAAGGCAATTCCAGCGTTGTCGGGGATCCTCTGTTCCTGGATGTGAATGGGGCCGACAATATCCTCGGCGGTCCTGACGGTGCCTTGGGCGGCGGCATTGACGACAACTTCAACCTCGATGCCAATTCGCCCGCGATTGACGCTGGCACCGCCTTCGGAGCCTTTGTCACCGACTATTTCGAGCGGATGCGCCGCGACGACCCGACCACACCCAACACAGGCACCGGGTTTGACGATTTCTCGGTCACTACGGAAACCGGGCTTGTCTTTGCCGAAACCGGCACGGCCGCCGGCCTGCGGACGTCCAACAGCAGCCTTGAAATCGCGCTGCCATTTGCGTTCACGTATCACGGCACCGACTATTCATCTGTTCGGGTGACAACCGAAGGTTTCCTGCATTTCGGCAATACCAATTCTAGTGCAATCAACTCGTTCCTGGTGAATACCCAGGACAACTTCCTGGCACGGCCCATCATCGCCCCGTTCTGGACGAATATGGAAACCGGGCGGCCTCAGGACGGCAACGTTTATGTGGAAAGCCAGAACAACGGCACGCCGGATGACTTTATCCGCTTCCGTTGGAAGGGTCAGACCCAGGGACTGCCCACGACAGAGCCGGTTAATTTCTCCACAACACTGTTCCGCGATGGCACGATCCGCTTTGACTATGGCGGCGGCAACCTTGATCCGCGCGCTCTGATCGGGCTCTCGGCGGGCAATGGCGATACGTTCATCCTGCAGGATTACCCCGGCACGGGTGAGGCGCTGATCTTCACGCCCGAACCCGGTCTGGTGTTCTACGACATCGGCGCATTTGAGTTCCAGGGCGACTCGGGTGATACAACGCCACCCGTTGTCACCGGCATCCCGACGCTGGGCCTTGATACGCCCGATCTGGGCAATCCGGTCTCCCTGGAACAAGCGTTCACGCAAATCACGGTTCAAACCAGCGAGTCGCTGGAACTCGTATCGGCCCGGTCCGCCGCGAACTATGAACTGCGCGAAGCAGGCGCCGACCGCGCCTTTGACACCAGTGATGACATCATCATTGAACTGACGCCCACCTATTCCTTCCCGGAAACCGACCTCGTGCTGTTGTTCGACGAACCGCTGGCCGAAGGCCGCGACAGCCTGAACAACGTGGTGCCGGGCGAATACAGGCTGACTCTGTCTGGCACACTGGCGATCTACGACACCGCTGGCAACGCGCTCGACGGTGACAATGATGGCAACGCCGGTGGTGATTTTGTTCAGTTCTTCACCATCGACCGGTCGTCAAATAACGCGCCGGTGGCCACGGACAGCACCGAAACCGTCGCAGAAGACGGCAGCATCGTCATTTCGCTGAACGCAACGGATGTGGATCTGGACGCGCTGGCCTTCTCGATTCAGCAGGGTGCGGCAAACGGTACCCTGTCCCTGTTCGACCCGGTTGCGGGCACGGTGACCTACACGCCGAACGCTGATTTCAACGGGACGGACAGCTTCCGCTTCGGTGTTGATGACGGCAAACTTGGCATCGACGACGCCACAGTGACGATCACAGTCACGCCGGTGAATGATGCACCGGTCGCCACAGCGGCTACGCGCAGCGTACCCAGCGGCGTGACCACACAAATCGTTCTGGCCGGGACAGACGTTGAGACCGCAGCTGGCGACCTGCGCGCGGATGTTGTGACCGGGCCCAGCCTGTCCGGCGCGACCCTGACGCGTGTCAGCGACCTGGTGTTTGAATACTTCGTGCCTCTGAACGTCACGGGTGCCGACAGCTTCACCTTCACCGTCACGGACACCGGGGATCCGGCTGGGGTGCTGGCGGGTGCGCTGACCTCGACTGAAGCAACCGTGAACCTGACGGTTGTGCCCGGCAATACAGCCCCTTCGATTGCGATTATTGGTGATGCGGTTGTGACCGAGGGTGACGTTGTGAGCATCTTGCCGCAGGCGACGGATGTTGATGGGGATGGTCTGACGTGGCGTTTGGTGTCTGGTCCTGCGGGTGCGACTGTGGATCCG
>JBFOMB010000062.1:0-21181 GCA_040830545.1 Paracoccaceae bacterium | reverse complement strand
GGCGCAGTTACAGTTGACTGGGTTGTGCTGACCGCAGCTGTTGTTGCTCTGGCCGGTGCCGCTTACACCTCGATCCAGACCGGTTCTTCGGACCTGACGAACTCCACCGGTAACTTCATCTCCGGCAAAGCACCGAGCTAAGCCTGGGCTGAACGCCTGAAGAAAAGACCGAGCCACGCCTGAAAGGGCGTGGCTCATTTCATTGGCAAACACAGTGGCGATCCGCCGCCGACACATGCCAATTCCTGCCGATCTGGAAATCCGCCGTCTACAAAACAGAGACATTCCCTGATTTGGACACAATTGGGAATTAGCCTCACATCTGTAACCGTCGGATTTCGGACAATCCGGCGCTGAATGAAAAGAGGTAAAACCATGCGTGCAGTTTTCGGACTGGTCCTGGTGGTTGGAGTCGCCCTGGCAGGTGGCGCCGTCATGATGGCCAAGAATTATATAGCGGAATATCAAACTCAATTGGCGCAAGAGCGTTCGGCGCGGGACGCGATCGTTCCAACTGTCGAGGTTTTCGTCGCCGACCGCCCACTGCGTTATGGTGAATCGCTGGATGCTGAATCCGTCCGCATCGTGAACTGGCCGGAAAACGCGATCCCCGAAGGCAGCTTCCTGAACGCGGACGATCTGTTCCCCCCAAATTCCGAGAAAAAGCGTTATGTGCTGCGCGCGATGGAAAAAGACGAAGCCATTATGGCCGTCAAGGTGACCGAACCTGGTCGGGATGCGGGCATCACATCGCGTCTGGAACGTGGCATGCGCGCCTTTGCGATCCGTGTTGACGTGTCTTCGGGCGTGTCCGGGTTCCTGCGTCCGGGTGACCGCGTTGACGTCTATTGGACCGGCAGCGCCCGCGACATTCAAGAAGGCGCGCGCGGCGAGGTAACTCGTTTGATCGAGGCAGGCGTGCAACTGGTCGCCGTTGACCAGAGCGCCGGTGGCGATCTGGAAGGGGCAACCATCGCCCGCACAGTCACTGTTTCCGCCACGCCACAGCAAGTCGCTGCACTGGCGCAGGCTCAGACGACGGGGCGTCTGTCGCTGGCTCTGGTCGGTGCCGAGGACGATACGATTGCAGCAGCGATCGAAGTCGATCAGCGTAGCCTGCTGGGCCTGGGTGAAATCGAACAAGCCCCCGAACGCAAGGAAGAAAGGGTTTGCAAGATCCGCCAGCGCCGTGGCGCCGAGGTGATCGACATCCCTATCCCCTGCACAAATTGACGACAAAACACCTCTTGTTCAGATCGCCCGCAACAGATGTTGCGGGCGATTTTTGTATCCGCTGTGACTTATCCACATCAGCACAGCCGATCAAAACCCTGAAACTTGCAATAAAAACCGATCTGACGCAGACTAAGAACAAGACCGGGCAAAAGACCCGACAAAGAGGCGTGATCGAGAGGCAGGTCACATGACATTCAAAGCGAGCTTTGGGGCCGCCCTGTTGGGGTTGGCTCTGGCATTTTCACCCGCGGCACAATTTGCTGGTGCGGAAACCCTGACCATCGTGAAAAAGGGTGCGGCGTCGTCGCTCAATGTTCCGATGAACCGCGCTGTCGTGGTGGAAAGCGACGTTCCCTTCGCGGAACTCAGCATCGCGAACCCGGGGATCGCGGACATCTCGTCCCTATCGGATCGTACCATTTATGTATTGGGCAAATCGCCGGGTCTGACCACACTCACCTTGCTGGATGACGCCGGGCGACTGATCACCAATGTTGACGTAAAGGTTGCGGCAGATGTGACCGAGTTCAAGGAGCGTCTGCGTCAGATTCTGCCGGGTGAAAAAATCGAGGTCCGCACCGCCAATGACGGCATCGTGCTATCGGGGACAGTATCCAGTGCTCAGCGGCTTCAACGTGCGCTGGACCTGGCTGAACGTTACGCCCCCGAACGCGTATCCAATCTTATGAGCGTCGGTGGCGTACAACAGGTCATGCTGAAAGTGCGCTTTGCAGAAATGCAGCGCAGCGTGTCCAAATCGCTCAGCTCCTCCTGGGGTTTCAACGGTGGCACGGGACCAGGCGTGAACGGTGGTACGGGCACACTGAACAACCAGCCCGCGCTGACAAATTCGTTGCAAGGCAATATTCCTGTTTCGAACAACAACACGGGCGCGATCCTGTTCGGGTTCAACGCAGGCTCGGTTCAGGTCGGCCTACTGATCGAGGCCCTGGAACGCAAGGGCGTGGTGCGCACATTGGCTGAACCCAACCTGACCGCGCTGTCAGGCCAAGAAGCCAAGTTTCTGGCCGGCGGCGAATACCCCGTTCCCGTGGCACAGGACAACCAGAACATTACGGTCGAATTCAAACCCTTCGGGATCGAGCTGAACTTTATTCCGCGGGTCGTCGACAAGGACATCATCAACCTGGAACTGACGGCCGCAGTGTCTGCCATCGACGCATCAAATGGCATTAATATCAACGGCTTCCAGATTTCTGCTTTCTCGCGTCGCGAAACCTCGACCACGGTTGAAATGCGCGACGGTGAGAGTTTCGCGATCGCCGGTCTGATCGAAGACAACTTCCTGGACAATGCGAACCAGATGCCTTGGCTGGGTGACGTACCGGTTCTGGGAGCGCTGTTCCGCAGCGCGGACTATCAGCGCAGCCAGACGGAACTGGTCATTATCATCTCGGCCCATCTGGTGACCCCGACACGGGGTGACGCCCTGACCCTACCGACCGACCGCGTGAAACCGCCGTCGGAACGCGACCTGTTCCTGTTTGGCCAGACCGCCCAGCGCAGCAAGGTGTCGCGCGGTGCCGCTAGCGAAGTGGCGCGGCAGGACTTCAGCGGGTCCTATGGCTATGTGTTGGACTGATCGGAAGGACAGGCACATGTACAAACTTCTGACAGGACTTGGTTTGGTATTGGCCCTTGCCGCCTGTGACCGCGAAGCGGGCCACTGGCTGGACAGCGGATCGTTTGGCGATTCGACACTGAACAATTCGTTGGTACATTCCGGGGAACGGGACTACGCCGTCAATCTGGCCAACCGGTTCGCTCAGGAAGTGCCGACGACGATCAACTTCGCTTTTGACAGTGCCGCGTTGGATGCGCAGGCGCGCCAAACGCTCAGCAAGCAAGCAACCTGGATCAAGCAATTCCCTGAGGTCAAATTCCGCGTTTATGGGCACACCGACCTGGTCGGCAGTTCTGCCTACAACAAACGTCTGGGCCTGCGCCGCGCGAAAGCTGCGGTGAACTATCTGGTCAGCCACGGGATCAGCCGTCGTCGGCTGGAAGCGGTTGCGTCCTTTGGCGAAACTCAGCCAGTCGTCGCAACCAGCAACCGGGAACGCAAGAACCGCCGGACCGTGACCGAGGTCACCGGTTTCGTGAAACGTCATCCCACTGTTCTGGATGGGAAATACGCGCAGATCGTCTATCGTGAATACGTGGAAAGCGCGACATCTGAAACGGTTCTTTCCGGTATTCAGTCCAGTTCGGCCCAACAACAATAATGGTGCCTGAGGGCGCATCGTCGCCCAGTTCCCTACAATTGGGGTTTTTTGGCCCAAATCTCGCCCAGATTTTTCGCGATGGTCTCACCATAGCAGTAATGCGTTCGCAGGTTAAGCGAACGTCGGGCGACTGCGGATCACTACAGGCGCAAGGATACGGGCAGCGTATCCGGTAGGCTGGTCTCATCGCCCTGAAAAAAGGAAGAAGGCGATGAGCAGCTCTATGCCGCAACCGGAACCAACCCCCATCGTGGCCTGCACGGTCAGTCGCGATGTGCAGAACTTCGATTTGCTGATCGAAGATATGGAATCCGTGTTGGGTGAAAACTGGGGCGACCTTGGGTTTGCCGACGCGCTGGCATTCTTTGGTCAACCCGAAGCCGAATCGCTGAAGTTCATTGCAATGGCGCTGGATGGCGAAGACGAAGAAGACCTGGTGATGATGGGAGAAATCATCACGCAGGCGAAATCTCGTGACATCAAAGTCATCCTGATTGCCGAAGATGTATCTCCTGCCGCATTGCATCAATTGTTGCGCAAAGGTGCAGATGAATTCGTTCCCTACCCTCTTCCCGAACAAGAACTTCAATACGCGATCGAACGGCTGGACCAAAAATCCGCCGAGCCACCGCGCGAGGGCGGTAACTCACCACAGTTGAAGTCCGGCAGCGCCAAGGAAGGTGCCGTCATCGTTGTTCAGGGTCTGGCTGGCGGGGTCGGTGCCACCACGCTCGCGGTCAACCTGGCATGGGAATTGGTCAATGTTGATCCCAAGGATGCGCCCAGCGTCTGCTTGATCGACCTGGATCTGCAATACGGTTCGGTCTCCACCTACCTGGATTTGCCGCGCCGGGAAGCAATCTATGAGATGCTGACCGACACGGAAAACATGGACGAAGAGGTTTTTGGCCACGCCCTGCTCAGCTTTGATGAAAGGCTTCAGGTTCTGACGGCACCATCAGACATGATTCCCCTGGACCTGATCAGCCCGGAGGATGTGGAACGTGTTGTCGAAATGGCCCGAAGCCATTTTGACTACGTCGTGATCGACATGCCCTCTACTCTGGTACAGTGGTCGGAAACGGTGCTGAACGCTGCGCATGTTTACTTTGCAGCCATCGAACTGGATATGCGGTCGGCGCAGAACGCCCTGCGGCTGAAGCGGGCATTGCAGTCCGAAGACCTGCCGTTCAACAAAATCCGCTTCGCCCTGAACCGTGGGCCGAAATTCACCGACCTCAACGGCAAGAGCCGTGTGAAACGGATGGGTGAGTCGCTGGGCATCTCCATCGACCTGCAACTGCCTGACGGGGGCAAGCAGGTGACGCAAGGGGCCGACCACGGCATCCCGCTGGAAAAGAGTGCGGCGAAAAACCCGCTGCGCAAGGAAATCGCGAAGCTTGCGAAGTCCATACACGAACTGGGTCGGACCGAAGCCGAAGCCGCCTGATTTCTCCGGGGAGTAAACCATGTTTTCACGTTACAAAAAGTCCGGTTCAGCAGCGACTGCTCAGAAGGTTGAGAAGGCCGCACCGGTTGCTGAAAAGAAGGCAGCAGCTGCCCCGCAACCCGAAGCGCCTAAACAAACCCTTCGCAAACCTGTGCAACGCCAAGCCGCACAACCCGGCAGTACAGACCGCGACCGCAAGCGCAAGGAGCGCATGCAGGAGATCAAGGTCGAACTGCATCGCTCGTTGCTGGACAACTTGAACCTGGCCGCTCTGGAACACGCTACCGAGGCCGAACTGCGTGCGGAAATAAGCCAGATCGCCAGCGAGATCCTTGAAGAAAAGAGCATTGTCCTGAATCGCGAAGACCGGACCACGCTGAACAAGGAGCTCTATGACGAGGTCACCGGCCTTGGCCCGCTTGAAACGCTACTACAGGACGAAATGGTCAACGACATCCTCGTCAACGGCCCCCATCAGGTGTTCGTCGAACGCGCCGGCAAACTGGAGTTGAGCGACGTCACCTTCAAGGATGAAAAGCACCTGTTGCGGATCATCGACAAGATCGTGTCGGCCGTTGGTCGCCGCGTTGATGAATCCAACCCTTATGTGGACGCCCGTCTGGCGGATGGGTCGCGCTTCAACGCGATGGTGCCGCCGGTCGCGGTGGACGGATCGCTGGTGTCGATCCGGAAGTTCAAAAAGGACAAGCTGGGGATTGACGATCTAGTCAATTTCGGTGCCTTCACCGAAGAAATGGCTGCGTATCTGCAGGCCGCGGTTGCGACACGCCTGAACGTGATCGTCTCGGGCGGTACGGGGTCCGGTAAAACCACAACGCTCAACGCGCTGTCCTCTTTCATCGACAACGCTGAACGTATCCTGACCATCGAGGATACGGCGGAACTGCAGCTGCAACAGACCCATGTGGGCCGGATGGAAAGCCGCCCGCCCAACGTCGAAGGCAAAGGTGAAGTCAGCCCGCGCGACTGTCTGAAAAACGCCCTGCGGATGCGTCCTGACCGGATCATCGTGGGGGAAACACGGGGCGAAGAAGTTATCGACATGTTGCAGGCCATGAACACCGGCCACGACGGGTCCATGACAACGATCCACGCCAACAGCGCCCGCGACGGAGTCAGCCGTCTGGAAAACATGATTGCAATGGCCGGGATCGAAATGCCGATCAAGGCGGTGCGCTCACAGATTTCCTCGGCTGTGAACCTGATCGTGCAGGCCAGCCGTTTGCAGGACGGGTCGCGTCGCATGACCTCGATCACCGAAATCACCGGTATGGAGGGCGACGTGATCTCCATGCAGGAAATCTTCAAATACCAACGTGTCGGCCTGACACCGGACAACAAAATCATCGGCCACTTCACCGCGACAGGTGTGCGCAGCCACTATTCGGAACGCTTCCGGATGTGGGGCTATGACCTGCCCGCGTCGATTTACGAGCCGACAAGCATGGGGCCGCAGTAATGGAACTTTCCGCAGAACCACTAATCTATGGCCTGATTTTTGTCGGAGTCATCGTCCTGGTCGAAGGCATCTATCTGGTCGCCTTTGGCAAATCCATCAGCCTCCAGAACCGGGTCAACCGCCGGCTGGAGATGCTGGACAAAGGCGGCAACCGCGAGCAGGTGCTGGAGCAACTCCGCAAGGAAATGCAGCAGCACATGAAATCGCAGTCCATTCCGCTGTATTCACTCTTGGCGGAAAAGGCGCAGAAGGCTGCAATCGCGTTTACACCGCAACAGTTGATCATGCTTATGGCTGGTCTAGCTGTCTTTGCCTTTGTCGGGCTCAGCATCGGGACCAGCACGGGTCCTGCCCTGCGCGCGGCGATCTCGGTCTTTATCGGGGTTGGCGGCGTCTATTTCTGGGTCAACAAGAAGGCCAAGACTCGCATGGGCATGCTTGAAGAGCAATTGCCGGATGCCGTCGAACTGATGGGTCGGTCCCTGCGGGTCGGGCATCCATTTTCTTCCGCTGTGCAAATCGTTGCCAAGGAAATCGAGGATCCGCTGGCCACCGAAATGGGCATCATTGCAGATGAATGTTCCTATGGCCGCGATGTTGGTGACGCGCTCAAGGAAATGGCCGAACGTTTGGACATGCAGGATTTGCGCTTCCTTTCGGTTGCCGTGACCATTCAGCAGCAATCCGGTGGTAACCTTGCAGAAATCCTGGCCGGTCTGGCCAAGGTGATCCGCGCCCGGTTCCGCCTGTTCCGCCGGGTCAAGGCGATCACCGCCGAGGCACAGTGGTCGGGCAAGTTCCTGTCAGCTTTCCCCCTGCTCTGCCTGATCGGGACGCTGGCCAAGGATCCCCACTACTATGACGAAGTGATGGATCACCCCTACTTCATCCCGGCCTGTTTCATTGTGGGCATTCTGCTGGGCATCAACCTCTTCGTGATGCGCGTGCTCACGAACATCAAAGTGTGAGGCGGACAGATGGGTATTCTTCAACAACTCAACGACGTCCTCACCGGCTCACTTGGTGAATTCGGGCCACTGATCGCAGTGGGAGTGCTGGGTCTGTTCATGATCCTGCTCACTATCCCAATGCTGCTGAACCAGCCCGAAGACCCGATGAAAAAGCTCAAGCGCAGTACGGAAGAGCCAAAAAAGGAAAAGCCGAAAAAGGAACGCTTGCGTCAGGCGGGCCGGAACGAGCAGCTGGAGAAGTTTGCGACCTTCCTGGAACCCAAGGACGAAGACGAACTGTCCGCGATCCAGTTGAAGCTGCGTCAAGCCGGGTACCAGTCCAAAGACGCCGTGCGGATGTTCCATTTTGCGCAGTTCGTGCTGGGTATTCTGGGCCTCGTTGGTGGGTTCGCCTACCTGATGCTGACCCAATCCAGTTCCGAAGCCGCAATGGACGCCAAGACACTCGCCTACTACGTGCTGGGTCCGGGCGGTGCGGGCTACATGCTGCCCAAATACTGGGTGACGCGCCGGGTTGAGACACGCAAGGAGAACATCACGCGCGCCTTTCCTGACGCACTCGATATGTTGCTGGTCTGTGTTGAGGCCGGTCAGTCGCTGGATCAGTCGATTGTCCGTGTGTCTTCGGAAATGCGCGCTTCTTACCCGGATCTTGCGGACGAATTGGAAATCGTCGCGCATGAAATGAAGGCCGGTAAAGACAAGGAACGCGTTCTGCGGGACATGGGTACGCGATGTGGTGTGCAGGACGTGTCTTCCTTTGTGACCGTGCTGATCCAATCCGCGACGTTCGGTACCTCGATTGCCGAAGCGCTGCGCGTTTATGCCAGTGAAATGCGTGACAAACGTGTGATGCGCGCGGAAGAGGCCGCAAACAAGTTGCCAACCAAAATGACGCTTGCCACAATGATGCTGACGGTTCCGCCCCTGCTGATCATCCTTGTTGGTCCTTCGGCACAGGGCATCGCGAACCTGGGTAACATGAGTAACTAAGAAAAATGTCACGTTCTGGGGTGATCGAGGCCACCCCGAGGTTCCGAAAAATCATAGTAGCCCTGTTGTGTCTAACAGCAGCTGCGTGCGCCGAGGCTCCTCCCGAGGGGCCTTTCGCGCCTGGCGTCGACCCCAAAGGCGAGGCGGTGGACAGCGTAGAGGTCGGCAATAATCTGCTCAACGCTGGCGAGTATGAACTGGCGTTGAATGCCTTCACGCGTGCAGCGCTGGACAATGGCATGACCGCGGATGTCCTGATCGGCATCGGCACATCAAACATTGGGTTGGGCCGTTTGGGACAGGCAGAACGCCAATTGCGCCGTGCCACCGAAGAATACCCCAAAAGCCCCGAGGCCTGGAACAATCTGGGCGTTGTGTTGATGGAAACCGGTCAAACCCCCGAGGCGCGTCAGGTTTTCAAAACCGCATATGCACTCGACAATGGCCAAAGTGACTCAATTCGCGACAATCTGCGCTTAGCGCTCGCAAAATCTGAAAATCCTGATAATAATGCTTCCCAAGAAGAAGATTATAAATTGGTGCGACGGAATAGCGGTGAATACCTGATCCGTACGACACCTTAAGAGGCAGAGCAGTAAAGGACGCAGGAATATGCGCCACCTTACCCTTTTTTCGTCGTGCCTGGCTGGTACGCTTTTTCTGGCGTCGTGTGCAAAAGAGTCGCCCGAAGAGTTCGTGGAAAAAGCCTTTCAGGAGGTCAATGTCGTTGACGAAAGTAACCTCAACGACGTGATGCTGACGGTTGCTGACCCGAACGAAGCGGTCAACTACTTCAAGGACGCATCCCAAGACAACCCCGACCGGGTCGATCTGCAACGCGGGCTGGCGAAATCACTGGTGCGGGCGCGACGCAATCCAGAGGCGGTTGCAGCCTGGCGCAAGCTCATGTCGATGGATGAGGTGACAAACACCGACCGGGTGGATTTTGCTGACGCTCTCATCCGCAACGGCGACTGGACCGAGGCAGAAAAAACGCTCGACTCAGTACCGCCAACGCACGAAACGTTCAAACGCTACCGGCTGGAAGCGATGATCGCGGATGCCAACAAGGAATGGTCTAGCGCGGACAGCTTTTACGAAACGGCCGTTGGCCTGACGACACGACCTGCCGGAGTCATGAACAATTGGGGCTACTCCAAGCTGACCCGTGGCGATTTTGCCGAGGCCGAGCGGTTGTTTGGCGAAGCGGTTCGTCAGGACGAAAGCCTGTTCACTGCTAAAAACAATCTGATCCTCGCCCGCGGCGCGCAACGCAAGTACACTTTGCCTGTGATCCCGATGGATCAGGTTGAACGGGCCCAGTTGCTGCATACAATGGCGCTTTCAGCGATCAAGCAGAACGATATCGAAACCGGCAAAACTCTGCTGCGCGAATCCATTGACACGCATCCGCAGCATTTCGAGGAAGCGGTTCGCGCATTGCGCGCGCTGGAGGCCTAAGGGCAGCCGATATGGCGATCAGCTCGCTCTCTGCGCTGTGGTTCCTACCATTTGTGCTGCCGATCTGTTTCTACGTCGCATTCACCGACATGCGGGAAATGCGCATCACAAACCAGGCTGTGATCGTACTGGCACTGGTCTTTGTGGTGATCGGTCCGTTTGTAATGCCGTTTGGGGAATATGGCGGACGATTGCTGCAATTGGTTGGCGTCCTCGTTGTCGGCATCGTTCTGAACGCGGCTGGTGCCGTCGGCGCAGGTGATGCGAAATTCGCAGCCGCAGCGGCGCCCTACATTGCGGTCGGCGACCTGCGCCTGCTTTTCATTATCTTTGCCGCCAATTTGCTGGCCGCTTTCGCCACACATCGTCTGGCCACATACACTCCGCTACGGCGCATCGCACCGGGATGGGAAAGCTGGGACAAGGGCTGGGATTTCCCGATGGGTCTGTCGCTGGGTGGCACATTGGGCATCTACCTGATCATGGGCGCAGTTTATGGCAGCTGAAACGCACGGGATTTTACTGTCTTTCCCGGCGCTTCGCCGTAAATTCGCCCGTTTCGCCCGCTATCCCTACGCGCAACCAGAAACCGTTAAACGAGCCGGGTTCAGATCATGAATATGCAATCCTCCAACGTGATGGCCCCGCCGTCACCCCGCCGACTGGACGAACTGCAACTGCCGATCGTCATGGTGCGCGACATCCTGTTGAAAACGATGTTCCGCAAGAATGTCGACATGGTCAGCGACGTGTCCGCCGCAATCTGCCTTCCAATCCCAGTGACGCAAGAAATCATCGACATGGCCCGCGAGCAGAAGCTGCTGGAAGCGACCGGTACGCTCAACGCCAACAACGGCAATGAAATGGGCTATCAACTGACCGACGCGGGTAAGGCCCGCGCGCTCGATGCGCTGTCCCAGTCCGAATACTTCGGCGCAATGCCCGTCCCGCTGGAAATTTACCGCGAGCAGGTCGAGCGTCAGTCGGTGCGCAACCTGCAGGTCACGCGCGATCAATTGACCAACGCCATGGGGCACCTGATTCTGCCAGATGATTTGCTTGGGCAATTGGGACCAGCAGTCAGCGCTGGCCGGTCTATCCTGATGTATGGCCCTCCGGGGAACGGAAAATCCTCGATCTCCAACGGGATTCGCGATGCCTTGGGCGATCAGATCTATGTGCCCCGCGCCATCGAGTATTCGGGTCAGGTGATCACCGTCTATGATCCCATCGTGCACAGCGCCGTGGAAATTCAGGCGGACGCGCCTACCCAGTTGCGTCGGTCCAAAGGTTTTGACAGCCGCTATGTCCTGTGTGAACGCCCGACGGTGATCACCGGTGGTGAACTGTCGCTCAGCATGCTGGACCTCGTCTACAACCCGACGGCGCGGACCTATCAGGCCCCGTTGCAGCTGAAATCCACCGGCGGCATCTTCATCGTGGACGACCTTGGCCGTCAGGCGGAACCGCCTCAGGCGCTGATCAACCGCTGGATCGTTCCGCTGGAGGAATCCAAGGACATTCTGGGCTTGCAATCTGGTGAGAAATTCGAGGTGCCGTTTGACACGCTTGTCATCTTCTCCACCAATTTCCACCCGAACGAGATTTTCGACCAGGCCGCCCTGCGCCGGATCTTCTTCAAGATCAAAATTGACGGACCGAACCAGGAAAACTTCCTGAAAATCTTCGCTCTGGTCGCGCGCAAAAAGGGCATGCCGCTGGACGAAGGTGCCTTGGTGCACCTGCTTAAGGTCAAATATCCGACCATCAACAATGTCTACGCGAACTATCAGCCGGTGTTCCTGATCGACCAGATGATTTCAATCTGCGAATTCGAGGGCATTCCATATCAGATGAACCCAGAGCTGATCGACCGGGCCTGGGCGAACATGTTCGTCAAGGATGAGAAAATCGTGAAATGATCGGAGTCGCCGGGTGTGGGCGCATGGGGCTGCCAATGCTGGTGGCCCTGCGCCGCGCCGGGTTTGATGCCGTTGGGTTTGATTTGCGGCCCTCGTCCGAGTTTGGCGAACATGCTGGAATCGTGGGCAATGATCCGGACCTGTTCGCGCGAAACCTCGACACACTCATAACCGTTGTCCGCGACATCCCGCAGACGGAGGATGTACTGTTCGACGCGCAAGGGTTTGCATCCGCGCCTGGGCTGCAACGCATTCTGGTCTGTTCCACCCTGTCACCGCGATATGTGCTGACGCTACGGGATCGAGTCCCGGACCACATCAGCCTGATCGACGCCCCAATGTCCGGCGCGCAGGTCGCGGCGGAAGAGGCACGTTTGTCCTTCATGCTGGGCGGGTCCGAACAAGATTTGGCGCAAACGCAACCCATGCTGGACGCGATGGGGCACCATTTTCACCACATGGGCGCATATGGATCGGGCATGCAGGCCAAGGTGTTGAACAACCTTCTGGCCGCCTCGCACACGGCGATGACACGGCTGGTGCTGGAATGGG
This sequence comes from Paracoccaceae bacterium, assembly GCA_040830545.1. GTDB lineage: Bacteria > Pseudomonadota > Alphaproteobacteria > Rhodobacterales > Rhodobacteraceae > HXMU1420-2. Next base: position 8,870 of record JBFOMB010000062.1, on the reverse strand, counting down.
CCGACGCGGCAGGAGTCGACGAAGCCAAGTTATTGAACCTGATCGGCACATCTTCCGGCCAGAACTGGTTTGCGTCCGGCTTCAATCAGATCGAATTTGCCCGCGACGGGTACGAGGATGACAACACCATCGGTATCCTGACCAAGGACATCGACAGCGCGCTTGACGCTGCACCAGAGGGCGCTGATACCTCCCTGCCCCTCAGCATACGAAACGTGATCCGACAGCTTTCATCCCGCTGATCACAGGGCACAAATTTCTTTGAAAGAAATTTGCCAAAACTTTTCCAAAAGTTTTGGTTCGCGTTATGTTCACCCTCATGCCCCTGCCCGACGCCTTTGATAAATGGTTCGCAACCAAAGGATGGTCGATCCACCCGCACCAGCGCGACATGTTGGACCGGGCGGCCGATCCTGCCACGCTTTTGATCGCCCCAACCGGCGGCGGTAAAACGCTGGCCGGGTTCCTGCCGTCATTGGTGGAACTCGCGGACGGCACACATCAGGGTCTGCACACGCTCTATGTCTCACCGCTGAAAGCGCTGGCAGCTGACATCAAACGCAACCTGCGCACCCCGGTCGAGGAAATGGCCCTGCCCATCCGGATCGAGGATCGTACTGGCGACACGTCTGCCACGCGCAAAAAGTCCCAGCGCGCCGACCCACCGCATATCCTGCTGACCACCCCCGAAAGCCTGGCCTTGCTGGTGTCTTACGAAGACGCGCCACGCATGTTTGCGGGGCTGAGCCGCATTATTGTCGACGAAATCCATGCGCTCGCCGAAAGCAAGCGAGGCGATCAACTGATGCTGGCGTTGACCCGGTTGCAGGCGATGTGTTCGAACCTGCGGCGCGTGGGGCTTTCCGCCACTGTCGAGGACCCGCCTGCCCTGGCACACCTTCTGGCCCGTGCCCCGGATCACTGCAACATCCTGACGGCGGATCCCGGTCCAGCGGCGGATATTCGCATGCTGGAGACCGAGGAAAAACCGCCCTGGTCCGGTGGCGGCGCGGCCTACGCGATCCCGGCGGTGCTGGAACAGGTCCATCAACATCGCACCACGCTGATCTTCCACAACACTCGCGCGCAGGCAGAGATTTTCTTTCGCAACCTGTGGCTTGCCAACACCGATACGCTGCCTATCGCGATCCATCACGGCAGTCTGGAAAAAGATCAACGGCTAAAGGTTGAGGCCGCGATGGTGCGCGGCGATCTGCGGGCGATTGTCTGTACCGGGACTTTGGATCTGGGAATCGACTGGGGTGATGTGGACCTGATCATCCAGGTCGGCGCACCAAAGAACGTGAAACGGCTGGTACAACGGATCGGGCGGGCCAATCACCGATACAATGCCCCGTCAAAGGCGCTGTTGGTGCCGGCAAACCGGTTCGAAGTGGTCGAATGCGTCGCCGCATTGGAAGCCGCACGCGAGGGTGAACTGGACGGCGATCCACGGGGACCGGGGCCACTGGATGTCTTGTGCCAGCATCTGCTGATCGTCGCGGCTTCCGGACCGTTCGATGCGGATCAGGTCTTCGATCAGGTCAGCACGGCTGGAGCTTATTCGACACTAGATCGCGCGGCATTTGATGACTGTCTGGAATTCTGCGCAACCGGCGGCTACGCGCTACGGGCCTATGATCAATGGCAAAGGCTACGACAAAGGCCGGATGGCTTGTGGGAACTGCGTGACCCCCGCGCCGCCCAACGCATCCGCATGAACATCGGCACGATTCAGGACGCCGATCTGGTCAAGGTACGCTACCGCCGGAACCGGGGCGGCAAACCCCTGGGCGAGGTTGAAGAGGCATTTGCCGCCTCCCTCACCCCCGGCGACACGTTCCTGATTGGCGGGCAGGTCGTCCGATACGAAGGCCTGCGCGATATGGTGGTCGAGGTTTCGCCAAACGCCACCAAGAAACCCAAGATTGCCGTGTTTTCCGGCACCAAATTCGCCACCTCCACCCAACTCAGCGCGCGCATCCTTCGCATGTTCCGGCAAGCCGCATGGCCCGAACTGCCCGCGCACACTGCCGAATGGCTGACCCTACAGCGCGAGATTTCGCAACTGCCGCAAACCGGGCGGCTGATGATCGAAAGCTTCCCTTGGGACACACGACAGCACACCTGCGTCTATGGGTTCGCCGGGCGCAACGCGCAGCAAACGCTGGGTCTGCTGCTGACCAAACGGTTGGAGGAGATGGGGCTGAATCCGCTGGGCTTTGTGGCGACGGATTACGCAACGCTGATCTGGGGTCTGGATCGGGTGATCGACCCTGCCCCCCTGTTTGACCGCGGCGCCTTGCGCGATGGGCTGGACCGATGGTTGTCCGGCAACGCGGTGATGAAGCGAACCTTTCGTACCTCTGCCACGATCGCCGGATTGATCGAACGCAATTCGCCCACCGCCCGCAAATCTGGACGACAGACGACGTTTTCGTCGGACATCCTTTACGACACGCTCCACAAATATGATCCCGACCATCTGATGATGCAGATCACCCGGACCGAGGCCATGCGCGGTTTGGTCGATTTTGGCCGGGTCGAGGAGATGCTGGACCGCATCGGCCCTCGCATCGACCATGTGCAGGTGGACCGGGTCACGCCGCTGGCCGCGCCGCTGTTCCTGGAAATGGGCAAGGTCCCGGTCAAGGGCGCGGCAGAAGAGCGGTTGTTGGCCGAAGAAGCCCGCGCATTGATGCAGGACGCAGGCCTCGACCCTATGGAAACGGCTTGATTACAGACAGAATTTCGGCAACCAACGAGTTATGAACAGCCACCTCTTCTCCCTTGCTGGAACCGAGTTGCAGGCGATGGGGTCCGGTGCGCTCTGGTGGCCGGATCAAAGCCTGCTCTGCGTGTCTGACCTGCATCTGGGAAAATCCGAGCGGGTGGCGCGACGCAGTGGCGCAATTCTGCCCCCCTATGACACGCGCGACACGCTGAACCGGCTTGCCGCAGACCTGACACTGACCAATGCGGGGACGGTGGTGTGCCTCGGCGACAGTTTTGACGACGTGGATGCGGCGCTAAGCCTGCCAGAGGAAGAGCGCCTGTGGATCACACGCCTGCAAGCCGGCCGTCGCTGGGTCTGGATTGCCGGAAACCACGATCCCGGTCCGGTCGAACTGGGCGGCACGCATTTGTCCGAACTGCCACGGCCACCACTGACCTTCCGGCACATTGCGCGTCCGGGTGCAAGTGGCGAGGTGTCGGGTCACTTTCATCCCAAGGCGCAGATCAAAACACGTGCGCGAACCATAACTCGTCCGGCATTTCTGCTGGATGCGGACCGGATCGTTCTGCCAGCTTATGGCACCTATACTGGCGGGCTGCGAAGCAACGACGTGGCATTGAATACGCTTATGCGGCCCGAAGCCATCGCTATCCTGACTGGCCAATCGGTGCATGCCATTCCGATGCCCCGGTAATCAATAAAAGCTCTTTTGACAATTATCGATGTCGCAGCCCCGGACTTGATCCGGGGCCTACACCTTAGCGCTAGAGGTCCCGGATCAAGTCCGGGACTCCGGCAGCGTGCGCCTCAACCGTCGTCCTGCAACGTGCCATTGTCCCAGTTGCCACTGCGTTCCTGACCCGTGGCATAGCGCATGGTGCCCTGCCCCTGCCGTTTGCCATTGGCAAAGCTGCCCTCATAGATGTCACCATTGGCATAGGTCGCGACGCCTTCACCACTGATTTCACCTGCTTCCCACGCGCCATCATATTGGAACCCGTCGGCCATCGTGATTTTGCCTTGGCCGTCGCGCTGACCGTTGACGAAATTCCCGGTATACACCGACCCATCCGGATAAGACGCCGTGCCTTCACCATGACGCTGGCCATCTTGCCACTCGCCGTCATAGCGATAGCCATCCGCATAGGTCATTACACCGCGGCCATGGTTCTTGGCGTTCTTGAATTCACCTTCGTAGGTGATCCCGTTGGCATAGACGGCCTTTCCCGTGCCGTCGATCACACCCGCGACCCACTGACCTTCGTAGCTGGACCCGTCGGGGTAAGAAATCTTGCCCTCGCCATCTGCAAGGTCCGCGCGAAACTGACCCACATAGATCGAGCCGTCAGGATAAGTGACTTCGCCCTGACCTTCAATCTGACCAGCCAGCCAATCGCCGTTGTAGATGTAACCATCCGTCCCGGTGAACGTGCCTTTGCCGTCACGACGATCATCCTTGAAGTCCCCTTCGTAGATGTCCCCGTTTGAATAGGTGACTTTGCCCGCCCCTTCGCGGCGGCCCGCAACCAGCTGACCTTCATACACATCGCCGTTTGGCTGGGTCAGAACGCCCGTTCCGTCAATCTGGCCGTCCTTCCACTCACCATCATAGATCAGACCATCAGGCAGAATCAGTTTGCCCAACCCTGCGCGTTTCCCGGCGAACACGTCGCCCTCATAGGTCGCGCCATCGGGATAGGTAATCGTGCCCTTGCCCTGTTTCTGGCCGTCCACCCAGTCGCCATTGTATTCATAGCCACCAGGGCTTTGCATCACACCGCGACCATGGTGCTGGGCATTCTTGAACTCGCCCTCGTAGCGTACGCCATTGGCATAGATCGCCACGCCGCTGCCGTTGATCACGCCGTCCTTCCATTCGCCCTCGTAGGTACCCCCGTCCGAGAACGTGATCCGTCCGATGCCCTCGGGCTTGCCCTTGGCAAACTCACCTTCGTAGACCGAACCATTGGGGAACTGTGCAATGCCTTGGCCGCGGATTTCTCCGTCCACCCATTCGCCCGTGTACTCATACCCGTTGGGCAGCCGATAGGTGCCTGTTCCATGCTGCACGCCACCACGGAATGTACCTTCGTACACGCCGCCGTCGTCATACTGCTTGGTCAACACCTGGTCGTCGCTTGATTGCGCCATCGCCGTTCCGGCCAAGGCCAGGGTCAAAACCACGGTGTATGCTGCTGTCGAAATTTTCATTTCTGGTCCTGCCTGCCATCGTCCCCGGGATACGCTCCACGGCGCCCCAAAACTATTCGAGCGCGCCCCCCGCCGCAACGCCTTTTGCCGCATCGCTCTTTTCCTTGGCCACTGATCTGATAAACGGCTGTGACGGACAGGCACAGGATAGCGCAATGACGGACCGGTTTCGGATCACTCTGGGGCAGTTGAACCCGACGGTCGGTGACATCACGGGCAATGCGGTCAAGGCCTATGACCTGTGGCGCGAGGGGCGGGAGGCCAAGGCTGATCTGGTCGCCCTGCCCGAAATGTTCATCACCGGCTACAACACGCAGGATCTTGTAATGAAACCCGCCTTCCATCAGGCCGCAATTGCTGCCGTGCGGGATCTTGCCGAACGATGTGCCGAAGGCCCCGCGCTGGCCATTGGTGGACCGTGGGTAGAGAATGGCGCTCTTTACAACGCGTATTTCATCCTCCGCGGCGGTCAGATTGTCAGTACGGTTCTGAAGCACCACCTGCCCAATGAAACCGTCTTTGACGAGGTGCGCATTTTTGACGCCGGTCCCTTGGGCGGGCCGTACTCTGTCGGCAACACACGCATTGGGTCGCCGATCTGCGAGGACGCCTGGCACGAAGATGTGGCAGAGACGCTGGCCGAAACGGGCGCGGAATTCCTGTTGGTCCCCAACGGGTCGCCCTATCATCGGGGCCGGTTTGACACGCGACTGAACCTTATGGTCTCGCGCGTGGTCGAAACCGGCCTGCCGCTGATTTATCTGAACATGGTCGGCGGACAGGACGATCAGGTATTCGACGGGGCGAGCTTTGGGCTGAACCCCGGTGGTGCGCTGGCCTTCCAGATGCCTGCCTTTGATGAAACCCATACCCATGTCGATCTGGAACGCGGGCCAGAGGGTTGGCAGATCGTCGCCGGGGAAAAGGCGAAACACCCTGATGTGTGGGAACAGGACTATCACGCCATGGTGATGGGGCTGCGCGACTACATGGGCAAGACCGGGTTCAGCAAGGTTCTGCTGGGGCTCTCTGGCGGCATTGATTCCGCCATCGTGGCGACCATCGCAACGGATGCGCTGGGGGCCGAAAACGTGCGCTGCGTGATGCTGCCGTCTGAATACACCAGTGGCGAAAGCCTGGAGGATGCCGAGGCTGTGGCGAAGGCGCTGGGGTGCCACTATGACTATCTGCCCATCGCTCAGGCGCGCGGCGCGGTGACGGAAACGCTGGCGCCCTTGTTCGGGGACCGGCCCGCTGATCTGACCGAAGAAAACATACAGTCCCGCCTGCGCGGCCTTCTGTTGATGGCACTGTCCAACAAGTTTGGCGAAATGCTGCTGACCACTGGCAACAAGTCTGAGGTCGCGGTCGGTTATGCCACGATCTATGGCGACATGGCGGGGGGCTATAACCCGATCAAGGATCTCTACAAAACCCGCGTGTTCGAAACCTGCCGTTGGCGGAACAGTAACCACCGAGATTGGATGAAAGGGCCTGAGGGCGTCGTGATTCCTCAGCGCGTGATCGACAAACCACCCAGCGCGGAACTGCGCGAGGATCAGAAAGACAGCGACAGTCTGCCGGATTATCCGGAATTGGATGCAATTTTGGAAATATTGGTGGATCGCGACGGTTCGGTCGAGGATTGTGTAGACGCCGGGTTTGAACGCGACGTCGCAAAACGGATCGAACACTTGGTTTTTATCAGCGAATACAAACGCTTCCAGTCCGCCCCAGGCACGCGTTTGACAGAACGGGCGTTCTGGCTGGACCGCCGATACCCTATCGCAAATCGATGGCGCGACCCGACCTAGGCCCCATCGGCCTTAATTCGGCCACAATTCAGCCGCTAGAAACGCGCAATTGTCGCGCATTTCTGACACGTGGGATGGCGGCAATCCACAGGCAAGACATTTATTCGGGCAGTGTCCGGTTGATCACGGCGTAAAGATCGTGGACCGGATGAGTAATCACCTCAATACCACTCGAGGTCCGAGATGTTGTACAAAGCTAACCCTACCGAAGGGTCGCCTGCACCGTTGGAAGGCGAGGCACACCCGGAGGACACCGCACATGCAGTCGCGGCCATTCGCGATTTGCTGAACCAAGAACAAAATGAAACACCAGTCGAACGGGCCGTACCTGAAGCAAAGCCGACTGTGGCCCGCCTGAAACGGCACGTTGAGACCATCAACGAACCAATTATCGAGCCTTCGAATGCACTCATTGAACGGCCCGATACACCGGAGACGACGAAGACCACACGCAAGACCGGGTTCCAGCCCAGCTGGCGTCTTTCGCTGGTCATATTCACTATGGCCGCGATGATCTGGAACCCATGGATGCTGCCGATCTTCGCGCTGTTCATGGTCTCGGTCGGAGCGATCACCTATTTCTCTTTGGGTCCAGACCGTGTGCATGACGGCATTGCGCGCTGGCATCGTCGGGTCGAGCGGCGCAACCCCAAACGGGCAGGACAGGTCAGGGATTGGGCCAACCGAATGTCCGCACGTCTGGAACGCTGGGCGGGCTGGCTACCTGCCCGCTGGACCGAAGGACTGCACTTCCCTACGTTCGAAGAGGAACGCGATCGTTTCGAGGCGGAACGGGATCCGTTTGCCCGACTGGTCCCGCAAGAACGACTGTAAACCGCACCAGTTTTTTGGACGCAACGTGACCCCGGGCCTGACCCGGGGTCTCATTGTTTCGGGGGATCACTCCCACCACGGATCAATCTCTGCAATCTGCGCGTCGGTCCATCCAAAATGATGCGCCAACTCATGCACCACGATGTGTGTCACCAATTCGGTCAAGGTCACATTTCCGCGCGAACGCCATTCATCCAGAATCGGCTCGCGAAATAGCCAGATGACGTCCGGCATCAACGGCTGGTCGATCAGGGATTTCTCTGTCAGCGGGATACCTTCGTATAGGCCGGTCAACTCAAGCGGATCGTCAATATCAAGTTCGGTCAGCATTTGATTGGACGGCCAATCCGCCACGTTGATCGCGATCTCCAGTGCGACGGACCGAAACGGCTCTGGCAGTCCTTCAACCGCCTTCGCCGCCAATGTCTCCAGATCCTCGCCCAACCCCGACCTCCGTTGCAATTCCCGACCACTTGCCGGAAACATGCTGCGGCACGACCCCAAGAGAGGCAACATGGCAGAGCCCTATTTCTTTGGCTACGGCAGTCTGGTCAACCTGGCCACACATGACTTCCCCAACCCGCATCAGGCCCGGCTGCGCGGGTGGCGACGTACTTGGCGGCATACGGACTTGAGAGAGGTCGCGTTTCTGACCATCGAACCCGACCCGGAATGCGAAATCGAGGGCATGATCGCCCATGTGCCGAACAATGACTGGGCAGCATTGGACGAACGGGAGTGGGCCTATGATCGGCTTCCCGCATCAGAGCAGGTGACCCACCCGGTTGATCGTGCGCTGGATGTTGCGATCTACACCGTACCGACCGAACGTGCCTCTCAGGCTGGAAAAGCGCATCCCATTCTTCTCAGCTATCTGGATGTGGTCGTTCAGGGGTATCTGAATGTATTTGGCACGCAAGGTGCTGTCGATTTCTTTGCCACGACCAGCGGTTGGGACGCGCCCGTTCTGGATGACAGGGCTGCACCGATCTATCCGCGTCACCAGCAGCTTAACGACGCAGAACGAAGTGTCGTTGATGGGTGGCTTCGTGACTGTGACGCTTGCCTCATGCCTATGTCTGATCGCGCGTGGAAACCTTAGACGGTGCGCACACAAGGCCCACAACATGTTTGAGGGCCCCATGCTCCCAAAAAACAGGTGCTCCTCAGCCCAGCCAGATCCGCCGTCGCGTCAACCGTGTGACATCGCCGGACAAACCAGCATTTTTCAGTTTGCGAAGTGCCTGAACACGCCCACCGGGCGTGAGCGACCG
>JBFOMB010000061.1:0-4588 GCA_040830545.1 Paracoccaceae bacterium | reverse complement strand
TCAATTTTTTCCGCGACCCGGTGACGCAGACTTTGACCACCTCTCGACGAAACCCGAATGCCCTGCCGATTTACGTGCAGATCGAGGAATTGCTGATCCGCGATATTGCGGCTGGTCGGCTGATCGCGGGTGAACGCCTGCCACCCGAACGCGAGATGGCGACGGGGCTGGGCGTGTCGGTCGGGACGTTGCGAAAGGCACTCGCCGCGCTTGAGAATAAAGGGATGCTGGAGCGGATACAGGGGTCGGGCAATTATGTGTGCGACACCGGCAGTCAGGCCAGTGTCTATGCCATGTTCCGGCTGGAACTGCCCGAAGGCGGGGGATTGCCACGCGCTGATGTGTTGTCCGTGGACCAGATGGAAAAGCCCGCCGATCTGCCGCGGTTTGGTGCGTCACCGCGCGGGTCGCGGGTGCGTCGCCTGCGCTATCTGAATGACACAATCATCGCGGTCGAGGAAATCTGGCTGGACGAATCGGTGGGTCGGGTGGATCCGCAAGTGCTGTCGGATTCGCTCTACCACTACTACCAGCGGCAATTGGGGTTCTGGATCGTGCGGGCCGAGGATCGCGTGTCCGTTGGTCCGGTGCCGGATTGGGCGCCTTCGTCCTTCACGCGTCGGGCGGGCGAAACGGTTGGCTATATCGAGCGGTTCAGCTGGAGCGACCAGGTCGAGCCGGTGGAGTTTTCAAAAACCTGGTTCGATCCGAACCGGGCGATTTACGTGCAGCGCCTGAAATAGCGCCAAGAGAAGGAGCAGGTCATGACCCGGCATATCAATTACGGGCTCATCGGGTGTGGCATGATGGGGCAGGAGCATCTGCAGAATATTGCGCTGTTGGAGGGGGCGTCTGTTGCCGCGATCCATGAACCGGATGCGGACATGGCGGCCAGGGCACAGGCGCTGGCCCCAGAGGCACGGATGGTTGGGTCGGTGCAGGAGTTGCTTGCAGTGGAGGCGCTGGATTGCCTTGTGATCGCCAGCCCCAATCACCTGCATGTGGGCCAGATGGAGCAGATCCGCGACACCCGACCCCTGCCGATGCTGGTGGAAAAGCCGCTGTTCACGGACCCGGACGATAAAGCCAAGGTCGAAGCCCTGATCGCCAGCTATCCCGCGCCGGTCTGGGTGGCGATGGAATACCGGTATATGCCCCCCATCGCCGCGCTGATTGCCGAGGCGCAGGCTGCAACCGGTGGCGTTCAGATGTTGAGCATCCGGGAACACCGGTTTCCGTTTCTGGAAAAGGTAGGCAACTGGAACCGGTTCAACCGGAACACGGGCGGCACGTTTGTCGAAAAGTGTTGCCATTTCTTTGATCTGATGCGGTTGATCCTGCGCTCGGACCCGGTGCGGGTCATGGCGACCGGCGGGCAGGCGGTGAACCATCTGGACGAACGCTATGACGGTGAGGTCCCGGATATTCTGGATCATGGCTATGTGATCGTCGATTTTGCCTCGGGTGCGCGGGCGATGCTTGAACTGTGCATGTTCGCGGAAGGGGCGCGGTATCAGGAAGAGGTGTCAGCGGTCGGGACCAAGGGCAAGATCGAGGCGCTGGTGCCCGGGCCCGGGCGGTTCTGGCCGGAACATCTGGGTGACCCGCCGGTGCCGCAACTGGTGGTCAGCCCGCGCGCGCCCAAGGGGCCGGAGGTACGGGAGATTCCTGTCGATCCGACGCTGCTGGCGGCGGGGGATCACAACGGGTCCACCTACTACCAGCATTTGCGGTTTCTGGAGTTGGTGCGGGGCGGGATTGCCGTGCCCGATGTGTCGCTGAGCGACGGCGCATGGGCCGTGCGGATGGGACAGGCGGCGCAGAGGTCGCTGGCAACCGGGCAGGCAGTGGCGTTGCATTCCAAAGCATAAGGTCGGATTTCCAGCCCTTTGACTCTGGTCAGTTTTCGACTGTTAGCAACGTTTTGGCGTCCGCAGAACCCGGCCCCAGGGTGAGCGCGTCCCTCACGCCGGCCAGCAGCGTCACGTCAAACAGCTCGTGAACTGCGCCATCCAAACGTATCCAATGCGCAATGGAACCATCGTGCAGTGAAATGATTTGAACCCCACACCAGGCGTCCGCATCTTTCTGTGCCAGCGTGTCCGCCAGTTGCAATCCGTCAAACCGGTCGTATCGCGGTTTGGACAAGGTGACGACAGCATGTCCGTCCACGAAATTGAGGCCGCGCATGAATCCCGGACAGAACGCAAGCGGGCAGAAACTGCGGCTATCCTGATCAATCCACCCGATTTCACCGGTGCCCGAGTTCAAGACCCAAACCCGACCGTCATGCCAGCGTGGGGAATGCGGCATGGAAAGCCCTTCGGCAATTATGTCGTTGCTGACCATATCCACGACAATACCACCATCGGCGCGTCGGTCCCGCCATCCATCGACGACATCTGATCTGCAGGCTGCTGTTACATATCTTGGCTGGCCGTCGCGGAACCCGAGACCATTCAGGTGACAGCGATCCTCCGGAACAATTTTTGAAATGAACTGAGGGGACCAAATCGGTTTGAAGCTGTGGGTCAGGCTGAACGCGCAGACGCAGGAATACTTTGTGTTGACGAACACAACCCGTCCATCTTCGCAAACCCCGATCTCGTGCAGATCCACGGCTCCGATATGTTGTGTGTTGCGCGGCACGTAAAGCTTGTCGTGTTTGTTGTTGGCGAGCTGGTCCGCAGACAGCACGTTTTCCAGGCGCACAACCTGCCCGTCAGTTGCCAGATAAATCCGGTTGGCGTCCCCGGCCACGCCCATCGCTTGCGGGAACTGCGCCTGATGAACAGCCATCTGCCCATCGGTGCCGGGGCCGAAGAAATAGAGGTTCCCGGAACCATAAGACGTGCAGGCAATCGTCAGATTACGGTCATTCAGAAACCCGTGCAGACCTTGTGAAAAGCTGATCTGAGAGGCCGAGAGGCCCATCATCTCATCCGAGCCGGGAACATTTTGGTCCTCAGGTGACGTCATAATAGACTCCATAACTCAGTCACTTGGTCCCGTAAAACGGTCGGACCGCGTCGAAAAAACTCTGTCAGGCGTGACCAAGTCAACGGATTTTGAGCCTGAGCTTCCGGTTTAGTCCCAAGGGTTATGGTCGTACGCCTTTCTTTTAAGGGCTTGGATGCACTAGTCTGTCGCAGGGGTCGCGCGATGGGGACGCGTGATTTTAGGGGAATTGTATTGGGAACGCGGCCCAAAGCCGTGCTGCATAACTATGAACAAAGCTCAGTTTGCCGGTCGCCGGGGCGCGCGACGGGATGTGTTTGGCCAACTTAAGACAGCCGCGTCGATCACCGCGATTTCCGTCGCACTTTCAGGCGTCGCTGGTTTCCATGGTGGCCGGGTTCAGGCCCAAGCCCTGCCGGCGGGCTGTACCGACGGGAACAATAACGTCGCCGAGAACAGTGAAACCGTGACCTGCGCCGTGGCACCTCCGACCGTTGTGGGCGGGATTACCACCAATGTTGATGATGTGACAGTTGTGGTCGGAAACGCCACGACCCCCACCACCGTGAACAATGGTGCGGGCGCGGGCGTATCCATGTCGGGCAATGGTGCGCAAACGGTGCGGGTTGAAAACACCGGATCTTCGGTGACCGGCTCCACCTACGGGATTGACGTCATTGGGCGGGCAACCGCGACCAACGTGACCGTCGCCTCGCAGGGAAACGTGACCGGCACCAGCTATGGCATCTACGTCTACAACACCGGGTCAGGGCAGACGCAGATCACGTCCACCAATGTCACCTCCACAACGAATGATGGCGTGTATGTCTATCAGGACACAGGAGCCGGAGATGTTTCGATTACATCTACTGGAATGGTCAGCGGCGGTGACGACGGGGTCGAAGTCACGAATTTTGGCAACGGCACCACCACGCTACAGGTCAATGACATCACAGCGCAGGACGACGGGGTCGAAGTCGACACATTTGGCGCAACCGGCAACGTGTCCGTCACCCAGACCGGGACCGTCACCGCAGGCGATCAGGGCATCAACATTGATCACCGGGGCGGCGGCACAACTACTGTCAATTCGGTCAATGTGACGACAACCCGTGACGACGGTATCTACGTATTGCAACGGGGTGGGACAGATGTCTCGGTCACCTCTACCGGTCAAATTCGGTCTGGCGATGACGGGGTCGAGATCCGGAACAACGGCACCGGGTCCACGACCGTGAACGTCAACAACATCACCGCCGGAGATGACGGGGTCGAGCTTGATACCACAACCTCGTCCACAACGGTCAGCGTAACGGCATCCGGAACCGTCACGTCGGCGCGTGACATCGGCCTGGACCTGGATCACGAAGGCTCCGGTGCCATGACGGTAAATGCAAACGTGGTGTCTGGCCTCGTTGGCATTGACACCACCGCACGGGGCGGATCGACCACCGTGACCCTGGGGTCGACGGCTGTGGTCACAGGGACAACTGGCGCGGGGATTGCGTCGCGGTCGACCGGGGGGGCGATCACGGTGCAGGGGTCGTCCGGTGCGGTGACGGGGGCAACCGACGGGATCAACCTGCGGCCAGCGGGCGGGGCGATATTGGTGCAGACCATCGACTCGGTC
>JBFOMB010000060.1:0-45252 GCA_040830545.1 Paracoccaceae bacterium | reverse complement strand
CCTCGGCGGGCCGCCGCGGGGCGACAACCGTGACGCTGTGGATGCAGGGGGCGGCGAAGACACCGTTCTCAGCGGCGACGGCGACGACATCGTCCACGGTGGTGAAGGCGACGACAGCATCGATGGTGGCATCGGGTTTGACGATCTGGCCGGTGATGAAGGTGACGACACCATCCTCGGCGGGTTCGGCAACGATAAGCTCTTTGGTGGTATTGGCAACGACGTGCTGGATGGCGGTGCGCAGGGTGACACGCTGGTCGGCAACGAAGGTGACGACCTGCTGATCGGCGGCGATGACGCTGACGTTCTCTACGGCAACGAAGACAACGACACGATCCTGGGCGGCACCGGTGGTGACACGATCCTGGGCGGCGAGGGCGATGACTCGATCCTGGGTGGACTGGGTGACGACATCATCTCGACCGGTGAAGGTGCCAACTTCGTCGACGCTGGTCTCGGCAACAACGAGATCCTCGCGGGTGCTGGTGACGATACGCTGATCGGCGATGAAGGTGCGGACAGCATCGACGCTGGTGCTGGCGACGACAGCATCATCGGCGGTGGCGGCAACGACACAATCAACGCGGGCACCGGATCGGACACAATCGACGCGGGCGCAGGCGATGACCTGGTGCGCGGCAGCGATCCCAGCCTGACAGGCGTGGCCTCGGTCGGTCTGACACCGGACAGCATTGATGGTGGCGCAGGTGACGACACGCTGGATGGTGGGTCGGGCAGTGATACGCTGAACGGTGAAGAGGATAACGACCTCATCTACGGTGGTATTGGCGGCGACCTGCTGACCGGCGGCGACGGCACGGATACGGTCTTTGGTGACGCAGATGAAAGCGGGGTCATTCCCTCTGACATCGCGGATGCGCTGGACCTGGAGCCGGGTGATGACACGATCATCGGTGGCGAAGGCGCTGACTTCCTGTTCGGTCAGGACGACAATGACAGCATCGACGGTGGTGAAGACAACGACTTCATCGAAGGCGGCGTCAGCGGTGACACGCTGATCGGTGGCGAGGGCGACGATACCATTTATGGTGGCGACAGCGGCCCTGGTCCGGGTGCAAGCCTCGCCCCGTCCCGCGAGGATGGTCTCGGTGACCTCATTGATGGTGGCGAAGGCGAAGACCAAATCTTCGGCAGCGACTTCGACGATACGATCTCGGGTGGCCAAAACGACGACGTCATCGACGGCGGTGCCGGGAACGACTCGATTGTTGGCGGCGAAGGCGCGGACAGCATGTCCGGCGGCGACGATCGGGACGATTTCTTCATCGGCAGCGCAGTCGATGGCACAGATGACACCGTATCCGGCGGGGCAGGGGGCGATGACTTTGACTCGCTGCGCCTGTTCGGCACGCAAGGCACGGATTGGCGTCTGAGCAATGTCGTTACTGACAGCGACGGCAACGGGATCGACGGGACGGTCGAATTCCTGGATGGCGCCGGCGGTGTGACGGGAAGCTTCGACTTCACCAACATCGAAAACGTCATCTGCTTCACGCCAGGCACCATGATTGCCACGCCGAAAGGTGAACGTCTGGTGGAAACCCTGCGCGAAGGCGACCGTGTGATCACGCGTGACAACGGCATCCAGGAAATTCGCTGGATCGGCCATCGTCAGATGAGCGGCGCGGACCTGAACCGGGCACGGCACTTGCGGCCGATCCTGATCCGGGCCGGGTCGCTGGGCAATGGTCTGCCCGAACGGGACATCATGCTGAGCCCGAACCACCGGGTGCTGGTCGCCAATGACCGCACAGCGCTGTACTTTGAAGAGCGCGAAGTGCTGGTCGCGGCCAAGCATCTGACCGGTCTGGACGGCGTTGACGAGGTCGAAGCGAGCGGTGTGACCTACATCCACTTCATGTTCGACCAGCACGAGGTTGTGTTGTCCGACGGGTCATGGACCGAAAGCTTCCAGCCGGGCGACTTCTCGCTTCAGGGGCTGGGCAATGCGCAGCGCACGGAGATTTTTGAACTCTTCCCGGAACTGAAAACCGAGGGCGGTCTCAAGGATTACCATGCTGCACGCCGGGCCCTGAAAAAGCACGAAGCGGAAGTCTTGTTCCGCTAGGCCGGGCCTTGAACATGCAGCGCGCCGCGTGATCTGGGGGACGCGCGGCGGTCAAGCGGGTCGAGCAATCGGCCCGCTTGATTTGTATTTCGGGTGCGTGACCTGGCCCCGGATCAAGTCCGGGGCCAGGTCACACAGCTGGAGGGCGGATCAATCCTCGCTGCGCAGGACCGAGTTTTGCACGATCACGACTGTCAACAACGGCAACACCAGCCCGATCACCGCAACAGTGATCAGCAGCCAACCGAGTTGCGTGTAGTCTGCGGCCTCTGTAACGGCTCCGGTGTTGTCCTTCACCTCGCGCGTCACAACGAATATCTGGTTCAGGTACTTTGTCCCCAGTGACGCAGCCGACAGGGCCAGATTGGTGAACGACGCCATGACTGCAAAAAACGTGGCTTTCAGTTGGTCCGGCGCATTCCGCGCGATCCAGGCAAGCATCGGGATCATCGCGATCTGCCCCAGCGGGCTTTCAATCGCCGCATCCACCAGCGCGATGAAACGGGCATCAACAACGCCACCGGTCATCGCCGCCGTCCACTCGTGCACTCCATAGTAGAGGGCAATGTTGGGCAGCGACAGAATTGCCTGCGCAATCGTCAGCAGCACGACGATGTAGACAATCGTCCGGTTTGCCATCAGCGGGCGCAGAACCAGCATGCCAAACAGGGTCAGTACCGCTGTGATCAGATAAAGAACCGACAGAAATTGCTGATCAAAGCCCAGAACGTCGATGTTGAACCAGGTGGACGCCGCGCCGGGCGAAGGCATCGCGCGAAAGACGAAGATGATGATTGCCGTGCCGACCAGCGCACGCGCCTTTTCCGGCGGCAGGACGGAAATCAGCTGCCGCATTAGCAGCAGCACAATGGTCATCGACCCGGCAAAGATGATTTCTTGGGAAAAGGCGATGTCGCTTAGGCCGACGCTGAGCGATACGGCCACGAAAATTCCACCACCGATGAAGTACCACCAGTTCGGTTCGACCGGGCCACCCTCGGGGGCAAAACTCTCCTCGGCTTCAGTGCGGGACTGACCGGCCCGCATCAGCACCTGAATGTGCCGTAGTCGCTGCCAGCCCGCCAGCAAAACGCCCGAGATCGAGATCAGCGGGATTGCCAGACCGGACAAGTAGACACGGCCATAGACCGCGCCTTTCTCTGCCTCTGGAAGCCCCTCGATCCCGGCAAAAAGCGTGATGTTCAACAGGGCAACGGAACTCAGCGCGCCGATCAAGGCGATCCGCCCAAGCGTCTGCATCGTGGTATGTGCCGCGCGCTGTTCGTCCTCGCTCAACGGGGTGCCGTCGGCGTTTAAATCCGGCACGGCCTCAACCGACATCGCGTCGGCCACCGCGTCCTGTATCACGTAACCTGTCGGCGACAGGAGCGAGGCCAGCACGTACCACGCGGTCACCGACATGAAGCCATCCATCCAGGGTACGCGTGTTGCCAACCCGTACATGATCGCAAAGCTCGCCCCGATCAGGGCCGCGCCAACAAAGACCAACACCGATTTCCAGCGCCACATCAGGTCGACCAGATGCCCCATTGGCATCTTCAGCGCCCAGGGCAACCCGGCCCAGAACGCCAACCCGGCCACAAAGGCGGCTGATATGTCCAGGTAATCCTTGACAAAAAACGTGCCCACGACCGACGTGATGCCGCTGGCGCCATACGCGAAATAGACCATCAGAGGCGGTAGAAAGGACCAGCGAAGTTGCCGGATCAGATCAACAAAAATGCTTTGGAATACTCCACCGCCGCGCGCGTTTTGTTCCGTCATTCTGGTCCTCAATCCCCATCCCGTCTGCCCAAATAGCGCCGCTCGTGTTTAACCGACAATAGAGAAATTCGTTTTATTCTCATCGGACTGTGCGTAGAGTAACATTCGGGACATGCAATTTTAGGTAAAGTGAAACAATGGTTTCGAGAATTTTAGGCGCGGGCCTTGCGGCGTTCGCAGGGATGCTGCTGCCGGTTGTCGCTTCGGCGCAATATGCCGGCCCTGTTGATATGATCACCGCACTGGAACTGGAACGGACCGGGCCGACGGTACGCGCGCTCAAGACGCAGAACGCCTTGCAGGTGCAGCCGAACCAGCAACTGCCAACGGCCTACGACTTCCCATCGATCAATCTGAATGTGGCGTTTGACGGGGAAACGCACCTGTTAACGGCGCAGGGTATGCGGACGCTGCGCACGCTGGCAGTCGCTCTGCAGGATCCGAAGATGTCCGGGCAGACCTTTCAGGTGGCGGGTCACGTGTTTGTAGAAGGCAGCGGTGGGGCGCAATTTCCGCTGTCCGCCCGGCGTGCTCAGGCGGTCGTGGATCATCTGGTGGTCTTCTATGGCTTGCCCCGGGACAAGCTGACACCGGTCGGTTATGGCGCGACAAAGCCGGTCAATGTGTCTAACCCATACGGGATTGAAAATACCCGGATCGAGTTCATCAATCTTAGCGGTTTCTAAGCCGCATTGGTTTTTCTCCGTTTTTGCAGGAGGTTACATGTTCAAAGTTCTCATTTCTTCGGTGATCGCGGTATGTGTCGCAACCATTGCAGCGGCTGAAAAACGCGTCGCATTGGTGGTTGGCAACAGCGACTATGTGTCCAGCAGTTCACTGCCCAACCCGGAGCGTGATGCGCGGGCGGTTGCAGACAAGCTCGGGAGCCTTGGTTTCGATGTCGTCGAGGGGTACAACCTTGGCTACGATGACCTGCGGGACACGGTGCGGTCTTTTGCTCGGGAAACGCGGGATGCAGACCTGACCGTGTTCTACTATGCGGGTCACGGGATCGCGGTGGACAACGTGAACTACGTGGTGCCGATTGACGCGCGCATGGACGATGCAGTCGATTGGGAATTCGAGGTTTACGCGTTGCCGGAAATCCTGCGGGTGATTGGCCGATCGGACGGGGCAAGCCTTGTGTTTCTGGATGCCTGCCGCGACAATCCCATGGCTCAGAAACTGGCCGAGGTGCGCGGCATGTCCACTCGCTCGCTCAGTACGCGAGGGCTGACGCCTGTTGCGTTTGATACATTGGGCACTACGGGCTCTGTCATCGCTTACGCGACCGAGCCTGGACAGGTTGCAATGGACGGGGACGGGGACAATTCGCCTTTCACGACCGCCTTGTTGCGCCATATCGGGGCGGCGAACACCGATTTCGCGGCGATCACATCGCTGATCACACGGGATGTTCTGGACATGACTGGCGGCGAACAGCGCCCGCGGTTTGACGTGTCCCTGACCGGCCCTCTGATGTTGAACAAAGTTGAAACCGTTGCTGCGCAAGCGCCTGCCACGACGGCAACTGCAGCGGTAGTCACGGTTCCGGCTTCGTCCGGCGGTTCGCTGGAAGTGGAAAAGATCGTTTTTGACACCGCGCGCGAAACTGGGGACATAGCTGACTATCAGGCGTATCTGGACGCCTATCCGAACGGTGCTTTCGCCGTACTGGCGCGTAACGCGATTTCCCGCCTGCAAAAGGAAAGCGGCGCGCGGATCACCGGCTCGACCGAGGTTGCGGCAGCAAACACCGCTGGCAACTTCGCTGCAGCAACGGTCAGCTATCGCAGTGCGGACCCCCTGTACTTGACCGTGACGCCTGAAGCGTCGTCAATGATCAGCTCGCAAGCGACAGAGGAACAATTGGGTCTGTCCAAAACCCAGCGCAAGGCTGTTCAGTTGCGCCTGAACCTGGCTGGACACAATGTGGGGCGGCCCGACGGGATCATTGGCAACGGCACACGGCGCGGCATCCGGTCGTGGCAGGCGCAGTCGGGCTATGCTGCGACCGGCTACCTGAACACGGTGCAACACCAGACGCTGGTCGCAAACACCGAAGTTGCATTTTCACAGCACATGGCCGCCAATCCGAATGCCTTGGCGGTGACCACTCGGCGCAAAAGCTCCTCGGGCACCAAACGGCGCAAATCCGGCAACAACGCAGCTGTTGGTGCGTTTATCGGTGGGGTCGCGGCAGGTATCTTGCTGAGCAAGTGATCAGCATCCGTACGCAAGCACCGTGATGCAAGGGCCGACCCGTTGGGTCGGCCTTTTGCGTCAAAGCCTGCTTGCAGTGGCGGCGCAGGTCCGGCAGGCTCTGCCTGAATAAGGAGAGAGCTCATGCCCATCAGGAACCGAATTGGTGAATTGCACAGCGAAATAACCGGGTGGCGACAGCATCTGCATGCCCATCCCGAGCTGATGTTCGATGTGCAGGAGACCGCCGGATTTGTCGTCGACCAACTGAAAGCAGCCGGTGTCACCGACATCACCGAGGGCATCGGTCAGACGGGCGTTGTAGCTGTGATCGAGGGTAAGACCAACACATCGGGCCGCGTCATCGGCTTGCGCGCGGATATGGATGCGCTGCCGATTGAGGAGATCACGGGGCTCGACTATGCCTCCAATACACCCGGCAAGATGCATGCCTGTGGGCATGACGGACACACCGCGATGCTACTGGGCGCAGCGAAGTATCTGGCCGAGACCCGGAATTTCGACGGCAAGGTGGTGCTGATCTTCCAACCGGCTGAAGAAGGCGGCGGCGGCGGCAAGGAGATGTGTGACGATGGCATGATGGACCGCTGGGGCGTGCAGGAGGTCTATGGCATGCACAACGCGCCCGGCATTCCGGTCGGCCAGTTTGCCACGCGACCTGGCGCGCTCATGGCTTCTGCCGATCAGTTCCAATTGACGATCCAGGGCAAAGGCGGCCACGCGGCGGAACCGCACAAGGCGATCGACACCAACGTGGTTGCCGCGCATACGCTGATCGCGCTGCAGTCCATTGCGGCGCGCAACGCGGACCCTCTGCAACAATTGGTCGTTTCGGTCTGCGGGATGCAATCGGACAATGACAGCTTCAACGTGATCCCCAACACGGTGACACTGCGTGGCACAGTCCGCACATTGGACAAAGGTGTGCGGGATTTGGCTCAAGAGCGCGTGACGGCCATTGCCCAGAACACGGCGGCGGCCTTTGGCGCAACGGTCGAGGTCGATTACAACCGGGGCTACCCCATCACCATCAACCACGCGGAACAGGCGGCTATGGCCTGCGACGCAGCGGCGGCTGTGGTGGGTGAGGACAACGTGGAGCGAAATGTGCCGCCGATCATGCCGGCTGAGGATTTTTCCTACATGCTGGAGGAACGCCCGGGGGCGTATATGTTCATCGGCAACGGTGACAGCGCACAATGTCACCATCCGGCGTACAATTTCGATGACGAAGCGATCCCGGTCGGGGTGTCGTGGTTCGCGGAAATTGTCGAACGCCGCATGCCGGCCAACTGATCTGGGAGGGACCACATGCCTGTTCGCAACAGCATTTCAGAACGACAGCCGGAACTGGCCGCATGGCGGCAGGACTTTCACATGCATCCCGAGTTGCGCAACGAGGAACACCGCACCGCCGGTGTCGTTGCCGAGAAACTGCGCAGCTTTGGCTGTGACGAGGTGGTCGAAGGTGTGGGGGGCACTGGTGTCATCGGTGTGATCCATGGTCGCGAAACAGGGTCCGGGCGCGTCCTGGGCTTTCGCGCGGACATGGACGCGCTGCCGATCCCGGAACAGACTGGTGTTGACTATGCCTCGCAATCCGAGGGCGTAATGCATGCCTGTGGCCATGACGGGCACACCACGATGCTGCTGGGCGCGGCGCAATATCTGGCGGACACGCGCGGGTTTGATGGGACCGTGGTGCTGATCTTTCAACCGGCTGAGGAAGGCGGTGGCGGTGCCAAGGCGATGCTGAAAGACGGGTTGATGGACCGCTGGGGCATTCAGGAGGTCTATGGCATGCACAATTGGCCCGGATTGCCTGTGGGGCAGTTTGCGGTGCGACCGGGGCCGATCCTGGCGGCGGCGGATGGATTTCAAATCGTGGTCAAGGGCCGGGGTGGCCACGCTGCGAAACCGCATCTGGCCGTGGATTCAACCTTGGCCGCCAGCCACGTGGTCACGGCGCTGCATTCGATCACGTCACGGAATGTCGATCCCTTGCAGACCGTGGTACTGTCGGTCTGCGCGATCCAGAGCGAGAGCAAGGCGTTCAACGTGATTTCGGAAACCGTAACGCTGGGTGGGACGGTGCGCTACATGGACCCGGACGTGCAGGCGATGGTGATCGAACGGATCAAAACGGTCGCCAAATCCACGGCTGAGGCATATGGCGCGAGCGCAGAGGTCACCTATATGCGTGGCGTGACGCCGACCATCAACGCGGAGGAGCAGGCAGGCGTCGCCGCAGCGGCGGCAACAGCCGTGGCGGGCAGTGTCTTGCAGGAGTTTGATCCGAGCATGGGGGGCGAGGATTTTGCCGAGATGCTGATGGCCCGGCCCGGTGCCTTTGCTCTGATCGGCAACGGCGACAGCGCGGATCTGCACAATCCTAACTACAATTTCGACGATGACG
Organism: Paracoccaceae bacterium; assembly: GCA_040830545.1. Lineage (GTDB taxonomy): Bacteria > Pseudomonadota > Alphaproteobacteria > Rhodobacterales > Rhodobacteraceae > HXMU1420-2. The sequence goes on along the minus strand of JBFOMB010000060.1, from coordinate 36,739 downwards.
CGTTGCCCGCCGGGGCAAGCTGGTTCGCGGAACTGGCGGAACAGCGGATGGCACTGGGGTGACGCCGGAACGGCGCTCCTGCTGCGCAGATCGCCCCGCCCGCCGTCCCATTGGTGAGTCCTAGCCCTCGCGCCAGAGGTCCTCGTAGACTTGGGCTATGCCGTCTGCCTCGGCCTGTGCGCTGAACCCTTGTACGGCGATGGCGCGGGCGTCGTGCGCCATGGTATCAAACCGTTGTGGATCAGTCAGGATGTCGCGCGCCACCTCTGCCGCTGCCTGCGGCATGGCCTGAGGCACCACAACCCCGCTGCGCCCCTGAGCGGCAAAGCTGGTGTAGTACCCGGCATCGCTTGCCACAAAAGGTGTGCCTGACGCCATGCCTTCCAGTGGAACCATGCCGTAACCTTCGTAGCGGGGCAGTTGCATCGTCAGCGACAGGCTCTGCATTAGTGCGGGCAGGCGGTCTGGCGGCAGTTCTCCGACAAAGCGGATGCGGTTGATCATGCCCGCGCGCTGCACTTTTTCCTTGAGCGTCAGGTCGAATTTCTGATGATCGCGTGTGGGGCGGCCGACGACCAAGGCTGTAACATCTGGCAGGTCCGGCAGCAGGTGTAGCATCGCCTCGACAAACAGGTCAGTTCCCTTTTCGGGGCGCACCCGCCCGATGGTGGCAATGCCGCGTTCGCCGCCATACCCCAGCGCAGCCCAGGCGGCGGCACGGTCGACAGCAGGCGTAAACAGGTCCGTATCGACCCCATGTGCCACCGTTGCGCGGACGTGCGGGACAAAGCCCGCCGCCGCCTCGCTGGTGGCCACCACCGCATCCATCCGCGAGATCAGCCAACGGGGGACCAGCGAGTGGCGGCGCTGTGCCGCAGAGGTGAAGACAATTCGGATCGGCAGTTTCAACACGTCACGCGCCCAGATCGCGGCGCGCATTTCCGTGTTGCGACGCACGTGCCATATCGCGAAGGGACGCGTGCCGGGGCTTTTGGACAACGCGCGGGCTTCGCGCTGGGAGATCGGGTCGGGGCAGCCGGGCAGGGGGAAGCCGACCAGTTTTAGGTCATAGTGTCTGGCTTGCTGGCGCACGACATTGGCGGCGGTGGCGGACACACCGGTGAAGTTGCGGTTGAAATTGGTGACGAACAGTTCAGCCATGGGTCAGGCCCAGTGCATCATCCAGTGTATCGACCACCCGGTCCAACGCCTGATCTTGCCCGGCGACAAAGGCGCGTGCGGCGGCACGTGCCTGTTCGAGTGCAGTTGGGTCGGTCAGCCAGCCGTCTATTACCCCGGCAAGGGCCGGGGCATCGGCGGCATCTGCAACCGCATTGGTTTGCAACAGGGCGTCGTAGGTCTCAGCGAAATTTGCCCGATGCGGTCCGGTGATCAGCGCCGCGCCCATCTGGGCCGGTTCAAACGGGTTGTGCCCGCCGATGGGTTTGAGCGACCCCGCGACAAAGACAATGGGAGAGGCGGCGTAGAATGTGCCGGTCTCTCCCAATGTGTCAGCGAGGTAGACGTTGTGATTGGTGCTCAGAGCCTCACCGCGCGACCGCCTTGCATGGCTCAGGCTCGCTTCACTGATCAAGTCAGCCACTGTATCCCCACGCTCGGGGTGGCGGGGGATCAGGATCAGACACAAGTCTGGGTGCTGTTTCAGCAAGCTCATGTGGGCGTCCAGAACAATCGCCTCCTCACCCTCATGGGTCGAGGAGGCGACCCAGTGCGGACGAGCACCCAAAGCGGCCTGCAAATCCGCCAACGCATCCTGATCCACCGGCAAGGGCGCTGACATCGCCTTGAGGTTCGTGCCCGGGCGTACGCGGTCCTGCGGCGCGCCCATGGCAATCAGGTTTGTCTGGTTCTGAGCGTTCTGGGCGATGAGGACGGAAAAACAGCCCAACACCGCCTGCGCGGTTTTTGGCCACTTCTGCCATCCGCGTACGGACGCTTCGGACATGCGTGCATTCAGCAGGGCCAGTGGTATGCCTCGCACCTGTCCTTCCAGCAGAAGGTTCGGCCAGATCTCGCTTTCCACGAAAACCCCGGCGTCCGGCTGCCAGTGATCATAAAACGCTGTCACCGCGGCGGGCGTATCCAGTGGGGCAAACTGGTGCTGTGTCTGCGGCGGCAGGCGTTTGGCCAGGATCACGGCAGACGTTGCCGTGCCCGAGGTCATCAGGAAATTGAGGTCCGGATCGCGCTCCCCCAATCGTCGGATCAGGGTCAGGACCGACAGAGACTCCCCAACGCTGGCCGCATGAAACCAGATAAGCCGCCCGTTCGGGCGAGGCAGGCTGGGACGCCCCATCTTCTCGGCCACGCGGGTTTCGGGCACGTCATTGGCACGCAGCTTTTTCGCGACGTGGCGATAAGCAAACCCACCAGCCACGCGAGTGAGGAAACGATAGAGGCGCAACAGCAACGTGCGCTGGGCAGGCATGATAGATCAGCCGCCCGTATGGCTCATGTGGCGCGGCATCTGACCGTCCAGACGCTGTCGGGAGTAGTCGAAATCATGGCCCTTCGGCTTGCGTTCGATTGCCGCTCGGATCGCCTCGCGCAGCGGTTCCTCTGTATCCAGATGCTCGCGTAGAGGCGCGCGCAGGTCGGCCATATCTTCCTGACCCAGGCACATGTAAAGCTCTCCCGTGCAGGTCAGGCGCACGCGGTTGCAACTTTCACAGAAATTGTGGCTGAGCGGGGTGATGAACCCGATCTTTTGCCCGGTCTCTTCCAGCCGGACATACCGTGCCGGACCGCCCGTGCGTTCGGCCAGATCCGTGACCTTGTAGTGTTGTTCATAAGTCGCGCGTACATCCTTCAGCGACCAGTATTGCCCCAGCCGGTTTTCGTTGCCGATGTCGCCCATTGGCATGACTTCAATCCAGGTCAGGTCCATGCCCCGGTCGGCGCACCATTCGGTGATCGTGGGCAATTCGTCCTCATTGAAGCCTTTGAGCGCCACGGCATTGATCTTGATCCGCATGCCCGCCCGCTGCGCCGCGTCGATCCCGCGCATCACTTGGGGCAGACGACCCCAGCGGGTGATCGCCGCGAACTTGTCGTCGTCAATCGTATCCAGTGACACGTTGATCCGCCGCACACCCGCGTCATACAGGTCGTCGGCAAAGCGCTCCAGTTGCGAGCCATTGGTGGTCAGCGTCAGTTCCTTGAGCGCGCCGCTGTCCAGATGGCGGGTCATGGCACGGAAATAGGTCATGATATCACGCCGCACCAGCGGTTCACCGCCGGTGATCCGCAGCTTTTCGACGCCCATGCCGACAAAGGTGGAACACATGCGATCCAGTTCTTCCAGCGTCAGCAATTCCTTCTTGGGCAAGAAGGTCATGTTTTCCGACATGCAATAGACGCAGCGGAAATCGCAGCGGTCGGTGACGGAAACGCGCAGGTAGGTGATTGCGCGGGCAAACGGGTCGATGAGCGGAGCAGTCATGGAGAAATAGGTAAATGCGAAGTGGGGTGTCGGCAAGGGGTGGAACGTGATTGAAGCGACATGAGGCAGGGCGTAGGGTGCCGGTATGCGGTATGTATCTGTCCTTTCGTTCGTTTTGCTCGCGGGTTGTTCGCAGGTTTCGGGCCTGACGGACCGGTTGTTGAAGCCGGGTGCGCCTGCGGAGGAGGTGGCGGGCGAGCCCCTGGCCGCGCCGCTGGAGGTGGAGCCGGTCGAGGATGTCGATACGGGCGAAACACCCGTGCCGGTGGCAACCGGCGGCGGGTCGGCAACGACCATCGCGTCTTTGGGTGATCCGGCGCGGCAAGGGGCATGGATGGAAACGCCTTTGGTCACAGCGGAACAGGCCGGACAGGTGCATTACAAGGACAAGGGCATAAACGTGACGCTGATCCCGTCCGGTGGCCCCGCAGGTGGTGGCAGCCGTTTGTCGGTCGAGGCGATGCAGGCATTGGGCCTGCCGCTGACCGAACTGACCGAGGTCAAAGTGCTGTTTTAGGTCCTGACGCGCTTTCGGGCCAAACGGTTCACCTGACTTTCACGATACAGCAGCCCCGGACCTGATCCGGGGCCTCCACGTTCAGGTCAAGAGGTCCCGGGTCAGGCCCGGGACTGCGTTGCATCAGGCGGCACTGATCCGTTTGACCTGCGACAGTATCCACTGCAATCTCCCGTGTTTGGCGTTTCGGCGGTGAAGCGCTGCGGAGACGGGAAACTGTCGCACGTCCAGCGGAGGCGGGTGGATGGTCAGCCCTTGCGCCTTGGCTACCCGCATCGGCACTGTGCAAAGGGCACCGATGCGAGCGGTTGCCGCCAGTGCCGGCAGGAACGCGGGCAGGGACATGATAACCCGTCGCGATTTGCCTTGTTCCGCCAGAACAGAATCGACAATGCCATGGAGATCCCCGACCGGTGAGACAAGGATATGGGGCAGGTCCAAATAGTGTTCCAGTGTCAACGGCCCGGCGACCAAATCAGGCCGCGCGACAACGCGAAAGGCCTCGGTGTAGAGCGGAGTAGTGTCGATGTTTTCGGGTATGTTCCAAAAGTATCCCAGCGCAAGGTCCACCTCGCCCGTGTCCAGCGCCGCCATCGCCGCGTCACGCGCGATGGACACAACCGACAGGCTCAAGCCGGGGGCGAACCGCTGAACCCGTTCGATCAGGGGCGGGATCAGCGTGACCTGTTCGGCGTCCAACGCGGCAATACGTACAACACCTGCGTCCTGCGCCGGGTTGAATTTCCGACTTTCTCCCAACGCCTGACGCAATGTGTCCACCGCGCGGGTGATCGGCGGTTCCAGCGCCAAGGCGACGGCCGTGGGTTCGAACCCATGTGGGCGGCGCAAGAACAGTTCGTCGTTGAAAATGTCCCGCAGTCGTCGCAAGGCTTGGCTGATCGCAGATTGCGTCAGCCCCAGGTCATCCGCCACACGCGCCGCTTTGCGGTGGCGTAGCAGGCCCAGGAACACCAGCAACAGGGTAAGGTCCAACCGCCTGAGTTCGGTTTCGCTTAACTCAGCCATGAAACTTATTCGTTTTTGTTTCAGTCGTGCTGCTCCTAACTTGCCGACCACGCAAAGATCAAGGAGCGCGACATGAAACTCGCAATTATCGGACCAGGTGCTGTGGGACAGGCGATTTTGAAGGCGCTGTCGGGGCAGGGGCATGAGATCTGGCTCGGCACACGGCGGCCGGAGGATCCGGAGCTGCAGGCGTTGGGTGCGCAACTTGCCAGCCCGGCACAGGCGGCTTCTGCTGCGGAGGTGGTGTTTTTGGCGGTGCCTTGGGCGGCTGCGGAAGCTGCTGTTGGTGATCTGGGCGACCTGGGGGATCGTATCCTGGTCGATTGCACGAACCCGCTGGGGATGGTCGACGGACAGCTCGGGTTGTTGCTGGGCCATAAGACGTCAGGAGCCGAACAGATTGCAGGATGGGCCACCGGTGGGCGCGTGGTGAAGGCGTTGAACCAAATCGGGGCAGAGACGATGGGCGATCCCGCGCAGCTGCCCCATACGCCCGTGATGTTTATGGCTGGCGATGACGATGCGGCCAAAGTGGCCGTTGCGAAACTGCTGGTGCAGATGGGATTTCAAGCGGAGGATGCGGGCAATCTACAAGCCGCGCGTTTGCTGGAGCCCTTTGCGATGGTCTGGATCAATCAGGCAATCCTGCGCGGAAAGGGGCGCAGTTGGGGGTTTGCGGCGGTTTCGGTGTAACGCGCGCCGTCAAAGGTATTTGCCTGCCTCTTTGCGCGCAAATGGCTTCATCGCGTCGCCATGCGTGTCCAGAAACGCCTGTACCCGTTCCGGGTCGCGTTTGGACAGATCGCGCAGCCACCATGCGATGGCCTTCTGAATGAACCAGTCGCGGTCGGGCACATAACCCGCCGCCCAGCCCAGTATTCGCTCGCGCTGGGCCAGTTCCTCTGCCTTGGCGTTGCGGTTCTTGCACCAGGGCAGCGTGATCACCAGCGCCGCGCGCCGGGTCCACATGTGGTCCGACTGCGTCCACGGCTCTACATCTTCCAGTCGCGCTGGGTCAGCTGACATGCGCTTTTGCCCAGCCATACAGGCGTGATCCGCCAGCGCCCAACTGTCGAAATCCGGTACCCAGCTTTGAATCAGCGCCCAAACCGTGTCATCTGGCCGAATACGCGCCTGCGTCAGCAGTTTGGCCGCTGCCAGACGCGCCTCGTAGATATTCGTGCCCCACAACCCCTTGGCCACGGACACGCGGCCCGGCACGTCCAGCTCTTTGCGCCACTCCTTCGTCAGCGCATCGACCTGCGGGTTTGCCAGTCCCAGATAGGGCCGTTCGATTTTGTGATACCCACGCATACCTTCCGCCCGTGCGGGATCGGCGATCTCTTCCAACTGCTTCAGGTAAGGTTCATGCATCTGTTGGCTCCGCTCTTTCCTCGACCGGTCGGCTCTGCTATCCGCGCGGTTATGCGATTTTTGAAACGGCTGGAAAAGGCCGGCAAGAACATTCTGCCACGACGTTGGCACAAGTATTTCAGGGCTTCGCGCTATCAATTGGTGATGGAGCGGATGGCCCCGGTCGATCTGATCGTGCATGTGGGTGCCCATTGGGCAGAGGACGCAGCGCTGTATGAAAGCTTTGGCGCAAAGACAGTGCTGTGGATCGAGGCTGATCCGGACACCTTCGCACGCCTGACGGACATCCTGTCTGAACGCACCGGGGACACGCGGCACGTTGCTGAATGCGCGCTGGTGTCGGATGCGCCGGGCGAAGAGCTGACGTTTCACCGGTTCAAGGGTGATGGGTCGTCGTCTTCGGTCCACAACTCGACCGAGACCTACCGCGCACGCTTCCCCGGTCATGGCGAAAGCGGCGAAGTAATCACGCTGCGCACCACGACCCTCCCCGAGATTTTGCAGCGCCATGGCATCGACCTGAGCCCGTCGCAGCGCGCGATGCTGGTTGTCGATGTACAGGGACATGAAATGGCGGTGTTGCAGGGGCTGGGCGACGGGTTACTGCCGTTTGAGCTGTGCAAATGCGAGGTCAGCCGCGTGCCCATGTATGCTGGCGGCGCGATGTTCTCCGACATTGACGCGCATTTCAAAGCGCGCGGCTATCGTCTGGCCTCGCACCGGCCCTGGCGTGTGCCCCGGCACGGTGATGTGCTGTATGTTCGGCGGTGACGCTTCCACCTGTCGCAACGCAGCCCCGGACTTGATCCGGGGCCTCGGGCTTCGCACCTAACCACCGCCTTTGATGCTGACCGAAAACGGCATGGACTGACCGTTTGGAGTAGGCGTAAAAGCGGCCGCGCGGCGAACTTGTGGGACGGCGAGCTGATCCAGCTTTGCGTACCAGGAACTGCGTGCGACGCAGACGTTTTGTAACTGCCCTCCGCTGCCAGTGGTCAGCGAGACCAGCGCTGCGTCGCGAACCTTCACACCGCGTGGTTTGGCGCGGGCGATGCGGCGGAACACCTTGCCCTTGTAGCTGGTTATGGCGGCGTTTCCGGCGGCGGCTGTTTTTGCGGTGCTGCTGGAACTTGCGGTATTTTTGGATGTTGCCTTGCCGGTTTCGGTGCCGCGCTTGGCGTTGCGGTCGGAATTTCCGGCAGCGGTGCGGGGTTGGGATTTGGGCGGGGCTTTCTCTGCCTGTTTCGGCTTGGGTTTGGGTTTGGATGTGGGCGCGGGTTCTGGTTTTGGCGGGGCCTCGGCCTCGATATGTTTGGGACGTGAGGCGGGGCGCGGGGATATCGTGGGCGTGGTCGGGCGTTCCGTGTCTTCCACCGGTTTGGCGGCCTCTGGCTGCTCGATGGGAAGGGCTGCGACCCGCGCGAGGTTTGCGACCTCTGGCTGTTGGGGGTCGTGCGGTATCGGTTGAACCTGCTGAATTGGGGCGATTGGTGCCGGGGTTACGGGTTCGGGCGCCGTTTCGGACGGCTGCACGCGGGCAAGGGTTGGGCGTGGCTCGGTTGTTTGGGTGGCATCGATGGCGGCGGGTGTTTCCACTGGGTTTGCCGCAGGGGTTTCACGCGGTGTCATTGTTGGAGCTTGAGCAGGCTCTGCTGCAGGCGCGGCGGCTTCTGTGGTCGGCGCTGGCGTGGCTTGCGCGGTTTCACTGGTTTCTTGCGTGTCCGGTTGTGTCGGAGCGGAGGTATGATCAAAGGGTTCGGGCAGCTTTTCTGTCAACTCCGTGATGTCACTTGGTGGTGTTTCGTTAGGGTCTTGCGCTCAGATAACCTTGGGTTCGACCGGGTCGAGCGGGTGGGGTTTTTCCTCTTAAGTGCCCTCCGTCGGTTCAACCGGCGGGGCGGCCCCCGCCACCATGTCGGTGAAGGAATTGCCAAGGGCTGCCGCCGCGTTGGGTGCGCCACCTTCGATCTGCACCTCATCCTCTGCCGGGCGCAGCATCAGTCCCGCCAAATGCAAGCTGCACGCCACGGCAAAAGCCGACACCAGAACTGTGCGCGATGACGCGATCATTGCAGCGCCCGTTCGGACACCAGCAATACCCGGTCCGCCCCCAACGCGCGCATTTCACCGATATGACCCATCAGCGTTTTGGCAGGCAGGTCGCGGTCGGGGACCACGCGCACGGCGCTGCGGTCGTCATCGGTCAGGCGCTCCATAAATGCCTCGACCGAGGTGAGTTCAATGCCGCGCAATGTCATGTGTCCGTCCGCATGGATCACCAGTGTGTCCGGCGGGTCGCGCGGGTCCAGTTCGGTGGCGCGCACCAGGGTCAGGGATTTGTCCAGCGGCGGGGCCAACGTGCCCGCGATCATGAAAAAGACCAGCATCAGGAAAACGACATTGATCAGCGCAATTGTCGGTTCCTTGCCGACCCGGTCGTTGGAAGGGAGTTCGATCATTGCAGCCCCACGGTTCGCCCCCCGCCAATCCCACGCAAAGTGGTCAACGTGTCCACCAGTTCCTGCGAGGAGGTCTGGTCCGACAGGCTGATCAGCACGAACCGCTCGGCCCTGTCTGGACCGGGTTTCAAGGCCTCGGCCAGATCGGCCAGTTGCATGGGCAGCCCGTTCAGCAGCAGGCCCTCGGCTTTCATTGACAGGAAATGCGGCTTGGCCTCGGATGATCCCGTGCCGCCCTGTCCACCTGCTGCAATCTCGACCTCTCCGTATTTCGAAAAGGTCGAGGTCAGCATGAAAAACAGGAGCAGCAGGAAGATCACGTCGATCAGAGACGTCATCGACAGCCGTTTGCGGCGACGCAAGGCGGTTCTAATGGCCATGGGCGGGCAGGGCTCCTGCCGGGGCTTGCGCGGTGTTGGCGATCCCGCGTCCCGGCGCATAGATCGTACGCAAGGCCCGGTTGGCAAACACGCGTTCGCGCCGCATCCGCGCCTCGAACCAGCTGAGGATCAGCGAGGTCGGCATTGCAACCGCCAGCCCCGCCGCCGTGGTCAGCAGCGCGACCCAGATGCCTCCGGCCAGCAGGGAGGGATCGACCGAATTGCCCGCGCTTTGCAGTTTCTGAAACGCTTCGATCATGCCCAGCACGGTGCCGAACAACCCCAAAAGCGGGGCCAGTTGCGCCACGGTGTCCAGCGCGCTTAGCCCCCGTTCCAGCCGCGCGAACCGTTCTTCGGCTTCGGCATCTGCACGCTCTGCCGCGTCGCTGCGTGCATGCCCCTGCGCGTTGGCCGACGCCACGGCCAGCCGCACCACCTGAACCAGATAGCTGGTGCTTTGATCCAGCTTCGCCAAAGCCCCGGTGCGGTCGCCCGCATCCCAGGCTTCCAATGCCTCAGCCAGGCGTTTGTGCCGCCCGACGCCCGAGGCTGAGAATTGCCAGATTTTGTACAGGATCAGGGTCGCCGTGAAGATCGACGCCACGACCAGCAGCATCACCACCGGCCCGCCCAATTCCATGATCCGGGTCACGCCGTCCTGAATAAGGATGATTACGTTCATCCGATCAACTCCGTCCCGGTCCGCGTAGTCAGGATCAGGTTGTTGATGCAACCACCCTCGGCCACGCCCGTGCAGGTTTCCGACCCGTTGATCAGCACGCGGGGGATGTCCGCGCAGGCCAGCCCGTCAAACTGGAACTGCCGGACGCGCGGGCGGCTCGCGGGCAGGTCGCGGAAGTCGAGCAGCGTCAACTGCGCCACGCCGCCTGCGCCGCTGAACAGGACGATTTCGTACACTGCCTGTTCGATGTCTTTGCCGTGGCCGTTTATGATCAGGAAGCTCATGCGGCACGCCCCGTCCACGTCATCAGCAGCGCTCAGTTCGATAGAGACACCGGGCATGGCGGTTTGATCGGCCTGCGCATGTGTGGGCAGAAGTGTCATGGCCGCCATAAAGGCACGGGTGAAAAACGATCTGGCCAAAGGCTGCGATTTAGTCATTTCAGGATATCCCACAGTCGATTGAACGTGTGGCTGGGGACCGGAGTGACGCGAATGATCGCCGCCTAGCTGTGGTGCGAAGTATAGATGTTGATTATTTTTATCAACTAATTTTTGCGGCCGTAGAATGTGGCGGAGGGTTCGTTGAAGGGTCCTACCCTCCACCACTTTGCTGCCGGACCAATGCCCGGCAGGACCGGTCCTGACCGACTGGCCTATGCCGACTGGGCCTAAAACGTCTTGGCCAGCGTCAGCTTCACGTTGCGGCCCGGGGCCGGACGGGTGGACAGAAACGGGGTGTAGTCATGGTCAAACGCGTTTTCGATCCCCACCCGGATTTCGGCCCCCTGCCACACGCCGTTCTGCGGGCGATAGGTGGCGCGCAGGTTGTTGATGCCGAACCCCGGTGTCCGCGCTCCGTTCGAATCCGTGACGCCACGATTCCCGACAAACTCCCAGCTCAGGTCCCACGCATCGCCGAACCGTTTGCCCAGTGTCACGCGCACCTGATCCGCCGGGGCGTTGCGCCAGCGCGTTTCAACACCGGTCGCGCGGGTTTCCTTGCCGTCCACCTTGTTGGCGTTCAGGTCGACATACAGCCCGTTTTGCATCGCATAAGACGCCTCCAGTTCGATGCCGTCGATGTTGATGGCGCTCAGGGGCCGACGCGCGCTGGAGTAAGACGTGATGTCCCAGACCGAGGTTGTGTAGGCATTCACCTTGGCCCGCAGGAAATCACCCGAGGTGATCACATCCGTATTGGCAAAGGACGCGCCCAGTTCGTATGTGCGCGCCTTTTCCGGCTGTGTCATGAAGGCGGGATTGCCCAAATCGTCGATGATCGGCAGGGATTCCGTGTAGGCCGCGCTGCCGAATACGGCAAACCCGCTCTGGAATTCGTACCGCAGCGACAGGCCGCCCATGAGCGCGTCATTGGAAAACCGCCCGTTGTTGGGTGCGGTCGATCCGGTGATTTCCTGTGTCTCGTACCGCACAGCGGGCGAGGCTGAGAACCCGTTGCCGAAATCCATGTCATCCACGATGAACAGTGCGATCCGTTCGTCAGTCCCGCCGGGGGCCGCCAGCGCGTCCAGCCGTTCGCGGCGGGACAGTTCGACCCCGGCCCGCAGATCGTGGCGGATAGCAACGGTCTGGAAGAACGCGGTGTTTTTTGCCGTCAGCTTGGTCGTTTCATAGCGGTGATCGGCATTGGCCAGCGGCCCGACCCGCGCGTCACATCCCGGGAAGCCAGAGCAGGAGCCAAAGATATAGGTGCTGTCGATCTTCTGATCCGAATAGGTCAGGTTGACGCTCAGGTCGATCAGGTCATTGCCGACCGGCTGGAACCGGTAATGCAGCCCGGCCACCCGCGTATCAATATCCCGGTCCACGTTGCCGAATGACCCTGCCGTGGTCATGAACGTGTCATAGGGCACGTCCCGTTCGGTGGAGCGGCTGGAATTGTAAGACGCGGTGATCGAGTGATCCAGATTGTCGCCGAACTTGTACTTGGCCTTGATCAGGTACGACGGCAGGCGGAATTTGCTGTTGCCGATGACCGCGCCGGTTCCGTCCTTCTGGTTGTCCTGATCGCGCAGGGTGTAGTTCAGCAGCAGGTCGAAATTCTCGGTCGGCTGCCATGCCAGCGTGGACGAGGTGACAAACCCTGGCCCGTTGCTGGCCGCTTCCAGCACCTGCCGGAACCGCACACCGACCTCACCGCCGGTGAAATCCGACGCATCCTTGGTCGCCAGAATAACCGCGCCGCCGATCACGCCAGAGCCGTATTCGAAACTGCCAACCGTTCCGCGATTCACGGTAACCGATTTGTATAGCTGCGGGTCGGTGAACAGCTGGTTGCCGATACGATACAGCTCCTCCGCCCCCGTGGTTGCCCCGTCCACGATCACCAGAACCTTCTGGTCCGTGCCAAACGTCCCGTTTGCGCCAAACCCCCGAATGTTGATCCCGGACCCCTGCGGCGTGGACCCGTTGACCAGGCTGACACCGGGCACCGAGTCGATCAGTTCCGCAACCGTGCCCGCCTGTCGGTCATCGATTTCTTCCTGGTTGATCTTCGTGACCGGGGTTGCGGTATCCGTCTGGATGTCGCGTTTCCCGGTCTCCAACTCAATCTCGCCCAGAAACTCGCCGTCAGTGTCCTGTGACAGGGCTGTGGTTGCAGAAAATGCCATGGCAATGGCCGAGGCAGAGCTGAGCAGGCGAAGCCTGTTTCTACACATGATCATGTGCGTGTCCCTTCGATTGTAACTGAACCGGAGGGCTTGCAGGATCGCTGGCGCGGTAGTCGTTAATGAGTGAAGTAAGTCGCTTTCGACTTGTGGCGCATAGTATAACCTATTAAATCAGTCAACAATTAGATTTGTCCGCAAATCTGCTCAGCCACGGAAACGCGACACCTGTTTCCCAGCAAACACACCAGACATTCCAATGTGTTGAAGAGGCCGAGATGACCGACACTCCCCCCATGACTGGCGCTGAAATACGTCAGGCAATCCAGGCGCACACCGACCTGCGCAGCCGCGATCTGGCCGCGAAAATCGGCGTGAGCGAGGCGCAACTGGTGGCCGCCCAAGGGGCCACGCGCCTGAACGCGCATCCCGACGCGATCATGCCCATGCTCACCGGGCTGGGCGAGGTCATGGCGCTGACCCGCAACGAAAGCTGCGTGATCGAAAAGGTCGGGGTCTATGCCAACTACCATTCCGGCCAGCACGCAACGATGATCCTGAACGGTGCGATTGATCTGCGGATGTTCCCGAAACATTGGGTTTTTGCCTTTGCGGTTGAGGTCGTGACGGACGCCGGCACCCGCCGCAGCCTGCAGGTATTCGACGCTGCCGGGGACTCGGTGCACAAGGTGCATCTGCGCGAAGGCTCGGAGCTCGATCACTGGGCAACGCTGGTGCAGGATCTGCGTCACGCGGATCAGTCCGACACGCTGGCCGTTGGGCAACGCCAACCACCCGAAGCGCCCAAGGCTGACCCGGAAAAGGCCGATACGCTGCGCAAGGAATGGGCGCGGATGACGGACACGCACCAGTTCATGCGCCTGACCTCCAAGCTGAACATGACCCGCCTTGGTGGCTATCGCATCGCTGGTGCGCCCTATGTGCGCGCGCTGTCGGTGGATGCGGTGACGACCCTGCTGGAAGCTGTTGCCGCCAGCGATGTGGAAATCATGTTCTTTGTCGGCAACCGGGGCTGCATCGAAATCCATGGCGGGTCGATTGACACGTTGAAACCCATGGGGCCGTGGCAAAACATCCTGGACCCCGGGTTCAATGTGCATCTGCGCATGGACCACGTGGCCGAGGTCTGGGCCGTCACCAAACCCACCCAACGCGGCGACGCGGTGTCGGTTGAGGTGTTTGACGCAGAGGGCGCGTTGATCTTTCAGGTATTCGGCCGCCGGACCGAGGCGTGCGATTTCCGCCCTGACTGGAACGACATTGTCAGCGGCCTGCCATCGCTGCGGGTTCAGGAGGTGGCGGAATGAACCGGTTCACGACATCTCTGACCGCTGCGGCGGTTGTCCTTGGACTGACACAGGCCGGGTGGGCCGCAGACGCGCAGCGGCTGGTCACCGTTGGCGGGTCGATCACCGAAATCGTCTATGCGCTGGGGGAACAGGACCGTCTGGTCGCGCGCGACAGCACCTCCAATTTCCCGCCCGCCGTGCAGGACCTGCCCAATATCGGCTATGCCCGTGCCCTGTCGCCGGAGGGTGTGCTGTCCGTCGCGCCCGACCTGATCATCGCAACCGAAGGGGCCGGACCACCCGAAACCATTCAGGTGCTGGAATCCGCAGGCATCGCGCTGACCTCGGTCCCTGAGGACTACACCGCGCAGGGTGTGCTGGCCAAAATCGACGCCGTGGCCGCCGCGCTGGATGCAGAAGACGCCGCCGTACCGCTAAAGGCGGAGGTCAAGCGCGATCTGGACGCTGCCATTGCTCAGGCAGGCGAGCTGGCAAACGGAACCAGACCCAAGGTGCTGTTCCTTCTCAGCGCCGCAGACGGACGCCTGATCGCCGCGGGTGAGGACAGTTCTGCCGCCGGTATCCTTGCGCTGGCGGGGGCGGAAAACGCGCTCACCGGGTTCAAGGGCTACAAACCCGTCACCAACGAAGCGGTGGCGCGGGCCGCGCCCGAGGCCGTGTTGATGATGACCCGCACCGGGCCCCATGCCATCTCGGACGATGACCTTTTCGCCCTGCCCGAACTTGCCTCGACCCCCGCCGCACGGGACCGCAAGGTCATTCGCATGGACGGCGTGCATCTCTTGGGCTTTGGCCCGCGCACGGGGGCAGCCATTCGCGAACTGACCCGGGCGCTTTATGGCGACACACAGGGATGAGCCTGGCTGATACCTCCACCGCGCCCCGCGCCAAACGTCCGCTGGATCGTGTACAGCAGGCCCGGCGGGTCACGGTTGGTCTGGCGGTGCTGCTGGTCATCACCAGCCTTGTGTCGCTGTCCTGGGGTGCGTCCGGCACGGCGTTTTGGCCCACGGTTCGCGCGCTGATGTCCGGTGATGAGGTGTCGCAGGTCGACCGCATCGTCCTGCTGGACATCCGCCTGCCGCGCATGGCCATGGCGATCCTCGTTGGGGCGGCCCTAGCCGTGTCCGGCGCGGTGATGCAGGGGCTGTTTCGTAACCCGCTGGCCGATCCCGGCATCGTCGGGGTCAGCGCGGGGGCCAGTCTGGGCGCGATCACCGCGATTGTGCTGGGTGGTTATTTGCCCTTGGCCCTGCAGGACATGTTGGGCACGTCCGTAATCGCGATTGCGGCCTTCCTCGGGGCCTTGGCCGCAACGGTCGTGCTTTACCGGGTTGCCACGCGAAACGGTCAGACCTCGGTTGCGACCATGCTGCTGGCGGGGATCGCAATTGCCGCGATGGTCGGGGCCCTGTCGGGTTTGCTGGTCTATGTCGCGGATGATGCACAACTGCGCAACCTGACTTTCTGGAACCTCGGATCGCTGGCCGCGGCCACCTGGGCCAAGCTCTTTGCCGCCATGCCGATTATCCTCGCGGGCCTTATCGCCTCGCTGTTCCTGGCGCGCGGGCTCAACGGCATGGCACTGGGAGAGGCTGCAGCGATGCATATGGGCATCCCCGTCCAGCGCACCAAAAGGATCGCAGTGATGGCTGTGGCGGCAGCCACTGGGGCGGCGGTGGCCGTATCAGGCAGCATCGGCTTTGTCGGTATCGTCGTGCCCCACCTGCTGCGGCTGGCCACGGGGCCGGATCACCGCGCGCTGCTGCCCAATGCGGCGCTGCTGGGGGCCACGTTGCTGCTGATGGCGGATATGATCAGTCGTACGATTGTCGCCCCGGCGGAACTGCCCATCGGCATCGTCACTGCGGTGATCGGCGCGCCGGTGTTCCTGTATATCCTGCTCAAACGTCACGCGATGATGGGGATTTGACCATGAAGGCCACAAACATCTCGGTCAGCCTGAACCGCAAACCCATCCTGCATGGCGTATCGATGGAGGCGCAGCCCGGACAGGTCACCGCCATTGTCGGACCAAACGGATCCGGCAAATCCACGTTCCTACGCGCCGTGACGGGAGAGGTTCCCTATTCCGGCGACGTGTCGTTAAACGCGCGGCCCATTGCGGGGTACAAACCCTGGGAACTCGCCGCGTGCCGGGGGGTGCTGCAACAGGCGGTGAGCGTGTCCTTCCCGTTTACCGTGCGCGAAATCGTCCAACTGGGCCACAGCGCGGGCCTGAACGCGGCGGACCCGACTGTGCCAGAGGCAGCGCTGCGTATGGTCGACCTCGACGGGTTTGCACATCGTTTCTATCAGGACCTGTCCGGGGGCGAGCAGCAGCGTACGCAACTGGCCCGCGCGCTGGCGCAGGTCTGGCAGGACGGGGCAATGACGCAACCACGCTGGCTGTTTTTGGACGAACCGATCTCCAGCCTCGACATCGGGCATCAGTATATCGTCATGGACATCGCCCGCGATTTCGCCGCGCGGGGTGGGGGCGTGGTGACGGTGCTGCATGACCTGAACCTGACTGCAATGTTCGCGGACCATGTGGTCCTGATGCAAAAGGGCAGGGTTTTTGCATCGGGCCCCTGTAACGACGTGCTGGCCTCCGACACGCTGAGTGACGCCTATGACTGCCCGGTTGCCGTGAATGCCGTGCCGCCACGGGGCGTGCCTTTCATTTTGCCGCAGTCACGGCTTGAAACCGGTCGTCAGTGAGCCACGATCACCCACCAGCGCCGATGCTGACATCCGTCAAACGTCAAAGGAGAATTGCCATGTACATCGCCATGAACCGCTTCACCGTCAAAGAAGACAATGCGCGGGCGTTCGAAGATCTGTGGCTGGGGCGGGACAGCCACCTGAAGGACATGGACGGGTTTGTGGAATTTCACATGCTCAAGGGGCCTGCCGAGGATGGTTTGGTCCTTTATGCCTCCCACACAGTCTGGGCCTCGCAGAATGCGTTTCTGGCCTGGACCCGAAGCGAGGCGTTTCGCGCCGCGCACAAGGACGCGGGCAAGAACCGAAAACTCCACGAAGGCAGCCCGAAGTTCGAGGGGTTTTCAGCCATCCAGCATATCTCGTAGGTTGATTTCTGGGGATGCAAAGCCACGGAGGGTTCAATGCGCATTCAATACCTGGAGGTTGTCACGCTCGAAGTTGACGCCACCTGCAAAGCCCTGAGTACGCAGCATGGGGCGGATTTTGCCGCGCCTGAACCGGCATTGGGCAGTGCCAGGGTCGCAAGGCTGCAGGATGGTGGGCGGATCGGCGTGCGGCCCCCGTTGCGAGGGGACGAGGCCCCTGTCGTGCGGCCCTATCTGGGTGTTCCCGACATTGGGGTTGCGATCACGGCAGCAGAACAATCCGGTGCCATGATCGCCATGCCTGCGACCGAAATTCCGGGGCAGGGGACCTTTGCCATTTACATCCTTGGTGGCGTTGAATTCGGGCTCTGGGAAACTTGAAGCTTTGAGTGCTGGCTTTACTGCAACTTGACCCAGGACACTGTGGCCCCTAAAAATATCCAACATTTTTGGAAATGGGACACGAAATGATTTTTCGCCGTGATGATGGGGAAGATGGGACAATTGTCACCATGCTGGCCTCGGCTATGCGGCGGGACATTTCGTTTGGGGCGCTGCGCCCGGATCAGAAGCTGAAGATCAACGAATTGCGCTCCCGATATGGTGGGTCAAACCATTCCATGCGGGAAACTTTGCGCATCCTGACCTCCGAAGGTTTGGTGGAGGCGACCTCGCAACGTGGGTTCCGCGTGACGTCCGCGACCGAGGATGACCGCCGCGACATCGCCATGGTGCGCGGTGAGATTGAGAAAATCGCGCTGGGCCTTGCGCTGACCCACGGAGATGTGGCGTGGGAGGGACGGGTCATCGCTGCCCATCACGCGCTTCAACGGGCCGAAACGGCGGTGCAGGGTGACGCGGATGATCTGACAGCGCTGGAATGGGACGAGGCCTGCCGCGCATTTTCCACCGCGATCGTCGAAGGTTGCGATAGCCCGCGACTGGTAGAGATGCAGCGCCGCTTGTTTGACCAAAGCCGCCGGTTCAGGCTGGCGCAACTGCGGGAAGGGCGGTTGGATTTCAACGCGCGCAAGGCGCTGCAACGCGACCTGCTGGATGCGGTGTTAGACCGGCAATCGGACAGGGCGCAGACGCTCATTCAGGCATATGTGAACGCTGATCTGGATACGTAAATTCGCAATACATCACTGGGAGGAAGACATGACAAAATTCAATCGCCGCAGCGCTTTGGCGCTTATGGGGAGCGCAACGGCCACCGCCTTGGCCGCCCCGGCACTGGCCGCCAACAAGAAGATCAAGGTGGGCGCGCTGCGCTTCACTTCGCATTCCGGCAGTTTCATCGCGTTCGAACGTGGCTATTTCGCGGATGCCGGTCTGGACGTGGAATTCGAGTTTTTCCAGGCCGCGCAGCCCATGGCCGTGGCGATTGCATCCGGCGACATCGACTATGCCGTGACAGCAATCTCGGGTGGGTTGATCAGCCTCGCGGACAAGGGCGCGATCAAGGTGATCGGTGGCGCGCTGAAGGAAGAGGCGGGGATTGACGGTCAGAAATACCTGATCTCGCAAACATCTTATGACGCGGGGGTCAAAACACTGAAGGACCTGGATGGCAAGAAATACGCCGTCACGCAGGCCGGGTCGTCCTTCCACTATATGGGTGCCAAAATGGCTGCGGCCGAGGGGATCAGCCTGTCCTACACCCCGCTGCAAAAGGTCGGCGCGATCATCGGTGCGATGAAGTCCGGTCAGGTCGACGGCTGGTCGATTGTGCCCCATATCGCCAAACCGTTGGCAAAGGCTGGCGCGTGGCAGATGGTGGCCAACGTGTCCGACTACATCCCGGATTATCAGGTGACTACGGTCTTCACCTCCTCCAAAAACGCGGCGGATGAACGAGGGTTGACCGAAAGCTTCCTGACCGGGTTCTCGCGCGGCGTGGATGACTATGCCGCTGCGATGATCGACAAGACGGCGGATCAGGACGCGATGGTCGATCTGATCCACAAATACGTCTACACGGATCGCCCACGGGAAAAGGCCGCGCCGTCGATCATCAACGGCACGATGCGGCTGGCCTCGGGTGCTGCGCTGAACCTTGCATCAGTGCAGGATCAGCTGAGCTGGTTCCAGTCCGAGGGGCTGGTGGATGGTGACATCACGCTCGACACGCTGGTCGACAGCTCTTACGTGGAAACCACCGGAGCCTAAGTGCAACGGGGCGGGGTCCATCCCGCCCCATCGCCACATCGGGGCACATCATGGACATTCGACTGGATGGCATCAGCCATTCCTACGATGATTTCGAGGTCATGCGGGACATCAGCCTGGACATTCCGTCCGGGCAGATTGTCTGTATCGTCGGCCCGTCCGGTTGTGGCAAATCCACGCTGTTGCGTTTCATCGGCGGCTTGGAACGCCCCCGTGCCGGGCAGGTGATACAGATCGGAAACCCGCCGCAGGGCTGCCTGAACCCGCTGACCTATATCTTTCAGGATTTCGCGCTGCTGCCCTGGCGATCGGTATCCGGCAATATCTCCTTGGTTCTGGAAGATCACGGTATTCGAGGCGCCGCGGCCCGTCAGATCATCGACGACGTGTTGGCCCGCACGAAACTGACCGACTTTGCCAAGGCGTTGCCCAAGCAGTTGTCCGGCGGGATGAAGCAGCGCGTGGCGATTGCGCGCGCGCTGGCGGTGAAACCTGCCGTGATGTTGATGGATGAACCGCTATCCGCGCTGGATGCCCAGACGCGCGAATTGCTGATGGACGACCTGATTGATCTGTGGACCCGCCAGCCCTTCACCGCCGTCTACGTCACCCACAATCTGGCCGAGGCTGTGCGGCTGGGTCACAAGGTGGTGGTGCTGTCGCGGCGACCGGGGCAAATCCGGGAGATTGTCGAGATCGACAAACCGCTCCCGGAGCGTGAATTTGGTGACCCGGTGTTGGACCAGCACCAAAAACACCTGTGGCAGTTGATGCGCGACGAGGCCCGTGCAGCGGATGCGGAGCTCATCCATGGTTGATGCATCCGCACCTCGCGAAACAGGTTCAGCGGATCACAAGGCCGTCGCCTTTCGCGGTGGTGGGTTCGCCCCGAAACCACATCGCTGGGTCGGGTTTGCCGTCTTTGTCTTTCTGATCGCCGTGGCAGAGTGGGGCACGCGCGCGGGCTGGATTTCCCCACTTACCCTGCCACGCCCGTCCGATGTGCTGGACACATTTCGCGAACTTTATGAAAGTGGGCTGTTGTTCAAACACCTTGGCCCGTCGCTCAGCCGTCTGGTTGTGGGCGCAGCGATCGGGGCCAGTGTCGGGATCAGTGTCGGCGTCCTGATCGGTCTGTTTTCCTACATCCGCTCGGGGCTGGTGCCGGTGGTGGCCGCGATCTTCCCGATCCCTAAAATCGCCCTGCTGCCCTTGTTCGTGATCTGGTTCGGCATCGGTGAAGGGTCCAAATACGCCCTGATCGCCTTTGGAACCTTCACGCCTACGGTGGTCGCCACCTATGGCGCAGTGGACAACGTGGATCGAACTCTGATCCGCATGGGACAGAGCTTTGGACTGTCCTGGTGGTCGATTGTCCGAAAGATCGTGCTGCCCGGCGCAATGCCCGGTATCCTGTCGGGCCTGCGGATTTCACTGGCCATTGCCATCATCCTGTTGGTCGCGGCAGAAATGCTGGGGGCCGAGTACGGGATCGGCGCCTACATCCTCGAAGCGGGATCGCTATATGATCTGGAGCGGTTGTTTGCAGGTGTTGTGATCCTGTCGCTGCTGGGTGTGATCGTCAGCGCGGTGTTGGGTTTGATCGAACGGCGGCTATTGGGCTGGCGAACGTGAGCCGGGGATGCGGTCAGGGGTAAGGCCCTGGTTCGACCTGCCTGCCCAAGTTGCCGAAATGTTAGGGCTTTGTGTTTACCTGCGGTTTCCAAACCCTGACTTGTTTCCGCCTCCTTCCCCGGGCAGGGTTGGCGACAACATTTTGCGAGGAACCATTGCCCCAGCTTCTAACTTGTCTCCGATTGCGCATTCTCATCTGGACGAGCCTGCTTTGCTCTCTCTGGGGCGGTGTCGCGGCGGCAGAAACGCGGATCGCGCTGGTGATCGGCAATTCGGCCTATGGCCGAGTTGCCGCGCTCGACAACCCCGCCAATGACGCGCGGCTGATTGCAGAGAAGCTGACACAGGTCGGGTTTGACGTGACCACGCTGACCGACGCGACCTTGATCGAGATGAAGCGCGCGATTGCGCAGTTTGGTCGTGCCCTGCGGCAGAGCGATACGGAAACGGTCGGGCTGGTCTACTACGCCGGGCACGGGGTGCAAAGCTTTGGCTCCAACTACCTGCTGCCGGTGGATGTGGATCTGAGCGACAGCGCCGATCTGGACCTGATGGCGGTGGATGCGCGGTCCGTTCTGCACCAGATGGCAACGGCCAAGAACCACACGAATATTCTGATCCTGGACGCCTGCCGCAACAACCCGTTCGAAGACCTGCCGGACTTGGACGATCCGGGACTGGCCGAAATGAAAGCGCCCAGCGGGTCGTTCCTGGCCTATGCCACCGCACCGGGCGGCGTGGCGCTGGACGGGGACAGCGGCAACAGCCCGTTTTCGCAAAGCCTGGCCACCCACCTGACCCGTCCGGGTGCGAGCATCGAGGACGTATTCAAACATGTGCGCGTGGATGTGCGCGCAGCCTCGGACGGCCAACAGACGCCGTGGGACACGTCCTCGCTCACTGAACATTTCGTGTTTGTGCCCGACATCGTGCCAACCGAGACACTGAGCGAACCCGAGGCCTGGGCCCATGCCAACCGCGTGCAAGATGCGCTAAGCCTGTTGCAGTTTCTGCGGACCTATCCCGAGAGCGACAATCAGGACGTGGCGCGTACCTTGTTTCAAAACGCGGTTGCCGAGGAATTCGGCCTGATCCATCCGCGCACAACCACCGACAATCAGGTGGAGCGGGACATGTACGACCTTGCGCGGATGCTGGACACCCGGGAAGGCTATGACATCTACCTGCGCCGTTTCCCGAACGGGGCAGGCGCAAAAGACGCCAAAGATCGCAAGTTCGCGCTGGCCCAAGAGGTCGAGGCGGCGACACGGCATTCCGAACAGGAGCCGGTTACACTGCGGTCCACATTGACTGTCGGCAATGCAGCCGTGCGGGGCTACACGCTGGAGGCATTGCTAAGCGGAACGGCACTCTACCCCCCGGACGAAGCGGGTTTGGAGGAAACCTGGCAGGAGCAGACCTGTTCTGAGTGCCATACGTGGTCGCTGGACGAATTGTGTGAATTGGCCGGTTCGTACCTGAAACGTCCGCCATCCGGAAACCTGGCGCAGCAGCATCCGTTTGGCGGCGGACTGAAACTGAACATGCGGCGATGGGCAAAACACGGCTGCCAACCCTAATCCGCCAGAGGTCAGCGGCGACGCAATCCCGGACTTGATCCGGGATCTCGGAACCGGTGGCTGGATCAGAGGCCCGCACATCCGTGTCACTCGACGGGCCTAAGGCCGTCCAACTTGTCAGTATTGCCGCAGCGCCCGCGAGGCCCCGGATCAGGTTCGGGGCTTGGGTGTGGCTCTGAATACCTTGCGATCAGTCGGCTTGCGCCTCGGCGCGGGATTTGCCCGAAACGTCCATCGCCAGCGTCGCGGCCATGAACCCGTCCAGCGCCCCGTCCAGCACGCCCTTGGTGTCCGAGGTTTCGTGGTTCGTCCGCAGGTCCTTCACCATCTGATAAGGCTGCAGAACATAAGACCTGATCTGGTTGCCCCAACCTGCATCGCCCTTGGCCTCGTGTGCCGCATTGATGTCCGCGTTGCGGCGGTCCAATTCCAGCTGATACAGCCGTGATTTCAGGGCCTTCATGGCAATGTCACGGTTCTGGTGCTGCGACTTCTCGGAACTCGTCACCACGATCCCGGTTGGATTGTGCGTGATCCGCACGGCCGAGTCGGTGGTGTTCACGTGCTGTCCGCCGGCACCGGACGACCGGTAGGTATCAATGCGGATGTCCGCCGGGTTCACCTCGATCTCGATATTGTCGTCAACCACCGGATAAACCCAGACAGACGAGAACGAGGTGTGCCGCTTGGCCGCCGCATCAAAGGGTGAAATGCGCACCAAACGATGCACGCCGCTTTCCGATTTCAGCCAGCCATAAGCGTTGTGTCCGGAAATCTTGTAGGTTGCGGACTTGATCCCCGCTTCTTCGCCCGCGCTTTCGGATTGCAGCTCGACCTTGTAGCCCTTCTTTTCAGCCCAACGCACATACATCCGCGCCAGCATAGACGCCCAGTCACAGCTTTCCGTGCCACCCGCGCCCGAGTTGATTTCAAGGAACGTGTCGTTGCTGTCCGCTTCTCCGTCCAGCAGCGCCTCCAGCTCTTTTTCAGCGGCCTTCACAGCCAGCGCTTTCAGCGCCTCTTCGGCCTCGGCAACAACCTCGTCATCCTCTTCCATCTCGCCCAGTTCGATCAGCTCGGAATTGTCAGACAGGTCCTGCGCGATGCTGTCATAGGTCTCCATCGCGTCGACCAGCATCTGCCGGTCGCGCATCAGTTTCTGCGCGGCTTCCGGATCATCCCACAGCGTCGGATCCTCGACCCGGGCGTTGAATTCCTCCAACCGATGAGGCGCGGTTTCCCGGTCCATGCGCTGCGCCAGCAACGCCAGCGATTTTTCAATTTCAGCCACGATGTTCTGTGTTTCAGCGCGCATGACGGTCCCGGCAATCAGAGGTTCAGGCTGTGGTGATAAACCAGCGTGGGAGGACGGGCAAGCGGTGTGCCGAAGTCTCTGTGGTCTGGTGGTTCAACCGGTTGTTAGGTGTATCAAAGGACCACAGTTCGCGGTTTCAATGCAAAAACGTTGCGGCAGGAAGGCCCGCTATAGACCGCCACCGCCGCAACCCCGGACCTGGTCCGGGGTCTCGCGACGTGCGGCTGAGGTCCCGGGTCAGGCCCGGGACTACGTGGTGGCTTTGGCGGGTGGACGTTTTTTCAGAGACTTTGGCAGTTTGAACAAGACTCGTATGGTCTCATCAAACTCTTTTTGGGTTTGGTGATGTGTCGCCACTTCGCCGAACCAAGTGGCTGGTCTACATTGCCGGATGGCGTAGGTGGATCGTGTGAAAAGGCTCTGGTAAGCTAGCAATGAGTGTTGGCGTTACAGGACAACGAAACTCCAAACGGCTCCCGATGCCATTCCGGCGAGCATGGCCACAATGGGGCTTCGACCAACCAGCATTGCTGCAACGCCGACAACAACGGCTGTTCCTGTCCGCACTCCGCCAGACAGGATGGAAGACGCGACAATTGCCACCAGGACCGAGATCGACATCTTTTCCAGAAACAGCTCGATACGTGGTGTGATCTTGATAAACGACATGATCGCAAAACCCGCGTACCTGAGGCCAAACACCGTCATTGCCATAACCAGAACCGCAATCCAGGGCAGCAGCTTATCCATTTGCTGCCCGCACGCCGACAAGACCACCGGCAATTGCCGCCAGAATGACGTTCCAGCCGCTTGGCAAAACCGGGTCCAACACAACTGCAACCAATGCTGCGACCCCGGCAAACGCCCATTGCGAGCGGGCCTGAACTCTGGGCAAGACCAGCGCTGCAAAATAGACGGGCATCAGAACATCGATCCCGTATGCCGCCGGATCACCCAACTGGTTGCCGCCGATTGCGCCAATGGCAGTGCCAATCACCCACGCGGCCCAGCCGATTGCACCGCTGCCAATCAGAACGCCGACATCACGCTGACCTTGTTTGAGGGCGTAGTGGGTATGCGCAAAATTGGGGTCCGACAGAAAAACGGCACTCAGTACGCGTTGCTGTGACCCAAGTTGATTGACCCAAGGTGACAGGGCCGCGCCCATGATGACGTGCCGCGCGCTGACCGCCAGGGTTACCAGAACCAGCGCGATCAGGGATATGTCCGGCCCCCAGAGATCCAGCGCCGTGAACTGCGCCGCTCCGCTGAACGTCAGTGCGCTGGCGGTGATCGCCTGAGCGGCGGACATCCCTGCCTCGACGGCTGCGACACCGTAGGCAAGGCCGAAGGGGATCACAAAGAGTGAAAGCGGGGCAAGTTGCCGTGCCCCACGCAGGATACCGGCCCGGGTCAGGCAAACATCGTGGAGGGGCATACGCGTCTCCGACTCTTATAACCGTTATACCGGTTATAGATGTGGGTACCTTTAACCGCAATGGTGGTTATGTTACCCCTTGACCCGGAACAGGATGGAGCATGGCAGTGAGCTATTCAGATACCCCGGTGCGACCAGTCGGAGGACGATTGGTGCTCGATTTTCTGAACACCGCTGACTGGTCAGAGGCCTGCGAGGTGATTGACGAAAAACTCACCTATCCATCCGACGTTACAAAATGGACAGACGCGCTGGGCATTTCGCGCGCCGTGACGGATGGCCGTGCCCACGACCTCGACACACTTCGACACCTAAGGACGGAACTGCGCGACATATTTTTGTCGGTTGTCAAAGGAAGTGCACCGGAACCAAGCTCGGTTCATCGGGTGAATGATCTCCTGAAATCAATGACAAACAGGGCAGAGTTAATTCGCTTTTCTAAACAGCCATGGCTGGTCATCGAAAGCCAGCTGATTGACGCCATTCTGACGTCGGCGAAAGCGGTCCTGATCGATCCGCGTGAAATCAGCCGCGTCCGAATGTGTTCGGGACCAGATTGCGGTTGGATGTATCTGGATGAATCCCGCAACCAAAGCCGCAAGTGGTGTATGATGCAAACATGCGGCAACCGGGCCAAGGCGCGGCGCTTCTACGCCAACAAGACTTCGGAAAGCTGGGCGAAAAGGACCAAAACATGACAGTTGCGCGACCGGGACACCTTGGTGCTCTGAGCAGAGCCCGGCCGTCTCCCGAACATAACATAGTGTGCGCGCAATGTTCCGCGCACCACCAACGCTATTTGAGTTCGCTCACCTGATACGCTGCCTTCGCCAGCCACTCGGGCGACACCTCGACACCCCAGCCGGGTGCATCCGTGACCGTGGCATGGCCGTCGACAATGGCAAACGGGTCTTCGACAAACAGACCCTCTTGCCACGGGTAGTAATCCAACCCCTCGATGGCAAATTCCAGGTACTTGCCCGCGTTCGGGATTGCGCGCAGCAGGTGCATGGTGAACAGCGTCACCATGGACAGGTTTGCACAATGCGGCGTGATGGGCATGCCTGCTTCCTCGGCCATGCGGGCCACACGCAGGGTGCGGGACAATCCGCCAAGGTAGCAGATGTCGGGTTGCAGCACGTCCACCACACGCTCGTCAATCATCCGCTTCCAGTTCCCCATCATGCAATCCTGTTCGCCCCCGGTCACGTCGATGGACAGAGCGTCGGTGACCTCCTTGGTCTGTTCGAATTCCCAATAGGGGCAGGGCTCTTCGTAATGCGAGATGCCATTGTCGATCAGCAGCTTGCCCACCTCGATTGCGCGGGCAGGGGAGTAGCAGGAATTTGCATCCACCAGCAGCGCCACATCATCCCCCAGCGCCTTGCGCACGGTGGGCACGATTTCCTCGGTCCGGCCCGGCCATTCGTCCTGATCCCTGCCCACCTCGGCCCCCACACGGAATTTGAACGCGTCATAGCCATAAGTGTCCCGCAGGCGCGCCAGACGGTCGGCCTCGTCCTGTGGCGCGATGTCCCGCTTCATCGACGACCCGTAGGCCCGGATTGTCCCGGGCGTCCCGCCGATCAGTTCGCAGACCGGCTTGCCCTCACGTCGCCCGCGCAGATCCCACAGCGCCGTGTCCACGCCGCCAATCGCCCGGCGCAGGTACGATCCCGGGAACTTGTGCTCCCGGTCCCGCACGAAATCGCCAATCGCGTCTATATCCCCGCTGTCCATCCCCAACGCCCAGGGCGCGACCTGCCGGTGAAGCACCTGCGCCGTGATGTCCGAGAAATAGGGCGCGACCTGACCCCAGCCCTGCGCGCCATCCTCGGTCGTGACGCGGACAAAGCTGACGAACTCGGTGGTGAAGGTTTCAATGGCGGTGAGTTTCATGCGGGCCTGCCTGCAATTCTGTGTGACAGCAAATGCGTAGCGAAGACGGTGCGGTCCGTAAATCCGTGAATCCCGCGAAAACGCATTGTCAGGCCACGCGTGACGCGCTACCGGCGTCTGATGGGTTTGTAACGGTCTTATGACACCACGCAGAAGAGCAGGGCGGCGCATGGCTGAATTTGATTACATCGTCGTGGGCGCAGGCTCGGCGGGCTGTGTGCTGGCCAACCGACTGACCGAAAGCGGCAAACATTCCGTTCTGCTGCTGGAAGCCGGGGGCAGCGATCTGAATTTCTGGATCTGGATGCCGATTGGCTATGGCAAGACGTTCTATCGGCCTTCGGTCAACTGGATGTACCAGACCGAACCGTGCGAGGCGCTTGATAACCGGCGCAGCTATTGGCCTCGGGGTAAGGTGATTGGCGGTTCCAGCTCGATCAACGCCATGGTCTATGTGCGCGGCCAGCCCGAGGATTTCGAGGATTGGCGAGCGATGGGCAATCCCGGTTGGGGCTGGGACGACGTGCTGCCCGATTTCAAGAAGTCCGAGAGCAATGATCGCGGCGGGGACGCCTGGCGCGGGGACAGCGGGCCGCTGCATGTGGCGACCATGGACCGCGATTTACACCCGACCTGTGCGGATTTCCTCGCCGCCGGGCAGGAGCTGCAATACCCCCACAACCCCGATTTCAACGGGGCCACACAGGAAGGCGTCGGCACCTACCAGAACACGGCCAAGGACGGCATGCGCATGTCTGCGGCGCGGGCCTATCTGCACCCGGCCAAACGCCGTCCCAACCTGCGCGTGGAAAAACGCGCGATGGTCACGCAAATCGACTTTGACGGTAAACGCGCGGTCGGCGTGACCTACACCCAGCGCGGTCAGACACACTCGGTCCGCGCGCGGGCCGAGGTCATCCTGTCCGGCGGGGCCATCAACTCGCCTCAACTCCTGCAGCTTTCGGGCATCGGCCCGGGCGACCTGCTGCAGGACAAGGGGATCACGGTGCGCCACGCTGCCGAAGGGGTCGGGCGGCACCTGCAGGATCACATCGCAATCGACTACCTCTATCGCGTCAATGTGCCGACGCTGAACACGCAGCTGCACCCGTGGTATGGCAAGCTGTGGCAGGGGCTGCGCTATGTGCTGACCCGACGCGGGCCGCTGTCTCTGGGAGTCAATCAGGCTGGCGGCTTTCTCCGCTCTCGCCCCGGTCTGCGCAGCCCGAACATGCAGCTGTTCTTCTCACCCGTCAGTTACACCAAGGCACCGCCGGGCAAACGCCCGCTGATGAATCCTGACCCGTTCCCGGGCATATTGATGGGCGCGCAGCCCACGCGCCCGACCAGCCGCGGCCATCTGGAAATCCGTTCTGCTGATCCGCTGGACCCGGTGGCGATCCACCCCAACTACATGGCCACGGACTATGACGTTCAAGAGATGCTGGAAGCCTCACGCATCATGCGCCAGATCGCCAGCGCGCCCTCGCTTGCCCGCATGATCGAAAGCGAAATGGCCCCGGGCCCCGAGGTGCAGAGCGACGAGGACATGATCGCCGATTGTCGCGCCCGGGCGGGCACAGTGTTCCACCCGGTCAGCACCTGCCGCATGGGGCCGGACCCTGCCACGGACGTGGTCGATGCGCGCCTGCGAGTCTATGGGGTCGAGGGTCTGCGGGTGGCCGACGCCTCCATCTTCCCGACGGTCACATCCGGCAACACCAACGCGCCCGCCATCATGGTCGGCGAAAAAGCCGCCGACCTGATCCTTGCGGACGCTGACTGAACGGCCACGGTCATCACAAACGCCACCGCAGTCCCGGACCTGATCCGGGACCTCCTGCCGCACATACACGAAACTTGACAATCACCCATATATCGAAATATCTCGATATATGGACATCGAATCCGCCCTCTCCGCCCTGAACAATCCCACTCGCCGGGCCATACTGGACTGGCTCAAGGACCGGTCAAATTTCCCACCCCCGCTGCCCGAACATGAACATGTCCCGGGCGTTTGCGTGGGTTACATCCGGGACAAGGCCAACCTCTCGCAATCCACAATCTCCAGCTATATGGGCATCCTGAAACAGACCGGCTTTGTCCTAGCCGAACGGCGCGGGCAATGGACGTTCTACCGCCGTGACGAAGCGGCAATTCAGGCCTTCCTGGCCGCGCTGCAAGACGAATTGACCCAGTCATGACCAACGCATCCCTGCTCGCACAGCCCCTGACGCTCCCTAGCGGCGCCGTACTCAAAAACCGCCTGATCAAATCCCCCATGTCCGACAGCCTCGGTGATGGCGCAGGCAACGCAACCGCAGAACAGGCGCGGCTGTACGAGCGATGGGCGCAAGGCGGCACCGCGCTCAGCATCATTGGCGAGGCGCAGGTCACGCCTCACTTCCCCGAAAAACCCGGCAACCTCGTGCTGATCCCTGATGCAGATCTGGGCGCGCTACAAGCACTGGCCACAAAAGGCGCAGCCAACAACACTCACATCTGGCCGCAACTGGGCCACGCAGGCGCATTGGCCCACGCCCCGGTCAGCCATGCAAAAGGGCCCTCACCGCTGGACCTCGACGGGTTGCGTTGCGATGGCCTTTCGCTGGACGACATCCACGCGCTCCCCCCTTCCTATGCGCAGGCCGCACTGGTCGCGAAACAGGCCGGGTTCAGCGGTGTTCAGATCCACGCAGGCCATGGTTTCCTGTTCAGCCAGTTCCTGTCCCCATTGTTCAACCACCGGACTGACGCCTATGGCGGCGCGGTGCCAGATCGCTTCCGCGTCATCGGTGAAACCATCGACGCAGTGCGCCGCGCGGTCGGACCGAATTTCCCCATCGGCATCCGCATCAACGCCACCGATAAATTGGCCGGAGGGCTGACCACGCAGGACGCACTACACGTGATCACGCTGCTGGACCAAACCTCGGTCGACCTGATCGACATCAGCGGCGGCACCTATTTCCCAGGCGCACCGTCCAGTTCTGATGGCACCAACGATGACGGTGCCTATTTTGCCGATTTCGCGCGGCAGGCCAAAACGGCCACTGCCATTCCCTTGACTCTGACCGGCGGGATAAAAACGCGCCAGCAGGCGGTCGAAGTGTTGGCCAGCGGCGCAGCAGATGCCGTCGGATTGGCCCGCACAATGTGTCTGGACCCGGCGCTGCCGGACAAATGGATGACCCCGGCCGGAGGCGATCCTGCGTTCCCCCGGTTTCAGAACACCGTCCCCGGAGGTATCACTGCGTGGTATTCCATGCGCCTGACCGCCATCGCCGAAGACCGCGAAGACGCGTTTGACATGGACCTGCAAACGGCGCTCGACACCTATGACACGCGCGACGCAGATAGGTCACTCACATGGCGCGTCCGCTTCCCCGATGTGGGCTGAACGAACGCCCATCGCGAGAGCCATAATTCACCTGTTGCCGCTTAACTGAATTTTTCCTGATTCGCGCGATGTTGCTGTCCGAGCAGTGAATCGGAGAATGGAATGAGCATTCAGACGCAGATGGGGTCACCGACCCGCAGCGGTTTCATGATTGGATATCTTGAAACCCTGGCGCTGGTGGAGCGGCTGCACAGGCTGCTCCTCGACGTGATCAAAGATGAATTCGAACGTGTCGGCGTGCTGGACATAAACGCGGTGCAGGCGCTGCTGTTGTTCAATGTCGGCAACAACGAGGTGACAGCAGGCGAATTGAAATCGCGCGGCTACTATCAGGGCAGCAATGTCAGCTACAACCTGAAGAAGCTGGTTGAACTGGGCTACATGCACCATCAGCGTTGCGAAATCGACCGCCGCTCGGTCCGGGTCCGCCTGACGCAGCAGGGGCGTGACATCGCGACCATCGTGCACCAATTGTTCGAACGCCACGCCGAGGGGCTGGAAAGCCGCAATGTCATCGACGCCAGCGGGGTCGACGATATCACCACCGCGCTCAAACGGATGGAGCGTTACTGGACCGATCAGATCCGGTACATCTATTAGAGCGTTTTGCACTCGATCCGATTCAAGCCCTCATCCCGTTCATTGATGCGGCGCTCGCGAAAGCCCGCGTGTTTGATGGACAGGATGGGGGTTTTTCGTGGCCAAACGCTCCCGCAACGACATTCCACAACGGATCAACGCAGCCCGGTCGATGGCCCGTGTTTACCCGCCCCTCGATCACCTGGCGAGGCCAATGCGATGCAGACCCGTGTTGCAGGCCCGGCCCCGCGCGCGTTCGTCCTGATGGCGGTTCCCACCATAAGGCGCTCTTGCCCGTCGTAAGCACTAACCAAAATCACACCACCCATGACGAAGCAAATTCGGCTGTAAGGCGCTGATTGAATGGGAAAATGCGGGGCGTGATCCGAGGGCTCATCCGCCCCAATCACCCGCTTTCAAAGCACTTGTCGCAAGGGCAAGAGTATGAAAAACGTATCTGCGAACTTTTGGAGGAGCCCGGTGTGTGCCACTTCAATCGACAAGCAAATGAACACGGTTGATCGCGACGTTGAAACGATCCGCGCTAGACCGGCGGGGGGAAGTTTCGAATGAACATGTTTCCGGATTACGAGACATATTTGACTATGTTCCAGGAACATGGCTACGCCATTGACGCGCTCACCGGAGACACGCTTCAGCCTGACAAAACGCTTTATATGCGTCACGACATCGACTTCGATTGCGAGCTTGCGCTGGGCATGGCCGAAATCGAAGCCAAGCTCGGCGTGCGCTCAACCTATTTCCTGATGTTGACCAGCGACAGCTACAACCTGTTTTCCGAGAAAAACGCCTCCAGCGTCGAAAAGATAAAGGCGCTCGGGCACAAGATCTCCATTCATTTCGACGCTGTGCGGTACGAGGATTTCGAGGCGGGCCTGAAAAAAGAGGTTTCAGCTTTCGAGGACTTTTTCGAGGTGGATGTCGATCTGATCAGCCTGCACCGCCCAAACGAGTTTTTCCTGTCACATGACCAGACAATCGCCGGTGTACAGCACACGTACCAAAGCAAATACCTGAAAGAGATCAAATACGTAGCGGATTCGCGCGGGTCGTTTCGGTTTGGCCCGCCAGAAGAAACCGAAGCCTTTGCAGAAGGCAAATCCATCCACCTCCTGATCCATCCGATCTGGTGGATGTTCCCGGCAGCCACCCCGCAGGCATCACTGGATGACTACACGCTGTGGCGGCTCGGGACGTTCCAAAGTCACATCGAGGCCAATTGCAACACCTATGCAGCTTCGGACTCATCACTTGTCGTGGGGCGTTAAATGAAGGTCTGTTTGTTTGGGTGCAAATCCACCTCTGAACTTTTGGCGCGTCATATTCTGGACCACCTCTCGCTCGACACGGTCATTACCATCGCGACCGAAAAGGCAGAGAAAGCCCAGGTCGCAGATTACAAAGACCTCGCGCCATGGTGCAAAGGGAATGGCGTGTCCCTGCGCTATGCAGATCGCTACGATCAGAAATCCGAAACCGACACCTCCTTTTTTGAGGAGCAGAAATTCGATGTCGGGTTCGTGAACGGCTGGCAACGACTGGTGCCCGACAACATCCTGAGCACGTTCCGGATCGGTGTGTTCGGCATGCACGGCAGTGCCGCCAACCTGCCCATAGGCCGTGGCCGGTCCCCAATGAACTGGTCGCTGATCGAAGGTCGGCGGGTCTTTTACACCAACATGTTCAAATACAAGGCCGGGGTCGATGACGGGGACGTTGTGGATACCATGGCCTTTGGCATCAATGATCAGGACACGGCAGAAACGCTGCACTACAAGAATACGTTGTCCATGGTTGCCATGATCCAGCGGAACGCCGCCCGGTTCCAGTCTGACGATCTGACCTACCAGGCGCAGGACGACGATCTGGAACCGACCTATTATCCCAAGCGCAGCCCAGACGACAGCCTGATCGACTGGACCGGGCCGATTGACAATATCGAACGCTTCATTCGGGCCGTTGCGCCGCCGTTCAACGGGGCCTTCACATTTGCCGGGTCCATCCGGTTGTCGATCCTGCGTGCGGCGATCTTTGAGCTCGACAACAGCGTGCTCTGTTCACAGCCCGCCAAATGGGGTGAAGTTGTCGAGGTGTTTGGAAACGGCAAGTTCCTGGTCAAAGCACCCGGTGGTTTGATCATCGTCCATGACTACGAGGCCAACGGGTTTCAACCCGAGCCCGGTATGGTGTTGGACAATGGCCCCATGTCCATCAAACGTTTCGGGCGCAACAGTCACGGCGGCCATGACTTGCCGGAATAGGGGCAAACATTGGGGGCGGGATCAAAGAGCCCAATGATCGTCCCCCCAAACTTACCGCCACACCTCCGGCAACGCGGACAGCACTGGATTCTCCAGCTCGCGCTTCAATTTGCGCACCATCGCGTCCTCGAAGTCCCGGAACCCTATAGCTGTCTCGACAAAGGCACCGGGCCCCAAAATCACCTGCGTGCGGAAGTAGGACACCAACTCTGAAACTTCGGCCTGGCGCTGATCCGTATGGCGCGGGTTGTCTGCCCCGATCACCAGCGCGTTGATCGTAATCCCCTGCGTGACCAGTCCATCGCGCACCTCCAGCGGTTCTGGGCCTGTATTGCGTTTGCCATCGCCGGAAATGTCCAACTTGCGTTGCCAGCAGTCGCCTTCTGACGCCAACAATTGCGCGCCGGTTTGCATCGCCGTGCCCAGGGCCGTGCTCGGATCCCATCGTCGCCCGGTATTGTCCTCCTCGACCCCCATGAAATCACCATCCGTAGGCGCAGGGGGCAACGTTGCAATTTGCTGGACCAGCCCTGTCAGCGCCGCGCGGTCTGTAACTTCAGTCCAGCCGACCACAACCTCCTGATGCCCCGGTCCGCTCCACTCATAAACAGCCAGCCGCACATATACGCCTCCATGCCCCAGCAACGATGCTTCGACGTCCGGGCGCACCAGAGCAGCCGCCAACCCTTGCCGCTGCAACCGGTACTCCATCGGATCGACCGAGCCTGACACATCCAGACCCAGCGCCAGCGCCATCCGACAGGTCGCGTCCGCCGGCCCGCCGCAGAACACCAGCAAGGCCAGCAGCCAGCGGATCATCCCGGTCGCCCGTCCGCGCCCGGTAACGCCCCAATCGCACGTGGGGCCAGTTCTCGCTCCAGCTTGCGCCGCATCGCGCGTTCGTAGTCCTCAAACCCGTTGGCAATTTCCAGAAACGCGCCCGGCCCATGCAGCACCTCGGTGCGGTAGAACTCGATCAGGTTCAATTCACCCTCAAAGTCCGCGCCATTGATGACCAACCCGTTCACCACAACGTCTGAAAACGGAAATGATGCATAGGCCTGCGCCGGGCGAAACCCGTCATTGGTCTCTCCGTCGCCAGCCATATCCAGCGTCTGAAACAGGCAACGCGGCGCGCGTTCCAGCATCCGCGCCCCATATCCCAGCGCATAGCCCATCGCCGTCGGAAAATCGTCCGCGCCCCGTTCCGACCGCCCAATCGCCTCTGCGGCGATCAACAGGTCCTCTGCGTTTTCGATCAGCAACCAGTCCAGCAACACCTGCTGATTGTACCGCCCGCTCCATTCGTAGGCCGCCAGCGCCACGGGCAGATCACCGGCCAAAAACGCCTTCTGCACCTCGGGTGCCAGCAGCGCGGCGGCCAGACCGCCCCGCTGCAACGCATCCTCGGCCTTGTCGACCGAGGATGACACATCCATCGCCAGCACCAGCGCCAGACGACAGTCCAAAGCGTGGCCCGGCGTCGCCAGACACGCCAGCGCCAGCGTGGCGGCGGTCTTTACCAATGCCCGGTGCTCTCCATGCTGGCCCAGGGTTCAGCAGGTTCCAGCGCATCACCAGCCTGCAGCAACTCGACCGAGATGTTGTCGGGCGAGCGCACAAACGCCATCCGGCCATCGCGCGGCGGGCGATTGATCTCGACCCCGTTATCCTGCAGATGCTGGCACATCTCGTAAATGTTATCGACCTCGTAGGCCAGGTGCCCGAAATGCCGCCCGTCCGACGGCAACCCATCGTCGCCATCCCAGTTGTAGGTCAGTTCAATCGGGCACTCCTCTTGTCCCTCAGGGGCCAGGAAAATCAAGGTGAACCGCCCACCCTCATTGTCGTAGCGACGCGTTTCCTTAAGCCCCAGAAGGGCATAGAAGGCCATCGACGCCTCCAGATCCTTCACGCGAACCATGGTGTGCAAGTATTTCAGCGGCATCTCGATCTCCTTCGGCACTGTGTTGAGGCGGAGCATAGCGCCAAGGTTCGCCGAGTCGAGACCACCCGCCGCTGGATCAATCCCGGCGAGCGGCCTAGTGTGTCCCGAAACAGGAGCACGCCCATGACACTCGACATCTGGACCCTCTACGTCATCACGGTTCTCGCGTTGATGAGCACGCCAGGACCCAGCCAGTTACTGATGCTGTCAAACAGCGGCACACACGGGTTCTATCGGTCACTGGCAACGGCGGCAGGGGACCTGACGGCGAATGCATTGCAAATGTTGGCGGCGGGGTTGGGGCTGGCTGCGCTGATCGCGACCTCGGCCACAGCGTTGAGCGTGATCAAGTGGGCCGGCGTGGCCTACCTGATCTGGCTGGGCCTGCGCATGATCCGCAAGGCCAGTGCGAATGATCCGGCGCAGGGGGAGTCCCGCCCGGCAACCAGCCTGCGCACGCTCTGGATGCAGGGGTTCATCACCTCCGCCGCAAATCCCAAGGCGGTTGTTTTCTTCGCAGCACTTTTCCCGCAATTCATCTCGGCTGACGCGCCGTTCTGGCCGCAATTCCTGATCCTGTCGGCCACATATATCATCATGGATGGCGCTTTCCTGTCGGCCTATGGCGCAGGGGCCAGCTGGATCGCGCGCAAGTTCAAGGGCACGGCCAGGGTCTGGATCGAACGGGCGGGGGGCGGTTTCATGATCCTGGCGGCGGTGCTGTTGGGGATGAAATCGGTTGTGCAGCGCTAGGCTTGCCAGTCACGCCCCGCTGTCCCGGACTTGATCCTGGACCTCTATCTCGCAGCCGTGAGGCCCCGGATCGTGTCCGGGGCTGCGTGGCATCCGGCTGAAATGACGCGTTTCAGCCTTGCACGGCCTTCATGAAGCGATCCTTGATGACGACGGGGTCCATGGTGATGACCGGCATCTTGGCATTGCCGCTGTCACATTTCACCACCATCACCGTCATCTGGCCCGAGGCGATTGCCGCCTCCAGCGCGGGGCCGGTGTCGACGTCCTGTACCTCGACCACGTTTTCGCAGCCCGCAGCCCGCGCCATGCCTGCGAGCGAGGTTTTCTTGCCCGTATAGGTCGGCTGGTCCCCGGTCGAGCCATACGACCCGTTGTCGATGATCATCAGGATGTAATTGTCCGCCACGTTGTTGGCGATGGTCGGCAGCGTGCCCAGGTTCGTCAGCACTGAGCCGTCCCCGTCGATCACGATCACCGGTTTGGGCTGCGCCAGCGCCAGCCCCAGACCGATGGACGAGGCCAGACCCATCGTGCCCAGCATGTAGAAATTCGTCGGCTGGTCATCGATCGCATGCAGCTCCTGGCTGGGGATGCCGATGTTGCAGACCACCAGTTGGTCCCGCAGGATCGGCGCAATCTCGGTGAGGATTTCAGAACGGATCATTGGTCGCCATAGCCTCCCCAGAAGTTTGCGTCCGTCAGGATCGCCACGGGTTTGTTGCACATGAAGGTGTATTTCAGGATGTTGTCGAGCTCTTCCACATCGCTCTGATGGT
>JBFOMB010000059.1:0-15309 GCA_040830545.1 Paracoccaceae bacterium | reverse complement strand
CTTCGTGTCGCGCACCGTCGCAGCCCCGGCAGAGTTTTCTTCAAACGCCTGAGGCGCATCAAACGTCGTGGCAAGCGCGGTCGCGGCGGCAACACGCGCTGCCTCCGCCTCGGTCCGTGGGATGATGTTCAGGTGCGGTTCGTCCAGCGGGCCCGCCATCGCAGCGGTGCCCACCAACATTCCGGCCAGGGCCAGATTATTCGATTTCGTCCATCGGGGTCGCGTTGAGCTGCGCATAGTTTTCCGCGCCGACCCGATCATGGAGGTCAATCTGCGTTTCAAGGAAATCAATGTGACCTTCCTCATCGCCCAGCAATTCTTCGAAAATCGCCATGCTGACATAGTCTTTGGCTTCGCGGCAGTAGTCGCGGGCCTCGGTGTAGAGTTCGCGCGCTTCATGCTCGATTGCCAGGTCAGCTTCAAGCATCTCTTTGGGGGTTTGACCGGTCCTGATCGACCCGATTTTCTGCAGGTTCGGATGCCCTTCCAGAAACAGGATGCGTTCGATCAGCTTGTCGGCGTGCTCCATCTCTTCGATGGATTCGGCACGGCTTTTCTTTGCCATCTTGCCCAGGCCCCAATCGTCCTGCATCCGATAGTGGAGCCAGAACTGATTGACCGCGGTCAACTCATGGGTGAGAGACCGATTGAGAAACTCGATTACTTTTGGGTCGCCTTTCATGGCTGCCTCCGCTATTTAGAACAATTCTAAGTTTAGGGGGTTGCGAGGGGACTTCAAGCTTTTTGTTGCGCCGCATCGTGTCGACGAACAAGGGCACACAGCCGCCGCAATCAGCGGCCTTGCCCAGGGCGCGATAAATCTTGCCCGGCGTGATCAGAGTTTCGGGATCCGCCGCCCGCATCCAGTCGATTGCGGCGTGGATGTCGTGATCGGAAATATTCTGGCAGTGACAGATGATCATGGCGGCGGCCCCAAGGTTCAGAGGTGGCTGTGAAGCGGATTATTCAAAGACGGCGCTGGGGTTATCGAGGCTGTCGGACCCCTCAAACGCGATGGCATCCACGCCCAACACGGCCACGATCCGCTCGATTGACCGCGTCTGGTCGATCAGGCCGTTTACACCGCCCATCACCAACTCTTCACCTGCGGCGTTGCCCTGCTCCAGCATCATGTCATAGCTGAACCCGGCCTCAGCTGCGGATTTGATCCGGCCCAATGCCATCATCGTGTCCGACAGTTTTCCACGCATTTCCGCGTCCAGCTCGGCGTCCGTGGCTGAAACCAGATCGGACAGCGAGGCCCCGGATACCAGCGATCCGTCCACCCGGACATACTCGCCCAGATAGACATTCTGCACGCCCAGCCCATCATAATAGTGGCTGTTGTGCGTGTTGTCGGAGAAGCAATCATGCTCTTCCTCCGGGTCGTTCAGCATCAAACCCAGACGCATGCGTTCGCCTGCCTGCTCACCATAGGACAGCGAGCCCATGCCTGTCAGGATAGCCACAATGCCCGCATCCGCATCCGCCATGACGTTGGCGCGCGCTTCGCCACCCTCGGCCCATTGCGTGGCCATCCATTCCAGGTCCGACACCAACAGATCCGTTGCGGCCTTCAGATACGCGGCGCGACGGTCGCAATTGCCACCGGTACATGCATCACCGGCAGCATAGTCTGTCCACGGCCGGTTCCCCGCCCCCGCGTCATGCCCGTTCAAGTCCTGCCCCCACAGCAGAAACTCAACCGCGTGGTAACCCGTGGCCACGTTTGCCTCGACCCCGTCGGCCTCCTGCAATGTGTCTTCCAGCAGTGCGGGCGTGATCTGCGCCGCATCCACGGTTGCGCCTGACAAGGTGAAAGACGCATTTGCGATCACGTTCAGAACAGCCGCCTCGTTTTCATCAGTCGGCCCGCCATAGCTGGCATCCACATAGTCAATCAGCCCCTCGTCCAGCGGCCAGGCGTTTACCTTGCCCTCCCAATCATCAACGATGGCGTTCCCGAAGCGAAACACCTCGGTCTGCTGATACGGCACACGGGCCGCCAACCACGCGGCGCGGGCGGCTTGCAACGCCTCTGCCGACGGATTGGCGATCAGCGCATCGACAGCAGCCTGCAATCGCTGCGCGGTGATCAGGCTGTCGCCATAGGCCGCTTCGGCAATGTCAGCATAGGTATCCAGAACGTCGGATTTGCTGACATCTGCCGCCCAGGCGGTTGATCCCAGTCCAAGGCACAGCACAACGCCACAGGCGGAAGGTTTCATGTCGATCATCAGAGATGGGTCCTGTTCCTGGCTACTCGTACAAAACACGGCATGTATCCGCTGGCGCGATACTTGAGTGAAACTCTCGGACATGTCAATCCGACAAATTTACTCAGAAACTCGACCTATACACACATGCGACGCAACCCCGGACCTGATCCGGGGTCTCTTGTATCCAGGAAAATTGGAAAATCAGGGAATCAGGCTCAGCCAGACCCAAATCGTGCCGACCGACGCCGCCGTCGCGATCAACACGACCGACGCGGACACCCGCATCGCGCGCCCATACATGCTGGCAAACAGATAGGCGTTCACGCCCGGCGCCATTGCCGCCGTCAAAACAGCGGACCGGAACAGATCGCGGTTCAGGTCAAACGCCGTGCCAAAGGTCCAGACCAGCACCGGATGCACCACCAGCGTGATACAGACCACCCACAGGATCACGCGCAAATCGCCTTCGGACTTATACTGCGACAGCACACCGCCCAACGCGACCAGCGCGCAGGGCAAGCCCGCCCGCGCAATCAGGTCCAGCGCGTCCGTCAACGTGCCATGCAGCGGAATGCCCAGCAGGTTGACGATGAAACCCAAACCAATCGCCACCAGCAGCGCGTTCTTGAACATCGACGACAAAACTGCGCCAATCACCACGCCCCCGCCCTTGCCCCGGTTGCGCACGATCTCCATCACAGTCACGCCCAGCCCATAACAGTAGGGCGCGTGCAGCGCGACAATGGCAAAGTTCCCGGTCAGCGCGTCCGGCCCATAGGCGCGTTCGGTGATCGGCAGCCCCAACAGGACCGAATTGGAAAAGAGGCAGGCAAAGCCAATGGCCACCGAATCCTCCATCGTGCGGCCAAACAGGTAGCGCGCACCGAACAGCCCCAGCAGGAAGCAGATCGTCGCCCCGCCGTAAAAACTCAGCAACAGCCCCGGATCGAACCCCGATTGCAGGTCCAGATTGGCAATCGCCAGAAACAGCAGGCAGGGAATCGCAAAGCCGACCGCGAATTTCATCAGCCCAGCAATCAGCGTCTCGGTGAAATACCCCAGCTTGGCGCTGACATACCCTGCCCCGATCACCAGGAAGACCGGAAGGATAACGTCGATCAGCGCCTGCATGAGTATTTAGACCGGCAGGCGCAGCGTCATGCCGTCATAGGCCGGCACGACTTGGTCCGGCGTATCCCGGTCCACCGCGTCATAGTCCATGTCGATATGCATGTTGGTCAGCACCGCCTGCTTGGGTGCTGCCTGTTCGATCCATTCCAACGACCGTTCCAGATGCGCATGAGTCGGGTGCGGCGTGCGGCGCAACGCGTCCAGCACCCAGATGTCGAGGTCCTGCAACTCATCCCACGCATCGTCGTAGATCTCGGCCACATCCGGCAGATAAGCCAGCCCACCAATTCGAAACCCCAGCGAGTCGATGGAGCCATGACCGACCTTGAACGGACGGAACGGGATGGGGCCGCCGGGGCCGTCCACCTCGAACGGGCCGCTGATGGTCTTCATGTTCAGAATGGGCGGATAGGGCGACCCTTCGGGCTGCACAAACGCGTAACCAAACCGGCTGAGCAGTGCGTTCTGCGTGTCGCCATCCGCCCAGACTGGCAGGCGCGCGCGCATGTTGAACACGATCATGCGCAGGTCATCGATGCCGTGCACGTGGTCCGCGTGGCTGTGGGTCCAGACCACACCGTCCAGCCGCCCGGTTCCCGTGCCCAACAGTTGATTGCGCAGATCCGGCGTTGTGTCGATCAGAACGGATGTGATGCCGTCAGGCCCATCGCGCTCCACCAGCATGGAGCAGCGGCGGCGCGTGTTGCGGGGGTTGTCCGGGTCACAATCGCCCCAGACCCCGCCCAGACGCGGCACGCCGCCGGATGACCCGCAGCCGAGTATGGTGTAGCGTAACTCCGCCATCACGCCGCGGCCTTTGTGGCGGCGGCCTTGGTGAACAGCCGGTCGAAATTGGCCTGCGTTTGCGCGGCAAAGGCCGGGTAATCCATGCCAAACACCTCTGCCCCGACCCGCGCGGTGTGCGCGGTGTAGGCAGGTTCATTGCGTTTGCCTCGATACGGCGGCGGGGCCAGATAGGGGGCGTCGGTTTCCACCAGTATGCGGTCCACGGGCGCCGCTGCAAAGATGTCGCGCACCTCCTGACTGCGGGGGAATGCGGCGATGCCGGACATCGACAGGTAAAATCCAAGGTCCAGTGCCGCTCGTGCCAGCCCAGACCCAGAAGAGAAGCAGTGCATCACGCAGGTATACGCGCCCTGCTGGTATTCCTCAGTCAGGATGCGGGCCATATCGTCGTCCGCATCGCGTGCATGGATGATCAGTGGCAGCCCGGTCTGACGCGCCGCGTCTATATGGATACGCAGGGAGGTTTGCTGCAACTCCGCGCTTTCTGCGGTGTAGTGGTAGTCCAGCCCCGTTTCACCAATGCCAACGAATTTCGGATGCGCGGCCAGCGAAACCAACTGATCGACGGTTGCCAGAGGTTCGTCCGCCGCGCTCATCGGATGAGTTCCTGCCGCGTAGAACACCGGCGCGTGCGCCTCGGCAATGGCACGCACCAGTGGTTCGTTGCGCAGCCGCGTGCAGATCGTGACCATGCGTGTCACGCCCGCCTCGGCGGCGCGTGCGACTATATCGTCCAGCTGACCCTCGAAATCAGGAAAATCGAGATGACAGTGACTGTCCGTGATTTGGGGACTGTCCGTAGTCTGGGGCGTATCGGTCATGGGCGGGGAGCTGCATCCTGTATCTTCACGACCGTATCCAGCACCAGCGCGGCGGGGTCAAGGTTCACCGCCTGCCCATGTCGCATCCGCGCGCTGATCTCTGCTGCCAGCGTGGCCCAGGCGCGTCCTTGAGCGACAGTCGGTGACAGTCTTTGCATCAACTGCGCCTCGCCCTGCGCTGCCTCCGGCGCAGCAGGCTCACCGCTGACCCCGGCGCGCGCAAGGCGGGCCAGCAGGATGTCGATCAGGTCCAGCAGCAGTCGAAACCGGTCCGCAGCACCGCGCTGCGCCGCGGCCTCCGCCAAGGCCAGCGCGCGTTGGCGATCCAGACGCGGCAGGCCGCCCAGAATGGCGATCAGTTCCGCATACATTTCCAACCCGCCCAGGTTCATCAGCCGGATTGCATCCCCGGCGGACCCCTGCGCCAACGCGGCCAGCGCGTCCCGTTCATCCGGCAGTTCCGCACCCGCCTGTTCCAGTGCCGCACCCAAATCCTCTGGCGACAGGCCCGACAGCCGCAAAGTGCGACACCGCGACCGGATGGTGGGCAACAGACGTGAAGGCTGGTGCGAGATCAGCAAAAGCGTGGTACGCGCCGGGGGTTCCTCCAACATCTTGAGCAGCGCATTGGCCGCCGACACGTTCATGTCGTCCGCTGCATCCACGATCACCACACGCCGCCCGCCATCCGCTGCGGTCAGCCCGAAAAACCCGCCCAGCTTGCGCACATCCTCGACCACGATCTGATCGCGCATCCGCCCGGTTTTCTGGTTCGGGCTGCGAATGATGATCGCCAGTCCCGGATCGGACCCCGCCGCGACCCGACGCGCCACCGGGTGATCCGGTGCTATGTCCAGAGTCTCGGGCGGCGGCGGCGCGCCGAACAGGCCATCCTCCTCAGCCTCTGGCGTGGCCAGCAGGAACCGCGCGATGCGCCAGGCGAGCGTTGCCTTGCCCACACCCCGTGGGCCGGTCAGCAGCCAGCCATGATGCAGCCGCCCTGCATTGAATGCCTGTAAAAACGCCGCCTCGGCACCCCCCTGCCCGAACAGCCGTGCAGCATCGCGCGGATGGGGCGCACCGGGCGCCTGATCAGGGGCAGGAAAGTCGTCGCTCATGTCAGGGCGGACTTTACCGTCCGATAGACATCCTCCGCCACCGATTCCATGTCGCGCCCGCCATCAATCACGCGAAACCGGTCCGGGTTTGCCTCTGCCAACTCCAGAAACCCGGCCCGCATCCGGTGTTGCAGGTCAGACCCGAAGGATTCGAAGCGCTCTTCACTGCCCTGCCTCCCCAGTGCGCGGGTCAGGCCCGTGTCCGGGTCCATGTCGATCAGGATGGTGACGTCCGGTTCGCGCCCGATCATCAGTTCATGCAACGCATCAACTTTGCCCCGCAAATCCCCACGCGACAGCCCCTGATACATTCGCGTGCTGTCGGCAAACCGGTCGCAGACGACAACCTGACCCGCCGCCAGGGCCGGTTCGATGGTGCGTTCCAGATGATCCCGCCGGGCTGCCGTGAACAACAGCAACTCCGTCTCCGCCGACCAGCGATCCGGGTCCCCTTCCAGCACCAGCTTGCGAATTTCCTCGGCCCCCGGCGATCCACCCGGTTCACGCGTTAAAATCGCTTCCATCCCATCTGCCACCAGCCGCGCATGCAACATGCGTGCCTGAGTGGATTTGCCGGAACCGTCGATGCCTTCGAACGTGAGGAACGTGCCCCGTGGTGTCACGATGCCTCTTCCGATGAATCGGCAAACCGGGAAATCAGGTATTGTGCTGCCGTGCCCAGACGGATCATGAACCCACCTTTGGGGATGTCACGATCTGCAACCAACGGCACGGTGATTTCCGACAGCCCCTCAGGTGAAATCACCAGTTGCCCCAGTTCCTGCCCCTTGGCAATCGGCGCGCGGATCGGCCCAATGTAACGCACCTCTCCGTCCAATTCACCCGAGGCCAGAGCGGGCAGCATAGCGGAATGATCTTCTGCCGGAACCAACGTCACCGTCGGCTCGCGTCCCATCCAGACCTCCGCTCTCGCAATGGGGTG
The DNA here is from genome assembly GCA_040830545.1 of Paracoccaceae bacterium. GTDB lineage: Bacteria > Pseudomonadota > Alphaproteobacteria > Rhodobacterales > Rhodobacteraceae > HXMU1420-2. Next base: position 8,270 of record JBFOMB010000059.1, on the reverse strand, counting down.
GTCTTTTTTCGCGACGGTTTTTTCGACAAAGTTGCGAAACGACCAGTTGACTATAGCCTCCGCCTCCTTGGCTCTGCGTTCGACCGTATCCAGGCCGGTGACAACAAAAATCACACGGCGATCACCCTGCTTGGCCGACCCGACCAGCCCATAACCAGCCGCCTGCGTGTGTCCCGTTTTCAGGCCATCCGCGCCAATCCCAAGTGTCAGCAAAGGATTGCGGTTGCGCGTGTTCTGCGGCGCGCGACCATCAAAGGCAAATTCAGTCTCCGTGAACAGCGGGTAGAATTCCGGGAAATCCGCGATGATCCGGTCTGCCAGAATGGCAAGATCTTCGACCGACATCAAATGCCCGGCCTGAGGCCAGCCATTCGAATTCATGAAAGTGGAATTCTCCATCCCCAACTGCCGCGCGCGCTGAGTCATGAAACGGGCGAACCCGGCCTCGGTTCCGTCGGGGCTCAGCGCCTCGGCCAGCACGACACAGGCGTCATTTCCCGACAACACGATGATACCGCGCAGCAGATCCTCGACCCGGACGCGGTCGGTCGTGTCCAGGAACATGGTCGAGCCCTTGTAGCTCATCGCATGAGCCGATACGGGCAGCTTCTCGTCCAGCGACAACCGCCCGTCCCGAATGGCTTCGAACGCCACATAGAGCGTCATCAGCTTGGACATGGACGCAGGTGGCAGGGGCTCATCTGCGTTCTTGGACAGCAAGACGGTGCCGCTGCCCTGATCAACGACAAAGGCCGCCCTTGAACTGGTGTCAAAGGCGGCTGCGGACATCGCGGCGAAGGTGCGGCAGCGTGCGATCAGGCTGCGAAGCATGATATGGGTCAATCCGGTCTCCTGCGGTTTGACGACGTCATACGCGTCGGGGAATCCGTCCGCACTGATCTTTTTGCGGAAGGGAGCCCGCTCGCGCTTGGTTGTAGCTGGACCGACGACGACACGCCAGTAGGTCTTGCCGTTCAGGTTTTCCTTGAAGATGGTCGGCAACATCCCTGCGTTGCGCATCTGGGCGCCCGTGCGATTTGCGTTTGCCTCGACACTGAAAATCCCGATCTGAATGTACGGTTTACTCAATGAAGAAACGGGTTTTGCGGGTGCGGCGGCCTTGGCCACAGCAGCGCTGGGGGTGGTTGCCGCAGGCTTTTCAGGCGCTTCCGCTGGCGCAGCAGCCTCGATCGCAGCAGCGGCAGCGGCAATGGGATCAAGCGCACTTTCGCTTATGGCATCCGCGTTCGCACTTTCCACACTGGCAGTTTGAACCTCGGGGGCCTCTTCGATCACCTCGGGTTCCGGCGTCTGCTCGACCGTTTCGCGGCGCAGCGCGGTCACATTCAGTTCAACTGGCGAACCCGCGATCATGCCCAACGCGGCGGCGGCATCAGAGGACGCCTGCAGCCGCGGCCCGGGAATCTCACGTTCGCGACGGAACAACGCGCCAATCACAAATTTGCCATTGGCACTGTTGCGGATGATCACCCGCTCCGGGTCTCCGACATCCGGGTGCGCGACCCATACACCGCCCAGCGATGGACGACCGTCCCACAGACCCGATTCCGTGACCTGAAAGACGTCCGGCGCTTCAACGTCGTGTTCGACCAACTTAGTCGTCGTTGATGTGGTCGTCGCACTTTCCTCGCCTGCATCCTTGTCCGACTGCAGGAAACCCAGTTTCGGCGCTTCTTCGCATCCTGCGAGTGCGCCCATTGCCAGAAAGAGTCCAGCAATCCTTGCGGAAGACCGCATTGGTCCATCAGTGGTTGACATGACTTGCCCTTCGCCTCGTTTTGGTGGCGCTTTTGCGCTCTTTGTTGCCGGATACCCCGGTTTTGCTCGGTACGGTGTTTTCACCTTATGCGGGGATCATAGCGCGTTCGCGGTTACATTGAAAGCCTGTCGGACGGGGCCGCATTTGGCGTGACCGAAACGCAACCAACGCAATTTCACTTGCCACCCGCCGCGACCCTGCGTAGACAGCCCGACGATCCGGAAGCGTGGCCGAGCGGTTGAAGGCACTGGTCTTGAAAACCAGCAAACGTGAAAGCGTTTCGTGGGTTCGAATCCCACCGCTTCCGCCAAAAGTATTTCTCTCGGCGAGACGTCCCCGGTCTATCGTACCAAACGCTGGGCGTGCGAGCTTCCGTTACTCCTCAAGCGACAACCAGTGCCCCCGCATTCCGATTTGCCGGGATCAGGAACAGCGGCCACAAAATGGCCCAGGTAATGATTGATCTCGGTCAGGGTTGCTTTGATGATGGTGCAAAAGGTTTCTCATGCGACCCCAGGACAAGGCCATCGTGTATCTTGGGCTAGCGATTGGAGGTATCAGGGCATGTGCGACCCCTATAGGGACGGTGCATTTCGACCGGCATGCGCGTACAGGAGATTGAGTTTTGGTAAGACTATACGACAGTCGAAAACGTATTATGGTGACCGGCGGTGCCGGGTTTCTCGGGTCGCATTTGATTGACCGGCTGCTGCAGCAGGGACACGAAGTACTGTGTGTGGACAACCTGTTTACAGGCACCAAACGCAACATCGACCATCTGCACAACAACCCCCGCTTCGAGTTTATGCGCCATGACATCACCCTGCCGTTGTACGTGGAGGTTGACGAAATCTACAACCTCGCCTGCCCGGCCTCTCCCGTTCATTACCAGCACGACCCGGTGCAGACGACCAAGACGTCCGTCCATGGGGCCATCAACATGCTGGGTCTGGCCAAGCGGCTGAAATGCAAGATTTTTCAAGCCTCAACGTCCGAAGTCTACGGCGATCCGAGCGTCCATCCCCAGACCGAAGACTACTGGGGAAATGTCAATCCGATAGGCATCCGCTCGTGTTATGACGAAGGCAAACGGTGTGCTGAAACGTTGTTCTTTGACTATCACAGGCAACACAGCCTGGAGATCAAGGTTGCACGGATATTCAACACCTACGGCCCGCGAATGCATCATGCCGATGGACGGGTTGTGTCGAATTTTGTCGTCCAGGCCCTGCGGGGCGAACCGATCACAATCTATGGGGATGGCAGTCAAACCCGTTCGTTCTGTTATGTCGACGACCTGATTGAGGGATTTATCCGCCTCATGGAAAGCGATGCTGAGACGACGGGTCCGATCAATATTGGAAACCCCGGGGAATTCACGATCAAAGAGTTAGCGGAAATGGTCGTGGCCATGACCGGAGCGCGATCAGAAATCGTCTATCGTGAGTTGCCCAACGACGACCCGAAACAACGACGCCCAGACATCAAAAGGGCTCGAACGGCTTTGGGATGGTCCCCGAGCGTGCCGTTGGACGATGGATTAACCCGGACGATCAGCTACTTTGACAACCTCCTGAAGGAGATTGGTGAATAGTTGCAACGTGCCTGATCCGAGAACCAAGGTTGGCCACAGCCTCTGATTGAGCCTGTTTGACGCATCGTTTGTCCTGTACACTCGGGGTCGATCAGGCTTTTGTCCGAGGTCAGAAAAACAAAACACCGTGGTCTCCGAGGGACAAATGACGAAACGTGCATTAATCACTGGCGTAACCGGACAGGACGGGTCCTACCTTGCTGAGTTCCTCCTCGACAAAGGGTACGAGGTGCATGGGATCAAGCGTCGCGCGTCGTTGTTCAATACGGATCGGATTGACCACATCTACCAGGATCCGCATCTGGACAGTGCCCGGTTCCGCCTGCACTACGGCGATCTGTCCGATACGTCCAACCTGACCCGTATCCTGCGCGAAGTGGAACCCGACGAGGTCTATAACCTTGGCGCGCAGAGTCATGTCGCCGTCAGCTTTGAAGCCCCTGAGTATACGGCTGACGTGGACGCCATCGGCACCTTGCGCCTGCTGGAGGCGATCCGCTTTCTGGGCCGGGAAAAGGAAACCCGGTTTTATCAGGCCTCAACCTCCGAGTTGTACGGCCTTGTTCGTGAAACGCCTCAGACCGAGACAACACCCTTCCACCCGCGCTCTCCTTATGCCGTGGCCAAGATGTATGCCTATTGGATCACGGTGAATTATCGCGAGGCTTATGGGATGTATTCCTGCAACGGCATTCTCTTTAATCACGAAAGCCCGCGCCGTGGCGAAACCTTTGTCACGCGCAAAATCACACGGGGCTTGGCAAACATCGCGCAAGGGCTGGAACCCTGCATGTACATGGGCAACATTGATGCGTTGCGGGATTGGGGACATGCCAAAGACTATGTCCGCATGCAATGGATGATGCTGCAGCAGGATACGCCCGAGGATTTCGTTATCGCCACGGGAGTGCAGTATTCCGTCCGTGAGTTCATCCAATGGACGGCGGCAGAGCTAGGGATCACCCTGGCCTTTTCCGGTGAAGGTGTGAATGAAATCGCCACGGTCGACAGTATCGAAGGCGACATGGCCCCCGCTTTGACACCCGGTGACGTGGTGTTGCGCATCGACCCCCGTTATTTCCGTCCAGCTGAGGTCGAAACGCTGTTGGGTGATCCGGCAAAGGCCAAAGCCAAACTGGGTTGGGTGCCGGAAATCACCGCACAAGAAATGTGTCGCGAGATGATCGCGGAGGACCTCAAGATTGCGAAACGCCACGCATTGTTGAGGGAACACGGCTACGACTTACCAGTGTCGGTCGAGGGATAAGCGGGTTCACCTCTGCTGGCGTAGCGGGCTATTTGCGGTGTTCGACCCAAACGGCCTGGCGATACGCGCGCCCTTTTACGCGCCCATTTGCTCTCGCAAGAACAATTCTGGGTCATCGACCTCTTCCAGCTTACCCCGTCTGATCCACCAGAACCGGTTGCCCACGTTTCGCAGGAAACTGCGGTCATGGCTGACCAAAAGGCAGGTCGCGCCATGTGTGATCAATTCCTCTTCCAGGGCCTCCTGGCCCTCGATGTCCAGATGATTGGTCGGTTCGTCGAGCAGGTAGAAGTTCGGGTTGTGCAGGCGCAGGATCAGCATGGCCAACCGAGCCTTTTGCCCGCCGGAAAGCGCGTCGATCGGGCCGCCCTGCATTCTCATGTCGATCCCGGCCCCGGCCAGAACAGCGCGAGCACGTTGATCGCCAATATCAAACTGACCCGCAACTGCATCCATGGGTGTGCGAAAGCCGTCCAACTGGCTTAGGTGCTGATCGGAATAAGCGTGGGAAATGGACGGGGCGCACTTGATGTCACTCTCCTGGCCAGCCAGCGCGTTTTGGATATGTCGGACCAGTTGCGTTTTGCCGGTCCCGTTTGCGCCCAGCAGAACCACCCGGTCGCCACGATTGATCCACTTCTGACCCGTCTTGTAAAGCACGCGTCCGTCCGGTGTTTCTACACTCACGTCATCTAACGTAACCAACGCCTTGGAATGTGTTCCACTGTTGGCCAGTCGGATGTCCCCCGCCGATCGTTCGCGATGCGCGGGGCGGGCTGCGGCCTCCATCCTGTCGGCGCGTTCGGTCAATTGCTTGGTTTTGGTCAGCAACAGGTCAGAGCCGGAATTAACGCCCACGTTCTTCAGCTTCGCCGCCTGCCTGCGCAATTGCTGCGCCTTATTCAGGTCGTTGGCAAAGCGGCGTTCATCGGCGGCATCGGCCTCGTCCAGAGCCGCCCGCGCCTGCGTGAAAGGCAATTGGAATACGCGCGTGCGTTCGGGCCGCAGAAATAGGGTGCGGTTGGTCGTGGCGTCCAGAAAGGCCCTATCGTGGGAGACAATGATAACCGCGACGTTCGACGGAAGCGCCGCCAACCACCCTTCGAGCAGCCCGATCCGGGACAGGTCCAGATGGTTGGTCGGTTCGTCCAACATCAACACATCCGGTTCGGTGATCCAGACGGCCGCAAGCATGGCTGTGCGCTGCCACCCGCCGCTCAACGCGCTGAGCATGCTGTGTTGTAGATCGTAAGGCACCTGTAGCTCGTCCAGCAACACATCGACCCGCCAGCTTTCGTAATCCGCCTGCTCGGGCGGCAGGGCGGCCAGCACGTAGTCATAGAGCGTTTGGTCCAGCGCCGCGTCCGGCAAATCCTGCTTCACGTATCCCACGCGCGTTCCCCGCGCTTGGGTGATGTCGCCGGTGGTTGGCTCCAATTCTTCGGCGATGCAGCCCAGCAGTGTGGACTTGCCGCGACCGTTGGCGGCGACAATGCCGATGCGGTCGGATTTGGACAGGGTCAGGGACACATCCGAAAACAAAGGATGGCCCAAGGTCACGCCAACGGCGTTCAGGTTGATCAGGGTCATGGAAATCTCGGGTACAAACAAAGGGGCCGCAGCGCGGCTTGGGGCAGACCAGATCGTCGGGTGATTTTGGTCAGCCCTGCAAACGGATTTACAGGGCGTCGCGGGGACCGTGCTGAAGTCGGCGGATGATACGCATGTTCAGCTGGTGCCCTCCCGTTGTTGAATGTGACCGATAGGAGAAGAATAAGAAAACGCCGGGGGTTTGGCAACGGCCCCCGGCGTTTTTGCAAATTTGCCGCTGCGCCCGCAATCTCGCACAGGCGTGGCGATGAACTCAGAAGTGAACCGAACGCGACCCTTCCGGCGCCTGTACGGGCGGCGCGAATTTGGTCAGGTCGATGCCTTCAACCGCCTCGACATACTCGTCCAGCGTCGGTGTGCGACCGAGGATGGCGGAAAGCACCACAACCGGGGTCGATCCCAACAGGCTTTCACCCTTCTTGTCGGGCGCATCGGCCACTACGCGGCCCTGGAACAGCCGGGTGGAGGTGGCCAGCACCGTGTCGCCCTTTTCCGCCTTTTCCTGGTTCCCCATGCACAGGTTACAGCCGGGACGCTCGAGATACAGGATGTTCTCGTACTCCGTCCGCGCCTTTTCCTTCGGGAACAGATCGTCGAACTCGAAGCCCGAGTATTTCTGCAGCACGTCCCAGTCGCCTTCTTCCTTCAACTCGTCGATGATGTTGTAGGTCGGGGCGGCCACGACCAGCGGGGCCTTGAACTCAACCGAACCGTTGGCCTTTTCCAGGTTTTTCAGCATCTGCGCGACGATCTTTATGTCGCCCTTGTGCACCATGCAGGACCCGACAAAACCCAGGTCCACCTTCTTTTCTGCGTTGTAGTAGGAAATCGGGCGGATCGTATCGTGGGTGTAGCGCTTGGAGACGTCTGCGTTATGCACATCCGGGTCCGCGATCATCGGTTCGTTGATTGCGTCCAGATCGACCTCGACCTCGGCAAAGTACTTGGCGTTGTCGTCGGGACGCAGTGCGGGTTTCTCACCCGACTGAATCTCGGCAATACGGGCGTCCGCGATATTGATCAGCTTTTGCAGCATGCCATTTTCATGCTCCATGCCCTTGTCGATCATGATCTGGATGCGCGATTTGGCCAGTTCCAGCGAGCCAATCAGTGTTTCGTCGTTCGAGATGCAGACCGACGCCTTGGCCTTCATCTCAGCTGTCCAGTCGGTGAAGGTGAACGCCTGGTCCGCCAGCAGCGTGCCAATGTGAACTTCGATCACACGGCCCTGGAAGACGTTGTCGCCGTGCTGTTCCAGCATTTGCGCCTGAGTGGCGTGCACCACATCGCGGAAATCCATGTGATCGGCCATGTTGCCCTTGAAGGTCACCTTGACCGATTCCGGGATCGGCATGGACGCCTCACCCGTTGCCAGCGCCAGCGCCACGGTGCCCGAGTCCGCGCCAAAGGCCACACCCTTGGACATGCGTGTGTGGCTGTCGCCGCCGATGATGACTGACCAATCGTCCACAGTGATGTCATTCAACACCTTGTGGATCACGTCCGTCATTGCGTGATATTCGCCCTTGGGGTCACGCCCGGTGACAAGGCCGAAATCGTTCATGAACTTCATCAGGCGCGGAGTGTTGGCCTGCGCTTTGAGGTCCCAGACCGATGCCGTGTGACAACCAGACTGATAGGCGCCATCCACACTGGGCGCGACAACGGTCGCGGCCATCGCCTCAAGTTCCTGCATGGTCATCAGGCCGGTGGTGTCCTGTGAACCCACAATGTTGACCTTCACCCGCACGTCAGAACCGGCATGCAGCGTTTTGCCCGGCGTGGTGCCAACAGCATTCTTGTTGAAAATCTTTTCAACGGCAGCTAGGCCCTGACCAACATGGCTAACCTCTTTGGACGTGGCAAATAACAGCGGCGCTTCGATCCCCGACGTTTCAGCGGCAAAAGTCTGCATCTTCTTGCCAAAGACGATGGCGTAAGACCCTCCCGCCTTCATGAACTCCCCCTTCTGCGGGGTGAAGGAGGCGGAGACGTCACCCAGCTCGTCGCCTTCTTGG
>JBFOMB010000058.1:0-56265 GCA_040830545.1 Paracoccaceae bacterium | reverse complement strand
TGCTGTCCATCAAAACCCTCAGCTTATCGATTCACGGGAATCCCATCCGGAAAGATGTGTCCCTGCAAATCGACCCCGGTGAAATTGTGGCGGTCCCCGGCGAAAGCGGGTCGGGCAAATCCAGGACCGCCCTGGCCGTGATGCAACTGTTGCCCGGCGGGGCGGCAGCAACAGGTCAGGTCACACTCGACGAGCTGAACGTAATGGAAGCAGCGGAACCCCGCCTGTGCCAGATGCGCGGGCGGGACGTGGGCATGGTGTTTCAGGAACCCATGACCGCGCTCAATCCGGTGAAAACCATCGGTGCACAGGTGGCAGAAACCATCCTGATCCACGACGCGATGGATGCCGACGCAGCGCAGGCGCGTGCGCGCGAGGTGCTGACCCGCGTTGGCCTGCCCGAGGATCGCTTCCCCCTCACCCGCTATCCGCATGAACTGAGCGGCGGGCAACGCCAGCGGGTTGTGATCGCCATGGCCATTGCGCTGCGCCCCAAGCTGCTGATTGCGGACGAACCGACAACGGCGTTGGACGTAACCACGCAGGCGCAAATCCTGGACCTGCTCAAAGGACTGGTGCGTGAGTTTGGCATGGGCATGCTGATGATCACCCATGACCTTGCTGTTGTAGCGGACATGGCGGATCGCATCACCGTCATGCGCCATGGCGAGGTGGTGGAGGCCGGACCAACGCAAGAGCTGTTTGCCAATATGCAGCATCCCTATACCCGGATGCTGTTTGCCGCATCAGGGCATCAGGTGTCGCTTCCCGTGCCACCCGCGCCTGAGCCGCTGTTGGAGGTACGCAACGTGGTGCGGGATTATCGCCTGCCACGCACGCAGCTGTTCCAACCGCCCGGTACGTTCCGCGCGGTGAATGATGTCAGCCTAACCATTCATCGGGGTGAGCGTGTGGGGTTAGTAGGCGAAAGCGGATGTGGCAAATCCACCCTGACCCGCGCCATCCTGGGATTGGAAGAGGTGCAGAGCGGCGAAATCCTGCTGGACGGCGATCCGGTGTTTTCGGGCCACCGCCCGAATCTGGCCGTACGGCGCAAGATGCAGGTGGTGTTTCAGGACCCGTTTGGATCGTTCAACCCGCGCCATCGGGTCGACCGGCTGATCACGGAGCCTTATCACCTGCTGGATGATCCTCCGCACGGGTCCGCCCGGCGCGACGCGATTGCCGAAGCACTGATCGCTGTCGGGCTGACACCCCAGGATATGCAGAAATACATCCACGAGTTTTCGGGTGGTCAGCGACAGAGGATTGCCATCGCCCGTGCGCTGATCATCAGGCCTGAACTGATCCTGTTTGACGAGGCTGTGTCCGCTCTGGATGTGTCGGTCCGGGCACAGGTGTTGGACCTGCTAGCCGATCTGTGCCGTGCCTACAGCCTGACCTACCTGTTTATCAGCCACGACCTGAGCGTGGTGCGCACCGTAACAGACCGGGTGATGGTGATGCAGGCGGGTCAGATTGTGGAGCAGGGAGAGACCGAGGCGGTCTTTACCGACCCGCAACATCCCTATACGCGGGAATTGATTGCCGCCGCTCCGGTATTGCCGGACATGGCACGTGCGGGGTGAGGTCGGCGTATCGGCTGCGCCGATGCCTGCGGCGCGAGTATTTGGGGAACAATGAAGAGGGGGCGTGCCGTGAGCATCTGGTTTGATCCTGAACTGTGTTTGATTGGTGGAGTTTGGCAGGCTGCCATGGGCGGGCAGACCTTGCCGCTTGTGAACCCGTCGGACGGGTCCGGGATTTGCCGGATCGCACGGGGCGGGCAGGCCGATGTCGATGCAGCGGTGGCAGCGGCGCAGGCGGCGCGTGCCAGTGATTGGGGGCGGATGACAGCACTGGAACGGGGGCGCATCCTGACACGGCTGGGGCAATTGGTGCTGGAACGTGTGGACGACCTGGCGGCGATCGAGGCGATGGATGTGGGCAAACCGCTGACCCAGGCGCGGGCGGATGCCGTGGCACTGGCGCGCTATTGTGAGTTTTACGGCGGGGCAGCGGACAAGGTGATGGGCGAAACCATTCCCTATTTGGACGGCTACACCGTTTACACGTTGCGGGAGCCTCATGGGGTAACCGGGCATATCGTGCCGTGGAACTATCCGATGCAGATCATTGGCCGCTCGGTCGGGGCGGCGCTGACCATGGGCAATGCCTGTGTGTTGAAACCTGCCGAAGAGGCGTGCTTGACTGCCCTGGCCTTTGCCCATTTGGCGCAGGAGGCGGGGCTGCCGGATGGCGCGTTGAATGTGGTGCCGGGGCTGGGGGCCGAGGCGGGCGCGGCGCTGAGCGGGCATCCGGGGATACAGCATGTCAGTTTCACAGGCTCGGTGGCCACTGGGTCGCTAGTGCAGGCGGCAGCGGCGCGCAATGTGGTGCCTGTGACGCTGGAGTTGGGCGGGAAGTCCCCGCAGTTGGTGTTTGACGATGCGGATCTGGACGCGGCGCTGCCATTCCTTGTGAACGCGGGCATCCAGAACGCGGGACAGACCTGCTCTGCCTCGTCCCGCATTCTGGTGCAGCGCGGGGTCTATGACACGGTGCGCGCGCAGATGGCCGAGGCCTATGGCGCGTTGACTGTTGGCCCGGCTGCGGAGGATTTGCGCCTTGGGCCGCTGATCTCTGCCCGACAGAAAGAGATTGTTGAGGGGTTCCTGGCCCGGGGCAGTGACCTGAACATGGCGGCGCAGGGGCTGATCGTGGACCACGCGCCCTCCACCGGGGCCTATGTGCGCCCCACCTTGTTTGCAGATGTGCCCCCGGATCACACGCTGGCGCAGGACGAGATTTTTGGCCCCGTGCAGGTGCTGATCCCGTTTGAGACCGAGGAAGAGGCCATGCAGATCGCCAATGGCACCGACTATGGCCTGGTCGCCAGCATCTGGACCCGGGACGGGGCGCGGCAAATGCGGTTGGCCAAGGCGCTGCATACGGGTCAGGTGTTCATCAACAATTACGGCGCGGGGGGTGGCGTGGAACTGCCCTTTGGCGGGATCGGCAAATCTGGCCATGGCCGCGAGAAGGGGTTCGAGGCGCTCTATGGGTTTTCAACGCTGAAAACCGTGGCCGCCCATCATGGATAAGCGCGGGGACAATGTTGTCCTTGCGGTTTTGTTATCGCTGCTGGCGCTGACCCTGTTCGACATCATGGGGCTGATCATCAAGCACCTGTCGCCGCGATACAGCGCGGCAGAGCTGTCGGCCTATCGCAACCTGTTTGGTCTGATCCCTAGTGGCATCGCGCTGTGGTGGTCCAAGGCGTGGCATGCTCAGGGGCGGCCTGTTCAGATACGGCAATGGAAACTGCCGATAATTCGCGGGTTGGCGGTGACGATCGCGCAACTGCTGTTCTACTATTCACTCGGCCAATTGGCTTTTGCCACGGCCGCGACCCTGTCTTATTCCAACGCGATCTTCATGACAGCGCTGGCCGTTCCTCTGCTGGGCGAACGTGTGGGTTGGTATCGCTGGTCGGCTGTGATGATCGGATTTTGCGGTGTGATCTGGATCATGCGGCCTGGATCGGACACGTTTTCACTGGCTGCATTGGCACCGGTTGGGGCGGGGTTCTGCTACGCGTTTTCCGGCGTTCTTGCACGACTGGTGGATGATGACGTGCCGACCCCACATCTGAATCTCATCTCCGCCTTCTATGCCATGCTCGGCGGGCTGGGTATTGCGATGGCGACTGGCGGGTTTTCGCCGCTGGCCTCGTTTACCGATCTGCTGTGGCTGCTGGCGATGGGTGGGTTTGGCGGCTGCGCGGTTCTGACGCTGGTCGTGTCCTTTCGCATGACGGAACAAAGCAATCTGGCCCCGTTTTCCTATTTTGGCATACCGATTGCCTTTGTTCTGGGCTGGTTGTTCTTTGATGAAGCCCCCTGGGGCGATTTGTTTCCGGGCGCAATCCTGATCGTTCTAGGCGGTCTGTTTGTCATCTGGCGGGAACGCAGACGCAAAGCTGGCTAGAAATTGCGGGGCGGGCCGCTTAGGTAGGGCGCCAGGAACGCGACACGAGGCGAGCGCATGGCGACCCATCTTTATCAGAACGACCTGCCCGACGGGCTGGATCTGGGCCCGGTGGTGGCCATTGACTGTGAAACCATGGGGCTGAACCCACATCGCGACCGGCTGTGCGTGGTGCAGATGTCCGGTGGCGATGGCAACGCGCATATCGTGCAGGTGGCCAAGGGGCAGAGCGCGGCACCAAATCTGGCCGCGATGCTGGAAAACCCCGATGTCCTAAAGCTGTTTCATTTTGGTCGCTTCGACATTGCGGCGCTCTATCATGCGTTTGGCGCGCTGACCGCGCCGGTCTATTGCACCAAGATCGCCAGTCGTCTGATCCGCACCTATACCGACCGACACGGGCTGAAGAACTTGACGCAGGAATTGCTGGGCATCGACATTTCCAAACAGCAGCAGATGAGTGATTGGGGCGCAGAGACGCTGACCGATGCGCAGATGGACTATGCCGCATCCGACGTTCTGTATCTGCATCAGATCAAGGCGAAGCTGGACGAGCGGCTGGCGCGCGAAGGTCGCACCGACCTCGCGCAGGCCTGTTTCGATTTCCTGCCAACGCGCGCACGGCTGGATCTGGCGGGCTGGCCTGAAATCGACATCTTCGCCCATTCGTGAGTCTCACCATGTTCCGCGACACCGCAAAGCACGTGATCCAGACCGAAATGCAGGCGCTGACCGCGCTGGCCGAGCATCTGGACGACGGTTTTGACAATGCGGCTCAGGCGATCCTGAACGCGCCGGGCCGGGTGATTGTCAGCGGGATCGGCAAATCCGGCCATATCGCACACAAGATCGCGGCAACTTTGGCCAGCACCGGCACACCTGCGTTTTTCGTGCATCCGGCTGAGGCCAGCCATGGTGATCTGGGCATGGTGGCCAAAGGTGACATCGTACTGGCCATCTCTAATTCGGGCGAGGCCCCGGAACTGGCCAACCTGCTCAGCTATACACGTCGGTTCGGTATTCCGCTGATCGGCTTGTCCAGCCGCATGGATAGCACCCTGATGCGGGAGGCGGATATTCACCTGCTGATCCCCCAAACCGGCGAGGCCTGCGGGTACGGCGTGGTCCCGTCGAATTCGACCACGATGACACTGGCATTGGGGGACGCGCTGGCGATTGCGCTGATGCACCATCGCAACTTCACCCCCGAACATTTCCGCGACTTTCATCCGGGCGGCAAACTGGGCGCACAGCTGAGCCGCGTGCGCGACCTGATGCATACGGATGTGCCCATGGTGCCCAGCGGCACGGCCATGAGCGAGGCGCTGTTGATCATGACACAAAAAGGGTTCGGCGTGGTTGGCGTTGAAGGCGATCACGGGCAGCTGGCCGGGATTGTCACCGATGGTGACTTGCGTCGGCATATGAAGGATCTTCTGACGCTGGATGTGGACCAGGTCATGACTCGCAATCCAAGGACCATTGCGCCCGATTCCATGGCCGAAAAGGCCGTGGCGGAAATGACGATGAAAACGCCCAAGGTGACCTGTCTGTTCGTTGTGAACCCGAACGGGGACGGACAGGCCGAAGGCATCCTGCACATCCACGACTGCCTGCGCGCCGGGCTGGCCTGAGCGGGGTCGCGATGGACCGATATTCGCGCTGGGTCACGTTCCTGAAGGTGCTGCTGCCGCTGGCGGCGGTGGGTCTGCTGTCCACTTTGTTCCTGTTGTCGCGCAAAGCCGACCCGGATGCGACGATCCCCTTCGCGGATCGCGCGATCGAAGAGCGTCTGCGCAACCAGCAGATCACTGCACCCACCTATTCCGCGATCTCCAAGGACGGCCACGACATTCTGGTCACAGCCGACGCCGTCAGCCCCCCCATTGGCGACCAACCGGCCAAGGCCCGCAACATCAGCGCGCGACTGGATGGCCCGCGTGGGCAGTCGATCCGCATGCAGGCCGCGCGAGGCAAACTGGAAGACACAATCGGGCGCGCGACGTTCCTTGTCGCGGTGGTCGTGGAAACCTCAACCGGCTATGTCATCGAAACCGAATTGCTGACTGCGCTGCTGGATCAATCGACCGCCCACGCTCCCGGAGAGGTCAAAGGCCACGGTCCTTTGGGCGAATTTCGTGCAGGATCCATGGATATCATGCCAAAAAATGGGACCGAGACCCTACATATTGTTTTCAAGGAAGGGGTCAGGCTGATATATGATCCAAAACTGTCAGAAAGATAACGCGTGTACCTTTTTCGTCTGATCGCTGTTTGCATGCTGCTGGTAGCCGGGACCAGTGTGGCCACGGCGCAGGGCGCAAACGTCGGTTTCGGCTCGGTCCAACCTGACCCGGACGCGCCCGTGGAGGTGACGGCGGACGCGTTGAACGTCGATCAGGAAACCGGCGAGGCGCTGTTTGAAGGCAACGTTCTGGTGGTGCAGGGCCTGATGCGCCTGTCCGCCCCGCGTCTGTTGGTCGTCTACCGCGAACAGGGCGGCATCGAACGGCTTGAAGCCACGGGTGGCGGCGTGACATTGGTCAGTGGCGAAGACGCGGCCGAAGCCGATCGGGCAGACTACAGCGTGGTTGACGGGCTGGTTGTGATGACGGGCAACGTGCTGCTCACGCAGGGACCAAATGTGCTGACCTCTGAACGCATGACCGTCAACCTGGTGACTGGTACGGCCCAGATGTCGGGCCGAGTGAAAACCATCCTCAATCCCGAAAGCGAATAATGACGCGTCCCGAACTCACAGTCGCCGAAGGCACCGCCGGATTGCGGGTGGAGAAGATTCGCAAGTCCTTCCGCAAGCGGATGGTGATCCGCGACGTCACCCTGACACTGGACCGCAGCGAGGTTGTTGCCCTGCTGGGACCAAACGGATCAGGTAAAACCACGTCATTTTACGCCATCGCAGGCCTCGTTTTCCCCGAGGCCGGTCGCGTGACCATTGATGGCCAGAACGTCACCACGCTGCCCATGTACCGCCGCGCCAGGCTGGGCATCGGGTACTTGCCGCAGGAAATGTCCATCTTTCGCGGAATGAGCGTGGAGGACAACATCAACGCGGTTTTGGACATAACCTTCCGTGACCGGCACAAGCGGCGTGAACGGTTGGAAGAACTGCTGTCAGATTTCTCCATCGAACATCTGCGCCGCGCGCCCGCACTGGCCCTGTCTGGCGGCGAACGCCGACGCGTGGAAATTGCCCGCTGTCTGGCCGCTGACCCGAAATACCTGCTGCTGGACGAACCCTTTGCAGGCGTTGACCCGATCTCGGTCGGGGACATCCGGCATCTTGTTGCCGACCTGAAGAAACGCGGCATCGGCGTTCTGATCACCGACCACAATGTGCGCGAGACTCTCGAAATCGTGGATCGGGCCTATATCCTGCATGACGGACAGGTCCTGATGTCCGGCACCCCGACCGACGTTGTCGAAAACGAAAACGTGCGCCGCGTCTACCTGGGCGACAGTTTCCGCATTTCCTGATTTTCCGCCGATTCCACGCGCGGTGGATTGACAGAACGCCCCCCCGTCGCCTCAAATGGTGACATGGCAAGTCGTCAATCAGCTGCCGCGCATCGACCCGAATTTCCGGCCCTCTTGCCGCGCATCTGCACGACATGCCGTTTTCCTGCACCAAACATCAATGCCTGCTGTGCGATACCGCCTGTGGGACCGTTTTGGTGCCACTAATAGAGGATACTAAATGAACTATCAGATCAGTGGAAAACAGATCGACATTGGCGCAGCATTGCAATCCCATGTGCAGGCCGAGCTAGGCTCAATCGTTGAGAAATACGCCCAGCGACCAACTGATGCCCAAGTCGTGTTTTCCCGATCCGGTCATGAATATGTGTGCGAAACCACCGTACATCTGTCGACAGGCCTGACGGCGCAGGCCAGCGCGCGTGGGATTGAAATTTACGCAGCATTCGACACGTGCGGCGAAAAAATGGACAAACAGCTGCGGCGCTACAAACGACGCCTGAAAAACCACCACAAGGAGCGCAGCGAACCGGTTGAACTCTACGGCGCGCCCTCGTATATCCTCGCGTCGGACGATCAGACCGATACCGCCGAGCCGGACACGCTCCAGCCAATTATTGTCGCCGAGATGGAGACGCGCATTCCGCGCCTGTCCGTGGGCGAGGCTGTGATGCAGATGGAACTGGCGGGTGCACCGGTGCTGGTCTTCCGAAACGAAGGTAAAGATGCACTGAATGTGGTCTACCGGCGCGATGACGGAAACATCGGCTGGATTGATCCGTAATTGAAATTTCGGCCCTGTGGCAGGCGCTGCGGTGAACTGGAGCAGATCTAATGGAACTTTCGGCGATTCTTCGGCCCGAGGCCGTCCGCGTTATGTCGGCGACCTCCAGCAAGAAACGTTTGTTTCAGGAAATCGGTGACATGGCGCACAGCGCCTTTGGGTTGGACCCATCCAAGGTCGTGGATGCCCTGATGGATCGGGAAAGCCTTGGCCCCACCGGTGTGGGCCATGGCGTCGCCCTGCCGCACGCACGGCTGGAAGAGTTGGAACAGGTTGTGGGCGGTATTGTGCTGCTGGAGAAGCCGATCGACTTTGGCGCGGTGGACCGGCAACCGATTGACATCGCGTTTGCCCTGTTCGCGCCGCTGGATGCAGGTGTGGATCACCTAAAGGCATTGGCGCGCGTGTCCCGTACGCTGCGGGATTCTGCCGTTTGCGCGAAACTTCGCGCCAATCCCGATCCGGCGACCATGTACACGATCCTGACTGAATCTTCCCCGGTTCAGGCGGCATAAACCCCGTCGAGAAGCGCAACACTGTAGCCCCGGACCTGATCCGGGGCCTCAGCTTCTAGATCGCAAAAGGCAGCTAACGTTTATCGGCTCGCCAGGGACCGAACCCGAAAAACAAGTAGTCCCGTTGATAGACCTCTGACACCAGCGCCTCCAAAGCGTCGTCATAGATGTCGTCCAATGCAAATGGTCCCGGTGTCGGTTCAAACCCTGGAACTTTTACCGCCCGCGCACCAACCCGTTCTGCCAACGGCGGCAAGGCAGTTGCCATCTCGTCCTCGCGCAGAACCATGTCCGGCAACGCCAGTTCGCCAAACCCCGACAGCGCCTGTGCTTGGCTGCCCCAATGCGCATCTACACGGATTCCGGTCTGACCCGACAGATTGGCCCGCACGAACTTCAAGAACCCCTCGAACGCCTCTCTGTGGGTCGCTTTGGAATAGCTGCTTCCCGGCTCACCCTGCGGTATCGGCAGTTTGAAATTCTTACGCAGCGTGTTGCGAATGGCCGAAAACGTGTCTGGTCCCGTCGACAGGATGCGTGTGCAGAACACGTGATGCGCCCGTAGTGCCGGATGCCGCAGCACGGTAAAACTGCGATGCCCCCCATGCGCACGCTTCCATTGACGCAGGTGTTTCTGGTTTGCCCGTGTGATCAACTGATCCGTCCCGACACCATCCACAGCCGCCAGCCAGGTTGCCACCTCGGCCTCCGGCCCGCCGCGAACAGGCAGGTAGATCAGCGGACTGACCGCCGCCGCCACATAGGTTGGCACAGCCGGACCCCGGCGCGGTTCGAAATTTGGCGTGCGCGTCAGGTTGAACCTGTCCAGACCTGACAGCCCGGCAATCATGTCGTTTGGGTTGGCGACCTTGGAAAGAACCGAGGCCGGGTTTTGCGGCTTCAGGCTTTTGTCGAGGCTCTCCAGTGTTTCGTCCACACCGAGCCATTTTGCCAGCCCGTTCATCACGCCGACGTCCTGCAAATCCTCATAGGCCAGATAAAACGCCGTCTGCCCGGAATGCTGCAATTGCTTCAGCAACAGCACCTGAAAATCCTGCAGCGCCTCCACGTGCCGCCCGAATTCCTCGCGGTCAAAGTGCGCCTTGGCCTCCTTCCGACTGTTCACATTGGTCAGCTTCCACTGCCCCGTCGCCACCGCAATTTTCCACGACACGTAGCTGTCCAGCGGATTGCGCGTCAGTATGATCTTCGCACAGCGCGGGTCGTCCAACATCATGTCCAGCACCCGGGGGTCGTGATCATGAAAAAACCGGAAACCGCCCAAAACGCCCCGCTGCCCTCGAATCGCGTCAATTAACGCCTTGGGGTTTTCATCCCGCTGCGCCTGGCTCAGCCCCAATACATCTTCATTGTCGGGATATCCGATGAAATGCGGGTTGAACGCCTCTCCGTGGCAAACCAAACCACCAAAGGCATTGATGTTGGTTTCCAGGAAATTGGATCCGGTCCGCATTTCAGCAAAAACAACAAAGTAGTCGAATGGGCCCGCCATGCCGGATTATCGCACCAGATAGGGTTTGCGGACAGGTTTCGGCATGTTCACAGGCCCTTTCTCGACCGGGAAATCCCCCATAAGATAGGGATGCATCCCCTGGTTCTTGAGGTTCTGCAGGAACTGCCCGAAACCTTCCAGATCAACCAGTGTCGGTGCTTCGGTCAGGCGGCGCGGTTTGGACTGGCCGATTTCGTCGATGATCGTTTGCAACGGTTCCATCGGGGCCTCGATAAACTCAGCCATTGTCCAGATGCGAATGCGCGCCTTGGCATGCGAGGATCGCAACTGATCCAGATGCTTGCTTTCGATCTTCTGCAGCTCTGCCGCTTCGCTGCGGAGCTCGGAAAAGTTTTTGTTCGACCGGAACAGTGGCACGGCCCAGGCTCCGGAAACCACGGAAATTTGTGCGTTTGGATCACGTGCGAGCTGCCACCCCACCTTTTGATTGTCGCGTGGGCCAAACTGAAAACATTGACGCTCCCCGCGCGTGTTCCAAATCAGGCTGGTCAGGAAGGCACGCGGGTCATAGTCGCGCTTGGCCGCGCTGTCGCTCAGCGCACCGTTGATCATGCGCTGACCGCCCGCGAATTCCACCCGCTCTGGATCAAACAGATGGCCATGCACGCGGCTGCCGGTGGCCTTGGTCAGCCAGCTTTCGAAATTCTCGAACAGCTCGCTGAAGCCCTGGAACACGGAATAGCTGTTGCTGGTGACCCCGTTTTCCCAATCCACATTTGGAAACCGGCTTTGCATATAAAGACCCGCGCGGCCCCGTGTCCGCCGCTCCACGGCCTTGGCAAAGATGCGGTCGATTTTGCCCGGGTTTGGCTCCGTCCGCTTCATCGCGGCGGCACTGTCATTCAGAAAGGCCTGATACAACCGCTCCGCATGGGGCCAGATCTTGCGCGCAACGAAACAGTCCGACCGGCGTAGCAACTGCAGGTGGTCGTCGTAGAAGATGTGCGGCTTGCCCTGAAAATCGAACTTGGACAACGTCAACGACCGGCTTTCAATGCCAGTGGAGTAGACCCTCGCTAGTGTTTGATAATAGCTTTCATCAGGAATCCAGACGCGTTTGAAATAGGCGTCATACGTCTCCCGCTCCGGGTCCTGCAGAATCGCCGACAGGGTCTGCCGGGTCAGGCACCACCATTGGCTGCCCATATGCGGGACCAATCCGCCAGGGATACGCCGTTTGATCCGCAGCGCGCGCTGAATGTCCACCGCGCGGTCAAATAGATAGCGATGCCGTTTCCATGCAAAGGGGAAGCGCAGCGTGAACCGCTCCTCGTCCAGTCCACCAACGGTCCACGGCACCTCTGCCGTTGTGGCACTTTCGATGAAATCGGTACGGGGATGCGCGGCGAGGTATTCGTTGAGCTCTTCAATCGGGCGCAATGGCAGGCACGACCCGGAGGCCAAGTAGACATGCGTCACATCGCGGAACCGTTCCAGCATCAATTCGCTGGCGGATTGCGAGGCCGCAACAATGCCCCATGTGCCCCATTCACAACGATGGCGTGCGCTGAACAGAATTTTGGGATCATCCGACAGCTTCGACTCGAACGCCTTGAAAGTCGCGCGCGGCACGTTGCGGTCCACGTGGATCACCACCGGGCAGCCCGCCGCCGTCCAATGCCGCGCGACCTGTTCAGCCCGGTTCAGGGCCGTGTGCACCAGCATCACGATGCCTACCGACACGCGGTTTGGCACATCCGGGGTCATGCCCAGTTCCCCTTGGACATGAGGCCCAGAATTTCCAGTTGCCGCCAGTTGATGTATTTCTCGGACCACTTGCACCACAGGTCCGGGTCATCCTTCAGGCTCTCGGCATAAGCCTTGTATTCCAGTGACGCGCAATAATGCTGATTGCGCGACAATTCCTCCGCAGCTTTTGCGGCAAAAGTGTCGATGAACTTGGCGTGCAACAGGATACCGGATGCCTTTTCGCCACCCCATTCGTCATATACCTGGTTCAGCCCCCGAGGCAGCAGCATGTGTGTCGAACTGACATAGGTGTACCGTTTGTCCCAGCGCACCAACGGGATCTTGTTCAGCGCCGGGGCCTTTTCGGGCTCATCTGCGAAAAACGCCCGGCTGCGCGGGCCGCCCTGAATCCACAGGTTGCCATAACGGCTGTTTTTCTTGAGCGTGTAGTTCCCGCTGTCAAACCAACTGGCAATGTCCAGCGGGTTTGTCCCCTCCTCATAAGGCTGATCATCCATCCGGCCCTTGGGATACATGTCCAGCAACATGGCGCTGAACGACTTGATCGAGGACGCGTCCAGCCAGTCCGTCAAAGCACGCAAGGGGCGTGTGTCGCAGAATGGGTAAATCAGGAACTCATCGGGATCGACAACCAGTGTCCAATGCCCATGCGCATATTTGCGTTGCAGCCAGTTGAGCCAATCCACACCAAATCGCGCGCGTTTGTATCCGGCTTTGGTATGCCAAACCGAAACGTCGGGCTGTGAGGCCAGGTAATCCAGCGTGCCATCGGTGCTGTCATTGTCGACCACGACAAAATGGCCAACCCCCATGTCACGGTAATAATTCAGGAAAAACGGCAGGCGCACCCGTTCGTTGCGCATGGTCGAAAACAACAGAATGTCTTCGTTTCCGATTTGGGCGGTCCGGTTCGACACACCACGCAGCTCCCGTCGCTTGCGCAACGCGCGCAAACGCCAACGCTTCCGCTGAAGCCTCAGGCGATAAGACTGCCACAGCCCCAAATGGCCGCTCCTTCGCACTCACTAACGGTGATCCAGGCGGACCGTATCAAGTCACCTTTAAGACAATGTTGAAGTGATTTTCCCAACTCGGGGGAACAAACACCTGCCCAGTATATGCCTTGGCGCCCTGATTTTGGTCCCGGATCAGACGCTCGATTATATTCCTCCATTGATAGCGATCCGTGCCGCTTGCGTAAACTGGAATATCTCCAAGTATCTCTTGGTAAACACGGAGTTTCTGGCAGAGAACCACGGTCCCCAACGCAGCCGCTTCAACTGGAGGCAAACCAAAGCCCTCTGCGTCACTGGGGAAGAGCAACGCCGTGGCGTTTGCCATGAGCGCGGCAATGGCGGCGTCTGACAGCCCGGGCAGTTCCCGGATCTGCGAGTTTTCAGGCAGGGCGTCGAGGCGCTGAAACAGCTTCGCGTTCTCCCACCCACGCGCGCCACAGATGAACAACGGCGGTGGGTCCGCCATGTCCTCCCAGACATCCAGCAACAGGTCGTGACGTTTGCGCGGTTCAATCGTGCCGACGGTCACAAAATAAGGACCGCTTTGGGCCAGCTCGACAGGCAGTTCGCTTGTTTTAGGGGACATAGGGTCAACCCCCAGATGCGCAACAACTGTGTTGGGTGTCACCTCGGAATGATGGTGCAAGCGCTCTTCGGAGTAGGCAGAATTGCAAATGACCAGATCGGCATACATCTCGATCCGGCGCAACATCTTGGCAAACCGTTCAGGCATGCCAGGGCGTTGGTACTGCGGATGATCCAGCGGTATCGTGTCGTGCAACAGAACTGAGATTTGTCCTTGAACACCTGCACGAACCGCCCTCAGCGTACGCTCGGTCAAATTGCTGTGACCCACATTCAGATAGGCCGCCCCACGCGGCACATGGCGCGTCAGTAGCCGCGCCAGCCCACTGCGCAGGCACCGACCTACTGCCAGCCGCCGCAGATCGCTTTCAGCCCTTTGGACAGTTTGGGGTCGCGTTCGCGCACTGACCCGCGCCCCCACCCCCGCTGCGCCCCATGGTTCTGCCCCGGAAAGTCGCGCCGCGATGGCCCCTGCCCCGTCCTGGTCCAGCAGGATGTATCCAAGCGAAGTACGCACCAGCGCAAACAGCGGTACCGGCTCGACCAGCAATCGTTGGAGATATGCCAGTTCCACGCGGTCCACCCCGGTCGGCACACGCCCAGCCCGGCTGATCAATCGTGTCAGGTCCAGCAGGCGCGCAGGGGGCGGATTATTTGTCGTAGTGGCCAGTTTGGTGCCATCTCCAGGCGTCAGCGATCATGACGTCCAGCGTAGACCGTTTCGGCGTCCAGCCCAACTCTTCCTCGGCCCGGGCCGATCCTGACACCAGTTTGGTGCAATCCCCGGCGCGGCGCGGACCCTCGACATAAGGCACTTCGCGATTGGTCACGGCGTGTGAATGGTCGATGACCTGCCGCACGGAAAACCCGCTGCCGGTACCCAGGTTGAACACGCGCGACCCCTTGCCGTCCTCCAGCCAGCGCAGGCCAAGAACATGTGCATCAACCAAGTCGCACACATGAACGTAATCGCGAATGCATGTCCCGTCCGGTGTGTCGTAATCCGTGCCAAAGACAGTCAGAGCATCACGTTTGCCATCAATCGCGTCCAACATCAGCGGGATCAGATGGGTTTCGGGGCGATGAAACTCGCCAACCTCTCCACCAGGATCAGCGCCTGCGACGTTGAAATAACGGAAGATCACGGACTCCAGCCCATGCGCAGCCTCGAAATCCCGCAGGATATCCTCAATCGCGCGCTTGGAGTGGCCGTAAGAGTTCAGCGGATATTGGGGCGTATCCTCGTCCAAAACCACGTTGTCCTGATCGCCGTAGGTCGCACAGGTCGATGAGAACACGAACTTCATACAGCCCGCCGCGACCGCCGCCTCAATCAGTGTCAAGGAACCTTCGACATTGTTGCGCCAATAAAGCCCCGGCTTCGACATCGCCTCGCCCACCTGGCTCAGCGCGGCAAAATGCATCACGGCAACCGGCGCATATTGGGCGAAGACTTCGTCCAACCGCGCTCGGTCATGCAGGTCACCCCGCTCCAGCGGGCCGAACTTCACCGCGTCTTCCCAACCAGTCACCAGATTGTCGAAGGTCACCGGCACAAAACCGGCCAGTTTCAATGCCTTGCACGCGTGCGAGCCGATATAGCCCGCACCCCCCGTCACGAGTACGTGGTTCACCCGTTGTCCCCCTTGTCGCGCTTATTGCGCGGCTTTTTGCGTTTGAGCGATCTCGTTCAGATATGTCGACAGGTCGTCACGCAAATCCGGGCGGGACAAACCAAAGGCGACCGTTGCCTGAAGGAACCCGGCCTTGGACCCGCAATCAAACCGCTGACCACGGAAGCGGTAGCCATAAACCGGGACATCACCTTCCAGATCCTTCGCAATCGCATCAGTCAACTGAATTTCGCCACCCGAACCCTGCTTGAGCTTGTTCAGGTTTTTCAGGACGGACGGTTGCAGAATATAGCGACCAATCACGGCCAGGTTCGACGGCGCTTCTTCGGCTTTGGGTTTTTCAACCATGCCTTTGGCGCGCACGACCGCTTCGTGATCCTCGGCAATGTCCAGAACCCCGTAAGAACTGGTTTTTTCCTGCGGCACTTCCATGGCTGCAACCATGTTTCCGCCAAACTCATCATACGCGTCGACCATCTGCGCCAGGCAGGGTTGTTCTGCCGCAATCACGTCGTCCGGCAGCATGACCGCAAAGGGCTCATTGCCAATCAACCGCCGCGCACACCAGACCGCATGGCCCAGGCCCAGCGCCTTGTGCTGGCGGATATACGCGATGGCCCCGGATTCCATATCCGTCGCTTTCAGCGTTTCCAGCAATTCGGTTTTGCCCTTCTTTCGCAGTTCCTGCTCCAGAATGGGTGAGTGGTCAAAATAATCCTCAAGCGCGGACTTGCCACGGCTAGTGACAAAGATGAATTCCTTGATCCCGGCGGCCCGTGCTTCGTCAATTGCGTACTGGACCAACGGACGGTCCACCAGCGTCATGATTTCCTTCGGAACAGACTTTGTTGCGGGGAGAAACCGTGTCCCCAGACCGGCGACTGGGAATATGGCCTTGGTTACTTTCTTGCCCATGCTGCCTCACACAAATACTTAAAACTTTTTGCTTTTCGCGATTCCGCTGACTGACCTGCAAACGCGAAATCCATTCTGGAAAAGCGACGATACTACCGCAATGGCCGCGAAATACGACCGAAACGCGGCAATAACTAGCCTATACCGATTGTGTAACTGCATCACAACAATGTATCGGGAAAGTGCGGCAATTCCCCCACTCGAAAACAGGTTCAACGGGCGGGGTGCACACGATACAAGCAAACGAGCAAAAAAACGAGCAGGAGACAGGTATGAGCGCGCCAAAACCGGTGGTCCTATGCATTCTGGACGGTTGGGGATTGTCGGACACAATGACAGGAAATGCCCCGGCGCAGGCCCACACACCGGTCATGGATACCATTCTGGCGGACCAGCCGAATGCGACCCTGATCACGCACGGGCCGGATGCTGGGCTGCCGCGCGGCCAGATGGGCAATTCCGAAGTCGGTCACATGAACATTGGCGCGGGTCGTGTTGTTGCCATGGACCTGGGCAAAATCGACATGGCGATCGAGGATGGCAGCCTCGCCAGCAAACCCGCACTGATCGAGTTGATTAAGACACTTCAACAGACCGGTGGACGGGCGCATGTCATGGGCCTGTGTTCCACCGGCGGCGTGCATTCGCATCAAGCACATATGGTTGCCGTGACAGAAGCGTTGGTTGCTGCCGGAGTGCCGGTCCAGATCCATGCGATCACCGATGGCCGCGACGTGGCCCCACGCTCTGCTGATCGTTTCATCCCGGACCTGATCGATGCGCTTCCCTCCGAGGCAACCATTGGCACAGTGATCGGGCGGTATTTCGCAATGGACCGCGACAACCGCTGGGACCGGGTACAGCAGAGCTTTGATCTGGTGGTGAATGGCAAGGGAGCCGAAGGAACCGAAGCAGCGGCAGCCGTGCAGGACGGATACCAGCGCGACGAAAGCGACGAGTTCCTCTCAGCTACTGTTCTGGATGCCTACACCGCACCAAAGGATGGCGACGGATTGCTGTTCATCAACTTCCGCTCGGACCGGGCGCGCGAAATTCTGGCCGCATTGGCCGATCCTGAATTTGACGCCTTCGACACCGGCCTGCGCCCGCAATGGTCAACTGTCTGCGGCATGGTCGAATACTCGGACCGCCACAACACCTACATGTCCACGATCTTCCCGTCCGAGGATATTCGCAACACGCTGGGTGAATGGGTTGCCGCGCAGGGAAAGACACAATTCCGCCTGGCCGAAACCGAGAAATATCCGCATGTCACGTTTTTCCTGAACGGGGGCGAGGAAACGCCCTCAACCGGCGAAGACCGCTACATGCCAAAATCCCCGAATGTCGCGACCTATGACCTGCAGCCGGAAATGTCCTCGGTCGAGGTGACGGATCGTTTCGTCGCGGCGATCAAGGCGGGGTATGACCTGATCGTCACCAACTATGCCAACCCCGACATGGTTGGTCATACCGGCGATTTACAAGCGGCGATTGCGGCATGCGAAGCGGTGGATACCGGTCTGGGTCGCGTGCTGGACGCGTTGCACGCGGCTGGCGGGGCCATGATCGTCACGGCGGATCATGGCAATTGCGAGGTGATGATCGACCTGGACACGGGCGGGCCGCACACTGCCCACACACTGAACCCCGTGCCCGTCGCCCTGATCGGCGGCCCTGATGGCGCCCAACTGCAAGACGGTCGGCTAGCCGATCTGGCCCCAACGGTATTGCAACTGATGGGCTTGCCTCAACCGGCGGAAATGACAGGAGAAAGCCTGATCAGATGAAACGCCTCGCGCTCCTCTTGACCATGCTGGTCATCCCGTCCGTGAGTCCGGCCCAAACCCCTGACCCGGCCCATGCGGCACGCGCGGCGGCAGAACAACTGGATGCGGCTGCGTTTTCCCTGCAAGAGGCGGAAAGCGCCCGTGACCGCGTGCGCGCGTTGACTGACACGGTGAAGGCATACGAGGCCGGTCTGGCGGCCATGCGCACCGGCCTGCGACGCGCTGCAACGCGCGAGGCGCAGCTTTCGCGGCAACTGGAAGTGCGGGAGGCAGAGATTGCAGAGTTTCTGGGCACGCTCCAGACCATCGCCGCCGCCCCGCCCCCGGTTCTGATGCTGCATCCGCTGGGGCCCATGGGCAGCGCCCGGTCCGGCATGCTGCTGGCCGAGGTGACGCCCGCCATGAACGCCCGCGCCGCGCAGTTGCGACAGGACCTGGACGAGGTGCGCACCCTGCGCGCCCTTCAGGAAAACGCCGCCCAAACGCTGGAGGACGGCCTGACAGGGGTGCAAAAGGCCCGCGCCGAACTCAGCAAGGCCATGGCGGATCGCACCGACCTACCGCAACGGTTTACCGAGGACCCGGTCAAAACCGCGATCCTCATCGCGTCCAGCGAAACGCTCGATGGGTTCGCCAGCGGCCTCTCGGAAATCGTGCAGGGCGATGATCCTGGCACCTCTGCTGACATCAGCGCGCGTGCCGGGCAACTCAGCCTGCCGGTGCAGGGCCTGCTGCTGCACCGGGCAGGCGAAACCGACGCTGCCGGGGTCACCCGCGATGGCATTATCATCGCCGCCCGCCCCCGCGCGCTGGTGGTCAGCCCGACATCAGCCACGATCCGCTATCGCGGTCCGCTGCTGGACCTGGGAAATGTGCTGATTCTGGAACCGCAGGCGGACACCCTGTTCGTGCTGTCGGGCCTGGACGAGGTGTTCGGCGAGACCGGTCAGGTCATCCCCGAAGGCGCGCCTGTCGGTCTGATGGGCGGTGCGGACCCCGAAGTGGGCGCGATTTTGTCACTTACAGGTGATGGGGCTGGAACTGACCGGTCAGAAACGCTCTATATAGAAGTCAGAGAAAACGGATCGCCGGTGGACCCGGCGCTCTGGTTTCGAACCGAAAAGGATGGATAACGCGATATGAGACATTTTCTCCTGGCCGCAGCCGCTGGCACGGTGGCAGGTGTGATTGCCACCACACAGGTTGCGGGGCCGCTGCTGGCTCAGGAATCCGCGCGCGCGACCAATGTCTATGAACAGTTGGACTTGTTCGGTGACATCTTTGAACGCATCCGCTCGCAATATGTCGAAGAGGTGGACGAATCCCAGCTGATCGAAGCTGCGATCAACGGCATGCTGACATCGCTCGATCCGCATTCCAGCTACCTTTCGCCCGACGACGCAACCGCCATGCGCGAACAGACCCGCGGTGAATTCGGCGGTTTGGGGATCGAGGTCACGCAGGAAGAGGGCTTCGTCAAGGTTGTTTCACCCATCGACGGCACCCCGGCTGACGAGGCCGGGATCGAGGCGGGCGATTTCATCACCCATGTCGATAGTGAAAGCCTGCTGGGCCTGACGCTGAGCGACGCGGTTGACCTGATGCGCGGGCCGGTCGGGTCCGAAATCATCATCACCGTCGTCCGCGAAGGCGAGGATGAACCCTTTGACGTCTCGATCATCCGCGACACGATCAAATTGACCGCTGTCCGTACTCGAACCGAAGGCGACACGCCGGTGGTTCGTGTGACGACCTTCAACGATCAGACCTACCCGAACCTGAAGGAAGGATTGGAAAAGCAGATCGAAGAGGCAGGCGGCATCGACAATATCAACGGCATCGTGCTGGACCTGCGCAACAACCCGGGTGGTCTGCTGACGCAGGCGATCAAGGTGTCGGACGCGTTCCTCGACAAGGGCGAAATCGTGTCGACCCGGGGCCGCAACCCGGAAGACGGCGAACGGTTCAACGCCGAACCCGGCGATCTGGCCCAGGGCAAACCCATCGTCGTTCTGATCAACGGTGGCTCTGCTTCGGCGTCGGAAATCGTTGCGGGCGCCCTCCAGGATCATCGCCGCGCCATCGTTGTAGGCACCAAGAGCTTTGGCAAAGGCTCGGTCCAGACGGTCATGCCACTGCGCTCGGACGGGGCCATGCGCCTGACCACCGCGCGCTATTACACGCCTTCGGGCCGTTCGATCCAGGCACTGGGCGTCTCGCCGGACATCGTGGTGGAACAACCCCGCCGTGCCGCTGTCGAAGAGGACGAGGATGAAACCGCCCGCCGCACCCGGTCCGAAGCCGACCTGCGCGGTCGTCTCAGCAATGACAGCCTGAGCGAGGACGAAATTCGCCAGATCGAGGAAGACCGCGAGAAGGCCGAAGCCGCAGCCCGTCTGCGCGAAGAGGATTACCAGCTGGCTTATGCCATCGACATCCTGAAAGGCCTGTCAGCGCTGGGTCCGACGGAATAACGGCAAGAGGCCTGATCGCTACGGCCGTTGAAATTCAAAAAGCCCGCCACATCTGCTGGCGGGCTTTTTTGCCATGCAACGTTGTAGAATGCGGCCAAAACCCTTTCAGATCAATCGAGATCCGCTTTTGGCCGACCGCTCTATCGCGTCGATCAGGCGATGTGCGACCAAGGCATCGCGACCGGTCACACGTGGCGCCCGATCCTCACGCAACGCATCCGCAAAGTCGGCGATCAGATCGCGGTGCCAATCGCATGGGAAATCCATCGGATCACTGCCGCCACCCGTGCCCGTAACCTCGCCAACCGTTTCAGTCCGCCCGTCGCGCCAGTGAATTACCAACTCACCGGCGGTCAGACGCAGGGAACCATGCTCGCAATCCAGCATCAGGGTTTCTGCATCACCGGGATAAGCTGCCGTCGTAGCCACCAATGACCCGATTGCACCATTGGCAAACCGGAGCCCTGCTGTCGCGAAATCTTCGGCTTCCATCTGATGCAAGGCCGTGGTTCCGGTCAGTGCCGCGACCTCGGACACAGGTCCAGTCAGGCTCAGCATAAGGTCCAGCAGATGGATCGCCTGCGTCAGCAACACCCCACCGCCATCAGTGTCGTAAGTGCCTCGCCCGGGTTGGTCGTAATACGATTGATCCCGCCACCAAGGCAGCGCCACGCGAACCACATGCAAGCGGCCTGCACGCCCGCTGCTGATCAGATCACGCAACGCCTCTGCCCCGGCGCGAAACCGGTGTTGCAACACGATGCCCAAAGGCACATCGGCTGCTTCGCACAATTCCACTAGCTGCGTGGCCCGCTGCAGGTCGCGTTCCACTGGCTTCTCCATCAGGATCGCTTTGCCGGCTTTGGCCAACTCTTCCACGATCTCGGCACGGGCATTGGGCGGTGTGATCAGTATTGCCGCGTCTGCGTCGCTGGCGGCAATGTCTTCAATGCTTTTGAACGCGGGCCAGCCCCAGCTGTCTGAAACTTCTTCACGCCGCTCGGGTGAGCGTGCGTAGATACCAGCCACTTCGACGCCCGGTGCCAATTGCTTCAACGCCGCCAGATGCGGTTTGGATGCCATGCCCAGCCCGATCACGGCCAGTTTGATTGCACGTTCAGGCACCTACACTATCCTCCACGCCTAGCATTGACACCCGGCGCAGCCGGGGCCCGCGCACTCGCACCAATGTGCTTGCTGCGCGTCACCTATACCCCCCTTTACCATCACACCGGAGAAGGCAAAACGCGACGGATAACATGAATACGTGCTGGTCGCAAAGTTCCATACCTTTGGCATACGCTCAAAAAACGGTGGCCCGAACACGAAGGTTCGGGCCGTCCGCTGGTCAAACAGCAATGCCATTAAGACACCACGATCAATTCGTAATGATCTCTGGCCCCATGAAGGTCGTCGGCAGGAAGGTCGACAGCCATGGAATATAAGTTACCATGATCAGGAAGACGAAGAGCACAGCCAGGAACGGCAACGCGGCCTTCACCACTGACATCATCGGCATCGACGCGACCCCTGAGGTGACAAAGAGGTTCAGGCCGACCGGAGGTGTGATCATCCCGATTTCCATGTTCACGACCATGATGATGCCCAGATGGATCGGGTCGATCCCCAGTTCCATCGCAATCGGGAACACCAGCGGCGCAACGATAACCAGCAGGCCCGAGGGTTCCATGAATTGGCCACCGATCAACAGGATTACGTTGACCACGATCAGGAACATCACCGGGCCAAAGCCCGCGGACAGCATCGCCTCGGCAATGTGCTGGGGCACCTGTTCATCGGTCAGTACATGTTTCAGGATCAGCGCGTTGGCGATCACGAACAGCAGTGTGATCGTCAGCTTGCCTGCTTCGAACAGAGTATTTTGCGTGTCGCGGTGAAAGAACGCCGTCACAACCGCCCATGGCTTTTGCAAAAGTGACGACCGCCCATCCTCACCTTCGTCCAGATCGACTACGCTGGCGGCAGACAGGCTGCGATCCTTGGGTGCCGCGAGCGGACCCATGTCCCGGTAGACGAACGTGGCGATGAAAAAGGCATAGACAGCGGCCACGGCGGCTGCCTCGGTCGGGGTGAAGATGCCGCCATAGATACCGCCCAGAATGATGACGATCAGGAACAGGCCCCACGCGGCCTCGCGACCTGAGGCAAACACCTCGCCCCAACCCTGCCATTCGCCTTTGGGCAGGTTCTTGATCTTCGCCATCACATAGATCGCGATCATCAGCATCACACCGGCCAAAAGACCCGGGATGACGCCAGCAAGGAACATGCGGCCCACCGAAACTTCGACCGAGGCGGCGTAGACGACCATCACAATCGACGGCGGGATCAGGATGCCCAGCGTGCCCGCGTTACAGATGACACCGGCGGCAAATTCCTTTGTATACCCCACCTGCCGCATGCCCGCGATCACGATGGAACCAATGGCGACGACCGTGGCCGGGGAACTGCCCGAAAGCGCGGCAAACAGCATCCAGGCGAAGACGCCGGCGAGGGCCAGACCGCCGGGGAAATGTCCAACGCAGGCGATGGAAAACCGGATAACCCGCCGCGCAACCCCGCCTGTAGTCATGAAGGACGAGGCAAGGATGAAGAACGGGATTGCAAGCAGGGTGAAATGCCCCTCGAACGCGGCAAAAAGCGTTTGCGCAACCGAGGCCAGAGAGCTGTCGGAATACCACAGCAGGAACAGCACCGAGCTGAGGCCCAGTGACACCGCAATCGGCACACCCAGGATCAGAAAGGCGATGACTAGAACGAAAAGCAGAAGCACGTCCATCAGATTTTCTCCCCTGACTGTTCGCGGACTTCCGCGATTTCGTCTTCAACTTCGTGGCTGGCGACCAGACGGTCGACGGAGCCGTTCCAGATGCCCCATGCGGCCTGTGCAAAGCGGAACAGCAACAGCCCCATAGACAGCGGCAGGATCGCGTAAGGCAGCAGGCGCGGGATCTTTTCGTATTCCTCGCCCTCGTTGAACACGCCCTCCATCCAGCGCAAGACGCCGGGCATGGGGATGTCGTTCACCTCGTACCAGCCCTTTTCGCGAAACTTCTCTTCGAAGCCCAAGGGGAACCAGCGGCCTTCGGTGCCGGGCAGGTTGGCGAAGTTGGCCCAGTAATCCCATGCCCCCTTGAGCAGCAGAAACGTGAAGATCAGGCACGCCGAGACCGAGATCAGGCCCAGCACGCGCCGTGTCGCAGGCGACGACATCTCGATCACCAAGTCCACACCCAGGTGCGCGCTTTTCTTGACCGCGTAAGAGGCCCCCAGCAGCACCAGCCACGCAAACATGAACACCGTCAACTCCAGCGCCCAGAGAATGTTCGAGTTGAACCCGTACCGCGCAATAACGTTGGCAAAGGTGAGGAGCGTCATCAGACCCAACAGAAGAGCGATCAGCGTCTCTTCCAGTCGGTCAGCCCAGTTTTGTCCCGGCTTCGGGTGCATCTTCCCCTCCTTCGCGCATTCAATAAAAAAGCCCGCGCAAAAAATGCGCGGGCCGGATCAGCAGCGTGATCAGCTGCCTGCGTTAAACGACTGGGCTGCGTCGATCATGTCCTGACCCACATCGCCTGAAAACTGGTCCCAAACCGGTTTCATCGCGTCGACCCACGCGGCGCGCTGGGTTTCGTCCAGCGTGCGGATCGTGCCGCCTGCATCAATGATCGCCTGCTTGGCGGACTCGTTCACAGCCGTGGATTCAGCGTTCCGGGTTACGGTGACTTCGCCCAGGATGGTCAGGAACTGGTCGCGCACGGCCGGGTCCAGGCTGTCGAGCCAATCAACGGAGGTCACAACCAGATAGTCGATGATCCCGTGGTTGGTTTCGGTGATCCCGTCCTGCACCTCAAAGAACTTGCGCCCATAGATGTTGGACCAGGTGTTTTCCTGTCCGTCCACAACGCCCTGCTGCAGCGCGCCGTAAACTTCGGAGAACGCCATTTTCTGAGGCGAACCACCGATGGCTTCCATCTGTGCCACCAGCACGTCCGAGGACTGCACGCGGAACTTCAGGCCCGCAGCGTCGGTGGGCGAAATCAGCGGCTTGTTGGCCGACATCTGCTTCATCCCGTTGTGCCAGAACTCCAACCCCTGCAAGCCACGGCGCTGCATGCTGTCCTTCATCGCCTGACCGTTGTCGGACGCCTGGAAGGCATCAACGGCATTCACGTCCTTGAACATGAAGGGCAGGTCGAACAGGCGGAACTGTTTGGTGAACTTTTCGAACTTGGACAAGGACGGCGCAGCCAGTTGCACATCGCCCTGCAACATCGCTTCCAGAACCTTGTCGTCATTGTACAGCGTGGAGTTCGGGAACACTTCCATGCAGGCAGTGCCGTTCATTTCGTTGTTCACGCGCTCTTGCAGCAGCGATGCGGCGATGCCCTTGGGGTGCTTATCGGTATTGGTGACATGGCTGAACTTGATCACCATTTCACCTTCATCACAGCCGGCGAATGAGCCGGTTGCGGTCAGGGTCAAGGCAAGCGCGGTCGCTGTCGTGGTCAGGAATTTCATGCGGTCTCCTCCGGTTTGTTCCGCCGGTTGGCGGGGAATTTCGCTCCACTTCGGTTGTCGAATCTCTGACCGACTCGGGCAACGCTTGATTCGGCGGCAGTTGCACCGACGAAATTGTTATTGAAATTTAACCAATTAGACGCGTCGGACGCCAGGCACACCTAACCCAGGGTCGAAACTTGTGCGAAAATCGAAACACGTGATAGCGCAAACTGTGCGGATTTCCGCACAGTCCTCAGCGATAGGAACCAGGCTTGATTCCGTGCCGTGCGAACTTGTCATACAGCGTCTTGCGCGGCAGCTTCAGGTCTTCGGCGGTTGCCGACGCATTACCCCGGTGGCGTTTCAACGCATCGATCAGCAAAGTGCGTTCCACTTGTTCTAGTTTTTCGACCAGTCCGGGCTGTTCTGACTCCTGCAAGGGTTCCAACCCCAAAACCAGACGCAGCGCCTCGTTTCGCAGAGCACGGGTGTTTCCGGGCCAGTCGCGGGCCATCAGGCTCGCGATCAAATCCGGTGGGATGTCTGGCTCTGGCGACCCCGAGGTTTCCGCGACCTCAGCCACGTATTTACGGAAGATAACTGGGATGTCTTCGGGCCGTTCCGACAACGCCGGGACTCGGATCTTGAGCGTGTCCAGTTGGTAGTACAGATCAGCATTCAAACCACCCGACGCCAATGCCGCCTGCAAGTCCGCCGTAGAACCGACCAGGACACGTGCACCGGTTTCAGCGTCCAGATGCTCCTGAAGCCGGAACTGGGTTTCCGGCGGCATGGCGGTGATTTCATCGAGGAATAGTGTGCCGGTCGCCGACCCGGACAAATGCTGTGTCAATTCATCCGGTCCGAGCGAAGCAGAGGGAACGCGCTGGAAACCATGGTCTGCACGATCTGACAGGCGGTGGACCACATCAGCAACCTTAGCCACGCCCGTTCCGGGTGCGCCAGTAACCAGGACAGGACCGTTTATCCCGGCTGCGCGGCGCACCTGTTCGCGCAGGGCCTCGGCCTTTGCCGACTGGCCGAACAGCATGCGTGTAGCGGCATCCCCTCGCTGGACCTCGGACTTCAATCGACGGTTTTCCAGCACCAGTTGTCTCGCCTTCAACGCCCGCGTGACCGCCCCGATCAGCACGTCATTGCTGCAAGGTTTCTCCAGAAAGTCGAACGCGCCTGCCGACATGGCAGACACAGCAGTGGGGATGTCCCCTTCGCCTGTCAAAAGGATCACCGGGAGGTCGGCATCGATCTTCTGCGCATAGTCCAACAAGTACAGGCCGTCCCGCCCCGGCATGCGAATGTCTGACAGGATCACACCCTCGAACGCGGGCGAGATGTGGTCCTTGGCCACGATGAATGCGCTGGCCAACCGTGGTTCGAAACCTGCCAGGTCCAGTGTCTGCCCCAATGCCTCGCGCACGGCTGCATCATCTTCGACCACTAGCACCGCTTTGCTCATGACGTCTCTTCATCCTGCCAAGGTTGCAATTCCACGGTGAATACTGCGCCACCTTCGGGCGCGTTTGTTCCCTTGATCTCACCACCAAAGCTTTGCACCAGACCGTAGGAAATCGACAGCCCCAACCCCACGCCTTCAGCCTCGCCAATGGATTTGGTTGAATAGAAAGGTTCAAACACCTTGTCCGGTTCCTCGATACCCGGTCCGGTGTCGCTGACCCGCAAGACCACAGGTTGGCCGGGTTCGACAGCCACAGTGATGTCCCGCACAGGTGCATCGTACATGGCGTCGATCGCATTGGAAATCAGGTTCAATACCACCTGTTGCAGCCGCACTTCACCACCCTGCACCCAAACCGTGTTGGATGGCTTCTCAAAGGTCAACGCGACCCCGTGCCGGCCCAACCGGGTCTCAGCAAGGTCCACAGCGGCCACCACGGACTCGACGAGATTTACGCGGCCTACGGTTTCGCGTTCCTGCCGCGCGAACGCACGGAAGTTCCGGATGATCCGCGCCATTCGGGCCGCCAGATCGCCCACTCTGGAAAAATTCGCGGCCGCTTTGTCCGTGTCGCCACGCTCAAGAAACAAGCTTCCATTCTGGGCAAAAGACTGAACTGCCATAAGGGGTTGGTTCAGCTCGTGACTGATGCCTGCCGACATCTTTCCCAGCGCGCTGAGCTTTTCGGCCTGGATCAGATCGCTTTGCGCTTTCTTCAACGCCGTTTCTGCTTCAATCCGCTCAGCCACTTCGGCACGCAATGCGACGTTCGTGTTGCTCAGTTCCTGTGTGCGAGCACTTACCAATCCCTCCAACGCTTCGTTTGCGGCCGCAAGCGCACGACGTTGTTGCCCAACGAGAAAGACAATCATGCCAAACAGCAAGAACGCAAATCCCGTAACTGCTGCCTGCAACGTAGCGGTTGCCAGCGCGGGCCGGAGGTCCACCAACGCGACGGCCGACATACCGATGACCGACAGGTCTTGTTCGACCACGATCGCGCGCCGTGGAACGTAGCGCCCGGCCGAGATCGACCAGATGTTGGCCCCCAACCAGCGAGTCGCGGACAGGTCCGGCACCGGGCTGGGCGGCAGTCCCAGTTGAGTTTTGTCCCGTAGCATCAGCTCGGACCGGTTGGAAAAGAAGATCACGCCAGCCGAATCCGTCATCAACACCGCCGGTTGGGAGCCTCTGAAATCTGCCTCAATTCGTTCCAGATCAATTACCACGACCAATGTTCGCAGCACCGGTCCGGCCTCACTGAAGATCGGAACGGCCAGCAACATCGCCCGCCGACCAAAGGTTTCGCTGACGACCAGCTGCGAGCCCAACGCACCATGAAAGGCTCTTTCGATCCAAGCGTCATTGACCCAGGGCAGTGTGGCGTGACCAAAGGCACTCGCTCGCACCTCGCGTTCCCGGTCCAGCAACACCAGATCCAGCGCTCCGGACAAATCCGCCGTTCGTTCCAGCACTTCGGTCAATTCTTCGGCAGGCGTGGCTAGAGAAATCAGCCGGGGGTCACCGGACAGGGTCACAGCCAACAACCGATAGCTCAGGATGCTGCTGACCAGACGGTCTGTGGCCAGGGCCAAATCGGATTGACCGCGCCTTTCGAATTCGTCCACGGACTCTCGCGCGGCATAGAACCACACGGAAACCGCCAGCACAGCCACCGCCAATACATAGATGATGACAGATATCGTCCGCGTCATTTCGGTAATTTCCAGTTTACCGGGTCAAGGCGCAAGATTTGATGAAGCGAAACGCACCCCGGTGACAAGTTCAGACCTTGCTTAACCGACACCAGCGATCCTGATCGATTTGCCAGGGTCGCGGCGTCACGCCATCCACGCTAACGTCTCTTCTGTCTGACGGGTTGGGTTGTACTCTGCGCTCACCCAACCGCCATATCCTGACGCATCCAGTTCCGCGAAAAAGGTCGGGAAATCCACATCCCCAGGACCGGGCTCAGAACGGTTTGGCGGGTTGCCAATCTGCACGTGGGTCGCACGCTGCCCGTGCTTTTGCCATACCTCCAGGGCGTCACCGTGAATGAGTGCGGAATGGTAGGTGTCGTATTGCAGACCCAGCCGCTCACTCCCGATGCGGTCCAGTATCTCCGCTGCCAGATCATAGTCGTTCAGGAAGTAGTCCGGCCGATCCCGTGGATTCAGCGGCTCCAACGTGAAGCGTTGGTTCGGTGCGGTCTCCAGCAGCCATTCAAGGTTTGACATAAAGGTGTCTAGCGCCGCCTGTCCTGCGCCATTGCCGGACATGATGTGCATCTGACCAGGTTTCAAACGGATCGCGTGTTCCAGCAAACCGCTCATTTCGTTCCGAAATTCCTGTTCCGCTCCGGGAGTCGCGGCAAGCCCCAAATGCCCGGCCGCGGGATTGGGCAAGGGCGCGTTGATCAAAACCAACTCCTGCCCCTGCGCTGACAGACCTGCGAGGGTCGCGTCAATTTCAGCATATGGAAACAGCACCTCGACCGCCTCAAATCCGGCTTTGGCCGCAGCGGCAAAGCGATCCGCATAGGGGTATTCGGTAAACAACAGGCTGAGATTTGCGGCGAATTTGGGCACGGGGACGCTCCGATTTCATCAATCTTCCCGCACCAAAGCCTGAAAACGACAGACTGTCGAGTTCTGGCCAGAACCCGTCAGAGAATCAGTTGAAATCATCCACAGCGCCGGACCCCGGCGTTCCATAACAATTGACGAGTCCCGACATGGCTATCAGCCCTGATCCGGTGCGCCCTGCCTTTGCAGGCGCGCACGCCGGTGCCCCTGTGCTGGCCGGCAATATCCTTGGCGTCGCCTCGATGGTGACATGGGCCACGGCCTTTCCGGCAGCCGAGTTTCTGCTGCAAAGCTGGCCACCCCTGGCCCTGATCACCGCACGTCTGATCATTGCGGTGCTGTTCCTGTTGCCGGTGTGGGTGCTGATGGACGGGACCCGCGCAGCGCTGACCGCGCGATGGGGTCGCGGAATCATCGTGGGCGGAATCGGATTTGGCGTCGGGACATACCTGCTGCTGGTTGCGCAAGACCTGACCGACCCTGTGACGGTGGCCCTGATCGCCTCGTGCGGGCCGCTGGCCGGAACA
Source organism: Paracoccaceae bacterium (assembly GCA_040830545.1). Classification (GTDB taxonomy): domain Bacteria; phylum Pseudomonadota; class Alphaproteobacteria; order Rhodobacterales; family Rhodobacteraceae; genus HXMU1420-2. The sequence goes on along the minus strand of JBFOMB010000058.1, from coordinate 26,707 downwards.
CTGATTGAGCTTGCCAATCGACAGCGACAGTTAACCGGGCGCTTTGCCATCGGCATGGGCGCGTCGATCCTGGGTGGGGCCATCGCCACCAACGCGCTGTCCGGGTCCGACATTGGCATAGGCGCAGCCTGTGCCGTTGTATCGGTTGCCTTCTTTTCATGGGGCAGCCACAGGGTTGTCGTAGACTTCCCCGACCTGACCCCCATCGGGCGCACCACGATCACATTGGCCGGCGCCTTGATCGCTGTCGGAGCGATCTGCCTCGGCGTGGCACTGTTCGGCCCGGCAGCGGCGGTGGCCATTTCCCCCAAGACGGCGGATATCGCCCCGCTGCTGCTTTACGCTGTGGTCAGTATGGCAGTCAGCCAAGCCTTCTGGCTCGGCTCGGTCGGGCGGCTGGGCGTTGCTCTGGCTTCGTTCCACATGAATGTTGCGCCGTTCTACGTCATGTTGATCATGTTGGCGATGGGCGACAGCTGGGACTGGACCAAGGCGACCGGGGCGGCCATCGTTGGTCTGGGCGTGATCATCGCGCAAAGCCGCCCGCGCAGACGGGGGCCTGTGGCCCCGGTCTGACCGCCCTCAGGATTTGTCCGTCACGTTTTCCCGGAACGACGTTTCAAACGCGGCCTTCTGCGCATCGCTGGCCTCGGTCTGATAGTTCGCCTTCCACTCGGCCATGGACATGCCATAGAACATTTCGCGTGCTTCGTCCTTGCCGATCGTGATCCCCTTGTCGGCTGCGGCCTCCTGATACCAGCGTGACAGGCAGTTCCGGCAGAACCCGGCGAGGTTCATCATGTCGATGTTCTGCACGTCGGTGCGGTCCTCCATCAGGTGCTGACGCAGGCGGCGAAAGGCGGCGGCTTCGAGTTCGATGCGGGTCTGGTCGTCCATGTAGGTTCCCTTCAGAGCTTTGGCAGGATCATAGCGTTGCGTGGGCCAAGGTCGAGAGTGCGATCACACGCCCGTCATCTCCAGTGCGTCACGCAAAATCGGGGCCAATCGCGCGGCCCAATCCCGTTGTTGCTCAGACGTCTGGATCAGGTCATTGCGCAGCTCGATCAGCGCGTTTAGCAGCCCGCTCGCAGTCGCGTGTGTGTCAATGGCATCGCCGGGTAAATAGCCGGTGTAAGGTTCATTTTCGCCAACCACCAACCCGGGTTCGGCCTGCAAACGCTGGATCAGGGGGCGCGAAAACCGTTCATCTTTCGCAAATAGAACACCAATGTGCCACGGACGTGGCGCACGACCCTTGAATTGCTGCGTGAAGCTGTGGAGCGAAACCACAACGGTATCCGGCCGCGCCGAAAAACGGGCCAATTGTTGGTGATATGGCCGGTAGTACGCGTTCAACCGGCGCTCTACCTCCGCCGCATCAACGTGACGGTTTGCAGGGATCAGTGACCCGTCATTCAGCTTCATCACCAATGTCGGATCATCCGCGCCCCGGTTCGGGTCAATCACCAGCCGCGAAAAGTTGGAGGCCACAACCGGCGCATCCAGCAATTCACCCAGCTCCACCGCCACCCCATAAGCTCCGGGATCATATGCGATGTGGCGGTTCATATCCTCAGCCGGCAAACCCAGATCGCCGCCATTCACCTCGGATGGGACTACGTTTGTGGCATGATCGCAGGTGATCAGCCAACGGGAGGGCCGGTCGGCCCCGTGCAAAAAGAATGGCGTGTATGTCATGGGCCTGTCACCTCGTCACGCCAGCAATAGGGTCGTTCCGAAAGAAAGGAAATGGGGCGATAGACCTTTTGCAATGTTTGCGGTAACAGTCGCCCCGAACCAGTCAGGAAAGCAGGACATGAGACGACAGCGAAACGTGAAAATCGTGGCAACCCTTGGTCCAGCGTCCGCGACTTATGACATGATCCGTGACCTGCACGTGGCCGGTGCGGACGTATTCCGCCTGAACATGAGCCACGGCAGCCATGACGAAATCCGCGAAAAGCACCGGATCATTCGCCAGATTGAAAAAGACCTGGACAGTCCGATTGCCATTCTCGCCGATCTGCAGGGGCCGAAGCTGCGCGTCGGAACCTTTGCCAACGAGGCAGAGGAACTGATTGAAGGTGCATCCTTCACGCTGGATCTGGACGAAACACCCGGTGATGTATCCCGTGTCTGTCTGCCTCATCCCGAGATTTTCGAGGCACTTGAGCCCGGTGCAACCTTGCTGGTCAATGACGGAAAAATCCGGCTACGGGTCGAAGAGTGCGCCAACCATCACGCGCGCTGCACTGTGGTCACCGGTGGCACGATTTCCAACCGCAAGGGCGTGAACGTTCCTGATGTGGTGCTACCGCTGGCCGCGCTCAGCGAAAAGGACCGCGCGGATTTGGAATTTGTCTGCCAGTTGGGCGTGGACTGGCTGGCGTTGAGCTTTGTTCAGCGGCCCGAAGACGTGGAAGAAGCCCGAGGGCTGGCCGCTGGACGCGCAGCGATCCTGTCAAAGATCGAAAAACCCTCTGCCGTGAAACGATTTGACGACATCCTTGCCGTGTCGGACGGGATCATGGTCGCGCGTGGCGATTTGGGCGTGGAACTGCCTGTCAGCGCAGTGCCGCCAATCCAGAAACGACTGGTCCGGGCCTGCCGAGCCGCTGCGAAACCAGTGATCGTGGCGACGCAGATGTTGGAAAGCATGATCGAAAGCCCGATGCCGACCCGCGCCGAAGTCTCCGACGTGGCCACTGCCATTTATGAGGGCACAGATGCCATCATGCTGAGTGCGGAATCCGCCGCAGGGCAATACCCGGTCGAAGCGGTGCAAACGATGGACCAGGTCGCCAGCGAGGTCGAAACCGACCCGACATATGCCCAGATCATCGCATCTTCGCGCCACTCTCAGGGGACAACCGTCGCAGACGGGATCGTTGCCGCTGCGCGTGAAATCGCGGAAAAGACCGACATCAGGGTGATCTGCTGCTTCACCGAAAGCGGGACAACCGCATTGCTGACTGCCCGCGAACGACCGGGCGTGCCGATCATCGCCATGACGTCGAAACGGGGCACGGCGCGGCGTTTGAGCCTCAGCTGGGGTTGTAACTGCGTGATGACCGAGGAACTGAACAGGTTCAAATCTGCCGTGGTCGCCGCTGCGCGAGCCGCCCGCGCCAAGGGTTTTGCCGACGAAAACGATCAGTTGGTTGTCACCGCAGGCGTCCCATTCAACGTACCCGGCACCACCAACATCCTGCGCGTTGCCCCCTGCGACGAACGTTTGATTTTCCGCACCGATCCAGAGTAGCCTATCTATATGTTGTGTGCGGCCTATTGGCCGAAACAGGTTTTTGGGCTGGATCAGGGAAAGTGGACATGGACGCCGATCTCGCGCTTGTACTGGGTATCATTGTCGCCGGGTTCTCAATTCCGTCAATCATCTCGGCCCTTGGGGACGGACGATCCCCCCGTGCGTCGATGGTCACGATCCTGATTGCGGGCGGTTTGATCCTCTACGCAATCAGCACGAAACCTGGCGGGTACACTCTGGAACAGGTGCCCGAAGCATTCGTGAATGTTATTGCGCCGTTCGTGCGTTAGGTGAACGGGCGCGATCCCGGTATTTGAGTTGGTTTGTGTTTCCTGAAGCTGTTGCGGGAGGGGTCATGCAACTGAAACCAATTGCACTGCTGATCACATTGTTGGCCGGGTCGGTTGCTCAGGCCGGGACCATCTGGGAACCTGTTCCAGATGGCATCAAATGCACGCTGGAACCGCTACCCGACCGGCCCGGAGGTTTGATCGTGCTGATCGTCAGCAGCGTGATCGACGACGGGAAAGTGATCTATCACTCGATAGGCAGGTTGGCCGTGACTGTCATTTTCGATCCAGAAGGCACACCCATCGGCGGCGCAAAGGCGCTGTGTGATGGCAAAACGCTACAGCAACTGATCGACGACGGTCAGGCGTTCGATTTCTGACCAAAACGGCTATAGGTCAAAAGTCGCGAAAACCGGAGCATGATCGCTGGGTTTCTCCCACCCGCGCGCATCCCGCAAGACCCGGCTGGAATGGCCCGAAGCCGAAATGTCGGAAGTCGCCCAGATGTGGTCCAGCCTACGCCCCTTGTCCGCTGCGGACCAGTCGCGCGCACGGTAGCTCCACCAACTATAAAGCGTGCCTTCAGGAATATCCTGCCGGGTGATATCGACCCAATCCCCGGCATTCTGTGTTTCGGCCAGATGCTCCACCTCGATCGGGGTGTGGCTGACCACCTTGAGCAGTTGCTTGTGGCTCCACACGTCGTCCTCGCGCGGGGCGATGTTCAGATCACCGACAAGGATCGCCCGTTCGGGCCGATCCTCATGGAACCAATCCCGCATTTCGGTCAGGTAGTCGAGTTTCTGGCCAAATTTCTCGTTCTTTTCCCGGTCCGGTACGTCCCCGCCCGCCGGAACGTAGAAGTTGTGGATGACGACACCATTCTCCAGTTCACCCGCCACATGGCGCGCATGTCCCAGGCTCGCAAAATCCTTGTCCCCGACATCGCGAATCGGCAGCTTCGACAGAATTGCGACGCCGTTATAGCCCTTTTGCCCCCGCGCGATCATGTGCGTGTAGCCCAGTTCAGCAAAGCCTTCGGTCGGGATTTTCTCAACCGGTGACTTGGTTTCCTGCAGGCAAAGCACGTCCGGTCCTTCTTCCTGCAACAGCTTGAGAACAATAGGTTCTCTCAACCTGACAGAATTGATGTTCCAGGTGGCAAGGGTAAAGGACATGGCACAGCTCCGAATACGAACAGACCACTTATCCGGCACCACGTCAGGCAACGCAACCGGCAGCGCAGGTATTCCGGTATCGGTGGAAAGCGCGTTTTGAGGTAGGATTTGGGCCATTCCACAACCAACGGAGGTTCAGCAATGAAATTGACTCCAAAATTGGCCGGGCTCTATGGCGACATTTCGGACACGCAGGGCCTGATTGGCGACAACGATCCCGAGGTGACCGACCTGATCAGCGAATTGCAATTGATCGGGGAGGTTTTGGAAAACCGCATTACCCCGGATCAGAAGACGGAGCTGGGCGTAGAACTGGAACACATCAGCCCGATGCGGATTGTCGCCAGCAAGAAGACCTGCCCATGCTGTGGACGTCCATTCGACTAAACCCATTTTTGATCATGTAACCGGTATCCTTATGTCAGATGACCCCAAACCCGAGCTGCAGGAAAACCCGCCGCCCGAACAGCAACCCCAACTCAGCCAACTGCCTGCCGAAGACCGGGGCATGACCGATGGGGAGCAATTCCTGCTGATCCCCAGCCGCGATGCTGATGGCAAAGAATGGGCGCACGGGACCGATTTCAGTAAGATCTGGGATTGGGGCTACGCCATTGCAGGCGCCCCACCCGACCCACGACAATATGATCTGGCCATGAAGGTTTCTGATGCCGCCGACACCATCCGTGAATTCGGCCGTCCCAATGGTGGGCTCTATCAAAACAAGGAAGGTGAAGCGGCGCAGGAAATCATGACCGATCTCGCGCACATCTTCTCTGCGGTACTGGTGCAAAAACAACAGGCAGATTTCGAACGCTCGGGATTACAAGTGGACAAGCAAAGGCGCGATTTTTTCCGTCGGGTGGTGACACCCCGCCACCGCCGAAATCTGCGTGCCCCAGTGATCGCGACTATCCTGCTGATGCTCCTGGCCCTGACAATCGGTCTGCTGATACCGCCAAAGATCGCGCCGCCTGTTGTTCTTCCCGCAACGCTTGTCCAATTCAGTGCGCTGGCTTTCATCATCGCGGGCACACTGATGGGACGTTTGCTGTATTTCGCCATGTCCTTTGGCGAACGCATCGACAACGTCGAGCAGTACTTCGAATATGAAAGCATCAGCGGCGAGGCCGCCGCGCTGTCGCTGCTGTTTGACATCATCGTCGGCGCAGCGGCCTTTGTGATGTTTCAAACAGGGCTGGTCATCATTTCAATCGGTGCGGAATCGGATACCGGCTTCAACGGGATCAGCACGCTGCAGATCGATGAAAACGGTCTGGTGGCCTTTGCGTTCGGTATTTTTATCGGCCTGTCCCGCACCGCATTCCTCAGTCGCCTGCGCGATCTGTCAAAAAGCAAGATCGGTCAAGGAAAGTAACAACAAAAAAAGGCCCGGCGCGGAGCCGGGCCAGTCCAACAGGGAGGAACATGTCGTTACCCGGACATGCACGGGAACTCGTGACTTCTATATGGGGTCAATTGACCACCAGAAAAGGGGTCAGACGCCGCGTCACGCCACCAGACGATAGCCGCCGCTTTCGGTCACCAGCAGGCGCGCATTCGACGGATCAGGCTCGATCTTCTGACGCAGGCGGTAGATATGCGTTTCCAGCGTATGCGTGGTGACACCTGCATTGTATCCCCACACCTCGTGCAGCAGAACGTCCCGTGCGACCACGCCATCGGTGGAGCGATACAGGAATTTCAGAATGTTGGTTTCCTTTTCCGTCAGCCGGATTTTGCGATCGTCTTCGGTGATCAGCATCTTCATCGATGGCTTGAACGTGTACGGCCCCAACTGGAATACGGCGTCCTCGGATTGTTCGTGTTGACGCAGTTGTGCGCGGATACGAGCCAAAAGCACCGGAAACTTGAACGGCTTGGTCACATAATCGTTCGCACCAGCGTCCAGGCCAAGGATCGTGTCAGCGTCGCTGTCATGTCCAGTCAGCATCAGTACCGGGGATTTGACCCCCTGTTTGCGCATCAAGCGGCACAGCTCGCGCCCATCCGTGTCCGGCAGGCCGACGTCAAGAATGATCAGATCATACAGCGCCTCGCGCACACGTTCCATCGCCCGCTGACCATCCCCGGCTTCGAACACGTCAAAATCTTCGGTCATGACCAGCTGTTCGCTCAGAGCTTCACGCAGGTCGTCGTCGTCATCCACCAACAGGATCTTTTTCAGCTGGGCCATCGTTGTCCTCCATTCGCTGAGGGGCAAATGCGTCCGAATGGTGATTGAGACAAGCTTTGCTGCAAATCTCTCACGCCGACGTGTCCCTGACGCGGGAATTGTTTCACATTTCGGCAAACAATCCCTAGATACGTTACACTATGACACTCGCACCAGATATCACCGAACGACTGGCCCGCGCCCGGTCCGACCTGCGTATGGGCCTGCCTATTGTGTTCAATACTCCGTCGGTCAAGATCCTGGCCGCCAGTGCCGAAACAATCAGCCCCGAGCGGTTGGCCGTGCTCCGCGCGCAGGCGTCAGACACGGTCATTGCGGTCACGTCTCGCCGGGCTGAAACGCTAAAGGCGCGCGCCTATGACGGGGACATCGCCCGCCTGCTGTTGCCAGCGGATGCCGGCCTGGCCTGGGTGCAGGCTGTGGCTGATCCGGCAGACGATCTGCGCCACCCGATGAAAGGCCCGCTGATTTCCCAGCGCGACGGTTCTGCCGACCCGCACCGCGCGGCGATCCAGTTGCTGAAATCCGCGCGCCTGCTGCCTGCTGCAATTCTGGCCACCGCCGCCAGTGACGTGAGCGGTCTGACCGAACTGGACCTCAGCGACGTCATGGCCGAACTCGCCCGCCATCACCCGCTAAACCCTGTCATCCATGCTCGCCTGCCATTGGAAGTGTCCGAGGCCGGTCGTCTGCACATCTTCCGCCCCGATGACGGTGGCGAAGAACATTATGCCATCGAAATCGGTCGCCCCGACCGGGATCAGCCAGTGCTGACCCGGCTACATTCCGCATGCTTCACCGGCGACCTCATGGGCAGTCTGAAATGCGATTGCGGGCCACAATTGCGCGCGGCCTTGGCACAGATGGGGTCAGAGGGCGCTGGCGTGCTGTTGTACCTCAATCAGGAAGGGCGCGGCATTGGGCTGGCAAACAAGATGCGTGCCTATTCACTTCAGGATCAGGGTTTCGACACGGTCGAGGCCAATCATCGCCTCGGCTTTGAAGATGATGAGCGGGACTTCCGGCTCGGCTCCGACATCCTGAAAACCATGGGATTCTCTCAAGCGCGCCTGCTGACCAACAACCCGGCCAAGATCGCGATGATGGAGAAAACGGGCATCACCGTGACGGAACGTGTGCCGCTCAAGGTTGGCGAAACCGCGCACAACCGAGCCTATCTGGCAACCAAAGCCAAGAAATCCGGCCACCTGCTGTGAAACCCACCGATATGGTGCTGACCCCGCGCGGTCTGCGCTTTCGAGGCCGACACTTCCCCTGCAGCATCGGACGCGGCGGCCCGTCCGCCGACAAACGCGAAGGCGACGGGGCCACCCCCATCGGCCTCCTTCACATCACTGGCCTCTTCTACCGCCCCGACAGGCTGCAAGCGCCAACACCTTGGGCCACCCCTATCGGTCCCAACGACCTGTGGTCCGATGCACCAGATGACCTCGCCTACAACACCCATGTCCGTGCACCCTACGCCGCCAGTCACGAAACCCTGCACCGCTCTGATCCACTTTATGATGTGATCCTGACCACCGACTGGAACTGGCCCAAAGCCATTCCCCATATGGGATCAGCCATCTTCCTGCACCAATGGCGTCGCCCCGGCTACCCGACCGAAGGCTGCCTTGCCTTCGCCCGCCCCCATATCCACTGGATCGCCCGCATGGCACCACCCGGCACGGCCCTCCACATCCGGGCTTGACCTTCATTGTTCCAGAAATAAGCCGGGGGTCTGGGGGCAGCGCCCCAGCCTGGCCCCACCTAAGCCACCAGCGTTTCAGCTTTCTTCAAATCGACCGAGACCAACTGACTCACGCCCTTCTCCGCCATCGTTACCCCGAACAATCGGTCCATCCGTGCCATGGTCACTGCGTGGTGTGTAATGATCAGGAACCGCGTTTCGGTCTGGCGGCACATTTCATCCAGTAGGTCACAGAACCGGGTGACGTTTGCATCATCCAGCGGCGCGTCGACCTCGTCCAGAACACAGATCGGCGCGGGGTTCGCCAGGAACACAGCAAAGATCAGCGCCATCGCAGTCAACGTCTGTTCGCCACCAGACAGCAAGGACAGCGTTGACAGCTTCTTGCCCGGCGGCTGACACATGATCTCTAGCCCGGCTTCCAGCGGATCATCGCTTTCCACCATCACCAGATTGGCCTCACCCCCGCCAAACAGATGTGTGAACAGCATGCGGAAGTTCGAGTTCACTTGCTCGAACGCTGTCAGCAGCCGTTCGCGACCTTCCCGGTTCAGACTGGCAATCCCGCTGCGCAGGGTCCGGATCGCCTCCTCCAGATCCGCCTTCTCGTGACTCAGCGTATCATGCTCTTCCTGCACCGATTTCGCGTCTTCCTCAGCCCGCAGGTTCACTGCACCCAACGCGTCGCGCTGCCGCTTGTGGCGGTTGATTTCTGCCTCCAGCGCGTCGACGCCCGGAATGTCGGCAGGGTCCGCGTCCAACCCATTCAGCAACTGGTTCGGCGTGGCCTGTCGTTCCTCTGCAATCCGTTCCGCTGCGGCCAAAACCTGCTCCCGTGCCGCCTCACTGCGGGCCTCTGCCGCCGCCCGCACCTCGCGCGCCTCAGACGCCGCGCGCTCTGCTTCGCGCTCTGCTCCAGCCGCCTCGCGCAGCGCTGCCTCACCCCCTGCCAAAGCGTCCCGCGCATTCACCTGCCGCACCTCGGCCTCGGCGATGGAGGCCGCCAGAGCCTCCCGCCGGATGGCTAAGTCACCCGGCACTGCCTCGGCCTCGCGCAATTCGCCCTCAGACTCGGTGCGGCGTTCGTCCAGTTCAGCGATCCGTTTACCCGCTGTTTCCAGCCGGTGACGCCAGCCGCTCAGTTCCTTGCTGACCTCTTGTGACCGACGCGTGCGCGCTTCACCTTCCCGGCGCAGTTCGTCATGGGATGACCGACGGGTCATCATCGTGATCCGCGCGGCCTCGACCGCCATGCGGAATTCTTCCACCCGTTCGCGTGCTGACCCCAGATCGCCCAGACCGGCCAGCGCCGCTTCAGCCTCGCGCAGTTGCAGACGCGCTGCGCTCGCCTCTTCCTGGTGGCGTGACACAGCCAATTGCATGGTTTCCAGACGCCCACGCGCCAGGTTGCTGTCCGCCTCCGCCTTGCTGAGCGCGCGACCCGCCTGCGCCACGGCCTGATCCGCCGCACGCCGGTCCGCGCGGGCCTGTTTGTCCGCCTCGGTCAGCACGGCCAGTTTGCGGCTCAGTGCCTCATGCGCCTGTTTCGCGCCTTCGGCCCGAGCTCCCACGCGTTCCAGATCCTGTTTCAACCCTTCCAAACGGTTCAATTGTTCCAGCCGCAAGGCCGCCGCGCTTGGCGCGTCCTCGGCCCAGGCGCGGAACCCGTCCCAGCGCCACAGGTCGCCCTCCATGCTGACCAGACGCTGGCCCGGCTTCAAAGCCGCCTGCAACCCGTTGCCCGCATCTGCATCCACCAGCCCGATCTGTCCGATCCGGCGGCGCAGAACCTCGGGCACCTCGACATGCAATGACAAGGGCACAACGCCCGATGGCAAACCTGTGTCCCCGGAATACTCCGCCAGTTCCAGCCAGCCAGACGGCCCGTCCGCCTGCACAACCGGCGCGCGCAGATCATCTGCCAGCGCCGCGCCCAGCGCCTTCTCATAGCCTGGTTTCACCCGCACCAGATCCAGCACCTGACCGGATTCTGCCGTGTCCCGCGCGACGAGCTTCGCCAGTGCTGTCATCTCTGCCTGCAACGCGTTGGTTTCGCCTTCCGCAGCCGACCGCTGCGCACGCGCCTCAGCCTCCAACGATTGGGTGTCACTGCGTTCCGCGTCGGTGCGCATTAGCACTTCTTCGGCAGTCACAGCTTCGGCCTGCGCCTTGGCCTCTGCCTCGGTCGCGGCGACAAAGGCGGTTTGCGCCTGCGTCAGCGCGGTTTGACTATGCGCCACGGTTGCCTTGGCCTTCTCGGCCTCTTGCTCCGACCGCGACAAGGTTTTGCGGTTGTCATCCACCAGCCGCTGCGCCGATTGGTGCCGGGCCGACAGGCGCGCGGCGTCTTCGGTGGCCTCTGCTTGTTGCGCTTCGCGCTCCTGCAATACGGCGGCAGCCTCACGCGCGGCTTCAGCGGCTTCGGCCAGACGGTCCTCGTGCCCTTCACCCGCCTTTTCCAACTCGCGCGCTTCCCATTCCAGTCGTTCGATGGTTTCACCCGCGTCCCGGTTCAGGGTTTCCTCGCGGGCCTTGTCCCTGCCCAGTTGGTCGATCCGCGCGGTCAGAGTCTGGATCGCCTGCTGCGCCCGGTCCTCTTCCTGGCTGAGCGTATCGCGCTCTACTTTCACTCGTTGCAGGATCGCGGCGGCGATCGTTTCTTCCTCGCGTAGTGGCGGCAGCGCCTCTTCAGCCGTCACACGCGCCTTACCTGACTGAACCGCTGCCGCTTCGGCGCGGGCGGCCTCACCAGTCCGTTCGCGCAGAGCGGCCTCGGCGGTGGCCCGGGCCTCGTCCGCCTCTTTCCAGCGACGATAGAGCAGCATTTCCTCGGCCCGACGCAAAGCGGTCCCAATCTCGCGATACCGCGACGCCTGACGCGCCTGACGGGCCAGTTGCGCCAGTTGCGCGGCCAACTGTTCCAGAACGTCATCCACCCGTGCCAAATTGGTTTCCGCGCCCTTCAGCTTCAGCTCCGCCTCGTGGCGTCGCTGGTATAGGCCGGAGATACCTGCCGCCTCTTCCAGAATACGGCGCCGCGCCTTGGGCTTGGCGTTGATCAGTTCGGCAATCTGTCCCTGCCGCACCAGCGAAGGGGAATGCGCCCCAGTCGACGCATCTGCAAACAGCATCTGCACGTCACGGGCGCGCACGTCCTTGGTGTTGACCTTATAGGCGCTGCCCACGTCCCGCGTGATCCGACGCACGATTTCCAGCGCGTCATTGTCATTGAACCCGGCAGGGGCCAGCCGGTCGGAATTGTCGATATGAACGCTGACCTCGGCAAAATTTCGCGCCGGACGCGACGCGGCCCCGGCAAAGATGACGTCCTCCATCCCGCCGCCCCGCATGGCCGTCGGTCGGTTTTCCCCCATGACCCAGCGCAGTGCTTCCAACAGGTTGGATTTGCCACAACCATTTGGTCCCACGACACCGGTTAACCCATCTGCAATGATCAGGTCGGTCGGATCGACAAAGCTTTTGAAGCCCGTGAGTCTGAGTTTGGAAAAGCGCAAGGCTGGCTCGATTGATTCCTGTTTTGCTGGATATTTTGAGGGAAGCGCGGGGAGTGAGTCAACGCTGTTGCCGCTGCATATGGGCGTAAGCCGCCCGGTTATCCACAAGATATTGAAAACACACACCCGCAGCGGCATCAACCCGCGCAGTGCACTGTTGCACGGTCTTGCGTTTGGTCATATTCTTTGACCAATTAGTCAGAGACACCCAATGCCCTTCCGCAAAGTTCAGCCCGAAAAACTGTCCACTTCGGTGGTCCATCAAATCGAAGGGCTGATCATGCGTGGGATTTTGCGTCCGGGTGAACGACTGCCCTCTGAGCGTGACCTGTCTGATCGGCTGGGCGTGTCCCGACCCAGCCTGCGCGATGCTATCTCGGTGCTGCAAGAACAGGGTTTGCTGGCATCACGGGCCGGATCCGGCATCTATGTGGCCGACGTGCTGGGGTCCGCGTTCTCCCCTGCCCTCGTGAATCTGTTCAAGACCCACCCCGAAGCTGTTTTCGATTTCGTCGCCTTCCGCCGCGACCTCGAGGCACTGACCGCCGCACGCGCAGCGACTTACGGATCAGATACAGACCTGAAAGTGGTGCAGGCCGCATTTAACAAGATGGTTGCTGCCCATGACCGTGTCGATGCAGACGAAGAGGCCCGGCGTGACGCGCAATTCCACATGTCCATCATCGAAGCCAGCCATAACGTCGTGATGCTGCACATGATGCGATCCATGTTTGACCTGCTGCGTGAAGGTGTATTTTACAACCGGCAAGTCATCTTCCGCCAGCGTAACAGCCGATCCGCCCTTCTGGACCAGCACCGGGCCATCAACGATGGCATCCAGTCCCGTGACCCGGACGCAGCGGCTGCTGCTGTGCGGGCACATATGGATTTCGTTGACCAATCACTATCGGCCCAGCAACGGTCCGAGCGGAACGAGGACATCGCCCGACTGCGGTTGGAACATGAGACGGAGCGTGCTCGGTAGCGCTTACACTGGCAAAGCAGTCGTCTTGAACACGGTCCGCAATGCGAAGCTGGACTGCATCTGCGCCACGCCCGGCAACCGCGCCAGATGCTGGCGATGGATTCTCGCAAAATCTTCGGTGTCTTCAGCAACGACCTTGAGGATGTAGTCTGCTGTCCCCGCCATCAGGTGACATTCCAGCACATCCGGGATTCGCGCGACGGCCTTTTCGAACGCATCCAGCACCTCGTCCGCCTGCGCCTGCAAGGTGATTTCCACGAACACCGTGGTCGGCACGCCCAACTTGCGGGCATCCAACAGGGCGACATAGCCGCTGATATACCCTTCGCTCTCCAACCTCTGCACGCGCCGATGACAGGCCGAGGGGGACAGATTCACCGCCTCGCTCAGGTCCGCATTCGACATACGCCCACGTTTCTGCAGGGCAGCCAGCAATCTCAAATCAATCGAATCAAGGGCCATTTCGCGCAAAACCTTTGCGAACAACAAAAGATGTGATGCAGATTATTCGAAAAATTGGCCACTTGGCGACCCATCTTTTCACAAACCTTGCGCGTGCCCTGCGGCATTCTGTCCATATCGAAAACGCCGTTCAACCCCGGAGGAGACCCATGCAGATCGGCTGCCCGAAAGAAATCAAACCACAGGAATTCCGCGTTGGCATGACCCCGAACGCCGCGCGCGAAGCCATCGCCCATGGCCTCGCCGTCCTGATCGAACCGCAGCGGGTTGTTGGCGCGGGGTTCCCGGACGAGGATTCCACCGCCGCAGGCTCGCGGATCGTAGATACGGCGGCAGAGGTTTTTGCCTCCGCCGACATGATCGTCAAGGTGAAGGAACCCCAGGCCACCGAACGCAAGATGCTGCGTGAAGGGCAGTTGCTGTTCACCTATTTGCACCTCGCGCCCGACCCGGACCAAACCCATGATCTGCTGGCTTCAGGCTGTACCGCAATAGCCTATGAAACCGTCACGGACGCACAGGGTGGATTGCCGCTGCTGGCTCCGATGTCCGAGGTTGCCGGACGGCTGGCCCCGCAGGTTGGCGCGTGGACGTTGCAAAAGGCCAATGGTGGGCGTGGCGTATTGATGGGAGGTGTGCCAGGTGTTGGTCCCGCGCGCGTACTGGTGATCGGCGGTGGGGTCGTCGGCACTCACGCCGCCCGGATCGCTGCGGGGATGGGGGCAGATGTGACGGTTCTGGACCGGTCCCTGCCCCGTCTGCGTTACTTGGATGATGTGTTCGGCAACGTGTTCAACACCGGCTATTCCTCGGCCGGTCTGCTAGCAGAACATCTGGGTGAGGCCGACATGGTCATCGGGGCGGTTCTGATCCCCGGTGCGGAAGCGCCCAAGCTGGTGACCCGCGCACAACTGTCCGAGATGAAACCGGGCGCGGTGCTGGTTGATGTGGCCATTGACCAAGGTGGATGTTTCGAGACGTCCAGGGCAACGACCCACGCCGACCCGATCTACGAGGTCGATGGGATCATGCATTATTGCGTGGCAAACATGCCGGGCGCTGTCGCACGGACGTCGACCATCGCGCTTGGCAATGCGACGATGCCGTTCATGCTGGCGCTGGCGGACAAGGGATGGAAACAGGCCTGCGCCGACGACCCGCACCTGCTGGCAGGGTTGAACGTGCACGCCGGGCAATTGACCTACTACGCGGTGGGCAAGGCGTTGGGAATTGACGTGACCTCGCCCACGTTGGCGATCAAATCCTAGACCCTCACAATTCGCGGATACGATCCGCACCCAACAGTGTTTCCAGCCGGCCCAGCGTTGCAGGGCCGGCGACACCGTCAGCGGCCAGACCCTGATCGGACTGGAATTCCAACACGCGTGCCTTGGTCGCGGGTCCGAATTCTCCATCCACGTTCAGGTGATAGCCCAGTTTACGCAGGGCCAATTGCAGGTCCGATACGGACGCGCCAGTGGACCCGACGCGCAGGACAACATCGTCATCCAAGTCTCCGTCACTTGCCTGCACGCCGCCCAACCGTTTGTAGGCCGCGGCCATGCGCGTGGCATAGTATTCAACCTGACCGGACCCATTGTAGAGCCGCGCAAACCCGCGCCAATCCAACGCCTGAAGTTCGTCAACCAGCCCTCTTTTCTGGATAAATCGCACCATCAGGTCCAATTGCCCCTCGATGCTCTCCATTGCGCGTTCGGCCAGTGCCTGCGCCGAAGGGAACCCAAGCCAATCCGCGTTTTCTCCCAAGACCTGCCCAACGCCCCAGGAACAGGCCATATAGGCCGCTTCGCTATGGATTTTCTTTGCCCGCTCCAGTTGGTTGTACCGGGCGCTTTGAGATTTTTTGTAAGGCAGTTGCCCCCATTTCGGAGCAGCAAGGCCGGACTTCACGGCCGCATTCCTAAGGTTCTGCGGCAAGTTCCGGTAGAACACGTGGTATTCATACAGGATCAACGGCATCTGCTGCCCATCCACCGTGGCAAACGCCTTGCCTGCGCTTTCAACCTCCACCACGGCGGCAAAGGCGCGTGCGTTCCACCCCAATTCATTTGCTTTCGTTTCAATGGCTGCGCGAACAGCTGCATCAAAGGCCATACCAAACCCTCCCTAATCAAATGACTGGTACTTTGCAGGCGGCCCAAAAAATTAGCAGGCTCGCCCATACGCTGAATTAGACGCCTCGAGTTCGCGCAAATCAACGAAAATCGCAAAGTCTGTTTGCGCGGCTCAAGCCGCCCACTTGATCGAACATCCCATGGACGCGATCTGATCCACTGGCCCCTGCCCAGAGGCGGCGACCTGCTTCATCGCCTCGAAAAGGTCACGTCGCAAATCCGTTGGCCCCGCTTGCGCACGCGAGGCGTCCAGACGTCCGCGATATTGCAGTTCCATCGCTGCATTGAAGCCAAAGAAATCCGGTGTACAGGCCGCATCCCAGGCCCGCGCAACGGACTGGTCTGCGTCATGCAGATATGGAAACGGGAAGGCCCGCTGCAGCGCCATCTTCTCCATTTCAGGAAAACTGTCAGCCGGGTAACTCACCGGGTCATTTGAACAGACCGCAGCAAAGCCAATACCCATCGGGACCAAATCCTGCGCATCCCGTATGATCCGATCCAAAACCGCCAGAACATAGGGACAATGGTTACAGATGAACGCCACCACCAACCCCTTTGGTCCAGTCAGTTCAGCCAAGCCATATGTTTTTCCATCAGTTGCTGGCAGGGAAAACCCGGGTGGCGTCCATCCAAATTCGCAAACTGGGGGAATTGCAGCCATGATGTATCTCCTTCCGGGATCAGCCCTCTTTGCGGATTTCGACCTGATGCGGATAGGGGATCGAGATGCCACCGGCATCAAACGCCTCTTTCACATCCTTGGTCAGGGCAAACTTCAGCTCCCAGTAGTCCGCCGCATTGCACCAGATGCGCACCGTCAGATCGACCGAGCTGTCGCCCAGATTGGTGACGCGCACCCAGGGTTCTGGGTCAGACAGAACACGGTCGTCCGCCTTGGCCTTGTCCAGAATGATCTCCATCGCCTTGGACGCATCGTCACCATAGTCAATGCCAAACACCAGATCGACACGGCGTGTGTCGTGGTGGCTGAAATTCGTCACGACCGATCCCCAGGCCTGCCCGTTCGGCATGATGATCTGAACGTTGTCGGGGGTTACCAGTTCGGTCACGAAGAGGTTGATTTCAACGACCGTCCCCGACGTGCCCCCAATGTCCACGTATTGCCCAATCTTGTAGGGCCGAAACAGGATCAGCATGAACCCGGCGGCCAAATCGCTGAGCGTGCCCTGAAGGGCCAGGCCAATGGCCAGCGTGGTTGCGCCCAACATGGCGACAAGGCTGGTCGCCTCAATCCCGAACACCCCCATGACCGCGATCAGCACGATCAAAAGGATGATCCAGCGCACGATGCTGGCAGCAAAATTGCCCAGCGTGTTGTCGATGTTGGGATTGGCATTCACACGCCGTCGCACAATACCGCTCACGGCATTGGCCACCATCCAGCCGATAACAATGACGATCAGCGCCTTGACCACGTTCATAAACAAAACGCCGATCCCGCCAGCTGCCGCTACTGACTCCATACCCGTTTCCTCCCGTTAACTATTGTGAAAATCATGTGGGGATTATCGCGGGCGCGCAAGAGTTCCTGCAGAATCGCACAGAAATTGCGGTTCATTCGCCGAAATACACGCCTATCTTGACCGGGACCAAACAGCGGAGGCACCCATGCCCGATCTCAGCCAATTCCAAATCACCCAGAAATGGCCGGCGCAAAACCCGGATATAATCCAGCTTTATTCCTTCCCGACCCCAAACGGGGTCAAAGCGTCCATCGCGCTAGAGGAAATGGGACTGGACTATGAACCCCACCTCGTGACGCTGGCTGATGCTGACGTCAAAAGCCCCGAATTCCTGTCCCTGAACCCGAACAACAAAATCCCGGCGATCATCGACCCGAACGGGCCGGATGGTTCGCCAATCGGGTTGTTCGAAAGCGGAGCCATCCTGATCTATCTGGCCGAAAAGACCGGCAAGCTGATGGGCGCGACCGCCTCGGACAAGGCCAAGGTGATCCAGTGGTTGATGTTCCAGATGGGCGGCGTTGGCCCGATGTTCGGGCAACTGGGTTTCTTCTACAAATTCGCCGGGGCCGAAATCGAAGACCCCCGCCCGCGCGAGCGCTACATCAACGAGGCCAAGCGCCTGCTGAGTGTGGTCGACGGTGTGCTGGACGGACAGGATTGGATCGCCGGTGACTTCTCCATCGCGGACATCGCGCTGGCCCCGTGGCTGGCCGCACTGGATTTCTACGGCGCAAAGGAAATCTTGGGCTGGGACGATCACAAGAACGCGGTCGCCTATGTGGATCGCTTCATGGAACGCCCCGCAGTTCAGAAGGGTCGCACAATTCCCGCGCGCGAGGGCTGAGGCAACGCAGTCCCGGGCTTGCTCCGGGACCTCGACGATGTTGGATCCGAGGCCCCGGATCACGTCCGGGGCTTCGTTTGTGCGTGGCGCGTTGTACAGTTTGTCGGGTTGGGTGTCGGGCCGAAGATCGGATCAACGGCTGAGCCACCAATTCGCCGTTCGGTGCAAACTCGCAAAGTAAGCGATACTTATTCCTTCTAAGGATAGGGAAATCCGGCCAGAGCTGACATCGTCTTTTCACCAAACACATCAGCCAGCGTCCTCCACGCACGGCATTTGCGCTGCGTGTTGTTGTCGCTGTCACATCCTGATCTGAACCATCCCGTCCGCCACGCGGGTTTCGAACACGCGCATAGGCTTGGTCGCGGGTGCCGCCACCGGTCTGCCATCACGCACGTCGAACGCCCCTTGATGCAGCGGACATTCGATGACATGGCCATCAAAGTATCCATCACACATGTCCGCCCCACCGTGGTTGCACAGGGCAAGCGACGCGTAGACCCCGCTGGGCGTGTCATAAACGGCGATCAGGCGGGGCCCCATTTCGACCCGCGTCACCCAATTCGATTCAAGCTCGGACACCGCAATGACGTCACGCCAGGTCTTCTCTCTGACGGCCATGGCTTATGCCTCGACCTGATTTTGGCGAGACATGATCTGACGCAGGATGTCGCGATGCGCAGCCAGATAGCCGCCTTTTTCCACGTATATGTGGTCCTTTAGCTTCTCGTGCAGGCGCGGCAGCGCATGGAACGGTACGGACGCCACATAGTGGTGTTCCGCATGGTAGTTCATGTTCCAACACAGAAAGGAGATCGGTTTCGGCGCAAGAATGGTGCGCGTGTTTTCCGACATTTGCGCGATCGTGGGGCGACCAACGTGTTCGGTCATGCGCACAAACCGCATAACGGGTTCGCCCAGAAACAGCGGAATGATCCAGTACCAGACCAGACCCCACCAACCTGTCATAGCCATGCCCACAAAGACCGCCGCATAAAACGCCAGCAAACGCCGGGCGTCCCAAAAAACGGCCCCCTGTTCCTCCTTGGGGACAAATTGCAACTCCACCTCGTTGAGGTGCCCCAGCGCGTGACGGATGACTTGAGTGAATATCCCCCGCCAGTAGGGCAAGGCCGACAGATAAAGGACATACTGACCCAAGCTTTCCGGCAGCGGGATCAGTTCCGGGTCCTCTCCTTCGAGCTGGGTGTATGTGTGATGATCGCAATGCTCATAGCGAAAGAAGCGATGTGGCAGAATGATGATGACGCCACATAGCAGGCCGACCAGATCGTTCAGCCACCGGGTGCGGAACACGGTATAATGGACGCATTCGTGCTGCAGCGAGAAATGATGCACCAGAACGACACCTTGCACGAACATGGCCGGCCAAATCAGCCAACTGTCCCAGGCCAACGTGATCAGAGTGGTTGTGCAGGCCAGCGTCAGAATCCAAAGCGCAAGGTGGCGCAAACCGGGCCCGTTGGACCGTTGCATGAAGCCTTTCAGTTCTTCGCGAGTCAGCTTTCCCTCGGCCAATGCCTGGGTCAGCGGCGTGACAATTGCTTTTGACATGTGAGTTCCATTTTTTGCCGATGCGGGGGCGCGCCCTCTTCGCGTTTCGGCACCGGAGACGGGAGTGCTCCGCACCATAGGGCCGACTCTGACCGACCCTATTCCTCTTATTTTATCCTCTCTGATCCCACTTGATCAAGATTCGTGGCGTGCTGATCACCCGGTTTCACGCAATCCGATGTCAGGTTCGGGATTTGTGAACAAATTGGCGGCACAGGGGAAGCGATCCAGAATGGACTGTCCACCCGGCAAACGGGCAGCATGGAAAATGCCATTTTCCCAGTAGGTGACACCATCAACGGAAATGGTGGGGTCGAAGACGTTCCAACTGATTTCGCCCGGCGCATAGGTTCCACAGGTGTGGAAGTGCAGCAAACGAGGGTTGCCGAAGGCCGATCCGCCCCACCGTTCGTAATTGTCGCGCATATCCCACGGGTAACTACATCCGGGATGAATGCCAGCATGCCAGGAATGCACGTAGTTCCTGTCGATGCACAACTGGCCTGCCACGCGGTCATAATGGGCCTCTGCCCGTGCCGCCCCGGCTGGATCCCCGGCAAAGCCGGTCAAGCGTCCGCTTTCCATCATCGCAAAGACAGGCGCGTCAAATTCGATGGTGTAGTCGTCGTAGTATTTGGACCCGGTCCCAGTCAGAAACCGCAGCGCAACCCGACCAGAGAAACTGTGAGCGGGCACCGGGGTGAAGATCGACATGGGAAATCGCAAAACCGAGGTGTCCCCTGTCGGGTCCAGATTCATCTCGGGCCGCCCCTTCACATTTGTGCCCATAGGGCAGGTCACGTGAACGTCTGTCGCCGCGTCCAATACCGCGTTAACTTCGGCCTTCAGCTCCATGAACGCGTCGTGATGGCCGTTGGAGAAACCGGACCCCAGCATTTCACGGCACAGGGCAAAGCTGACGATGATTTTCTTGCCCTGCGGCATATCCGAAAACCGCAGCTGATCACCGAGGCGGGCGAGAAACAGAATGATGTCCGCGAATTCGAACCGCATCCGCAGGTCATCGGACAAATGCGGGTCGCCGGGGTTGAAGCCAACATCAACCGTGTCTACCGACAATCCCATATCCCGCGCCGCATCGCTGACAATGTCCACACAATGCGCATCGAAGTACCCATATTCCGGCGGTTCGTAGGCGATCAGCAATCTGTCGCCTTTTGACGCCCGCGCGCAGTTAGCCAGAAGGTTTCTGGCGCCTTGTTCTGGTGTGGTATCGGTCATTTTTTACTCGATTTCTGACGAAAAAAGACTAATGCCCGTTTGTGCGGCGGTTCCATTTGAAAGACATAATGGCTCACATTAGGGTGGCTAATATGATCTTGAACCTGCCCTATTCTGCGCTGCGCGCCTTTGAGGCGGTTGTGCGCCATTCCGGGTTTTCGTCAGCGGCTGAGGAATTGGGCGTCAGCCAAAGCGCGGTCAGCCAACATGTGCGCACGCTTGAGGAATGGTTGGGGCGTGAATTGCTGGTTCGTGGTGCGCGGCAATCGCGGCCCACTCAAGAGGGGCGGCAACTGGCGCTGGCGATTGCAGAAGGGTTGGGCCGTATCTCCGAGGTCTGCACGCAGTTGCGGGACAAAACGCGCGGCGACCGGACCATTGTGATCTCTTGCCTGCCCGGGTTCGCGTTCACCTGGCTGTTTCCACGTCTGATCCGGTTTGACCTTGCGCACCCCGATCTGTCGATTTCGATCACGACCGATACCGGGCAATTGCCGTTCACCAGTGTCGATGCAGATATCGGGATACGTTATGGGCAGGCGCAAAGCGCAGGTTTGCAGGTCGATCTGCTGATGAACGAGCAGTTGTTTCCGGTCTGCGCGCCGTCCCTACTGCCCGGACTGAAATCGATAGACGATTTGGCCCGTCATACTTTGCTGGTGGACGAAAACCTGCACCATGGCGCGGCTAGCCCGACTTGGGAGTTTTGGGCGCGTGCCTGTCAGGTGGACCTGCCCAAGCCGTTGCGCACACGGCAGTTGGGCCAATCCAACATGGTCATTCAGGCTGCGATCGAAGGGTTGGGCGTGGCCCTGGGGAGGGAACCACTGGTCATCGATTCTCTGAGCGAGGGGCGGTTGGTGCGGCCTTTCCCTCAGATGGCGCCGTCGCGATTGTCTTACTGGTTGGTGCGTCGATCCGAAGCGATGGACAGCCCGAAGGTTCAGGAATTCTTGAACTGGATCAAGGGCGAAGCCGCAGCGCAGCCCGAAATCCCGCCACCTGCAATACATCGGAATTAGTCGTCCTTATACGTTGCATTACCAATCCGGCATGGCGTCTTATCCTTGTCTTGCTTCATACTGCGTCACACAAGGCCACGAAAACGGAAGCTGAAACATGTATCTGAGAAACTGCTGGTACGTCGCTGCATGGAGCAAGGATATCGGGCGCGCGTTGCAGGCAGAGACGTTTCTGGGCGAAAATATCGTGCTCTATCGTCAGCAGGACGGCACGCCGGTGGCGTTGGAGGATGCCTGCCCGCATCGCAAGCTGCCCCTGTCCAAGGGCAACTTGATCGATGATGTGGTGGAGTGTGGTTATCACGGGTTAAAGTTCGACTGTTCCGGTAAATGCATCGACAGCCCGACACAGCGCGGGATGACTCCCAGACGCGCCGTGGTGAAATCCTATCCGGTCGTGGATCGCTATCGCTTGCTATGGATCTGGATGGGTGACCCGGAATTGGCCGACCCGGACAAGATCTTCCCTGTCGAAAACTATGATGACGCCACCTGGGGCCTAACCGATGGCGGGGTGATGGACATCGACTGCCATTACCTGTGGGTTTGTGACAACCTGCTGGACCCCAGCCATGTGGCCTGGGTGCATGTGTCGTCTTTTGCCGGGGCAGGCACGGACGAAGAACCGCTGGACGTGAAGAAAACGGATCGCGGGGTGATTGTATCCCGCTGGATCGAGAACAAGCCGCCATCGCCCTATTATGCCAAACTGGTTGCCTTCGAGGGCGATTGCGACCGCTTGCAGCATTATGAAATGTGTATGCCCGCAATTGGGTTGAACAAATCCATCTATACCCCGGTCGGCACTGGCGGGTATGACAGGGACCCGGTGGACGAGACGTTCATCAACATCTCCTACAACTTCATGACCCCGATTGACGAGGACCGCACGCGGTATTTCTGGTTCCAGCACCGCAACTCGGACCCGGACAATGCCGACGTGTCCAAGTTCATGAATGACGGCGCGCGCACCGCGTTCCTGGAGGACAAGGACGTGCTGGAAGAGGTGCATCGCGGCATGAAAAACGCCAGAACGCCTCATATCGACCTGGGGCTGGACGCGGGCGCAAAACTGTTCCGGCGCGTGCTGGATCAGGCGATCGAGGCAGAAGGCGTCGAACAGGTCGCAGCTGAGTGAAGCCATGACCAACACGCAATCCACATCCATCGACGCCCTGCCGGAACTGGATTTCGGGTCTGCCGACTATCAGGACGCCCCATTCAAAACGCTGTCCGACTGGGCGGCGCAATGGAAAATCGCCCGCAGCGCGCGGGGGGTCGAATTGCTGGACTACAGGCTGTGCCGCAAGGCCATCATTGACCGGCGACTGGGCACGGGGCACCCGAAGCTGATGGAGGTGCTGGGCCTGCCCGAAGGGCGACCGCTGACCTACAAAAGGCATTCGATTTCCTACCACAATCGCGGTGATCGCCGCCGCGATCTGCGCATTCCGTTGAACCGGCTGTTCAGCGAACCTTCGGTTCAGGATTTTCGCAATGACATTCAAATGGTTGTCCGACGCGTGGTGGACGAACTGCCCACAAATCGCCCTGTCGACCTGATCCGCAACCTGTGTGACCCGGTGCCCTCGGCCCTATATTGTCATTGGGTCGGCGCTCCGTTCGAGGATGCAGACTATGTGGCCCGAACCTCTCACACGGTGCAGCAGGTCCACACGCGCAACCCGGATCATACACCCGCCATTCTAGACGCATTCGAAAGCATCATCGACTATGTCGACGCCCGCATCGCTGAACGGCGCAAGACGCTGGGGGATGACATGCTGTCGAACCTCATCCGGGCCGAAGAGGCGGGCGAACTCAGTTCCGACGACCTGCGCAACTGGGTGATCAAACTGGCAGAGGCGAATACCGACAACTCGTCTCACCAGATTGCAATTGCAATTGTTGAACTGGCTTCGCGTCCCGAAATCTGGGCGCGGTTGGGCACAGACCCTTCGCTGATCCCGCAGGCGGTACGCGAGGTGATGCGGTTCCATCCACGGACGATCTCGACCTCGCGCGAAGTGTTGGAAGATACCGAGATCGAGGGCGTTTTCCTGCCCAAAGGCACGCCAATCTTTGCCAACATCGGCGCGACACATTGGAATTCGGACTATTACGCCGACCCGGATACGTTCGACATCGACCGCGAGGGGGAACCACCGCATCTGAATTTTGGTGGCGGCGTGTTTTCCTGCGTGGGTCGTTTTGTGATCACGGCTGAGGTCGAAGAGGTCATCGCACTGCTGGCCACCCGGCACCCTGATCTTCGAATGGACAAAACCGCGTTTGCCCATTCGCCTATGTTTACTTTGGTGACTGAGCTGACGGCCCAACTGAATCCATCCTAACCTCAGGCGCCAAAGACCACGGGAAACCGCCCGCCCCGAAACGCCGCGCCAGCCGTCAGGGCGTCGTCGTGCAGCCATTCCGTCACTGAATCGCGCGGGTCATAGGTTGCACCATCGACCGCAAACCGGATCGCATAGCCCCGTCGGCGTCGGGTCGAGGTCCGATTTCCCATTGCCGAATGCACAATCATGCCGTCAAAGGCGAGCGCATCGCCCGGCTCCATATGAGGATAGTGAAAGATGTCATAGTTGGCTCGGTCCGCCTCAAAATCGGGCATGTCGATATAATCGGGGTTATCCCGCTCCAGATAATGCAGGAACCCGCCCAATTGATCGGTTCTGAAAGGCCGATACTTAGCCCCCCAGGCGTGGGAACCGCGCACAAACTCCAGCGCACCGTTGTCCGGGTCCACCGGGTCCAATGCGATCCACATGGTCATGATCGGGCCGGAAACCGGCCAATAGGGCTGATCCGTGTGCCACCCGGTTTGGGTTTTGGTGCCGGGTTCCTTGGCAAAAATCTGGTCGTAGATCAGCGAAACCCATGGACTGCCAGCGACCTCTGCCACGCGCTCACCAATGTCCGAAGTCACGCAGAAATCCTGGAACACACCGGGCTGTTCACGCATGTTTTTGTAGGCGAAGTAGCGTTCGCCTTTTGCGACCTCTTCGTCCACGGCCTGGCGCAGCCGGGTCAGCCAATCGTCGGTCAAGATGTTCCGCAGCAGCACAACGCCATCGCGTGCATAGGAATCTTGTCTGTCTTTCACGTCTGAAATCTGTGTCATGTAACGTCCAATCCTGTCGCCCAGCGGTCATAGGGCGGAATGTAAGGTCAGGCGCGATGCGCCCGGGTAGAGATTGGGGTCACTGAACCGGCGAACTGCGGCAGTTGATGATGAAACAGGGCCACAGCGACCGGGCCGACCATTTGCCGGTCATTCCACGGTGAAATTGCCTGACGCGAAGTTTCATGGCGTGCCTTTCTGCCAAAACAATAGTCGAAATGTGCCAAGGGTCAAAGTTCGGGTCGAAGTGGCAAAGAATGCGCTTGACGACCATTGCGTGTAAGGCAAAAGTATTACCACCATGCAAAACTATTCCATCTTCTCGCTGGCCCGCAACGCGCTGACCGGGCACCGCAACTGGGCCAAAGCGTGGCGTAGCCCGCCGCTGAAGGACCGATATGATGTTGTGATCATCGGAGCCGGGGGGCACGGCCTTGCGACGGCTTACTACCTGGCGAAAGAACACGGCATCACCAACGTTGCCGTGTTGGAACGTGGTTGGCTGGGTGGCGGTAACGTGGCGCGCAACACCGTGACGATCCGCTCGAACTATATGCGCGATGAATCGATCCCGTTTTATGTCAAATCGGTCGAGCTGTACGATGGACTGACCAAGGATCTGAACTTCAACATGATGCACTCAAAACGCACCATGGTTGATGTGATCCAGACGTGGTCGAAACTGCGCGAATTGCGGCGGCGGCAGTTGGTCATGGATATCTATGGCTCGACCTATGAACAGATCTCGACCGAGGAAGTGCGGCGGCGTATCCCGGCGCTGACAGGTGGCGGGCCAGATTCGCGTCTGCCCATTCTGGGCGGCATGGTGCACACCGATGCGGGCGTGAACCGCCATGATGCGGTTGCGTGGGGCTATGCCCGCGCGGCAGATTCCATGGGTGTGGAAATGCATCAGCAGACGGCGGTAAAGTCGCTGATTCGTGGGGCGGATGGCGCGATTACCGGCGTTGAAACCAATCGCGGCACGGTCCATGCGGACAAGGTGGCCATCGCCGTGTCCGGCCACACCACAACGCTGACGGAAACGGTTGGGCTGAAGCTGCCCTTGCGTACGATGAACCTAACCGCCTTTGTGTCCGAACCGGTGCAGCCTTTAGTCGATGTCGTGGTGAACTGCCCCGATAGCGGGTTCTATTTCAGCCAGTCCGACAAGGGTGAGATGGTGATTGGTGGCGCACCCGACATGGGACAGAGCTTCCGCAGGGACATCAAACAGCACGTGTTCGAGGATACGGTGACCTCCATGCTGTCGCTGTTCCCCAGCTTCAAGAAGCTCAAGCTGATGCGCCAATGGGGCGGGCATCTGGACATTGCCCATGATGCATCCCCGATCATGGACCAAACTGACGTGCCGGGGCTGTTCATCACTGCAGGATGGTGGGGCGGGTACAAGGCGATCCCGGCAGGGGGCCTGACGCTGGCGCATCTGGTCGCCAAAGAACAGCCGCACCCGTTGATGTCTTCCTTCACGCTGGACCGGTTCCGGCATCTGGATTTCGTCATGGAATCCGGCACCACCACAGTCAGGTAGCGAGGACCGGACCATGATGCTTATCCGTTGCCCGTTTTGTGGCGAACGCAATGAAAGCGAATTCATCTTTGGCGGCCCGGTTGTGGGCGACCGCCCTGATCC